>CAWFLS010000014.1:0-79698 GCA_963816675.1 uncultured Chloroflexia bacterium
TCATCACGACCCTCGGGCTGACCGGCGACGATTTCACGGAGGAAGTCTGGAAGAACGGCCTCTACAAGGATCATCGATATGGCGTGCCGCTTGACACGCACCTGCTGAGCTTCTACTGGAACAAGGCGCTGTTCACGAAGGCGGGCCTCGATCCGGAGAAGCCTCCCACCAACAAGGACGAATTCGTCGCGGCCGCCAAGGCCATCACCGACAAGGCCGGCGTCCCGGGCTTCCTGGTCGTCCAGGGCGGGGGCGGCGCGAACTTCCTGCTCGGCATCGAGTGGGCAACGGCCTTCTACCAGGGCGGCGGCCAGTGGACCAATGCCGATTACACCCAGTCCCTGATCAACAGCCAGCCCGGCATCAATTCAGCCAACTTCTGGAAGAGCCTCGTCGATCAGGGCATCTCGCCCAAGGGCACTGAGAGCGACGCGGAGATCGCCGCGTTCAAGCAGGGCAAGAACGGGATGGTCTTCTCCGGCATCTGGGAAACGAACGGCTACATGGAGGCGCTCAAGGCCGACTTGGGCGCGGGTCCGGTCCCGAAGCTCTTCGGCACAGGCGTCTGGTCCGGTTCGCACCACATGGGGATCACGACGACCGAGATGTCGGCGGACGAGAAGCAGGGCGCCGAGTACTTCATCGCGTGGATCTCAGAGCACTCGCTCGAGTGGGCGAAGGCAGGCCAGATCCCGGCCCGTCAGTCAGTCGTCAACTCCCCCGAGTTCAAAGCACTCCCGGCCGTCTCCGCGATAGCGGCGTCGCAACCCGATGCACGGTTCTTCCCGCCGATCCCGGCTGCGGGTGACGCGCTGTTCGGCCCGCAGGGCGCTGGTCAGGCTGCCGTCGCCACTGTCACCGGCAAGAAGGACGCGAAGGCTGCATTCGACGAGGCGGCCGCGAACACCACGAAGCAGCTCGTCGCCAATAAGGCGAAGTACGGCTTCTGATCTACATCCGACGGCGCGGCAAGCCCACCTCCTCGGGCCTGCCCGCCGTCGCATCGGGAGTACAACCATGACGGTTGCCGCAGCGCCGCCTCCCGTTCCGGGCACCCCCGCCGTCGCCGCCCCGACCATGCGCAGGATCGGCGAGAAGTGGTATTCGGGCTATTTCTTCCTGCTGCCGCACTTCCTGCTCTTCATGTTCATGATCGGGCTGCCCTTCTTCTACAACCTGTACATCGCGATGACCGACTACACGTTCGGAGGGGATGCGCAGTTCATCGGGCTCCAGAACTTCCAGAATCTGCTGAATCCCGACGACTACCATTTCCCGGTCTTCTGGAATGGCGTCTGGAACACGATCCTGTTCGTCCTGATGAGCACCCCGCTGCTCGTCGGCGCCGGTCTCGGGCTGGCGATCCTGGTCAATGGCAAGTTCCCCGGCCGGAATTTCTTCCGGGCGATCTTCTTCGCCCCGTGGACACTTGGGATCGGCGTCATCGGGCTGCTCTGGTGGTGGCTCCTGAACAGCCAGTCAGGCTTGGTGACGATCCTCCTGGCGAATTTCGGGATCGAGAATGTCAGCTGGCTGACGACGAATCCGCTGGCCTGGTTCTCGATCAACACCGCGACTCTCTGGTGGACCGTCGGTTTCAATACGATCATCCTGCTCGCCGGGCTCCAGGCGATCGCACCCGACCTCTACGAGGCGTCGTCGATCGACGGTGCGAACAAGTGGCAGCAGTTCAGGGCCGTGACGGTCCCCAGCCTCCGACCGATCCTTTTGCTCGTCATCACCTTGCAGGTGATCGCGTCGTTCAACATGGTCGGCCAATCCCAGATCATGACCGGCGGCGGGCCGGGCAACGAAACGCGGACGGCGCTCCTCTACATGTATGAGACCGGGTTCACGAACGGCGGTCAGTTCCAGCTCGGTCAGGCGGCTGCCATGGGCCTCATCGTCGCGGCGATGATGGTCGTGGTCAGCATCTTCAACTTCCGCATCTTCCGCTCGGAAGACTCCTAGTCATGGCCCAGGACCTCGAGCTCGTCATCGCCCCCCGACAAAAGGCCGCGACCACGCCGCGGCGCTGGCGGATGAAGCCTGGGAATCTGGCGACCATCGCCGTCCTCGCTCTCCTGACGATCTTCTTTGTCGCGCCGATCGTCTGGATGATCTCGACATCGCTCAAGGCAGGGGCCGAGGTGTTCACGGACACTGGGTGGATCCCGCAGAACCCAAGCCTTGAGAATTTCGAGACGATCTTCGGGTCGGATTTCCCGGTCGTCAGCTGGTTCGTGACCAGCCTCCTGAGCGCCTCGATCGGGACCTTCCTCGTCGTGATCCTCACCTCGATGTCCGGGTACGCCTTCGCTCGGATGGACTTCCCGGGCAAGCGGATCCTGTTCGGTCTGCTGATCGCCACGCTTCTCCTGCCGGCGGTCATGTTCCTGGTTCCGCAGTTCCTGATCGTCCTCCAGATCGGCAACGTGGTACCCGAGGTCGGTCTCGCCACCATTCCGGCCTACATCCTCCCGCACCTCGCGGGGGTCTTCGGTGTGTTCTTCATGCGCCAGTTCTTCCAGGGGATCCCCGTCGAGATCGAGGAGGCGGCCTACGTCGACGGAGCCACCCGGTTCAGGACGTTCCGTTCGGTCGTCTTGCCGTTGGCGGGTCCCGCGCTTGCCACCCTCGGCGTGATCACGTTCCTCGCCATCTGGAATGACTACCTGTGGCCGCTCGTCAACTGCACGTTCGATTCCGACCACTGCACCCTCCAGGCTGGGCTCGTCAACTTCCAGGGCCAGTACAGCGCCGAGTACGGGCTCTTGATGGCGGGCACGGTCGTCGCCGCGCTGCCAGTGCTGATCTTCTATGTCCTCGCCCAGCGCTTCGTGATCCAGAGCGTCGCGTCGGCGGGAGTCAAGGGTTGATCTCGATCGAGCCAGAGCACACGTAGGCGAACCAGATCCGAGTGACGTTCATGGAGCCGACTCGTCGCCCCGACCGGCACAGCCGCCGGTGCGCGATGGTCGCCGTCCTGATGGCCGTCCTCGTCGGCTGCAGCACATCGAACGGGTCGGTCGGTCCGACGTCCGCGGGGAGCTCGTTGGGTGCCGAGCCATCGGCGATAGCCTTCCGGCTCCGACGCGACCGGCGGGGCGGCCGGCTCGCCGAGCCCGTCGCTGGCGGCGGGGCTGTTCCGGAACCCGGTGATCGACGCTGACTTTCCCGACCCGTTCATCCTCGCCGACGGCGGCCGCTACTACGCCTATGCGACGACGGACGTGGCGCAGAACCTCCAGCTCGCACGCTCCTCGGACCTCGTCACGTGGGAGATGCTGGACGACCCGCTTCCGAAACTTCCCGGCTGGTCGTCCGGCGACACCTGGGCGCCGGAGGTCCTGAAGACGTCGGCGGGGTACGTCCTGTACTACACGGCCCACGATTCGGACCTGAAGCGGCCCGACTCGAACGGAAGCCAATGCGTCACGCATGCCGTCGCCAAGGTGCCAGAGGGCCCGTTCGTGGATGGCTCTGACAAACCGCTCGTCTGCCAGGCCGACCTCGGCGGTTCGATCGACGCCACGGCATTCGTCGACGTCGACGGGACGGCGTGGCTGATCTGGAAGAACGACGGGAACTGCTGCGGTCTGCCGACCAGGTTCTTCATGCAAACACTCAGTCCCGACGGCCTGTCTCTGACAGGAAAGGTCACGGACCTGGGCGTCGTCAATGATGCGTCGTGGGAGGGGAGCCTGATCGAAGCTCCGACGCTCACGGTCAAGGACGGCACGTACTACCTGTTCTACTCGGCGAACGGGTACGACACCGAGTTCTACGCCGTCGGCTATGCGACGGCGAAGAAAGTGACCGGCCCATACGTGGACGCGCCGGAGAATCCGATCCTGAAGAGTCCCGCCGAAGGCCCCGACGCGGCTCGCGCGCGCGGTCCCGGTCACCAATCGATCGTCAAGGACGACGACGGCGAGCTGTGGCTTGCGTATCACGCGTGGGATGAGGACGCGGTCGGCTATGGGAACTTCGGGAAGCGGGCCGTCTGGATCGATCACCTGACGCTCGCAGATGGCAAGGCGACCGTCGCCGGGCCGACAGGAGACCCACAGCCGGTTCCGTAGCCGGGTTCCGGCCAGCGATTCGAGGAGGTCACGATGATCGAAGCCGATCCGACACCCGCCGTCGAGGACGTTCGAGAGGACGTGGCGACCCTCTACCGAGATGGGATCGTCGCTCGCCCGGGCGCGTTTTCGCGGGAGTGGGCCGAGCAACTCCGGCAGGACATGCTGAGCGCGTTCTGGGAGGCGATCCAGCGGCCGGGTGGCGCGGTCGGTCGCGGGCCGCGGAGGTGGTACATCGAGGTCCATCCCGAGGCCATCACCGGGTTCGTCGACCTGGTGACGCACCCGTGGGTCACGGCGATGTCCGAGGCCGTGCTCGGGCCTGACTATGAGATCGTCGAACTCGGATTCGACACCCCGTTCGAGGGAGCCAAGACCCAACCCTGGCATCGTGATTTCCCGTCGCCGCCGGAGACCTACCGCGACCATCGCATCACGTCCCTGGCCTTCAACCTGACCGGCGTGGACGTGACCGAAGAGATGGGACCGTTCGAGATCTCGCCCGGCACCCAGTGGGACGACGGTCGGCTCTGGACGCACGAGATGTTCCCCCCGAAGGAGTCCTGGCCGCACTACGCCGAGGAGTCCGTCCGCAAGTTCCCGAAGCAGGGCGACATCTCGTGTCGGTCGGCCCTCACGATCCATCGCGGAACGACCCATCCTTCGCCGATCGCGCGCCCGGTGCTCGTGCTGGGCGTCGACGCCCCGGGTGCGGGCCATGCTGCGCTTCACGACATGATGGTGACTCCCGCCTTCTACGAAGCGCTCCCCGAGAGCGTCCGGGCGCGACTCGTCTGCAACGTCGTGGACGAGCTCACCCCGGTGACACAGAAACACGACATCGAGGGCCTCGTCATGGGAGTCGATTGAACCACCAGTCCAGTCACGCGTCGTCAAAGGGAGAGAGTCCAATGACCACCGAACGCACCGTCCTCCGCGGCGGCAGCGGCCACGACCCCGACCTGGCAGGGTCGATCACCACGTCGTCGCCTCTTCGCGTTGATGGCCGCGGCGGGGATGGTCATCTCCATCCTGGCCTCGGCTCCGGCCGCCCTGGCTGCGAGCGGGACCTATCGGAATCCGATCACGCCGACCGTTCCGGGCGACGGCGTCGTCGAGAGCTGCGCCGACCCGAGCGTCATCGAGGGCCAGAAGGGTGAGGGGCTGTGGTACCTGTACTGCACCGCCGATCCGCTCAACGACCAGGACCGGACCGCGGGTGGGTGGAACTTCCGCCAGATCCCGATGATGACGTCCTCGGACCTGGTCCACTGGACGTACGTCGGCGAGGCGTTCGCGGGCAACCGTCCCGTCTACGCGACCCCGACCGCGGGTCTGTGGGCGCCGGAGGTCGTCTACTTCGCTGATACCGGCCTCTACCATCTCTACTACACGGTCACGGATACGACACTCCCCGGCGGCGGCAGCGCCATCGGCGTCGCCACGAGCCCCAGCCCGACCGGGCCGTGGACGCACTCGCCGACGCCGGTCGTCGAGCCACATGGCGCCGATTGCTGTGGACCCGATTCGCGCCGTTGGGTCTTCGATCCCGACGTCCTCCAGACGGCGCATGGCAACTACCTGTATTACGGGTCGTATTTCGGCGGCGATCAGCGTCCGGTCGCTCAGCGCCGACGGTCTCCACACCGATAAGGCCACGCCAGACGAACGTCGGGATCGCGAACAAGTTCGAGGGTGCGGAGGTCGAGTTCCGCGACGGCTGGTACTACCTGTTCGCGTCCGCGACCGACTGTTGTCGCGGGCCGCTCACCGGCTACGTCGTGATGGTCGGGCGGTCAAGGAGTCCGCTCGGACCGTTCGTCGACCGTGAGGGCGTGCCGCTCAACGACAACGAGGAGTCAGGCGATCCGACCGACGGCCGGGCCGGCGGAACCCCGGTCATCGCACAGAACGGCAATCGCTGGGTCGGGACCGGCCACAACACCGTCTTCGTGGATCACGCCGGTCAGTGGTGGACGATCTACCACGCCGTCGACGTCAACGATCCGTACTTCGCTGGGGCCGTCGGCTTCACCAAGCGCCCGGCGCTCATGGACGCGATCGATTGGCGCGACGGCTGGCCCCTTCTCAACGGCGGCGCCGGTCCGTCCGACACGCCTCAGCACGCTCCCGCAGCTCAACCTGGCACGAAGACCGCCCACCACGTGCACCTCGTCCGACCCGACCGACCCGGCCATCTCGTCCGTCGACCATCGGACGAGTTCTCAGGCACGAGCGTCGACCGTGATTGGTCATGGATCCGCGAACCCGCCGCCGACACGTGGAGTGTCGCCGGTGGCGTGCTCCGGATGGACACCCAGGCAGCAGACCTGTTCGAGGGCTCCAACAATGCCTCGGTCCTCACGGAGGACGCGCCGGCCGGCAACTACGTCGTCGAGACGAAGGTCCGCGTCTCGGTTCCAGCCGAGGGCTGTTGTTTCAACTACGTCCAGGCCGGCCTCGTCGTGATGGCCAACGACGACGAGTTCGTCAAGCTCACCGACGTATCGATCTGGAACACCAGGCAGACCGAGTTCGCAAAGGAGGTGGCGCCGAACCAGGCCGGCTATCCGCGTTACGGGAACACCGTCGTGGGACCACCCGGCGAGTGGACCTGGCTCAGGATCGTCAAGCAGACGTCGGGCTCGCACGCTGCGACCGGGCCGTACGGCGGCAGGGAGCGCTACACGGCATATACCAGCCACGACGGCGTGACGTGGTCGAAGGGCGGTACGTGGACCCATCGCCTCGGCGGTGACGCCAGGATCGGCCTCGTGGCGATGGGCGGCAGCGGCTTCGTCGCCGAGTTCGACTACGTCCGCGTATCGAAGCTCCGCCACTGACCGACACAGGTCGGTTCCGTCGATCGATCAGGGAGCTTGGCCGAAGAGGTCAAGCTCCCTGATCCGCCGTGTCAGGGCCAGGGCGGATCGCTTTTGGCGGTCTCTTCGGGTCGTGCGGCAAGTTCCTCCAGCCACTCCCCGAAGCCGTGCCGCGGCCGCACCGATTGGCCTGCCCCCAGGAGCGCGATCGGGAAGACCTCGGTGATCGGTTTCACCGAGCGCACTCCCCTCGCGAGCAACGACTGCCTGACCGCGCGTCTCGCCTCGGGTTCGGGTTGGAGCCGGTGATCAGGACGTCGAGGCACTTCGAGGAGAGCGGCAGCTTGAGCTCGACAAGAACGCCCTGGTCACGCAGGTCCGCGCGCTGAAGGACGGTCGCCATGGCGCCCAGGGAGTTGCGCCAGGACGTGACCTCGGACGGCGCGGCCGGTACCGGAACTCCTCGAAGAAACGGTCGGCAAGCTGGTTGGCGAGCCGTGCCTGGGTGGCGTCTGCGATGAACTGCGCCGTGATGCCTTGGTAAAGGTGCAACCGGTTCCGTCTTCGCCCGCCGAGACGCTCGACTGGGCGGGAGTGTACGCGACCGCCTACGGGCGGAGGTTCACCCCTACGGACCGCCCGCGGTCACGGGATAAGTCGGATCCCTGCCGCAGCGAAGTCGTCGTCGAGGACGAATGCCGTCTCGATGCCCTCGCGCGAGATCATCTCGAGGCTGACGTTATCGACGAACGACGTCCCAGACGGGAGTGAGCTGCGGTACCGCGACAAGGCGGCTCCATGCAGTGTCGGGTCAATGGCAAGGACGTCGATCGCCGGGAGGAGGTCGTCGATCAGCGACATCGCACCCTCGACTCCGAAACGTCGTCGAGCCACGGCGAGGGACTCCGCGACGATATAGCCATGCGTCGTCAGATCGGCGTCAGCCAAGCCGACGAGGCAATCGCGGGCGGCGTCGTGCCGTGGGTCAGATCGATCGAGTAGTGTCAACAGGGCGCTCGTGTCGACGAAGACTCGGCTCACCAGGAGTTTCGCCCGCGATCTCATCGTGACGAGCTGACACGTCTCCTGACCCTGAATTGAACCGGCCGACCGCGCTCAGCGCGCGCTCAAAGCGAGCTCGTCGGTCGCCTGGGTCCATCGGCACGACACGATCCACCGCCTCGCGGACCACCGCCGCGATTGGCACGCGCCGACGTCTGGCTTCGGCGCGCAGTCGTCGCATTTGGTCCGCGGTCAGGGAGATCTGCGTTCGCTGCATTCGTTGATGATATCAGTCGCCTAGGGTTTGATATCAGGCGCTGTTCGGCACCAGGCCAGCGTCTCGTCGAAGAGCATGAACAGTCGGTCGGACACGATCAGGAGCGCCGGGTTGCTGGGGCTCTAGGTCGACCACGACTAGCTCGATCAGCTGCTCGAGGTACGCGTCGACCAGTGCGCGCGCCTCGGCGACCTCTTGCTCGCCGGCTTCATGGAACCATTCGAGGGCGACGGTCGCGGTGACGGCTCCAGCCGACGCGAGAACTCGGGGACTCTTCGGTCTGACCCGGCGTCAGGTCTTGGTGCCGACCACGACGACGCCGTCGACGGCTGGATAGTTCGAGAAGTACCGCTTCTGCCAGTGGACCTTGCCGTGGTCGTAGATGGTCACGGTGGTCGAGACCTTGGCGCCGTCGGCCGGGGCGTTGTTGCGGAATGTGTACCCGACGGGCTTGGTCGGATCCTTGACGGTCGTGTCCTTCGCCTTCGGGCCGTGCTGGATGACGGTGTTCGTGACCGTGGCCTTCCGGCCGTTCGGCACGCTCCAGATCTTGAACGTGAGCCATCGCCTGCCGCCGTCGCGGGTGATGATCCGCTCGATCAGGATCGGGTACTCGGTGTCGTTCTTGAAGCTCATGGTCTGTACGGTCTTGCCGCTGATGAACACCGTGGCATCGAGGCCCGCCGGATACCGGGTGATGTACTCGTTGTGGTTCTTTCGGGCCAACGGCACCATGCCCGCCCGAAACGCCGCGTTGAACAGCGTCGTGGAAGTCGTACAGATGCCGCCGCCGAACGCGCCCGTGACCGTGATCTTGCCGTTCTCGATCGCGTTTCCCGGGCCCGTGCCGGGGAGCTTGCGCAGGTCGCCGACGACCTTCCAGAAGTCGAAGGTCCCGCCTGCCGGCACGACCGTGCCGTTGATCTTCGTGGCCGGCGCCTCGATGTTCCCGCCCCAGTGGTTGTTGACGATGATCTGGTACCAGACCTTGAACGAGCTGATGGGCTTCATCTGGGCAGCCATCGCATTGGCGTCGTCTTGGGTCAGCTTCGGGGCGACGGCCTTGACGACAGCGGCGACCGGCGATGGCGCCGCGCCGCCCTGGCGGGCCGCGACCTCGCTGACGATCGCGGCCTTCATGCCGGCCGTGTCGAGCGTTCGGCCCTCGCGGCTTGTGCCGTTGGCGACGACCTTCCCCTTGACGAGCTTGAGGGTCGCGTCCTTTGCGGTCTGCTTCACCTTGGGGGCGAGCGCCTTGAGGATCGGGTCGAGGCCCGACTCGTCAAGGACCGGGGTGATGCTGCCGTCGGCGCCGGTCGAGAACGAGACCAGCGGCGCGAGGCTCGTGCCGTCGATCTTCCAGGTGTCCTCGCCCCGGGCGACGACCACGTCGGTGGACATCCGTTCCGCGGCGGCCTTTGCCGCCTCGGCCGTTGCGGTCGTGACTGTGGGTGCCATGCGACACGACCGGCACGGCCATCGTGATCGACGTCGGGGCGCCTGGTGACACGAGCTGCTCGTCGAGGGCGGTCAGCAGGGCCGCCTTGTCCACCGCGCGACCGTCCTTCGCCGGCGAGAAGGTGAATTTCCCTCCCTTTGCCGACACGGAGGCGTCCACGGCCGTCTGGTCGATCGTCGCGTCGAGGGTGTCGATCGCGGCTGCCAGCTTGTCGCGGTCGTAGGAAACGGTGACGGCGGGGTCGAGGGTCACGCCGCGGAGTGCGGCCCGGGCTTCGCCGATGAGGTTCACGATGGGCTCGCCCTGGCGGCCTGCTGCGAGCGCCGCGTCCAGGATCGCCGAGGTGTCGGCGCCACGGCCGAGGTCGGCGTAGCTCATGGTCGTCGTCTTGCCGTCCGGGCCGGTGAGCGTGATCTGACCGTTGCCGAGCCACGCATAGGCGTTCGCGATCTCCGCGGCCGCCTGCTCGCGGGTGAGCCCGCCGAGTTCGATGCTGCCGACGCGGACGCCGGGCAGGACCCGGCCGTCGTACTGCTGGTCCCATGCATACAGGGCGCCGGCGCCGACGCCGATCGCGAGCACGAAGCCGAACACGAACGCGAGGCCGAAGCGGAGGGCGAACGACCGTCGCCGCCGAGGCGGTGCCGGGGGCTGCCAGTCGGTGACTGCGGGAGCGAGAGGCATCACCGGCACGGGATCGACGCTCACGAGGGCGGCCAGCGAGGGGTCGCCGTCGTCCGACGGTGTGTAGCGACCGACGAGCGCCGCGAGCTCGGGATCGCCTGCGGGCGTCTCGATGTCGGCTCTGGTGGGGTTGGCAGACCCGTCGGGTCGGGGGTTGGGCAGGTCGGTCATCAAAGGCTCTAGCGTTTGTCGGCGCGGGATTCGTCCCGGCCGCTCGGGACATCTTCACGCGTCAACGCGAAGATGTACAGCCGAGGGTGTCGACTCGGCCGCCGGGACTACGACGCGGGAGGGCCCTCACACGTTACGCGGGAGGACCACGACGCGCCCATTCGGCTCCTAGGCGCCGACCGGGCCTGACGACGACGGCGCTGCTCGACCTGCTTGACCTATGACGGCCGCGACCGGAACTGCGCGGGCCGACGTTTGAGGAACGGGGCCCCGTCCCCTACCCTGCCGCGATGACGAACCACCCACAGCCGCTTATCGATCGCGCCCTCGAGCTGCTCGCATCGGCGCCACTCATCGACGGCCACAACGACCTGGCCATGGCGCTTCGCAGCAAGGTCGGAGGGATCGGCGTCTCGTCGGTCGACCTGCGGCAGCCGGTCGAGGGGCTCGACACGGACATCCCACGATTGCGTGCGGGTCGGGTCGGCGGGCAGTTCTGGTCGGTGTGGGTCCCCGCTGACCTGCCGGAAGAGCGTGCGCTGCCGATGGCGCTCGAGCAGCTCGACATCGCCGACGGCTTCGCCGGTCGCTACCCGGACGTCTTCGGGCGAGCGACGACCGCGGACGAGGTCGAGACGGTCTTCGCGAGCGGCAGGATCGCGTCGCTGCTCGGCCTGGAAGGCGGGTACATGATCGCGAGCTCGTTGCCGATCCTTCGGACGTTCTTCGCGCGTGGCGTGCGCTACATGACGCTGACGCACTGGAACACGACGCGCTGGGCCGACGCGGCGACCGACGAGCCGCAGCACGGCGGACTGACCGCCTTCGGGCGCGAGGTGGTCCGCGAGATGAACCGGCTCGGCATGCTGGTCGACCTCAGTCACGTCGCCCCGTCGACGATGTCGGCGGCTCTCGAGGTCGCCGAGGCGCCCGTGGTCTTCTCGCACTCGGGTGCGTATGCGGTCAACCCGCATCCACGCAACGTCCCCGACGACATCCTGCGCCAGGTCACCGGCAACGGCGGCGTGGTGATGGCGGTGTTCCTCTCGCAGTTCGTGTCGGAGGAGGTTGCGCGCCACGTCCAGCCCGCGATGGCCCTCATGGACGCCTACAAGCGTGATCACCCGGACGCGTCCGCCGAGGAGCTCCACGCCGCTCGCCGGGATTGGATCGCCGCGAACCCGCCGCCCGCGGCGACCATCGGCCAGGTGGCCGACCACATCGATCACCTCGCCGCGAAGGCCGGCGTTGAGCACGTGGGCATCGGTTCCGACCTCGACGGCGGCGAGCTATTGCCGACGGGGCTGGAGGACGTGTCACGCTTTCCGTACCTGATCGCCGAGCTGCTCGGGCGCGGTTACTCGGACCACGAGGTCCGGGGCATCGCCGGCGGGAACGTGCTGCGAGTCATGCGAGAGGCCGAGGCGGTCGCCAGCCGGCTGAGCGCCGCGCGGGCGCCGTCGGAGGCGACGATCGAGGAGCTCGATGGCGCGTCGCAAACACGCTGACCTCGCCATTCCCCTCCTCAGGGACCGCGTGGTCACCGTCCACTGACGATCGTTGAGGTGGCGCCGCTCCTCGATGAACGGAGATGGCCGTTCGCCGGTCCGGGCGAAGAATCGCCAGGGATCGCACGCGACACTGAGGTAGCCTTTCCGGCATGACGATTGGATTCGGACTCCTCAGCGCCCAGGTTCGACCGGGCGAGTCGGACTGGACGCGTGCCTACGACGACACCGTCCGCCTGGCCGTCGAGGCCGAGCGGCTCGCCTTCAGTTCGGTCTGGACGACCGAACACCACTTCGTCGATGACGGCTACATGCCCTCGCTCCTGGTCGTCAGCGCGGCCCTCGCCCAGGCAACGTCACGGATCGAGATCGGCACCGGAGTCATCCTCGCGCCGATGCATCACCCGCTGCGCCTCGCGGAGGACGCGGCGACGGTCCAGCTGCTGAGCCACGGGCGACTCGTACTCGGCCTGGGGCTCGGGTGGTCGGAGGTCGAGTACGCAGGACTCGGCGCGGACATGCGCCGTCGCGGCGCGGCGATGGAGGAGACGCTCCAGATCCTGCCGCAGGCATGGAGTGGTCAGCCGTTCACCCACGAGGGCTCGGTCTACCAGCTCCCGACTCTCGCGGTGCGCCCCACGCCATCGACGCGGATCCCGATCCTCATCGGCGGTGGCGCCGAGCCGGCCATCCGCCGCGCCGCTCGCCTCGCGGACGGCATCTTCTCGAATGCACCGGCGGAGGAGTTCGGCAAGCAGGTCGGGTGGGTGCTCGATGAGCTCGAGCAGGCCGGTCGCGATCCCGCGACCTTCCGGTTCATCCACTACTCGATCCTGCTGCCCGGCGCATCGCGGGCCGACGCGCTCGCCCGGTACCGCGATGCCGTCTGGGGCCTGAACTGGAAGTACTCGGACATGGAGGCCTCGGCGACGCGGTCGCTCCCGGCGGCCTCCCCTCCCCCGTTCGAGGGCGACGACGAGAGGCTGCTATCGCGGCGGACCACGCATGCGGGCACGACGGATCAGCTGGTCGAGGCGCTGCTCGAGGTCCGGCGACAGGTCCCGGTCGCGGTCGAGTTCGTGGCGCGCAGTCACTTGCCGCTGCTCGAGTACGGCGACCAGGTCGAGGTCATGCAGCAGCTCGCCGAAGGCGTCGCGCCGCACGTCTGATCCGTTAGATGCCGGAGGGAAGCCATGCGCTACCGGCTGCTGGGCCCGGTGGAGGCAACGGGCGATGACGGACGACCCCTTGCGCATCGCCGCACCGCGCCGCCGCGCGATCCTCGCCTACTTGCTCCTCCACTCCGGCCAAGCGGTCGCCAGCCGCGAGTTGATCGAGGCTGTGTGGGGGGAGGAGCCGCCCCCGGCGGCCCGCGAATCCCTCCAGGCCCACATTTCGCGCCTCCGCCGCGAGCTGCCGGCCGGCGCCATCGTCACCCGGGCATCGGGCTACCAAGTGGCGGTTGAGGCCGGGCAGCTGGACGTCGCGGTGGTGGAGGACCTCGTTGCTCGTGCTCGACGGGCCGTGCGGCGTGGCGACTGGACGACGGCACGCGACGACTTCGGCGCCGCGCTCAGGGAGTGGCGCGGACCGGCGCTGAGCGGCCTTCGCGGCGAGCCGTTCGTCGCGCCCCACGCCCACCGGCTCGACGACCTGCGGCTCACCGTCCTCGAGGAGCGGATCCAGATCGACCTTCGGCTTGGCCGGCACGCAGAGGTAGTGGACGAGCTCGAGATGCTCGTGGCCCGCCACGCTCTCCGCGAGGGCCTCTCGCGCCTGCTCATCCTGGCGCTGTACCGATCACGCCGGCAGGCAGACGCACTCGCCGCCTACCACACGCTCCGCAACCTCCTCCGTGACGAGCTTGGGATCGATCCGTCGCCTGACCTGCAGGCGCTCGAAGGCCAGGTGCTGCGCCAGGATCCGATCCTCGACCCACCTCCGCCGGTCGCCCGTGACGAGCGACGGGTTCGCCTCCCGCAGGCGCTCACCGCCCTGGTCGGGCGCGACGAGGACGTAGCAGAGATCGTCGCGCTCCTCGGCAGCCGTCGGTTGGTGACGCTCGTTGGCCCGGGTGGCGTCGGGAAGACCCGCCTCGCGGTCGACGCGGCGGCGCGGGCAGCCGCGGCGCATCCCGACGGCACGCTGTTCGTCGACTTGGCACCAGTCCGCGACGAGCACCTCGTGCTCGGGACCATCGGGCGCGAGACCGGCGGCGGAGATCGGCCGGCCGACGTGATCGGCGATCGACGGATGCTCCTGGTCCTCGACAACTTCGAGCAGATCGTGAGCGCCGCGCCACTCGTGAGCCAGCTGGTGCGGCAGTGCCCTGGCCTTCACGTGCTCGTCACCAGTCGGGTGCCGCTGCATGTCGAGGGTGAGCAGCTGTTCGAGGTGGAGCCACTTGCCCCGCCAGACGCGGCCGCGCTGTTCGTGCAGCGAGCGCGCGAGTCTCTCCGCCGCTGGGAGCCCACGGCCGGCCGTCACCGACGTTGTGATGCGGCTCGATCATCTGCCTCTGGCGATCGAGATCGCGGCGGCGCAGGTTCGGGTGCTCGGGCCGGGGGACCTGCTGGTCCAGATCACCGGCCCCGCGGCCCAGCGGCGCGACGGGCGCCAGGATGCGCCGTCCCGCCATCGGACCCTGCATAGCACCATTGCCTGGAGCTATGAGTTGCTGCCGGATCCGACCCGGACGGCCTTCCGCCGGCTGTCCGTCTTCGCCGGCGGCTTCGACGCGGCGGCCGCCGGCCACGTGGCAGGTGCGAGCTTGGAGCAGCTCATGGAGCTCGTGGACAAGAGCCTCCTGCGCCGTAACGATGGCCGGTGGGCCATGCTCGAGACGCTTCGCGAGTTCGCGGCGGAGGAGGCGGAGCGGCACGGGGAGACCGCCGCTCTCCGCGACCGGCACGCCACGCATTTCGTGGAGATGATGCCATCGGGTGGAGACGGATCGCCCGGTGGGGCGCCGTGGATGGAGATGTGTGCCCGGGAGCGCGACAACTTGCGCCGCGCATTCGACCACGCGTTCGCCGCGGGTGATCTGCCGTCGGTGCGGGCGCTCGTCCTGGGGGTGGGCATCTACTGGCTGATGGTCGGGGCGCTCGAAGAGGGCGAACGCTGGGCGCAGGCCCTGGTGGACCTGATCGGGCCGGATGACGTCGAGGAACGGGGGCGGAGCCTCCTGCTGCTTGCCGAGTATCCGCGCTGGTCCGGCGACCATCCCCGCGCGGTCACGCTCCGCCGAGAGGCGGTGGCGCTTGCCCGTGCTGCCGGGAACGAGGACCGACTGGCCACGCTGCTCGACGACATGTCGGCGTCGCTGGCGGCCATGGGCCAGGTGGACGAGGCCAAGGCGGCCGTGGATGAGGCGTTGGGCATCCGGAGGCGGCGCCTCGAGGATCCCGAGGGGCTCGCGCATTCACTTTCCGCACTGGCGGAGGTGCACCTCCGCCGCCGAGATGCCGATGCGGCCTTGGCGCTGCTCGAGGAGATCCGGCAGGTGGAAGGAACGTTCGACCTGCCGATGGGGTGGGCTGTGGAGACCGATGAGATGGAGGCCCGAGCGCTCCTCCTCGCGGGCCGGAGCGCCGAGGCGGGCAGCCAGTACCGCTGTGTCGCCCGGGACGCTGCCGCCCTCGGGGTCCGGATCGTGTTCGTCAACGCGCTGGCGGGCGTTGCGGCGGCGCTCGTGGATGCCGAGCCAGAGGCCGCTGCGCGCATGCTTGGGATGGCGGAGCGGGTACGAGCCGAGACGCGCATCAGCTTCTGGGATCCCGCCGAAGTCGAGTCTGTTTCCGCGCGGGCGGAGGCAGCCGTTGGTCGCGCCGTGTTCGAGGAGGCCCGTCGTGCGGGACGGGCCTTGGACCTCGAAGCGATCCGTGCCGAGGTGAGCTGAACCGAGCGGCTGCGCGACGTGGTCGCCTTTCGGCCGGGACGGGGGGCCCGGCCGACGTCTTTCCCGCGATCGGCGTCGATCGGCCGGTCAGGCCAGCATCGGGCATATGTCCTTGCTGAACCCGTGGGCGTCACCCACGCTGATGACCTCGGAGAAGTCGGGCGAGAAGGTGAACTCGAATCTCCCCCGGGTCGCGTTTGTATTCGTGACCAGCGGCAGGCCGAGGCCCAGGAAGACCGTGGTGATGGTCCCGTCCGGGTTGTACGTGTCGCGCGCCGGGCCGCCGACGTTGAGATCGATGGACGAGCCGGTATCGGTATTCGTCAGCCGGACCACGATGCTGCCGTGGTATTGCGTTCGGAGCAGGTTGCCATTCCGGTCGTAGTAGTCCACGGCATAAGATCGGTCAACGATGGAATCGAGCTGCACGTCAAAGCCGCAGAGCCCCTCGAGCAGGAACCCTTCCAGGTTCCCCGGGGTTCGTGTCGGCTGGACCGCCGCCGCGGGCGTGACGAACGCCGCCAGCGCGGCCATCGCCACCAGGATCGCAATGAGTCGTCGCATGCATCACCTCTTGCTCAGAGCACAGCTGGTCGTCGTGCGCGTCATGGCATGGGCACCTCCGAATAGCGTCACGGCCCCGCGTCCGGGGCCGACTGACACACTGGCGCGCCATCCTTGCCGCGCGCTTGCCGCGCCCTTGCGGGTTGGTGGCGGCGAACCGGCCGCTACCGCGACTCTTGAGAACTTGAGGCCAGAAGTTGCTCGCTTTGACGCGTCAACGGGCCCGGCCGGCCCCGGATACCATCGTCCGCCGACACGGCGCCGTTTGGGGCATTGAGCCCACGCGGCCTTTGGCCGTAACGTAAGTACCCTACGGGACAAGGGACTTGAGCCTTGCCAGCAGAGTTCCGTGGACTCGTTGGACGATTCTCTGGGACGTCACGGCCCGGAACGGTGGCGGCTCGCGCGCCACGTGCAATCGACGATAGGGACATGATTCACGTAGGTTTGAAGACGATCCGAGCGGTCCTGGCGCTGTCTGCCGTGCTGGTCATCGGCTGTACGGGTGCTACCGCGACCGATACACCAGCCGCGGCCACACCGTCTGCCTCGGATGCGACAGTCTCGCCTCGACCGACGACGGCGCCGATCAGACCGTCCGCCTCCGCCGCCCCGTTGGCGGGTGCGAATGGACCCTCCCCGTCCGGGACTCCGTTGACCGTATCGCCAAGACCGTCCGCCTCCGCCGGTGCGTCGACTGTCGCCAGTAGCCGCTCCCCCTCCCCGGGCGCGTCGGCTGTTACGAATAGACCGTCGGCCTCCCCGGCCGCGCCGCACCTTACCGATGCGATCGTCGGCGGCGATCGGCCCGTGGTCGTCCACGTCCCTCCGGGATATGACCCCGCCAAGCCTGCACCGCTGCTTCTCGTCCTCCATGGTTACGGCTCCTCCGGCCGCGACGAGGACGCCTACCTTCACCTTGGAAAGGAGGCCGCTCGACGCGGCTACCTGTATGCGTATCCAGAAGGCACACGCGATAGCCACGGACACGAGTTCTGGAATGCGACCGACGCGTGCTGCGATCTGGATCGATCCGACGTCGACGACGAAACGTACTTGTCCAGCGTCATCCGCGAGATCCAGGGGACGTTCGCGGTCGATCCGAATCGCATCGACCTGATCGGTCATTCGAATGGCGCGTTCATGAGCTATGCGATGGCCTGCGCGCACGCCGACCAGATCGCCGCCATCGCGAGCCTTGCAGGAGCGACCTACATCCACGCAGCCGATTGCGCGCCGACCGCGCCCGTTGCTGTCCTGGAGATCCATGGCACCGCCGATAAGACGGTCCGCTACGAGGGCGGAACGCTCGACGTCGGTTCGGGGCGGCGCAGGGTCGCGTATCCAGGCGCAGATGCCTCCGTCGCAGACTGGGCGAGGTACGACGGCTGTCGGAGATCCTCGGTCGCCGATGAGCACGTCGACGTCGACGCCGATCTTCGGGGGGCGAACGGGCCGGCCGAGACTGCCGTCACGCGTTGGGCAGGCTGCCGACCCGGCGGGGCGGCCGAGCTATGGACGATCCCGAACGGCGGTCATATGCCGACGATCTCCGATGCGTTCGGTGCCGCCGTGCTCGACTTCTTCGAAGCCCACCCCAGGCCGTAGCGCGCGGCCGCTCAGCCCTCGGGTCTATCGGCCGGTCCGGCTCGACCACGCGCCGAGACCGTGCGGCGCATCGCGCCTCCGAAGCTCAGGAGACCGACGTCCATGTGGTGCCGTCCGCGCTCGTCCAGATGTGGCCGCCCTGGCCGACGGCCACCCAGTGCTTGTTGTTGTCGCTGGCGGCAGCGGCTATGTCGATCGTGCCGAAGCCGCTGCTCGCCACCGACGACCACGGTGTCGTCGTGGCGGTCCTGGACGTATACATCTTCCCGCCGTCACCAACGGTGAGCCAGAGATCGCCGGCGGCGTCATGGGCCACGCCGGTGAGGTCCGTCGTACCGCAGCACGAGCGAGCCAACGTCCACGGCGCCTTGCCGGGCGGGCTCGTGTACAGGCGGCCGTCGGCGCCGACGGCTACCCACAAACCGCCGCCGAAGCCGACGTTCGACATGTCAGCGCCGCCAAAGCTGTCGCTCGGCCGACCCCAGGTGACACCGTCGGTGCTGGTCGACACCTTGCCGTCCGTGCCGACCGCGACCCACATGTTCCCGTCGTATCCGATGCTCGACATGTCGCCCCCGAACCTTGTCGTCTGCGCCGACCAGGTGGCGCCGTCGTCGACGCTTGTCGACAGGCCACTGCTCGCCCCTACGGCGACCCACGTCCCGCTGCCGTAGGCGATGTCGGTCAGGTCGGTCGCAAGGTCGCTCGACCGGAGCGTCCACGTGACACCGTCGCGGCTCGTCGCGAGCTTGCCGTCAGTCCCGACGGCGACCCAGACGCCATGGCCGTAACCGACGCCCGCGATTGCCGAAGTCCTGAAGCCGCTCGACCGCTCCGTCCACGAGATTCCGTCGGAACTGGTCAGCAGGGTGCCACGAGCACCGACGGTAACCCAGAGACCACCCCCGAATGCGACGGCCGCGAGATTCGGGGTGCCTCGGGGGTTAGCGCTCGCGCTCGGGTTCGCGTTCGAACTGGGGTTCGCGCTCACGCCGGGGCTTCCGCTCGGGATCGAGGTAACGCTTGCGCTTGCGCTTGCGCTCGCGGTAGCGCTTGCGCTCGGGCTCGCGGTCAAGCGGGGGCTCGCGCTCCGGCGCGGGGTCGCGCTGGCGGCGATCGGCGTCGGCCGCACGAACGGGGTGGGCCGCGCCGTGGCGGGCCCGAGGGTCGGCGTTGCCTGGGCTATCGGGGTTGGGGTGGGGGCCGCGCGCCCGAAACCAAGCTGGATGGCCATGACGAAGACGATCGCCAGCACAGCCATGGTGCCACCGAATCCTGCCGCGA
This sequence comes from uncultured Chloroflexia bacterium, assembly GCA_963816675.1. GTDB lineage: Bacteria > Chloroflexota > Limnocylindria > Limnocylindrales > CSP1-4 > SPCO01. The sequence continues at coordinate 19,363 of CAWFLS010000014.1, forward strand.
GTTGACGCCACTGCTTCACGGCGCGGAATACTAGAGCAACGCCCCGGCGCCGTCTGTAGCCGGAGGGTGCGGTCGGGCTCGCAGGACCTCAACCATCGCTGATTCCGAGGGTTCATACCCTGCCGGGGTCTCCTCCCCGCCCGACGGCCGCGTCAAGGAGCGATCACGTCCAACCGGGGAAGTACTCCGATAGCGGGCCGCGTCCCTGGTCAGGCGCCGATGGCCGGCCTCACCCAGCGTCGCTACCGTTGCTCGGTCTCCGAGGTAGAGTCGAGGCGCGGCGATGGCGCCAAGCCGACCGCGACCGATCCATTCACCAACCGGTGCCTCACCTTCTCCGTCCTACTGTCCGCGGGGATCAACGATGACGTCACCTGACAACGGAAAGAAGCCGAGGTCGACTCCAGGCCGGCCCGGCACGGACTCGGTCGAGGCATCGACCGACCCGACGCCGAAGGCCGGCAAACCCACCAAAGGAACGGCGGAGCAAAGCAACGTCCTGACGACGTTGCCGGCCGCCATGACTGGCAGAGCAAGCCCCGCGAAGGCCGCGGTCGGCGACAAGCCGGTCTTTGCCTACATCGGCACCTTGCCGGAGCCCCAGCGCTCCATCGCCGAGCGCGTCGATGCCCTGGCGGCCGAGACCCTGCCGGCCCTGCAGCGCAGCGTGAAGTGGGGCATCGCCTGGTACGGCGTCGGCGACGGCTGGTGCTTCTCGTGCGGCGGCTTCGCGGGGCACGTCAAGCTCACCTTCGGGCGCGGCACGTCACTTTCGCCGGTTCCGCCGGTGACGCCGATCGGGATGGGCAAGGATTCGCGCGGCGTGGACCTCGAATCACTGGACGACATCGACGAACGCCAGTTGGCCTCGTGGATGGAGCAGGCCGCGGCCCTCCCCGGCTTCGGGAAGCGATGAGCGCCTCGATCACTGTCACGCCAGTGCACGTTGCCGACCTGCTCGCCGAGGGCGAGCTGATGCCAGTCTGTGTGCACGTCATCGACCATCCGGCTGGGCGCGTGCTGGTCGACACCGGTTTCACCGAGCTGCACCCGCTCGTAGCCGACATGGATCCACGCGTCCATCCGCTGAGCGAGCAGGACTTCGACCTCGCCGGCATCGACATCGTCGTCAACACCCACCTGCACTTCGACCACTGCGGTGGCAACCACCTCTTCGCCGGCAGTCCGATCTACGTCCAGCGACAGGAGCTCGACGACGCACGCAGCCAGGACGACTACACCATTCGCGAGTGGGTCGACGCGCCGGGGGTCGAATACGTGCCGGTCGACGGCGAGCTCGATCTGCTTCCCGGGGTCCGACTCGCTCCCGGCGCCGGGTCACACGCGCGGCTCTCAGGTTGTCGTAGTCGAGACCGGCGGACGCCCGATCGTCATCGTCGGCGACACTGCCGTCTGGTTCGGCGAGCTTGACGACCCGCAGACCGAAGGCCAGCGACTGGTGCGCGCGCTCGACCCGGAGCTGGTCTGGCTCTCGCATACCCACGAGCCGTGGCGACCCGGAGCTACGCCATAACGCTGTCGCTCTTCTGATCGCGCGCCCCCACGATCTGACCGTTCGCATTCGGTGCAGGTTTGGGCAGAAGTCGCACAAATCGGCGATTATCTAGGGGTCCCGTAGGTCCCCATATCTCTTGAAGGAGGTTCGTTCGTCGTGCGCGCAAAGTTCACCGCCGCCCTTGTCGCTTCTGCAGCAATCGCGGCCCTGGTTGCCGGCCCTGTTGCCGCCGCCCGACCCTCGAGTGGCTATCACGAGCCGGTCGTCAACTGGGTGCAGCCGACCCTCGTGGCGCACGACGGCACCGCAACCGTTCACATCCAGTACACCTGCTGGGGCGGCAGCGCCGGAACGCACGTGTATATCGGCGTCAAGCAAGGGCCGGACGTGAACGCGACGGACCACACGTCCAGCGACTTCGCCGAGACGTTCTACAGCACGAACTGGAATTCCGATGGCCCAGGGAACGCGCTGACATGCGACGGGAAGAAGCAGAACCAGCGCTTCACTCTCGAGCCCGACCCGTTCTTCGCCTTGGCCCATCCGACCGCACCGGCGCTGTCTTCGGGGAAGGCGTTCGTCCAGGTCTGCATCTTCGACAGCACGAACCAGGGCGGCGACGACATGAACGGCTTCGCCTTCGACTATTCGATGCGGAAGGTCGTCACGAACTAACCGGGCCGGTGGGCGCTTCTCAAGGAAAGCATTCGACGCTGACGCGAGGCGGTCGCGAGAGGGCACCCGTCGCGCACCGTCTCGGTCACGGCCACTAGTCTTGGCGGATGAAGCTCGTGGTCACCGCGTTCGTGACGCTCGACGGCATCGTCGAGGCGCCCGGGTTCGATGAGCACCGCACCGGCCGCAACGCGTGGGCCCTTCGCGTCCAGGGCCCGGAGGATGGGGTCTACAACAAGGGCCAGGTGATGTCCGCCGACGCGCTCCTCCTGGGCCGTCGGACGTGGCAGATCTGGGCGGCGTTCTGGCCGACGGCGACCGCTGGCGACCCCGACATGATCGAGAAGATGAACGCTCTTCCGAAGTACGTCGTGTCGAACACGTTGAAACACGCCGACTGGAACAACACGACCATCGTATCGGGCGATGTGGCGGCACGGGTCGCGGGGCTGAAGGCGCAGCCGGGCGGCGACCTCATGGTCTACGGCAGCCCGGACCTGGTCGACGAGCTCCTGCGCCACGACTTGGTCGACGAGTACCGGCTGCTCCTCTACCCCGTGATCCTGGGGAGCGGCAAGCGCTTGTTCCGGGATCGGATCGACATCCACCATCTGCGTCTGGTCGAGACGCGGACCTTTGAAATCGGGCGTCGTCCTGTTGACGTACGCGACCGACAGCAAGGTCCCTGCGAGCCCGTTCATCGAGCAATATCGATGGACGCACGAGCAGATCCGCTCGTTGCAGGCGGCCGAGGACATCGACCGGACGCTCGCGACAGTCTTCTTCGCCGACATCGTCGACTCGACCGGTCGGGCGGCGGCGATGGGCGACCGAGCCTGGAGGAAGTTGCTGGAACAGCACCAACGCGACGTCCATGCGGTGGTGGAGCGGTGGCGCGGCCAGGACACCGCGTTCTCGGGCGACGGCGTCATCACCATCTTCGACGCGCCGACGCGAGCCCTGCGTTGTGCCTTCGAGCTGGTCGCGGCGGCACGCGGCCTCGATATCGAGATCCGCGCGGGCGTCCACACCGGCGAGATCGAACGCGGCGAGACCGGCGTCGGAGGCATCGGCGTGCACATCGCCGCGCGCGTGCTGAGCGTGGCGGAACCGGGCCAGGTAGTCGTGACGAAGACGGTCCGCGACCTCGCTACCGGCACGGACCTCACGTTCAGGCCGCTGGGCGTCACGGAGCTGCGCGGCGTGCCCGGGGAATGGGAGCTGTTCGAGGCGCGAACGTCGGAGCGCTGAAGACCAGCGTGCTATCGGAGGTGGGCGCGAGGGCCGCGGATCACGGCACGCTCGAGCTCGGCATCACCGCCCGAGGACGACGTCGATGCCGGACAGGACGAGGTCGAGCTTGGCTGCGGAGAGCTTGCCGACTCGTTCGGTCAGCACCGACTTATCGAGAGCCACGATCTGCGAGACATTGGCGACGGAATCGCGAGGAAGGCCGGTCGACCGTGCCGCCAGCCGAACGTTGCCGGGCGCATCGGCCCATCGAACGTTGCTCGTCAGCGGGACGGCGACGACGGTGCGAAGCGCACTCCGATTGAAGCTGTCGCTCTGGACGACGACGACGGGCCGACGGAAGCCGGGCTCGGATCCGGTCGGCTCCGCGAGATCGGCCCACCAGACGTCGCCCTGTCCGATCACCAATCGGTAGCCTCAAGGATTCGTCTGCCGACTTCGGCGACGAAGGGATCGCTTCCCTCACCGACGCTCGCGACGACCCCGTTCAGTGCATCGACGATCTCGTCAGCGTCGTGGCGGGCGACGTACTCGCGCAGCGCGGCGCTATAGACCTCGCTCCGCGATCGCCCTTCGCGTCGCGCGAGGCGTTCGGCTTCCTCAAAGATGTCGTCCGGGACGGAGACAGCCGTTTTCATACCCGGAGTATAACTAACCCGAATGATCGGACGGCCATGCGTCGACTGGCCGTACGTCTTGGCCGAACCCTTCTCCTAGACGGGACCCTGCAACGCGGCTACGTTTGGTCGGGATTTGCGCAGGGAGCCGACTCCTCGGAGACGTTGATCGGCCGCTACGCCTACAACCGGAGCGCCAACACGTTCGTGCCGGAGGGCGCCTGCCCGCCTGTTCAACAACCGGGAACTGAGGCCTGGCAGATGACTTGGGCGATGAGACACCGAATAGTGACGGTGGGCCTCGGGGCGTTGCTCGTCGCCGCGTGCTCGGTTTCGGCGCCGACGACATCCAGCCCCGCGTCGTCCGCCAGCCAGCCGGCCTCGGCGACAGTTCGCTCGTCCGCGCCTTCGCCGTCCGTTGCCTCGATGTCGACCGCACCGTCCGTGCAGCCGACGCAGACGGCCATCGTCGTCGGTGGTGATCGCCCTGTGAAGGTTCGGGTACCGCCCTCGTATGAGAAGAGCCAGCCGGCGCCGTTGCTGATCGTCCTCCACGGGTATGGCTCCTCGGGGGCAAGTCACGAAGCGTATTTCCACCTCCAACAAGAGGCGGAACGGCGGGGCTTTCTGACGGCGTATCCCAACGGGACCCCGGACAGCGTGGGCAACCAGTTCTGGAACGCGACTGACGCCTGCTGCGACTTCCACCGGACGGGCGTCGACCACGTCGGCTACCTGGACGACGTCATCACCGCCATCGAGGCTGCCGTCGCCGTCGATCCCCAGCGCATCTACCTCGTCGGCCACTCGAATGGCGGCTTCATGAGCTTCCGCATGGCCTGCGCTGACGCCGATCGGATCGCCGCGATCGTGAGCCTCGCGGGCGCGACGTTCGCGAACACGGCCGATTGTCGTCCGACGGAACCGGTCGCAGTCCTCGACATCCACGGCACGGCAGACGACACCGTGACGTTCACCGGCGGGACGCTCGATGGGTTCAGTTCGACCCCGATGTCCGCCTTCCCGGTGCGGAGAAGACCGTTGAGACTTGGGCCGAATACGACGGATGCGCCGCGGCCGCGTCGACGGTCGATCAGCGCGTCGACGTCGATGCCGACCTTGACGACGCTGGACAGCCGCGAGAGGCGACCGTGAAGCGCTGGAGTGGCTGCAAGCCCGGCGGGGCGGTCGAGCTGTGGACGGTGCCACGCGGTAACCACGCCCCGAGACTCTCGAACGAGTTCCCGTCTGCGGTCCTCGACTTCCTCGAGGCGCACCCGAAGCCGTGAGACGAGCGATCCAACTCTGCGATGGGCGCTCGCTCGTGACGTACGACGGGGGCGCATCGGCCGGAATCGCTCGGCTGACAGTGATCTGGCACCACGGGTCGCCGCACACGGGCGTTCCTTTACGAGCCGCTCGTCTCCATGGTGGTCGAGCGCGGGATGCGGCTCGTGACGTATGTGAGGCCGACCTACGGCGGCTCAAGCCCGAACGAGGGCCGAACGGTCGAGTCGGCGGGGACCGCTCGGCCTATCGGCTCTCGACGTGCTCGGCGAACGGGTTCTCGACAAGGACCCCATCGAAGGTCCGGCCATCCTGGAGATCCTCGGTCAGCAGGCGCTCAGCGCCGGCGACGCGGGCGGCCTCGACGATCAGAGCGTCCCAGAGCGACAGCTGGTGCTCTTCGGCGAGACGTGAGGCGGTCGAGGATGAGGGCGGGTTCGATGAGGACGACCGGCCACGCGCTGTAGGTCTCGATGATCTCGCGTGCTTCGCGATGGGACATCGCGAGCTTCTGCTTGCTCGTCGCGACGACGTAGACCTCCTGCAGGACCTGCGTGCTGAGCGTCCCGGTCCCGTCGGTCCAGAGCCGCTCGATGATCTCGCTGCGCCGTCTTTTGCTTGGCGGCGTCTGCCCGATCGTGGGCGTAGACGAGAACGTTGGTGTCGACGAACGTCAGCACGTCAACGTCGAGGTCGGTCGAGGCGCTCGGCGTAGAGGTCGTCGCGCGTCCAGGTCCTGCCGCCCCGGGATCTGGCCGCCGCCATCAGCTCGATCGCCCGCTGGCGGGCATCCTCGTAGCGGGCTTCCCGGCCGACGAGAGCATCAAGCTCACGGGCGACGAGGGCGCTCACGGACGTGCCTTGTCTCGCCGCGAGGACGCGCGCACGGCGGATCACCTCGGCGTCCAGTTGCAGGGTGAGGTTCGACTTGGCCACGACGCGGACTCCACAGACAACGAGCGTGGACCACAGGTCTACCACAGTGGACAGCAGGTTCGGCCGAAGAAGGGGCGGTGAGCGATGGAGGCTCACCGGCGACGTCGTCGTGCGGCTCGGCCGGCTGCGGCGCGTATCTGCGCCTTCGGTAGTCGCCGGAGCCAGAAGCGCTGGACGACCCGCAAGCCGAAGTCAGTCGCAAGCGCTACGAGGTGCCGGCGCACGACGACGAGATCGAAGGCGCCCCAGCCGTCAGCGTCGAGCCTGCACGACGATCTTTCCGCGCCATGACAGTTTTGTCGGCCGTGAATCGATTTGCCCAGGTACTGCGCGATGCTCGATCAGGCTCGTCGCGTCGCCGTTCCGGGCCGCCGGTGCGAGACGAGTCGCGTATTCGCCGAGTGGGTGCGCAACTGGTGGTCGGTTTCCCGGGGCGTGATCGTTCGTTGAACTCCGCGCAATCACGGTTCAGCGATTGATGCTGACGACGATCGGGATATTGCGCGCAGTCCTGCCGGAGACGATCTTCGCTCGAGGCGCTCAAGCGCATCTCCGGACGCGCAAGCTGCTGGCTCCGATCCGCGCGACGGGCGGTCGGATGGACCGCCACGTCGCTCGCGCCCATTCCGCGTCGTCGCTCGTCACGGCGATCACGAGGACGTTGCCATCGACGACCAGGATTCCGCCGACGGCGCTGTCCGCCTGCTGTGAGTCTGGTGTCTCGACTGAAGTGGCCCAACCGGGGAGTTCATTCCGGCGTCGGTATGGGTCGCCATTCATCGGACAGGCCTCTCGAGGTCCGGCGTCCTCGAGGGAGCAGCCGGTCGGAAGACGCTCGCACCGGCGATCGGGCGACCTCGACTCAGGGCGTGACCAGTAGCCGGTCGTCTCGACGAACGTACGCTGGTCAATGACACCGTACGTCACGACGGCCACGCGCGTCGCGACGATGCGCGTGTCATGGAATGGCGAGCTCTGGTGCTCGGCGACGCGAGACCTTCGTGGAGGACGCGGGCGCTGAGCGTCCCCGTCCCGTCGGTCCAGAGCGATTACTATCTCCAGCGCGGTATCTCGCTTCGCGGCGTCCGCCCGGTCGTGCGCGTAGACAAGGAGATTCGAGTCGACGAAGGTCAGCACGTCAACGCACAGGCCGGTCGAGCGGGCTCAGCGAAGAGGTCGTCACGGGTCAGATGCTGCACCGCGAGACGTGGCCTTGGCCATCAGCTCGAAAGCCCGCTGGCGGGCATCGGCGAAGCGCGCGTTCACGGCCCACGACGGCGAAGACGGCGTCGTGCGCGGCGTTCGCGTCCAGGCGCGCGACGGTACCGATCGACGCGTATCTGCCGCTTATTTCGGTCACCGACAGCCACAAGGCTTCCGCTGGACGACGCGGGAGCCCAAGATGAGGATCACCGAACGCTTGAGGTCGGAGCCCCAACGGCGGCGTGGTGTCGTTTGGAAACGGTCGGTATCGCTTGAGTCCGTCGGCGATCGGCTGGTTCGACGCAGCCGAATTTCAGCAACGCCTGCAGCATGCTGCCCTCGCCACAGACGACCTAGCTGCGATCCGCGGCCTCGAATCCGCACGGGCCCTGTACCGTGGTGACTATCTAAACGATTGCCCTGTATACGGCGACAGTGCGTTCGTGGAGGAACGCCGCTCGTTCCTGCGTGCACGCCTCGTCGACGCCCTGATCGGCCTTGGCCAACGCTACGAAGCGCGGGGCGACAACTTGCTCGCCGCCGAACGCCTTCGCGAGGCGCTCGTCATCTCAGATGGGGACTGCCGGTCGGCGGTGGCTGGTCTCCAGCGGCTGGGTGTCGCAGACAGTTAAGGGGCATGCCATTGGACGTCACGCAGTGATGTCTGCTGGCTCCAGCCGGTCGCGGAGTCGACGGCGCGCCCGGCAGAGCCGCGTCCGCGTCGCCGGCGCTGGCTTGCCGATCATCCGCGCGACCTCTGCTGGTCGGTATCCACGCGCCGCGAGGACAACGATCAGGCGGTCGTCGTTGGGGAGGGTCGCAAGAGCGTCCCTCACTCGCGCGTCGCGCTCGCGACAGACCACCTCGATTTCGGGCGACGGCGAGATTCGCCGATCGACGAGTCGGGGCATGGCGCGTGTCGCCACATTCGCTCGTCGTGCCCGGCTAACGGCGAGGTTCGTGGCGACCCGATACAGCCAAGCCGGCCCCGCGTCGGGTCCGCGCCCTGCGCGGACTTCGATGGCTAGCCTGAGGAACGTCTCGCTCACGACGTCGTCGGTTATCGCCGGATCTCGGGTCAACCTGAGGACGTGGCGACGCAGCGGCACCGCATGCAGAGCGGTAGATCGACTCTAACGTCGCGTCCTGCTCGGCGATTGATGCCAGACAGGGCCGCGGCAGAGGGAGACGGACTTCGCAGGCCATCGTGAACTCCTTCGTTGCGATTGGTCTTGCCATCGTTCCAGCCGCCCACTTCGGTACGACTTCGGCTTGCCTGCGGTCGTGAAGCGCGACTAGCGAGCTCGAGCGCGGCATCCTGGCGAACGACACGCCGACGCTTTGTGGTCAACGCCTCGCGGGAAGGTGTTCTGCAGGACCGCCACGCCGTTCGGAATCGGTGCGCGCCGGTTTCCGCTTCGGTAGCGTGCCGTCGACTCGAACCCGCCACGACGAACCCGCCTCGTCTCCCGAGCAGACTTATCGGCAGGCGCGGAAGTAGGCTGTGAATCTGACTGGAGGACTACAACTAGTGACCGCGGCGCTCGAAGCTGACCCGACCGCCGAACGCTTCCTCGAGGACCTCAGGCGCCAGGGCGACAACGTCGCGATGGGGAAGATCTTCGCGCTCGCGAAGGCCTACGCAGCGATGGATCCCGCGGAGGTCCGCGTGCTCCTTTGTGACCCCGTTCTCGAGGTCCGCGTCGGCGCGGTCAGCATCATGGACTTCCAGGCCCGCGACAGGAAGACCTCGCCGGGGCGGCGTCGCGAGCTGTACGAGCTCTACATGGAGAACCACGAGCACATCGACCACTGGGGTCTCGTGGATCGCGCGGCACCGTATGTCGTTGGCGGATACCTGTCGGACAAGTCGCGCGAGCCGTTGTACGAGCTCGCCCGATCCGGACCGACCGATGGAACGTCGGACCGCGATCGTGGCGACCTACTACTTCATCCGGCAGCACGACCTCGACGACACGTTCGGGATCGCGGAGATCCTCGCGAACGATCCGGACGACCTGGTGCAGAAGGCAGTCGGTGGCTGGGTCCGCGAAGCCGGCAAACAGGACGTCGACCGGCTCCGCGAATTCCTCGATGCACACGCGGCCACGATGCCGCGCACGGCCTTGCGCTATGCGGTCGAGCACCTCGACGCGGACGAGCGTGCGAGGTACCTCGCGATGCGCCGGGTCGCGTCCACCTAAGGGCCTCCCCTTCTACCGGAGGGTCACGTCGTCACTGGGGCCGGATTGGAAATCTTGAGCTCCGGCAGCACGCGCTCGGCGAATAGCCGGACGGTCTCCCTGTCGTCCTCCCAGATACGCAGGATGAAGGTGCGCATCCCGGCATCGATCAGCGCCTGGTAGATCGGCACCGCCTCCTCTGGCGTGGCCATCAGCCCGTCGGCGATCCGAAACTGCTCGAGGAGGCTCGGCGGCAGCGCGGCAACCTTGGCCTCGACAGCCCTGCGGGTCGGTGCCAGCAGCGATCGGAGGGTGACGTGGCTCCGCACGGTCGAATCGGGCGACCTACCGAGACCACGGCAACGCTCGTCGAGGACGGCGAGCTTTCGCCGGACGTCCTCGATCGTCGCGGCGCCGCCTACACCTTTCCAGGCACCGAAGTTCGCCATGTCGCCTACCGACGCGACCATGGGCAACGTTCCCCGTTCGCCGCCACCGGCGATCAGCAGCGGGATGTGAGGACGCTGAACCGGGAGCGCTGATAGCGTCGCGTCGCGTACCTGGATGTAGCGCCCCTCGTACGTCGACGTCTCCCCCGTCCAAAGCGCCTGTAGTACCTCGATAGTCTCGCGCAGGTATGCGAGGCGGTCGCCGACTGGCGGAAAGTCGATGGCCATCTGGTCAAAGTCGCTCTCGAGGTCACCGAGTCCGAGCCCCAGGACGAGCCGACCCCCGCTCAACCGATCGATGTCGGCCGCCTGACGCGCCAGGACGACGGCACTGCGGTAGTAGGGACACACCACGAGCGTGCCGAGCCGGATCCGCTCGGTGCTCACCGCGAGCGCGGCGAGGGTCGTCGCCAAGTCGCGGGCGTCGAGCTGGTTTATCGGGTGGTCGAAGGCCCAGTATGAGTCGACCCCCAGCGCTTCTGCCTCCTCGACGAAGGCGCGCAGGCGCCGCCAGTCGCCGAATGGACCGCCGAACACCCCGAAACGGATCTCGCTCTGGCCAGCCTTGACCCACGGATGGACCTCGCGCTCGACCGGTGGGTCGAGTGTGTTGCTCAGACGATCTCAGGGCGCTCGAGGAAGTCGAGCAGCATCGAATTGACGCGATCCGGTTGGTCGATGTGCGGCCAATGTCCGACGTCGGGCAGTCGCTCCATTCGGAGATTCGGTACCCACCGCGGCAGCGGTTCGGCCCATTCCGAGCCGAGGTATGGATCCTGCTCACCCCAGATGACCATGACCGGGGCCTCGATCCTTCGCGGATCTCCGGTGCTCCACGGATGAACAACCGAAACAGCGCTCGGTAGTAGTTCAGCCCTGAACGTGCGACACCGGGGATCGCGAACGCGTCGACGTACCGTTCGATGTCCTCGGGTCCGTTCCCGGTGGATCCCGCCAGCAACGCACTTCGGATGAACTGGTGATCGCCCCACCGAACGATAGGCCTCGGCCAGGACGGGGATCTGGAAGAAGCCGACGTACGAGCTCCGTCGCCAGCTGTCGGAGCGAACGAAGACTGGCCCGTCCCCGTTCCGGGTGCGGGACGTTGATGATGACCAGGCGCTCGACCACGTCCGGATGGTCCATCGCCGACTTGCCAGGCAACGAGGGCGCCGAAGTCGTGGCCCACGACTGACGCTCGACCGGCGCCAAGGGCTTCGATCGCGCGAGGCGATGTCACGCGCGAGTGTCGGCAACTCGTACGCCTCGACGTCACGCGGCTTGTCGGATCGCTCGAAACCGCGCATGTCGATCGCGATCGCTCGGTAACCGGCGGAAGCGAGAGCCGGCAGCTGATGGCGCCACGAGTACCAGAACTCGGGAAAGCCGTGGAGCAGGACGACCGGCGGACCCTGGCCTGCCTCGACATAGTGGAGCTTGACGCCGCCATCGACCTCGACGTGTCCTTCGCGAAGACCGAACTCCTGGGGCAGCGAGGCCACCGCCGTCGTGGTCGGCCGGCGCGGCGGCGCGATCGGGTCCGTCTCGGTCGCTCGCGGGCTGCGAAGGGTTCGGACGACGACCTCGGGGTGGAAGAGCTCCGTCGGCTGCCCGACCATGTGGAGGACGCGGGTGAACGCGTGTGCGACGACCCGGTCGGACACCGCGGCGTCGTTGATCCGATCGAGGTACTTGTGCATCACCCGAGTGACGGGGCTCGGTCGCCCACCGATCGTCGTCGGATAGCGGAAGTCCTCGCTTGTGGCAAGGACCCACGGGGTCGCGAGCGACTTCGCCAGCCGTCGCTGGAACTCCTGCGTCGATGTCTCGTCCACCAACCATCGACGGAGCACGAGCGCGTCCTGCCCGGCGACGGTCATGCCCTGGCCGTAGACCGGGTTGAAGCAGCACGCCGCGTCGCCGGTGACGATGAAACCGTCGGGCCAGGACCGGAGCCTGTCGTAATGCCTGAGCCGGTTCTCCGTCCGACGATACGCCGGAGATCCTCGAGACCGGCACCGCATCGCGGATGGCCTCGTAGAGCAGCGGCGTTCGAAGGCTTTGCGCGAACGACATGAAGCCCGGCTCGTCGGTCGGCGGGTAGTCACCGCCGTTCCCGCCGAGGGTCACGAGCCAGCGTTCGATGTTCGATCGGGAACAGCACCCCAGCGCGATGGCCGTCTGGTGGCTTCGGGAACGAGACGATCGCACGCCAGTCGCTCACCGTCCTGCCCTGCAGCAAAGACACGGCTCGCGTAGCCCAGGGAAGCGTTGATGACCGTCTCGGGGGTGACGCCGAATCCAAGGTCCTCGAGCCAGGCCGGAGCGCGTGTCTCCCGCCCGCTCGCATCGACGACGAGGTCGGCATCGAGATCGCGTTGCGTGCCGTCGACGCGGGAGCGAAGGCGGACACCGTGGACAGAACGACGTGCGTCCGCCAGGAGGTGAACGGCCTCATGCCGCTCCATTCGACGAACGTTGGGCATCCCGGTCACCCGACGACGAACGACGTGCTCGACCGTCTCACGGCGCGACGAGTACAGCGTCAGACCGCGAACGTCACGCCTGACCCAACCGGCCGCCGCCAGGAACGCGACGTCGTGCGGCCAGCGAACGCTGGATCGCTCCCTCGGCCTCGAGTTCCTTCAGAAAGCCCGGGAACAATCCGTCGAGGATCTGCGCGCCGCGGGCGAGTAGCAGGTGCAGGTGCCGTGACTGCGGGACACCCTTTCGGAACACGGCCTCGTCGGGGAAGGAATCACGCTCGACGATGATGACTTCATCGAAGCGCTCCGCGAGGACGCGGGCCGCGAGCAATCCGCTGAGGCTGCCTCCGATGACGACTGCGGTGTTCGAGGCGACGGCCGAGCTCCGTGTCACGGCCCGATTTTCCATCTGGCGGCAAGCATCGCGGAGCGATCGGCGTTCAGGCGCACCTTGATCCAGGTCTCGAGGTCTCTTCCGTCAGCCGCTTTCCACTTACGGCGACGTGATCTTCAGCGTGCTACTTGACGCGGTGTACGCGAAGCTGCCGGTTCTGAATTGGGAATGAGCACCCGACGCGGCACTCACGCTCCCGATCTCGTTGCCGCTGTTGAAGTCGTGCGCTCCCTGCAGCGTGATGTTCTCGGGCGGGTTCGACCCCGTGAAGAACAGCGTCGTCGTAAGCATCGCCGTGTTCTGGGCGTTGGTGCCGCCGGTCGTGACGCGGCGGACGGTCGCGTAGTTCGCGATGACGGTCGTGCCACGAAGCGCCGTCCCACCTTCGTGCTGCCATCGACCGGCGGCGTCGTCGACGTTGGTGAGCGTGTCGCGCTTGAGCACCAGGCTCATCGAGACGGCCATCAGATACCTCCCCCGCGGATGAAGCGCCGGTTACTCGGTCCTGGGCGCACGCCAACCCTATCGGAGCGGCGTTAGGGTGCCGTCTCGTTGTCGAACCGAATGCTTCACCGGCGTCGTGACAGGATCGCTCGGAAGCGGCGAGCATCCTCGACTCGGGGGAGGTTGTTGAACAACACGTAGGCGGGCGCTCCCCTCTCCGGTCGGCAGCATGTCCGCTAACTGTTCCAGCTCGGCATCGGTGTAGACATGCCGGGCACCGCTGATCCCGTGGAGTCGAAAGTACGTCTGCTCCGGCGTGACGGTGGTCGAAACGAAGGGGTCGACCACGTGGACGAGCTCGAGCTCGCGACAGAGCGTGGCGACGAGGTCCGGCGGCCAGGCGCCGCGCGGCTCCCACAGGATACGGACGTCGGAGGGCCGCTCGACCTTGGCGAAGAACGAGCGCATCCGATCGATGTTGTCCTCGGTCGGGCGGAACGACGCCGGACACTGGAGGAGGATGGCGCGTCGCACGGAGGATGGCGGCGCACTGCAACGTCCGCTCCCACGCGCGGAGGACGATCGGTGACGTCCGAAAACCGCCGACCGCTCCGCGATCGAGGTCGGTCAACGGCGAGCGAAGACGCCGGTACGTCGGACTCGATGCGTCGTGGGTGACGAGCTGCCAAGCCTTGATCGTGAACTCGAAGTCGGCCGGAGCGAGGGCGCGCCATCGGCGCATCGTCTCGTCGCGAGGCGGCTCGTAGAACGTCTGCTGGATCTCGACGAGGCGGTACTCGCGGACATAGTCCTCGAACGCCATGGTGAAACCGCACAGGCCGATCCGTGGAGCATCGTCCACGTTGCGCGTCACACTGGCGCCGCTGTGACGACGGTCGCCGGGCCTACCTCTTGACCGCGAACTCGATGAAGGTCGCCCACCGGGACTGTCGTACGCCCCGGTTCTCCAGGTCGAGTGACTTGGTGAAGTCCTTGAAGAGTGGCTTGCCGCCGCCGAGGATGACCGGCGCGACGATGATGTGGAGCTCGTCGACGATCCCGGCATCGAGCCCCTGCCTGATGACGTCACCGCCGCCGCCGATGCTGACGGCCTTGTCCCCGGCGACCTCCTTCGCCCGATCGATCGCCTCGTCGAAGCCTCCGACGAAGCTGAACTCGCCAGTCTCCGGCTCCTCCTCGGGTCGATGGGTGACCACGAACACCGGCATGCCAAACGGGTTCTTGTCGCCCCAGTGCCCCGCCGCCTCGTACATGTTCCGACCGACGACGACGGCGCCGGCCCGGGCGGTCATCTCGTTGAGGTACTGAGCGTCCTCGCCTTCAGGCTCGCCGCGCGGCCCGTTCTCATAACTCCACGGGCCGCCGAACACCCAGTAGTGAAGGCGCTCCCCGCCTTCGCCAAGCCCCTTCTCGGGGCCGTCGTCCGGGCCGGTTATGTAGCCGTCCACCGAGACCGTGATCGCCGCGACGACCTTCGACATCAAGCTGACCTCCTTCATTCGATGACTCGGCGCACCGAGGCGCCGCGGAACACCGCTGCGTGTTGGCGAATGTAGCCCGCCCGGGCGCGCGATAGGTCTCGACCATCACGCCGGACGCCGTGGCCGGTGTTCCCGACGTGGAGACCGAGGGTCGCGCGGAGGTAGCCCGTGGCCCGTGGCGGTACGCTCGGGAGGATGGCCACTCCCAGTGCTCCGTCGCATGTCGGATCGCGACGTCTCGTGCTCGTCGGGTTGTCGGTCGCGGCGGTCGTCGTCGCTGCCCTCGCCATCAGGTTCGGCGCCCTCGAGATCATCCGCCCCCGACCGCCGCTATCCGGCGAACCACCTGTCCTGGCCGGTCGCCAGCTTTGGGGCTCGTGCGCGGGCGGGTTCTACGCGCGGCGCGGGGCGGACGTCGTGCTGACATCATCGGCCCATTGCGCGTCCGAGGGCGCGACGGCGCTGGCGCCCGACGGGCGGACCGTGCGCGGCGTATTCGGGCCGGGGGCGGTGCTCGCGACGTGTCAGCACACCGAGCACACGTGCCGGCCGTCGGACATGAACTACGTGAACGTCGCGACTGACCAGATCCCGTGGGGTCGGCTCAATACCATCGACATGGGTGACGGCGGCATTCGCGTCATCGGTCCAGGTACGGTGCCGCTGTCGTGCGCCGACATCGCAGTCGGCAACAGGGTCGAGATCAACGGCCGCGACATCTTCCGGAGCGGCACCGTGGCGGAGATCGGCGAGTACCTGCACGACCCGTCCGCAGACGGCGACTACTTTCCGTGCATCGTCGCCTCGGCCGACATCCAGGTGGGAGTCGGTGATTCGGGTGGTGCGGTGCTCGTCCATGGTCTGCCGGCCGGGGTGACAAGCCGGAGCTTCGACGGCCGCCTCGGGTTCACTCCGCTCGCCGAGGGCCTCGCGGCGCTCGGTCTCGAGCTGTGCACGACGCCCGACTGCGGACTCGACCCGCCTCCTACGGTTCAAGCCCGTGGACGCCGGCAATAGGCGTCGTCAGTGTCAACCATGAATGGCCCGCCGCCTGCTGCAGCGTTGGACGGCGAGCACTGGAACGGTCCTTCGTGACATGCTCATGCCTGGCCACCCGCCCCTCGTGAACGGCAAAGGATCCGAACCCCGGTGACGACGTACCTCGTGCTCCTGCGCGGCATCAACGTTGGCGGCAAGAACAAGGTGCCGATGGCAGCGTTGAGGGAATTCCTCGAGGAGATGGGCTATTCGAACGTCGCCACGTACATCGCCAGCGGCAACGTGATCCTCACCTCCGACCGCCCAGCACGTGACATCAAGCGCCAGATCGAAGAGGCGTTGCCTACGGCCTTCCGGCTCGACAGCGAGCTTGTCGCTGTTCTGGTCTTGACTCGGGAAGAGCTCCAAGCCGTCGTCCGCGGCAAGCCTGCTGGCTTTGGCGAGCAGCCCGGGATGTATCACAGCGATGCGATCTTCCTGATCGGGATCGACGCGGCGACGGCGATGCAAGTCTTCGATCCGCGTCCGGAGGTCGACTGCGTGTGGCCAGGTAACGGCGTGATCTACTCGCAGCGGCTCAGCGCCGAGCGCACAAAGAGCCGGCTTGGCAAGATCGTGGGCACCCCGGCCTACAAGTCGATGACGATCCGCAGCTGGACTACGACCATGAGCCTGCTCGAATTGCTGGAGCGACGACCATGAATCGGATCGCGATATGACGGAGGTCCTTCTCTTCCACCACGCCCAGGGCGTGACTTCGGGCATCGGCGCCTTCGCTGATCAGCTCCGTGCGGCCGGCCACACCGTCCACGTGCCGGACCTGTTCGACGGTCGGACGTTCGAATCGATCGACGACGGCATGGCGTTCATCAAGAGCCAAGGCTTCGATGCCCTCCGCGAGCGCGGCGTGCGCGCGGCCGATGATCTGCCGGCGGGGCTCGTCTATGGGGGCTTCTCGTTCGGCGAGGCGATCGCCCAGCAGCTCGCCCAGACCCGTCCCGGCGCGCGCGGAGCGCTCCTGTTCTACTCGTGCATCCCGATCAGCGGCGAGTGGGCGTTCGGGCCTTGGCCCGACGGGGTGCCGGTCCAGATACACGGCGCGGATAACGATCCGATCTTCGTCGGCGAAGGAGACATCGATGCGGCCCGGGAGATCGTGGCCGAGATTCCCGACGCCGAGCTCTTCCTATATCCGAGCGACCAGCATTACTTCGCGGACAGTTCCCTACCCTCCTACGACGCCGAGGCGACCGCGCTACTCATGACGCGGGTTCTCGACTTCCTCGCCCGCGTCTGACTCGCAGGGGTCGGAGCCACGACGATGGGCCGGCGTCGGGGTCAGTCCTGATCTGCACCGTGGCGTGCCCGGAAAGCCGCCATGTACTCGTCACGTACTCGCTGGAACTCGGCGAACAGGCTCGCAGCCTCGGCCGACCCTGGCTCGACGTCGTCGAGCTGTCGCTCGACCGCGCGCCAGCGTTGCAGGATCGTCGCGAGCGCCGGCGTGTTTTCCGATTCGTCTATCGTCTGGATATCGGTCCGACCGTCCGTCGCGCGCTTCGCCCACTGTTCCTCGAACTCGGTGAAGTCGGCAAGTGCCTGGGCGACGACCCGGACGGACCGCGCGATCTCGTCGAAGCGCGCCTCCCCCGGTGGGATCCGACGCTTGTGCCGCTCGAGCTGGTTGGATTCCGTCAGCAGCAGGAGGATCGCGTCCGAGGCAGCCCGGAGATGCTCCTCGATGTCGCTTGCGTCATTGGCCATCGATCTCCCTCCCGGTGAGTTCCGAACAGCCCTCGCCGAGTCTCGCACACGCGGGCTCGTTGCAGCCACTTCGGCGAGATCGCACGTGTGCGGAAAGGCAAATGGCGAGGTACCCGCCAACCCTCGCTGCTAGATCGAGTTCGGTTCGACGATCACTCGGCGGCGCGCGCCCGTGTTCGCATCAGCCCGCGCGGTCACCTCGGACTGGAGGCGCTTGACCCCCGCACCCGGTTCCACCACCACTTCCTCGCCGCGAGCCCAGGCGTGAATGCGATCGGCACGGACCTTGAGAAGCACGATCCGATCGTCCTCGGGTCCGCCCTCGAACCAAGCCTCGAGGTCCTTACCCCAAAGCTCGCGCTTGCGCGCGTCGTCCTCGACGACTTCGGCCTGTCCTTCGACGGAAACCCACGTCCCCTGGTCGGTCGCGATGTAGGCGAGCTCGACGTTCGGGTCGGCCTCGATCTCAGCGACCTTGGGGCTATCCCGGTAGCTGAAGAACCAGCTGTCGCCGTCGAACTCCACCTTGCCGTTGTTCGACATCGGGCGGCCGCGGACGGACCCGTTCGACCGGGTCACGAACATGCAGATGTCGATGCTCTTGATGAGTTCGGCGATCTCGCGAGTGTCCTCGGAGCGCCACGTGCTAGTGCTCAATCGATCCTCCTCAGGGGTGGCGGCTCAACATCGGTCCGGAGGGGACCTCGCCGGGGCTCAATCGGTGTCGCCACCCTCGCAACCGTCTACCAAACGAGCGTCGGCCATCCCGGCGGAGATGACGTGTGTTGGCGCAGCGATTTCGCAGCGAGCCCGGAGGACTCCCCTTGGAATCGGTAGCCTGCCGCGCGATGCGTCGATCTCCGGGCCTCTTGGTCTCGGGTCGCGGCCGATCGACATAGCATCCAACCGAGTTGCTTCACCGAGCGGTGGTCTATTGTCGCGGATCAGGGCGACTGGCCCGATCGACGGGAGACGATGATGGCGATGGGGACCACGCGGGAACGGCGACGGGCGGCGGTCGTCGCCGTGCCGACGCCGTTTCACGACGACTTCTCGCTGGACCTCGATGCGCTCCGCGACGCCGAGCTGCCTCGCCTCGGTGCGCCGGCGGCGTCGGTCCTCGCCTGACGTGGATGCGACGCGCGCCGCGTGGACGCTCGCCCTCGAGCTCGCACCCGACCGGTCGGTGACGGCCGGCTCGAAGGCCGGCCTTGCGGCCGCGATCAGCCGCGGCGCCGATCTGCGCGTGTACACCGAGTTCCTGTTCGAGGAGCACATCGCTCCGGGCGGGAACGGTGATCCGTCGCAGAACGGCCTGATTCGCGAGGTCATCGATTTTCGCGAGACGATCCTCGTGGGCGACGAGCACGTCGGCGCGATCACGACGCAGCGTCAACCGCTCGAGCCGCCGTTCGGATTCAACGGCACCGAGCCGCGGATGTCGTTCTTCATGTACACGTCCGACGGCGACCAGGCGCTGGCGGGGCTCGTCTTCGGAGGCGTCGAGGGCGCCCCGGCGCCCGGGCAACGAACGATCGAGCCGCCGCCGGCCGACATGCCGAAGATGGGGCCGCAGGAGTTCTTCGATCTCGGAACGAGCGGTCCGTCGCGCAACTTCGTGTACGACATGGAGACGTACCGCTACTTCGTCCGCGACGACTGGGAGGAGATCCTCGCTCACGACGCCGACGGGCGCGTGACCGCAGGGTCGTTCGATGCGCTCGAGGCGGCACAGATGGCCGGCCGCGAGATCAAGGTCGGGATCCGGGACCTGGCCGCGGACCTACCGGAGCGCGCCGCGCCCGGACCCACGGCCGCAAGAGCGAGCCATACGGTCTTCACGCCGGTCGGGTCCGGGTTCCTCCACACCGGTCCGCGCGTCTACGCGGCGCTCACCCACCCGCTCGTTCGCGTGGCGCCCTCCGATCCGCTGCGCTATCGGAGCGGCGGTTGGGATGTCGCGTGGGTCTTCCTCCGGACCGATGGTCACGCGGTCGTTCGGAGTCTGGAGCCATACGGGCGGACCTGGTCCGACGATCCCACGCGCTTTGCGTGTCGGTGGTTCGCCCGGTAGGCCGATCGATGCGCCAGCCGCCGCGACCCAGGAGGTCAGGAGGTCTCGATGAACCAGACGCCGATCACGTTCGGGATCCTCGGGTCCGGCAACATGGCCCGCGTCTACGGCGATGCGCTCGCGACCCAGGTCCCGGAAGGCCGGCTGAATGCCATCGCGCTCGGCACGCGTGCGACGGCCCTCGCCGCGGGAGTTCGGGGTCGACGCCGAGGCCTCGACCGAGGCGCTCGTCGCCCGCAGCGACGTCGACGTCGTCGTCATCGCCACGCCGCACTCGACCCACCTGCCGCTGGCGCTGGCGGCGGCCGCCGCCGGCAAGCACGTCTACCTCGAGAAGCCGATGGCCCTCGATGTCGCCGAATGCGACCAGATCATCGAGGCGTGCCGGGCGGCACGGCACCCAGCTGACGATCGCCAAGCAGACCCGCTACATGGAGATGTCGATGCGCGCCAAGGCGTTCATCGACGAGGGCCGGATCGGCCGGATCCTGTTCCTCCGGCCGATGAGCGTCACGCCGGGCGCCGGGTTCGCGAACGTGCCCCAGAGCTGGCCGTCCGACCCTCGCGAGGGCGACGCGTTCCTCGATTGGGGCGCCCATGCCTGCGACGCGATCCGCTGGTTCACCGGCGCCGATGCCGTTCGGGTCTACGCCGACTACGACAACTTCACGGGCCTGCCGCTCGAGAACCCGACGGCGATGGTCCAGGTCCGGATGACGAACGGCGTGATCGCCCAGGTGTTGATGTCGTACGAGATCGGGCCGTCCGGGTTCGGCACCAGACGGAACAACCAGTACCAGATCGTCGGCACGGAGGGCTCGATCTTCTGGGACCTCGACCGGGTCGACCTCCTCACGGGCGACCGCGACGTCCAGACGTGGCAGCTCCCGAGCTGGACCCTCCCCGACTTCAAGCCACGCGACCCGCGCCGCGTCGGCAACACGGCCCGCCAGATCGTCGACTTCATCGCCTCGCTGCGTGCCGGTGAGCGACCGACGATCACCGGCGAGGATGGCCGCGCAGCCATCGAGATGACCCAGGCCGCCAAGCAGTCGGCCAAGACCGGGCGCGCCGTCGATCTGCCGCTCGCATGAAGATCACCGATGTCCGGGACGACGCGCCTAAGGACCACTCCGTCCGCACGGCTGCGGCTCCCGGGCGCATCCGCGTATTCGATCGCGAAGGCGGCGGGCGGATCATCCACTAGTGCCGGAGCCCATATACGTCGAGGGTTGCCTCGCGCCCGCGGACGTCGACCGTCCGGCGATGGAGCCCGGTGACGTCGAGCGATGCGTGCTCGGCGGCCGACACGGAGACAAGGAGCTCGCCGGGACCCGCCAACGACGCGAGTCGCGCGGTCGTGTTGACCGAGTCGCCGAGCGCGGTGAAGTCAGAGATCTCCTCGCTCGAACCGAGCGTTCCCACATACGCCTGGCCGGTATGCACGCCCCCGCCAACGGGGATCGGCCCGCTGGCCGAGGCATCTGACCTCGCCGTTGCCTCGATGATCCGGCGACCGCCGTCGATCGCCTTGCGGGCATGATCCCGGCCGGCATAACTCGGGATGTACAGGCCGATCGCCTCGTCACCCACGAACTTGTCGACGACGCCGTCGGTAGCCACGATGGCGTTCGCTGCCAGCCGGTAGAAGGCCGTCAGCAGAGTCGCGAATGCCGGGGGCCCGAGCCGCTCGCCGAGGCCGGTCGAGCCTCGGATGTCGACGAATAGCATGGAGATCTCGACCTCGGCGCCGCCGACGCCCTTCTTGGTCAGTTGCTTCATGCAGTTCTTGCAGAGCTGCGGATTGCGCTCCCATGGCCCGAACCAGGGCTTGAGCACGGCGCCGCCGACGCCGTGGAACGGGGCGTAGCAGAGCTTGCACCGTGGTGCCGATGGCAGGTGGCCGAACCGTCGGCGCAACGCCAGCATCCCTCGATGCTCGCCCGTGAGGAGGGCCCGCCACTCCTCCTCGGTCGTTTCGCGTTCCACTCGGGGAGTCTAGGCGCGCTCGGAGATGACGGCGTCACCGCGGGGGACCGTATCCTCACGGAATGACCATCCCGAGCCCGGAGCGCCAGGCGGAATTCCTGGCCACGACCCCGAACGTCACCGTCGCGACGATCCGTGCTGATGGCCTCCCTCAGCTGACGCCGAACTGGTTCCTCTGGACGGGTTCGGTGTTCTTGATCAGCACCGCCGAGTCGACCGTCAAGGTCCGCAACCTCCGACGCGACCCTCGGATCGTCCTCTGCGTCGACGACGTGCCGAGCGGCGATTACGTCCAGGTCACCGGCGTCGCGACGCTCATCGAGGGCGAGGCCGTCCGCGAGCCGACGCTCGAGCTCTGCCGGAAGTACATGGCGCCCGACACGGTCGAGGCGCACTGGCAGTCGCTGCTCGCGACCGGGCCGCAGGTCATCATCGAGGTTCGGCCGGATCGCTTCCAGTGGCACGATCGGGTCTGACCGGTTCGACTCGGACCTCGGCGAACGCGCCGTGGGCCGAACTGAGGGAGCGCCCGAGCTTCGGGCACCCAGACGTCGTCATCGAACGGGACGCCCGGGACGGCCGCGCCATCGATCACAAGGCTGTGCGCGCCAGGCTCCGACCATGATCGCCCAGATGTCCTCCGCGTCGTGGAACGCGCCGCCCTGGCCGTCGACCCAGAACGGCGGATCGGTCGCCTCCCAGCGCGCCTCGATCTCGTGCTCCTCGGATGACAGCCGATAGCCGAAGCCGTCCGGGCCGTACGGCAGGCGCTCGAACCTGGCGAGGATCGGCGGTCGTCTGAGTGCCGCTCGGCCGTCGCCCATGCCGAGGAGCCGGGCCTGCTGGCGGTCGCCGAGTCCTGGATCGTCGGTGAACGTCGCGGCCAGATCTCCTGCCTCGACGACGGCGACGTGGCCAGCGCCCAGACTCGGCGAATAGGTGATCGCGTACAGGCTCAGGAATCCGGTCTCGGCGCCGCCGGCCAATCGGACCCGTCGCGCAGGGTTACGACCAGGTGGTCCCAGTAGTGGATGACGGCGCCCGGGTGGATGATCGCGGGCATCGAATCAGCCGACGTCCCGCGACATCGGCGACATCCGTCGCAGCTTCACCCCTATCTGGTGCTGGGCCGCCGCCCGGTTTGCGATCTCCACGATGCTCCTCCCCGTTTCGCCACGGACCTTTCGGCGTCGCGAGATTGTCTACAATCCAGCCTCGACTGGTCAAGGCTGGAGGCTTCATGCGGACCGCTCCATGGTGACTGATCCGGTCCGGCGCCGGATCGCGACCTCGCCCGGTGGCGACGAAGGCTTCACGCTGATCGAGTTCGCGGGCTCTGGCGACGGGCCGACGCTGTCGGTCGTTGGCGGCGTCCACGGCGACGAGTTCGAGGGCGTCGCTGCCTGCCTCGCGCTCGCCGAGGACATGACGGGTCGCGACATCCGGGGACGCCTGCGCTTGGTCCCGGTGGCCCACGAGGCCGCCCACCGAGCGAGCCTACGCTCGTCGCCCCTCGACGGCCGGAACCTTGCGCGCACGTTTCCTGGTAGCGCGGACGGCGACGCGACCGAGACGGCTGGCGGCGGCTCTCCTGACCGAAGTCATCCTCGGGTCCGATGTGTTCGTCGACCTCCACAGTGCCGGGACCGGGTACGCGATGCCGCTGCTCGTCGGCTGGGGCGACGACGGCTGTTCGGCCTGTGCCCGCAGCGCCGCCGCCGCTGAAGCATTCGCGGCGCCAGTCCTGTGGCGACACGCCGGTCCGTTGCCGCCCGGCAGGACCTTGTCCTCGGCACACGACGCCGGTATCGCTTCGATCTACGCCGAGGCGTCGGGCGGCGGCGGCCTTTCGCGCTCCGAGGCTGACGCCTACGCCGCCGGCGTTCGCCGGGTCATGGCGTCGCTCGGGATGCTCGCGCTCGCGCCGGCCGATGCGCCCTCCACGGATCCGCCGCTGCGCCTGGTCGGCGAGGGCGACCTCGATGTCCCGGCCATGGTCGCGCCGTTCGACGGGCTGTGCGAGACGCTGGTCGGCCCGCTCGACCGGGTCCGCACCGGCGAGGTCGTCGCGATCGTCACCGATCCGATCGACCGGCGAGCGCGCCGAGGTCGCGCTCGAACGGGGACGGCGTGGTCGTCCTGGCCCGGCGCGGGGCGCGCGTCGCCAGCGGCGACAACCTGGTCGTCCTCGCCCAGCCCGAAGCGAACGACGCCTAGCGACCGACGGTCGTCCGGCACGCTCCCCTCCCCCGTCGTCACCCTGCCAACACGAGGTCGCATCGATGATCGCCGTCCGCGAGACCGGCCTGGTCTATCGCAACCCGCGTCCCGAGCTCCGCTCCAGGCACACCTGGCACCCGACGATCGTCCGCTTCGACGACGGCGAGATGCTGGTCACGTTCGACATCGCCGAGGCCGACGTCGCCCTCGACTACCGGACGTACGCCACCCACTCGAGTGACGGCGGCGCGACCTGGACGGCGCCCGAGCGCGTGGTCCCCGACCCGCCCGGCCGCCCGACGACGCAATCGGTCCGGAGCAGCCTCATGTCCGATGGGTCGGTCGTCGCGATGGGCGGCCTGATGTACCGCGACGACCCCGAGGCGAGCGTCGTCAACGTGCCGTCGATCGGCTACACCGAGATGGAGCTGATCCTGACCCGAAGCCGCGACCGCGGCCACACGTGGAGCGCCGATCGAGCGCATCGAGCCGCCGCTCGTCGGCCCCGCCTTCGAGGTCTGCCACTCGATCACCGAGCTGCGCGACGGCCGCTGGGTCTGGCCATGCTCGACCTGGATGGGCTGGGACGGCGACGCGCCCAACGGCATGAACGCGATCCTGCTCGTGTCCGAGGACCAGGGCCAGACGTGGACGTCCCACATCACCGAGTTCGACCGCTGGGACGAGCGGATCATCCACTGGGAGCAGCACTTCCTCGAGCTCGCCGACGGCCGCTGGCTGACGGTCGCCTGGGTCGTCGACCTCGAGACCGGCAAGACGCTGCCGACGCCGTACGCGATCAGCCACGACCAGGGCGCAACCTGGAAGCGCGACCTGACCGGCTTTCTGGCCCAGACGACGAAGACCATCCAGCTGCCCGACGGCCGGATCCTCGCCGCCTACCGTCGCAACGACGAGTCGGGGCTGTGGGCGACGACCGCGCGCGTCGACGGCGACACCTGGACCAACGAGGAGACGGTCCCGCTGTGGCGCGGTCAGTCGTCGGGGATGACCGGCGAGTCGAACCCGGGCGCCGAGCTCGCCCAGCTCAAGTTCGGCTTCCCGCAGATGGTCCTCGAGCCCGACGGCGCGGTCTTCCTCGTCTTCTGGTGCGAGGAGGACTGCATCAAGAACATCCGCTGGCTGCGGATCGACGTCGGCTGAGGCGGCGGCCTACGCCTGGAACGAGTACGGGCGGTCGAAGACCTCGCGGATCTGGGGCATGAATGCCTCGACCGGCAGGCTGTCGTAGTCGGGGTCGAACGACGTGGCGTCGTAGTCGCGGCAGAAGCGCCGGGTCAGCTCGAACGCCGGGTGGTCGCGATGCGGCTCGAGCATCGCGTCGAGGACGCCGCTGCCCCAGTAGGAGTGATTCGTGAAGTTCTCCTTCTGGAAGAGGCCGTGCATCCGGACCATCCAGTAGTGATCGTCCGACACGAACGGGCGGAGCAGCTCGGCCGCGATCTGGCCGTGATTGGCCGGGCGCCAGCCGGTCGGCGGCGTCGTGGAACAGCACGGACACGATGAACTCGCTCGATTTACCTGCCCGGAGCGCTCGGGTGGCGGCCTGCCGACTGTGGTCGTACGGGTTGAGCGTGTAGCCGGCGGAGTCGCCACCCTTGAGCGACTCGAGGAGCGCGAGCGGCGCCTCGGCGTAATCCGTCCGGGCGGCGTCGAGGGCGTCGATGCGGTCCCAGTCCTCCGAGGTCGCCTCGCGCAGGTTGGTGAAGACCATCTCGTCCTCCTTTGCGGCTCAGCGGATGCCGTCGGCCGCGACCGGCCCGACGCCGAGGATGTCGGCCAGACCCGCGCCACGTTCGCGCCACCAGTTGGCCAGGATCTGCATGTCCGTGCCGATCGCGAAGTGGCGGACGCCGAGGTCAAGATAGCGCTGCGCCTCGGCCGGGTCGTTGATCTCGGCCCGCGGCTGGATACCGGCGGCGAGAGCGCGGGTCAGCACGTCGCGCTCGACCTCGCGGACGTCGTCGTCGAAGAAGCCGCCCGGCCGGCCGATGCTCATCGCGTAGTCGGCCGGACCCCACTGGATCATGTCGATGCCCGGGACGGCCAGGATCTCGTCGAGCTGCTCGACGGCCTGGCGCTTCTCGATCATGAGGACGACCACGATCTCCTCGAGCGCGGTGATGTAGTCAGCGCGTGGCCGCCTCGTTCCAGTAGCTCATCCGCCGGTCCGCAGCGCCGTAGAGGCCGCCACCGGTCGGCGTGTCCGGGCGGACCGTCCGCACGCAGGCGCGCGCGTCGTCGGCCGTCCGCACGTCGGCGAACAGGACGGCCTGGAACCCGGCGCCGACGGCCCGTTGGGCGAGCCACGTCCGCGGCTCCTGGTCGAGCTTGATCATCGCACCGAGCCCGTGGAGCTCGGCCGCCCGGCAGAAGTCGTCGAGCCCGTGCAGGTCGTACGGCGCGTACTCGCCGGAGAACTCGACGTAGTCGTACTGCTTCGTGTGGCCGACGACCTCGACGATCGTCGGCCAGGTCGCGTGGACGTGCGTGCCGATCGAGGGCCGGCCCGCCCGCAGCAGTTCGCGGAGTCGGTTAGGACGCACGGTCCGTGAGTGCCAGGCGGACGCTCTGCCCGGTCTCCGCGGACCGTTCGGCCGCCTCGAGCCACGAGGTCGTCTTCGCCCCCTGCCGCCCGCTGACGAACGGGTCGCGACCCTCCCCGATCGCGGCGATCAGGTCGCGCAGCTGGTTGGCGTAGGCCTGGAGCCGGACCGAATCCTCGGCGTCGAGCGGGTCGAACGGCGGCTGTTCGAAGATCGTCTCCCAGCCGCCGGCGGGCGTCGCGAGGCGAACGGTCCCGTACGCGTCCGCCTCGATGATCCCGTCCGAGCCGGTGATGAGCAGCTGCATCGCCGATCCGAGCGGCGCTGCCGGCAGCTCGTAGGTGAGCCAGATCTGGACGAGCACGCCGTTGTCGAGCGTGTAGATCGCCATCGAGCTCTGGTCCGCCGGCGGGATGTCCGTGTAGCTCGCGAACTGGGCGAAGGCGAGCGTCGCCTCGGCGCCGGTCAGCCAGCGGATGACGTCGACCGCGTGGGCACCCCAGTCCATGTACGGCGAGACCTGTTCGCGTTGCGAGTTCCAGCTCTCGGGCGGGATGTCCCAGCCGGCATTCGGCCCGAAGACGCGGATCATCCGGATGTCGCCGATCCGGCCGGCGTCGATGGCCGCCTTGGCCGCCATCGGGGCGCCCCGGTAGCGGTGCTGCGAGCAGATCGCCGAGGCGGACGCCCGCAGCGTCGGCGGCCGCGACCATCGCGTCGGCGTCGGCCCGGGAGTTGGTCATCGGCTTTTCGACGAGGACGTGCTTGCCGGCCCGGGCTGCCGCCTCCGCGATCGGCCGATGGGTCGGGACCGGCGTCGCGACGACGACGGCATCGATGTCGGCCCGGGCAAGGAGCGCGTCCTGGTCGAGCGCTTCGGCGCCGTGCTCGCGGGCCACGTCGGCGGCGCCACGGCCGCCACTGACCGCGACGAGGGTCGCCTCAGGCACGTGCCGGGCGATGACCCGCGACCACGTCTGGCCCATGAACCCCGATCCGAACACGCCGAACCGGACGGGTTCGGCCACCGCTCAGCCCCCGCCTGACCGGGCGGCCACGACCGGCGTCACGAGCGTCCCGAGGTCGCCGATGGTGCCCTCCATGACGTCACCTTCCTTGAGGTAGACACCCGCGGCGTCACCGGTCCCGTCGAGCGTCCCGCCGGCGATGACGTCGCCCGGCTCGAGGGTCATCCAGCGCGAGGCGAAGGCGATGATCTCCTCGGGGCTGAAGATCATGTCCGAGGTCGAGCCGTGCTGCCAGGTCTTGCCGTTGACCTTGAGCGTCATCTCGAGCTCGTTCGGATCCGGCTTGACGGAGTCCGTCGTCGTGATGTACGGGCCCCACGCCGCGAATCCGTCGCCCCACTTGCCGTTGAGCCAATCGAAGAAGTCGTCGAAGCCGCCCGGCTCGCGACCCTCGACACCCCATTGCATCGACCGCGCCGAGATGTCGTTGATGATCGAGTAGCCGGCGATGTGCTCGCGCGCGCGCTCGACCGGGATGTCGCGACCCGCCGTACCGATGACGATCGCGAGCTCGAGCTCCCAGTCGAGCTGGTTCGAGACGGTCGGCAGCGCGACGGCCTCACCCGGCCCGATGATCGACGGACGACGGCTTGATGAACAGCTTCGGCACGATCTTGGTCTTGTCGACGCGCTGTCCCCCACCCTCTTCGATGTGGGCCTGGAAGTTGCCGGCGACGGCGAGCAGCTTGCCGGGCCGGCGGATGGGTGCGAGCAGCTCGACCGAGTCGAGTGGCTGACCGCCGCCAGCATCCGCGGCCGCGCGGGCGGCATCGAGCGCCGACGGCCCGGCCTCGAGAAGGACCAGCAGGTCGCCGGCCGGCACCGAGCCGCCGGACGCCTCTGCGAGGTCGACGATCGTCTCGGTACCGGCGTCGCCGATGACCGCACCGGATCGGGGTGTCCCGTCGGGACCGCGGAACGTGGCAAGGCGCATGTGTTTCTCCCTCCTGGTTGTGCGGGCGGCTAGCGTGCCGCCGCGGGGGCTGGGGCGAGCTCCTCGAGTCGGACCGGGACATTGCCGCGGGCGACCGACATCAGGATGGCCTGAGTGACGGCGACGGTCGTCCGAGCCTGTTCGGGCGGGCTGGACGTCTCGTGTCCCTCATCCATCGAGGTGATGAGGTCCTGCAAGCCGGCCTGCATCCCGGCGATCGTCCACTTCGGGTTGACCGGGCGGATCGTGGTGACGCCGGGCTTCGTGCGGATGTCCTCGTGATGGACCGAGTGGATGCGGACCCCCTCGAGGTCGAGGACGATGCGGCCCTCGCTGCCGGTGAGCGTGACGGCCGTGTCGAGGCCGATCGTGCCCTTCATCCCGGTCAGGTAGGCGCGGACACCGTTGGCGAAGACGACGTAGTAGTTGCCGCCGGGCTCGGTGGCCGGATCGTTGCCGCCGTCGCCGGCGTATTCGAGGCCGTAGTCCTCGAACCCCGGCTCGAAGTCGGCCCACACCCAGACGGGCTCGGAGTCGGCGAGGAAGTTGACGAGGTCGAGCGAGTGGGTGTGGTTGCGGAACAGCATCGACCGCGGCCCGCCCATCTGCATGACGATCTGCGACAGCGGCCCGATCTCGCCGCTCCGGACGATCCGGCGCGCCTCGACGAACTCGGGGAACCAGCGACGTGTGTAGTTGACGTTCATCGCGACGCCGGCGGCGCGCACGGCCGAGACGATCGCGTCGGCGTCCTCGAGCGTCGTCGCGATGGGCTTCTCGCAGAAGATCCCGCGCGCGCCGGCCTCGATGGCGGCCTCGACGACGCCGCGATGCAGGTGGTCCGGCGTGACGACCGCGACGAGCTCCGGGCGCTCGGTGCGGAGCATCTCGGCGTAGTCCTCGTAGACGGTCAGGCCCGGAAAGCGAGGCGACCAGCGCGTCTTGAACGTCTCCCGCGCGGTCTCCGAGATGTCGCAGCCGGCGACCAGCTCGAGGTCGGGGATCGCGGCCACCGCAGAGGCGTGGCTGTACGGGATCGCGGTGCCGAGAGTCGGATCCGATGCCTGCTCCCGGGAGATCCGCTGAGATCCAGCTGAGGCCGACGAGCGCGATGCGGCGGGTCATCGGAGTCGCGCTGCCGCCGGACCGGATCCGCCTGGCTTCCGGACCGTGCTGTCACAGTTGATCCTCCCTCACCGGTCGTCTCCCACGCACGCGCGGACGCTCATCGCGGGTCGAGCGATGTCGCGTTTTCGTTGACCCGTCGTGGCGTACAGGTTTAGTATGACAGGCAAAGAAGCAGTCTGACTTCACCGACTCGCAGTCGGAGCCGGGCCTGCAACCGGCAATCGCCGCCCAGATCACGGAGCCCAATGACCACACTTTCGACGTGCGGACTCGACGGCATCGACCGCTCGTCGGCGGGCGCGTGGTCGGGTGCCGCCGACGGGAACGGCGACGGACCGTCCGTCAGGTGAGCACCGGACCCGGCCGTCGAGGTCGTCGACGCTCGGATCGAGCGCGATCGTGACCGGAACACATCCGGACGCCGATCGAAAGCGCCGAGGACGACCGACTCCACGACATCGAGAGCATCGGCGAGGGCATCCGTCGCGAGCGACTCCGCCGCGGGCTGACCCTGGCCGCCCTCGCGTCGCAGGTCAACCTGACCGTCAGCGCGCTGAGCCAGATCGAGCGCGGTGCGTCCGATCCGTCGATCGCGTCGCTCCGTCGCATCGCCCAGGCCTTCGACGTGCCGATGTTCCAGTTCATGGTCGGCAGCGCCCAGCGCGACATCGTCGTGCGGCGCGACCGGCGGACCAAGCTGAACTTCGCCGACCGCGTCCTCGAATACGAGCTCGTCTCGGCAGACACGTCGGGCGAGTTCGAGGTCCTGTCGCTGGCCATGAACCCCGGCGGCGCGACCGGCGCGATCGCGTCAAGCCATGCGAGCGAGGAATGCGCGGTCGTCCTGACCGGCGAGGTCGTCGCCGAGGTCGCTGGTCAGCTGTACACGCTCGGCACGGGCGACAGCATCAAGATCCACCGCGAGCTGCCGCATCGCTTCATGAACGAGAGCGACGGGGACGCGGAAGTGATGATCATCATCAGTCCGCCGACGTTCTGACTGCGAAAGGCCCTCGAGCGCGACGATGAAGATCGGCCTGCTGCTGCCCCAGGGGTACTTCAACGAGTTCGAGGGCTGGCAGCCCGTCGCCGCGTGGGAGCGGATCCTCGAGATCGCCCGGCTCGGCGAGCGTCTCGGCTTCGACGCTCTGTGGACCGGCGAGCACACGCTCGCGAAGTGGGACCCCGAGGGGATCATGTTCGACTGGGCTGACGCTCCACACGGCGGTCGCCGCCGCCGTGCCGCGCGTCGACATCGGGTTCGGTGTCATCAACTCCACGTTCCGCAACCCGGCGATGACGGCCAAGATGGCGTCGACCCTCGACACGATCAGCGGCGGACGTCTGATCCTCGGGCTCGGCTGCGGGTTCAAGCCGAGCGAGGCAAGCGCGTTCGGAGTCCCGTTCCCCGATATGAAGGAGCGGCTCGCGATGCTCGGCGAGCACTTCGAGATCATCAGCCGGATGACCCGGCGCGACGAGCCGCCGTTCACGTTCGAGGGCCAGTACGCCCGGGTCGAGAACGTCGTCAACGCGCCGCGGACCGGCGGCGGCGACCACGTTCGGCTGGCGATCGGCGGTCATGGCAAGAACGTGACGATGCGGCTTGCCGCCGAAGTACTGCGACGAGATCAACATCGACCTGCCGGCCGATGCCCTGCCCGAGGCGCTGGCCGTCCTGGCCGACCGCTGCGAGGAGATCGGGCGCGATCCCGAGACGCTCGACGTCGTGACCGGCACGAACCCGGCCTGGCCCTACCCCGGCCTGCGCGCCACCGGCCGCCAGCGGCTGATGAAGAAGGAGGACCTGCCGGCGATCATGCCCTACGACTTCGACAACCTGCTGCCCCGGGCCGATGAGATGGCGCAGTGGGTCGAGATCGGCATCGACAGCATCATCTGCGGCGTGCCCGGTCTCGTCGACACCGACGAGGGCGTCTACGAGCTGCTCGACGACCTCCGGACGGCGGGCATCGCGCCCACGCCGGCCGCGGCGAGCACGTAGGGCCTCCGATGCAGGTCGGACTGGTCCTGCCGCAGGGCTACTTCAACGAGTTCGAGGGCTGGGAGCCCGGACGCGCCTGGTCGCGCATCGTCGAGCTCGCCCAGACGGCCGAGCGGCTCGGCTTCGAGTCGATCTGGACCGGCGAGCACGTCCTGTCCAAGTGGCCGGGCGAATCGATCGCCTTCGATTGCTGGGCGCTGTCGTCGGGCCTCGCGCCGCTCGTGCCGCGCGTCGGGATCGGACTGATCGTCCTGAACTCGACGTTCCACAACCCGGCCATGACCGCCAAGGCGGCGTCGACCCTCGACGCGATCAGCGGCGGGCGGCTGACGCTCGGCCTCGGCGCCGGCTTCAAGGAGAACGAGGCGGCCGCGTTCGGCCATGACTATCCGGGGCTCAAGGACCGGATGGAGTGGCTGTCGGAGCACTTCGAGATCATCTGGCGGGCGACGCGGCAGGACGAGCCGGGCTTCTCGTTCGAGGGGAACGTACGCCCGCGTCACGGACCTGACGAACAGCCCTCGGGCCGCGCGCGCGCCCGGCATCAAGCTGCTCATCGGCGGTCACGGCAAGAACTACACGTTCCGCCTCGCCGCGCGCTACTGCGACGAGCTCAATCTCAACGTCTTCCCCGACGAGGTCCCGGCGCTGCTCGAGGTCTTCGGCGAGCGCTGCGCGGAGATCGGGCGCGACCCGGCGACGGTCGAGCTCAACTGCGGCACCAACCAGATCATGCGCTACAAGGACATGAAGGTGACGGGCGGCCAGCGCTTCGCCGAGCCGCACGAGCTGGCCTACCAGGACCCGGAGCGTGTCGCCAACGTCGGCACGCGGGCCGAGGAGCTGGCGGCCTGGAACGAGCTCGGCTTCGACCGGATCACGGCCGGCATCCCGGGCCTCCACAACACCGACGAAGGGCTGTACGAGTTCATCGACGACTGCCGGACGGCCGGGATCGACTTCTTCGATCGGCAGCACGGCGCCCGTCGCATGACGGTCCGAGTCGGCGTCGTCGGCTCGGGGTTCATGGGCCGGACGTGGGCGGAGGTCGCCGCGCACCAGGCGGCGGGGACGTCGCTCTCCGCGGTGACCGGCGGGCAAGCGCGCGGCCGCGCTGGCGGCCGACTTCGGCGTCCCGCTCGAACCCGACCTTGACGCGCTGCTCGCGCGCGACGATATCGATGCCGTCGTCCTCGCCACGCCGCCGGCGGTCCACCTGGCGCAGACGCTCGCCGCGGCGGCCGCGGGCAAGCATCTCCTCGTCGAGAAGCCGATGGCCCAGTCCGCCGTCTGAGTGCGCCGAGATGGTCGAGGCGTGCCGCGCGGCCGGCGTCCGACTGGCGGTCGTGTCGCAGCATCGTTTTCGCGACGCTCCAGTCGCCGCCAAGCGGCTCATCGACGACGGCGCGATCGGCGACGTCCGGATGATCCAGGTCACCGGCGCCGAGGTCGGCTGGTGGGATCTCAAGGCTCGTGGCGACGAGTGGAAGCTCGATCCGCGCCAGCAGACGGCCTGGGCGTCGTGGGGCGCGCACACCTGCGACCTGCTGCGCTGGTTCACCGGTGCCGATGGCGAGCTCGCCTTCGCCCGGATCACGAACTTCTCGGGCGAGCCGCCCGACGTCGGGCAGAGCGCGGCGGTGACGTTCGAGATGACGTCGGGTGCCCTTGCGCACATCCTCATGAGCTACGAGTTCCCGTCGCCGGGCATCCACCCGTCGTGGCCGTGGCGGATCGTCGGGTCGAGCGGGATCATCGAGCTGGACCCGTACGCCAGCGTCCGGCTCGGGCGCGGCGACGGCTGGGAGACTCGTCGCCGAGCAGGAGCCGTTCGACCCGATGGATGCCGCCGACCCGGTGCGCCTGCGCGCCTACGCACGCGAGCTCGAGGACCTGGTCGGCGGCGATCGTCGAGGGCCACGACCCGCTCGTCTCGGGCGAGGAAGGCCGGCGGACGACCGCGATGCTCGACGCGGCCGAACGGTCCGCGGCGAGCGGGACGTCGGCCAGCGTGTCGTGACGGGCGGACGCACGCCGGGCGCCTGGACCGAACATCCGGGTGGCGGCCTCCGCTACCGGGCGAACTCGCGGTTCGGCGCGGACGGGCTGCCGCCGGGCGCGTGGTTCGGGCGCGTCTCGGCCGCGGTCGAGGCGCCTGACGGGTCGGTCGTCGTGTTCCACCGCGGCCCGGCCATCGAGCCGGTCGTCTTCCTCGATCGCGACGGGCGCTACCTGCGCTCGTGGGACCAGGGCTTCGGCCTGCCGCATGGCATGCGCCTGATGGCCGACGGCACGCCTGTGGCTGACCGACGTCGGCCGCCATCGCGTGCTCAACACGACGCTCGACGGCGAGATCCTGCTCGAGCTCGGCACGGCCGACGTCGCGGGAACCGACGAGAAGACGTTCGACAAGCCGACCGACGTCGCCGTCGCGGCCGACGGCACGATCTACGTCTCGGACGGCTACGGCAACTGCCGGGTCGTCGTGTTCGACCCCGACGGCAGCTACCGCGGGACCTGGGGCGTGCCCGGGACGGCGCCCGGCGAGTTCGACACGCCGCATTCGGTAGCGGTCGCGCCGGACGGGTCGATCTGGGTCAGCGACCGCGGCAACCTGCGGATCCAGCGCTTCGAGCCCGACGGCCGCTACATCGATTCGTGGGACCACCTGGGCGCGGTCCAGTGCATCGAGTTCTACCGGGACGAGCTCTGGATCATGACCCACCGCTCGATCGGCGAGCTGCTCGGCTGGGACAGCCTCGGCGGCCGGCTGATGAAGGTCGATCCAGCGAGCGGCGCCGTCCTCGGCTCGATCACGCTGGCCGGCCATTTCTTCCATCGCGGGCCGTCGGGCGACATCTGGGTCGGTGCACTCAACGGGACGGTCGTCAGGCTGAGCAATGACTGGATCGAGCTCGACCGCGAGGAGGAGCCGGCTCGGTGACGTTCAAGGTCGGCGCCCAGATCCTGACCTACGGCTCGACCTGGGACGAGGCATTGGCCGTCGTCCGGTCGCTGGACGATATGGGCTACAGCTACATCTGGGGCCACGACCACCTCTACTCGACCGGCGGCAATCCGTACCAGGGCTTCTTCGAGGGCTGGACGACGCTGTCGGCGTGGGCCCAGGCGACGACGCGGGCGCGGCTCGGCCTGCTCGTCGGCGCCAACACGTTCCGCAACCCCGGCGTCGTCGCCAAGATGGCCGTGACCATCGACCACGTCAGCCATGGCCGGTCGATCCTGGGTCTCGGCGCCGGCAACGTCGCCTTCGAGAACGAGGCCCACGGCATCGATCCCGGGCGGACCATCGGCCAGCGGATGGACTGGTTCGAGGAATCGCTCGCGATCGTCGTCGGTCTCCTCGGCGGCGAGGAGGTCACCCACCACTCGGAGAAGTACCAGTTCGAGAAGGTCCGGCACGCTCCGCACCCGGTCCAGGCGCGGATCCCGGTCGTCATCGGCACCGGCGGCGAGAAGCGCGGGCTCAAGCTCGCCGCCACGCTACGCCGACATCTGGCAGTGGTTCGCGCCGTTCGACGGCGTGGCGACGTTCCGCCACAAGGACGAGGTGCTCCGCGCGCACGCCGACGCCGAAGGCCGGGACGCGACGACCATCGAACGGATGCTCGGCGCCAAGCTGATCCTCCGCTCAGATCCAGACGAGGCGCAGCGCGTCGCCGAGGAGCTCGTCGCGATCCACGGATGGGGGCCGTCGGTCTGGGACTTCGTTTGGGCGACCACCCCGGACCGCGCCGCCGACCGGCTGGTCGAGTTCGTCGAGGCCGGCGCCCATTCGTTCAGCCCGCAGATCGGCTGGCCGTACGATCGCGAGACCATCGAGCGCCTGATCGGCGAGGTCGTGCCGGCGGTCGAGGCCCGCATCACGGCGTGATCGGCGTGCCCGGTCTGGACCTCGTGCTGGCCGGGGGCTCCGTCATCGACGGGACCGGCGCGCCGCGTCGTCGGGCGGACGTGGGCGTGGCCGGTGGACGGATCGTCGCCATCGGCGATCTTTCGGCGGCAACCGCCGGACCGAACGGATCGATGCCACGGACCGTGTCGTCGCGCCTGGCTGGGTCGACCTCCACAGCCACTCTGACCTCACGCTCCTGAGCGACGGTCGGGCGGTCAGCAAGGTCGCGCAGGGCGTGACCACCGAGGTCAACGGCAACTGCGGGATGGGTGGCGTCCCGCTCCCGCCGGCGGTCGCCGACCTCACGCGCGCGGCCAACGCCACGATCGACCCCGACCGGGCCGTGCGCTGGGAGTGGACGGACCTCGCGGGCTACGTCCAGGCCCTCCACGACACCGGCCTGGCGATCAACACGGCTCCGTTGATCGGTCATCTGCCGTTGCGGATCGCGGTCGCCGGGGAGGCGGCGCGACCCGCTCGACGATGCCGAGCGCCGGGCGCTCGTCGCCGCCATCGACGCCTGCCTCGACGACGGCGCAGCGGGCGTGTCGACCGGGCTGATGTACCCGCCCGCGATGTCGGCAGACCGCGACGAACTCGTGGCGATCGGCCGAGCGGTCGCGCGTCACGACCGGTTGTTCGCGATCCACATGCGCAACTACAGCGACGATCTGCTCGAGGCGGTGACCGAGGCGCTCGACGTCGCGCGGGCGAGCGGGTGTCGTCTCCAGATCTCGCATCTCGCGGTCGCCGGCCGGCGCAACTGGGGGAAGGTGCCACGCGCTCTCGAGCTGATCGAGGCGGCGCACGCTGACGGCGTCGATGTCGGCGTGGACATCTATCCGTACATCGCGGGCAGCGCCAATCTCTCGCAGCTTCTTCCGGTCTGGGCTCAGGCCGGCGGCCCGGCGGTCATCGTCGAACGCCTGTCCAGCGCCGAGGAACGCCGGAAGATCCGGGAGGATTGGCGCGACAGCCTGTTCTTCGGCTGGGACGAGATCGAGGTCTCATCGTCGGAGCCAGGGCTCGAGGAAACGCTCGGGCCTGACGGTCCAGGCAGTCGCCGAGGCGTGGTCCATGGACCCGAACGAGACCGCGCTCGACTTGATCGCGCGCAGCGACAACCGCATCCAGATGGTCGCCTACGGCCGGTCGGAGGACGACCTGCGCGCGGTGCTGACCCACGACCTCACGTCGATCGGGTCCGATGGCCTGGCCATGGATCCGGACGGACCGTCGTCGGCGGGTCGGCCGCATCCGCGATCGTTCGGCTGCTACCCGCGTCTCCTTGGACGGTATGTCCGGGATGCCGGGTTGCTCACGCTCGAGCAGGCGATCGAGATGTCGACCTCGCGCCCCGCGGACCGGGCCGGGCTGGCCGATCGCGGTCGGATCGTCGAGGGTGCCGTCGCGGACCTCGTGGTCTTCGATCCGGACACCGTCATCGATGCCGCCACGTTCGGGAACCGACGCTCAGGCCCGTCGGGATCCAGGAGGTCGTCGTGGCTGGGCGGAGAGTCGTCGCGGACGGGCGCCAGCTCGACGCCAGCGCGGCCGGGCCAGGCGTTGCTCGTCGTGATCGAGTTCGGGTTCGCGGTGCCGCCCGGCGACCGGGAGATGGGCCGGGTCGATCCCGGCGACGTTCGCCGCGGACCTCGACCGCCTCATGGTCGTCGCCGGGCGGATCTTCGATTCGGTCTGGGTCTCGGACCACCTCATGGAGGGCGACCGCTACCGGATCGAGCCGTGGACGCAGCTGACCTGGCTGGCCGCCCGCGTGCCGCGGGTCCGCCTCGGCCACAGCGTGCTGGCCAACTCGTACCGCCATCCGGCGCTGATGGCCAAGATGTCGGCCAGCATCCAGGCGCTCAGCGGCGGCCGGTTCATCCTCGGCTACGGCGCGGGCTGGCTCGAGGACGAGTACCGCGCCTACGGCTACCCGTTCCCGCCGACGCGCGAGCGGATCGCCCGGATGGACGAGGCGCTGCGGCTGATCAAGACGATGTGGACCGAGTCGCCGGCGACGTTCCACGGCGAGTTCTACAGCGTCGAGGAGGCGTGGTGCGAGCCGCGGCCCGATCCCCTGCCACCGATCATGATCGGCGGGAGCGGCGAGCGGTACCTGCTCCGGGCCGTGGCGGAGCACGCCGACTGGTGGCTGTCGTACGGCGACGTGCCGGCGATCCAGGAGCGCAAGCTGGCCGTCCTCGCCGACCATTGCCGCGACGTCGGACGGGACCCGGCGACCATCCGCAAGGCGGTGCCCGTGGACGGTCTACCTGCACCGCGACCGGAACGCAGCCCGGCGCTGGGCGGGCGACGCCGTCGAGGGCGACCGACCGGCCTTCGCCGGCGATCCGGCGGAGCTGCGCGACCGGATCGCGGAGGCGGACGCGCTCGGCTTCGACATGATCCAGCTGCGGTTCGCGGGGCTCATGGACACCACCGACATCGAGCTGTTCGCCGACGAGGTGCTGCCCACGTCCGCTGACGCGGACTGACGTGCGCGCGAGAGTGCCGGTGCCGTTCAGTGGCCCGCGCGACCGCCGGAGATGTCGAACACCGCGCCCGTCGAGAACGAGCACTCGTCGGACGACGAGGAACGCGACGAGCGCCGCGACCTCGGGCGGCTGGCCGACGCGCCCGACCGGATGTCGCTTCCGGACCTCCTCCTGGAGCTCCTCGCTGACCTTCGCCCAGTTCCCGCTCGCGATCGTGCCGGGCGTGATGGCGTTGACGAGGATCCCGTGCGGCGCGACCTCGAAGGCCACGGCCTTGGTCAGGCCGATGACCCCGGCCTTGGCGGCCGCGTACGCAGCCGGGTTGTGCTTGCCCTCCTTGCCGGCGATCGATGAGATGTTGATGATCCGGCCCCAGCCCCGCTCGAGCATCGTCGGCAGGACGGCCCGGCACCCGTGGAAGACGCCGGTCAGGTCGATGTCGATGGTCCGTTGCCAGGCGTCGAGCGGCATCTCCCAGGTCGGGACGCTCTCCTCGCGCGACGCCCGCGTTGTTGACCATGATGTCGATCCGGCCGGACCAGGCGAGGACCTGCTGGACCATGGCATCGACCGTGGCGTAGTCGGCCATGTCGACCTCGACCGGCAGGCGGCCGCGCCCGATGGGTCGAGCCGCTCCGCGAGCGCGCGCGCAGGCTCGATGGCGACGTCGGCCACCACGACGCGGACGCCGTCGCGGACGAAGCGCTCGCACATCGCGCTGCCGAGCGCACCCGCCGCGCCGGTCACGATGGCGACGCGGCGGTCGTCGGGCGTCCCGTCGGTCATCGTGATGTCGCCTCCGCTGCGTTCCCGTGCACGAGGACGCCTCGCGACGATCCGAGTGTAGTCGGCGCGGTGTGTCCGACAGCGACGCCGACGGGTGTCGGCACTGGATGTGGCGGTCCCAGTTGCACTGCTACGCTAGAACGCGATGGGCTACGCGGCATCCACGTCGAGGACCGGCCGGGACGGCATGATCGACCTCCGGTCGGACACCGTCACACTCCCCTCCCCGGCCATGCGCCGCGCGATGGCCGCGGCCGAGGTCGGCGACGACGTCTTCGGCGAGGACCCGACCGTCCGCGAGCTCGAGGAGCGATCCGCCGAACTCCTCGGCACCGAGGCCGCGCTGCTGGTCGCGAGCGGCACGATGGGCAATCTCGTCGGGCTCATGGCCCACGTCCCGCGCGGCGGCGAGATCATCGGTCCGGCCGAGATCCACACGTTCAGCAGCGAGGGCGCCGGGCACGCGGTCATCGCCGGCGCGTCGGTCCGGACGATCCCGTGGGCCGACGACGGGACGATGGATCTCGCGGCGATCCGCGACGCCGTCCGCGACCCCGACGACGTCCACGAGCCGATCACCTCGATGCTCGCGATCGAGAACACGCACGCCCTTTCGATGGGCCAGCCGCTCGCGCCGACCTACGTCGAGGCCGTCGCGGACGTCGCGCGCGAGATCGGCGTGCCGCTGTTCATCGATGGCGCCCGGCTGTTCAACGCCGCCGTCGCGCTCGACGTGCCGGCCCGCGACCTCGTCCCGCGCGGCGCCTCGGCGACGTTCTGCCTGTCGAAGAGTCTTGGCTGCCCGGTCGGCTCGGTCGTCGTCGGCGACGCAGGCGTTCATCGAGCGCGCACGGCGTGCCCGGAAGATGGTCGGCGGCGGGATGCGCCAGGCCGGTGTGCTCGCCGCGGCCGGATTGGTCGCGCTCCAGGACGGCCCGGCCGGCATGATCGAGCGACTCGCCGACGACCACGCCAACGCGCGCTATCTCGCCGACGCCCTCGCCTCGATGCCTGGCGTCCGACGCCTCGACCCGGCACGCGTCCGAACGAACTTCGTGCTGTTCGGGGTCGGCGACGCACCGACTGGCCCGACGACGTCGCCGGCCGCGAACGCGTCGTCCGCACGCGAGCCGCGTTCCTTGGCGAGCTCCACGACCGCGGCGTCCGGATGATCGAATACCCGAAAGGGCTCATCCGGGCGATCCCGCACTACGGCATCGAACGCGCCGACATCGACAGGCGATCGCCGCGTCACGGGCCGCGCTGGCGACCATCGGGATCGCGCCGGCGGTCCTGTCTGAGGCTCGTATCGAAGCCGCGTCGAGGCCGACGGATCGGGGGATTGCATCGAACGCACCAACGGTCGGCGGCGACCCGTCGGGTCGGCCGATCCGTCCACGACGTGCGGCTCGTGCAACATCCGAGCGGCATGAGGCTCGATGCCGCGCCCGACTGTCGAATTCGTGCATTTGGACGCAGCTGCCGGCCCGGCCGCCGACCATGGTTGCATCCCGCGCAACCTGCATCGGCGTTCTTTCGGGAGATGCACGATCGCGACCAGCCCGGGTCGCGGCCGCCGCGTCGCGCGCCGCCCTCCTCGGCTCAGATCTCGGCGGGCCGCGAGTACCCGCTGCCCTCGAGGCGTCCGCTGACCGTGCCCGCGACCCGGTCGATCCGGAGCGTCGCGATCTGGGGCCGGGCGAGGAACAGCACCGCCGCGCAGCCGATGACGATGCACCCGGCGAGGATGACCGCAACGAGGCCGCTCGAGCGTTCGGCGACGAGCCCGCCGGCCAGCGCGCCGAACGGCATCAGGCCCCAGTACAGCAGCGTGAACAACGACGTGACCCGACCGCGCAGGCGAGCCGGCGACAGCGACTGGACGAGCGAGAGGCTCGACGACCCGTAGATCGCGAAGCCGCCCTGCGCGACGCCGATGGCGACGGCCGCCACGACGAGCGCCGCCCGACAGCCCGACACCGATCAGCCCGGCACCGATCAGCCCCATCCCGACGAAGATCGCCCGGCCATGGCCGACACGGCGCATGAGCGGTTCGGCCGTCAGCCCGGCGAGGAGGCCGCCGATCCCGCCACCGACGTACAGCAGGCCGATCGTCCCGGGGTTCGCCCCGAGGTCGCGGATGACGACGGGCAGCAGGAACGTGTACGACAGCCCGATCGCACCAGGCGCGACGGACACGAGGATGATCAGCCCGAGCGTCGGGAAGCGGCCCGCGTACGAAGCGGCGTCGACGAGCGGCCGCATCATCGAGTGGTCCGTCGCCCGGGCCACCGTCTCGGTGACCCGCAATCGGCTGATCGGAAGGGCCGGAAGCGCCTGCATCACCCCGGCGACCACGATCGTCAGTGCCGCCGAGGCGACGATGTCCGAGCTGAGGACCGCCAGCAGCACGCCGCCGACGATCCCGCCGATGATCCGACCGACGTTGAAGCCGAGGAACGTGAGGGCCACACCGCTCGAAATGGCCCGAGGCGGGACGAGGTCGTTGACGATCGAGATGAACGCCGGGGCACCGAGGGTCTGGAACGCCGACATCACGCAGCCGAGCGCGACCAGGGCCCACAGCGGCGAGCCCCCCAGGGCGAGCAGGCCCGTGGCGATGATCGCCGCGCCGGCCCCCGCCAGCGACAGCACGACCATGCGCTTCGATCCGAAGCGGTCCGCGAGCAGGCCCGCATGGAGCATGAACAGGGCGAACGGAAGGCTGTAGATGAACGACGCGATACCGACGGCCGCGGCCGAGCCCGTGACCTGGAAGATGTACGTGTTCAGCGCCGCGCCGAAGATGAACCACGACGCATTCGAGACGAGGTTCGCCGAGAAGAAGGTGACGAACGGCGGGTAGCCGAGCGCGGTCAGACCCATCCGCTCGAGAGTGCCCTCGGCGGGTTCCTGCGCGGCGGTGGTCACCGGGCGATGTGCGGTCGGGTCATCCCTGGGTCAGTCGTCGTAGCGCCACTGGAACCGCTCCGGCGTCACGACGATCAGGACGCGGCCCTCCTTGATGTCCTCCCAGTGCTTCTGGGCATCGTCCTCGATCGGTTCGTACTTGCGGATGAGGTCGAGCGTCCGCTCGCGGACGTCGCCCTCGACCACCTCGGCCGTGCCGAACACCTGGACGTAGTTGGTCCGGCGGCTCGGACCGTCGATGCACAGCGTGACCCGCGGATCGCGCTTCGCGTTCTTGACCTTGACCGTCCAGCCGAGCGTGCTGACCCAGAACCGCTCGCCGTCCCAGAGGTACCAGTTCGGCGTCAGCTGCGGCCGGCCGTCGGACATGATCGTGGCGACGATCGCGTGCGGCCGCTCGGCGAGGAACGTCTTCTGGGCTTCGGTCAGGGTGGCCGTCGTGCCGTCGCCCATCAGTGCGCCTCCAGGTCGAGAGCGAGGATCGCCGCCTCGACGATGTGGTCGGCGTCGATGCCGGCGTAGGCATACAGGTCCGGGATCGTACCGGACTGGCCGAACGTGTCGACGCCCGAGCGGCACCACCGGCGCCCCGAACACGCCGCCGATGAACGACAGCGAGTGCGACGCCGCGTCGGCGACCGTCACGATCGGCGCGCGCCGCTCGCCGGGCGGGATGAGGGTCCCGAGGTGACCGACGTCGTCGCGACGGCCGCGGCGCACGGCTTCGAGCCTGCCGCCATGCTGCCCGGCCGCCAGCCGCTCGGCCGAGGTGATGACGATGAGGTTGGCCGCGATCTCCTCGCGATGAAGGGTCCGGACCGCGTCGACTGCCTCGGGCACGATCGAGCCCGCGGCGACGACCTCGACGACCGGGCTGCCTGGGGGCAAGGGATCGGTCGCCTCGGCGGCCTCGATCAGCCGGTAGCCACCAGCCAGGACCGCGTCGCGCCAGCCATCGAGCCCGAGACGCGCCTCGACCGGGGCCGCCAACGACTGGTCGATCGGCCGGGTGGCGAGCCGAAGGTAGGTCGCGAACCCGTCGTCCGGATCGAGGCAACCGCGGATGCCCTCGAGCAGCGTCCACGCGACCTCGCGCGCGAAGACCGGCTCGTAGCTGCGGAGGCCAGGCAGCTCGATGCCGAGCGACGGCGTGACCGTCGACTGGTGCGCGCCTCCCTCGGGCGCGAGCGTCACGCCCGAC
The DNA here is from genome assembly GCA_963816675.1 of uncultured Chloroflexia bacterium. GTDB lineage: Bacteria > Chloroflexota > Limnocylindria > Limnocylindrales > CSP1-4 > SPCO01. The sequence goes on from CAWFLS010000014.1 coordinate 62,350, forward strand.
GGCGTCCCGACGAGCACGAACCGCGACTTGACGTAGAGCGCGTAGATCAGCGCGTCGAGGCCGCGGGCGATGAACGGGTCGTAGACCGAGCCGATGGGCGCCAGCCGCTCGCCGAACAGCTCGCCCGACAGGCCGAACTGGCTCAGCCACAGGAACAGGTTCATCTCGCTGATGCCGAGCTCGATGTGGCGCCCGGCCGGACCCGGCTCCCAGACGAGCGGTCGCTTGACGTCGTGGCGGTCGGGGCTCTCGTGGGTGGCGAACACGCCGGCCCGGTTGATCCAGCCACCGAGGTTCGTCGACACCGCGACGTCGGGGGCCGCGGTCACGATGCGGCCGCCGATCTCGGGATCGCGGGCGAGCGCGGCCAGCGTGTCGCCGAACGCCTGCTGGGTGCTCGTGGCCGCACCGATCCGGAGGTCCGGCATCGCGATGGTCGGCGTCTGGACCGGCGAGATCGGCGCGCGCGGCGATGTCGTAGCCAAGCTCGCGTGCGGCGGCGGCTCGCCAGGCGGCCCTCGGGCGAGTCGGGCTCGAAGCCTGCCCAGACGTCGTCCGGGTCGATGCCGAGGTCGCGCCCGAGCTGGTCGACCTGGTCGGGCGCCGAGGTGGGCCGAGTGGTTGAGGCTGTCGCCGGCGAACGGCAGTCGCCAGCCCTTGATGGTGTAGGCGAAGATCGACGGTCGGGCGGGTGCGTTTCGGCATCGGCCCCACGGAAGGCGCGCTCGAGCTCGACCTGATCGTGGCCGCCGAGGTCGCCGATGAGCCTCGGCAGATCGTCGTCGGGAACGTCGCGGACGTTGCGCGCGAGGTCGTCGCGTCGGGATGCCGGAGCGCCCTCGAGCAGCCGCTCGCGCAGCTCGGCGCCGGGCCGCCGGATGAGGATCTGGTAGTCCTCGTTCTCCATGTCGTCGATGCGCTCGCGAAGGGCGTCGCCGCCCGGCTGCGCGAACCGTTCCTGGAGCAGCTGGCCGTACTTCGCCTCGATGGCGTGCCAGCCGGCGGCGGCGAACATGCCCTCGACGCGGCGGATCCGGATCCCCGGCACGACGCGGTCGAGGCTCTGGCGGTTGAGGTCGACGATCATCGTGACGTTGCCGAGCTCGCCCAGCCCCTCCTCGAGGATCGCCTCCCAGACGTTGCCCTCGTCGAGCTCCGCGTCGCCGACCAGCGCCACGAACCGGCGCGCCGGCTGGCTCGCGATCGACTCGCGGAAATGGAGCCGCAGGTAGCGGTCGGCGAGAGCCGCGAACATCGGCGCCACCGCGCCAAGCCCGACCGAGCCCGTCGAGAAGTCGACGCGGTCGGGATCCTTCGTCCGTGACGGGTACGACTGGAGCCCGCCGAACTCGCGCAGCCGGGTGAGCATCGAGGCGTCGAGGTTGCCGAGCAGGTACTGCAGCGAGTGGTAGGCCGGCGAGGCGTGGGGCTTGATGGCGACGAGATCACCGGCCCGCAGCCAGCGGAAGTAGAGCGCGGTCAGGATCGACACGACCGAGGCGCTCGACGCCTGGTGGCCACCGACCTTGATCCCGTCGGTGCTCGGCCGGACGTGGTTGGCCTCGTGGATCATCCGGACCGCGAGCCAGAGGATCCGGTTGGCGATGGCGTCGAGAGTCGGCGGTGTCGGCGCGTCAGGCGCGTCGCGCGCCGCGCGGCTCCGCGGGGAGCGCGCCGGGCGAACCTCGTCGGTGACCGCCACTTCGGATCGTCTCCTCGTTCGCGCTGTGTCACCAAGTCGGCGGCGGCGTCGCGTCGCGTCCGGCCGGTCGTACGTCCGGTTTATCGGGACGCGGGTCCCATTCTGCTGCTATGCTCACTGTGCCATGCGGAACCCGACCGGGTCAATCGCGCGGGACGCTTCGGACCCCTCGCCGCCATCGGCCGCCGAGAGACCGTTCGGCGACGCGGCGACAGTGCCGCGACATGCGGCCGCCGTCCGCACCCTGCCCTCTCGTGCCGGCCCCTTGCCCCTCTCGCCGAGCGCTCGCCCAGTGGTCCGATGGCGCGCTGGGTCCGCGTCCTCGAGGCGTTCGCCGACTCCGGCGAATGGGGCATCCGCGACCTCGCCCGCGCGACGGACATCCCACGCAGCGCGGCCCACCGGATCCTCCACGACATGGCGGCACTCGGCCTGCTGGCCCCGGCCGACGAGGCGGGCCGCTTCCGGGTCGGCGCGGACCTCGCCCGGATCGGGCTCCTCGTCGCCGAGCATCTCGACATCCGCCGCGAGGGCCGGCCGTTCCTCGAACGTGCGTCGGCGGCGATCGGCGAGACGGTCGTCATCGCGGTCTACGACCCGGTCCGCCGCCAGTTCTCGGCGGTCGACGCCGTCGAGACGAGCCACCCGATCCGTTATCTGTGGGAATCGCTGCGGGACTGGAGCGACCTCCACCTCGGCTCGTCGGGCAAGGGCATCCTCGCCTTCCTGCCGCCGGACGAGCAGGCGGCGATCCTCGACCGGCTGCCGGACCCGGTCCCCGGCCGGAACGCGGTGACCAAGGCGGACCTGCGCGAGGAGCTCGAGGCGGCGCGCGGAGCGCGGCTTCGTCGTCAGCCACGGCGAGCGCTACGAGGGTGCGGTCGGCGTTTCCGCGCCGGTCCGCGACGCCCGCGGGCGGGTGGTCGGAGACCTGATCGCGACGTGGCCGGACAACCGGACCGACGAGGCCAAGGAGGCAGCAGCCGGGGTCGGTCGTCCGGAATGCCGCGGACGAGCTGTCGCGGCGGCTCGGCTGGGTCGCGCCCGAATGCGGAGGTGAGCCAGCCATGACCGAGCCCATCCGGATCGGGATCGTCGGCGCCGGCCGGATCGTCGCGGCCGAGCACGTCCCGCGCTTTCGCGCGATCGACGGCGTCGAGCTCGTCGGGGTCGCCAACCGCTCCGAGGAGTCCGCCCGACGTGCGGCCGATGAGCTCGAGTCTCCAGCGCGCCTACCCGTCGTGGCAGGAGCTCGTCGCGGACCCGGACATCGATGCCGTCCTCGTCGGCGCCTGGCCGATCCTCCACGCGCCGGTCACGATCGCGGCGCTCGAGGCGGGCAAGCACGTCCTGACCGAGGCCCGCATGGCGGCGACCGCCGAGGACGCGCGCGCTATGGTCCGGGCCGCGCGCGCCCACCCGGATCGCGTCGCGTACGTCGTCCCGGCCACGTTCTCGGCGTGGGCCGACGCGACGATCGTCCGGCTGTTGCGCGAGGGCGCGATCGGTCGCGTCCGTCACGTGCAGGTTGCCTGGGACGCGAGCGGGTCCGCCCGACCCGGGCGACTTCTGGCGATGGCAGCGAGCGACAAGTGGCGAGAACGTGATGGCCCTCGGCATCCTCGCCGAGGCGATGACCCGCTGGCTCGGCCAGCCTGAGGCGGTCACCGCGGTGACGCGGCTTGGCCCCGCCGAGCGACCCGGACCGCAAGGCCCGATCGCGGCCGACGTCCCGGACCACGTCCTGGCGCTCGTCGAATACCCCGACGACGTGACCGCGACCGTCGAGATGTCCGCGCGGACGAACGGCGTCGTCCTCGGACCATGCAACGTTCCACGGAACAGACGGCAGCCTCGTGGTCGACCTCGGCGCCCAGCGCGATCGAACTCGTCCACGGTCGCGACCGCGAGACGGTCGAGATCCGCGACGAGGACCGCGCCGGCTGGACCGCCGAGATCGACTTCGTCAGCGCCATCCGCGGCGGGTCGACCGGGCACGCTCACCGACTTCGAGACCGGCCTCGGCTACATGGCGTTCCTCGAAGCCGTCCAGCGCTCCGCGGCCAGCGGCTGCCGCACCGTCATCGAGGGAGAGGCTCCGTGAAGCTGTTCGAGTTCGCGCGTTCGACGATCCTGTTCCGGATCGACCTCGACGTCCTGCCGCCGCGAACGCTCAGCCACAAGCCGCCGTTCCCGATGAACAACGCGCGCATCCAGATCGACAGCGTCTGCCGGATCACCGAACGTGACGGCGGTCGAGTCCACACGTTCGTCCTCGGCGGCGACTGCAAGACCGAGCGGGTCGGCGCCGAGCGCGACCTCTTCCTGGAACCGAACGCCGACTTCATCCCGATCTTCTCCGACGACACGTTCATGCACATCAAGACGTTCGCGCGCGCGGGCACGCAGGCGCAGGCGTACCCGCCGGGCTCCGGCGAGCAGAGCGACCGGCTGACGGCGCCCATCACGGACACCTTCGTCGACGCGCACCTCGACCTCGTCGAGCGCGAGGGCTGAGCTCCTGCGCCGACGGCCGCGCCATCGTGGACGCCGTGCTCGCGAACGACCTCATCGTCGGCGTCCATCGGCTCCAGACCGATCGCTACGACGTCGAGATCGAGTACCCGGCGAAGACGATCAACGCCAACGAGCGGGACATCGTCTACCAGACCGACACCGGGCCGATCCTGTGGCCGGACCTCGACCGTGAACCGGCTGACCTGCTCGAGGGGCTCGAGCTCGCCTTCACCGCTGCGAACGCTCCCGACTGGGCGCAGATCATCGTCCGGCGCCGGACCGAGATCGCCGACGGCGTCGAGGTCTACCACTACGCCGACTCGATCCGAGTCGAGGACATCGCGAACGAGTTCTACCGGCTCCCCGACAGCGCGCCGGCGAGTCGCCGGCGGGTCGACCTGCTGGCGAACGCCTGACCACCACATCGAGAGGGGCGTCATGAAGATCACCGCCGTCGAGTCCCGCGTCATCGGGTACGACATCGCCGAGGCATGGGGCGGCATCATGCCCGAGGCCATCCACTCGACGTGGTACGAGTACTCCTTCGATACCTTCTACACCGACGAGGGAGTCGTCGGCTACACCATGCAGAACGCGAACGTGCGCGACGGCGGGGCGATGACAGACGTCCTCCACGACCTGTATGCGCCGCAGGTCATCGGCGAGGACCCGATCGCCAGCGAGGCCCTGTGGCAAAAGCTCCGCCGGCTCAACCGCCACGCCTACAACCTCTCGGACGGCATCGCCGGAGCCATCGATGTCGCGGTCTGGGACATCCGCGGCAAGGTGGCGGGGCTGCCGATCGCCTCGATGCTCGGTCTCGCCCGCGAGAAGATCCCGGCCTACGCGACGGCCCGCAACATCGAGCCGACGCCCGACGACGTCTTCAAGGAGGCGGCCGAGCGCAAGGCACAGGGCTATCACGGCTTCAAGATCCAGTTCTGGGACGGCCTCGACCGCGACATCCCGCGCTTCCGCGCCGCGCGTGAGGCGGTCGGCGACGGCTACCCGCTGATGCAGGACGCGGCCGGGATGTACACCTACACGCAGGCGCTCGCGGCGGGCAAGGTCCTCGGCGAGCTCGGCTACGAATGGTTCGAGGAGCCGATCCCCGACCGAAATCTGTTCCAGCTGCAGCGCCTGACCGATCAGCTCGACGTGCCGATCCTCGCCGGCGAGACGTCGCGGGTCCACGAGCTTGCCGAGATGATCCGGATGGGCGCCTGCGACATCGCCCGCGGCGACGTCCTCATGAAGGAAGGCATCACCGGGCTCCACAAGGCGGCCGGGATGGCCGACCTGCTCGGCTTCGAGCTCGAGGTCCACGGCATCAACCAGCCGCTGCTCGACACGGCGAACCTGCACGTCGCGCTGTCGATGTCGAACGGGCGGTGGTCGGAGACCTTCCACCCGATCTACTACCGGGGCCTCAAGGGCGGCCCGCTCGACATCGATGCCGAGGGCTACAAGCACCTGCCACCCGGACCAGGCCTCGGCGTCGAGCTCGACTGGGACTGGATCGACGACAACACCCGCTCGACGCGGCGGACGCCCGCCGCCTGAGGGGTTGGCCGCGCTGCGTATGCGCCGGGGCCCGACGTTCTTGTCAGATGATCACCACGCGAGCGTTCGTCACGGGACTGCGGTCACGGCCGCGGCGGAGCCGCGACCGCTGAACGTGACGCCCGCTCGATCTCTCGACGGATTTCGTCAGATGCTCACCGGATGAGCAGAATGTCCAATACTCAGTGACCAACGCTCGGGTGGCGAGCAATTGTCACGATCGCGGCCGCTCGCCGCGGCCGGCGCGAAGACGCGGCGCCCGCACGGCCGTTCCTACAGTCGAACCACGACGTCCTCGCGCCACGAGCGCAGCGCGCCCGTCGCCATCGCCACCGCTGCCAGGCCATCGTGGCCGTCGATGGTCGGCGGGCGGTCGTCTTCGATCGCGGCCACCAGGTCCTCGACTTGGGCGGCGAACGCCGCGTCGGAAGTACGGCGCGTGCTCGTCCCACGTCGTGTTCGCGTCGGTGAAGCGCTCGTCGCGGTAGACGGCCTCGCGTGTGTCGCCGCGCAGGACGTCGACGCCGCCGTAGGCGTGGATGTCGATCACTGCGTCGGTCCCGATGGCGGTGTAGTGCGCTCGCTCGGTCGCCGCGGCGCCCGGGACCTCGTACGACATGAAGAGGTTGGCGAGCAGCGCACCCGGGAATTCGAAGGTCGCGAACCCGGTCAGGTCCGTGCATGTCCGTCCGGCGCGACGCGAAACGCGCCACGACCGTCGTCGGCTCGCGGCCGGCCAGCCAACGGACGATGTCGCAGCCGTGGCTGCCCCAGTCGAGCCACGAGCCGCCCTCGCGCGGGTCGAGCGGCCAGCCGCCGTGCGGATAGCCCGGGAAGAGGCGGTGGACGTGGATGCGCGACGAGCTCACCGGCCGTTCCATCGGCGACGAGATCGTGGCCGACTTGCATCGCCTCGAGCCAGCGGGAGATCTTCGCGAGACTGAGCTTGACGCCGTTCGCGTCGCAGGCCTCGATCATCGCCCGGCACTCGTCGACGTCGAGGGCCATCGGCTTCTCGAGGAGGATGTGCTTGCCGGCCGCGGCCGCTGCCAGGACGTTCGGCAGGTGGGCGGTGTGCGGGGTCGCGATGACGACGGCGTCGATGTCGGAGCGATCGAGGAGCGCCTCGACCGACGGTTCGGCCTCGGCGCCGAACTCCGACGCGAGGGTCGGCGCCCGCGTCCCGCCTGCGACCGCGACGATCCGGGCGCGACCGGGCGTCTGCTCCGAGATCGCGACGGCGTGGATATGGGCCATCTGGCCGGCCCCGATCAGCCCGAACCCGACCGTCATCATCCCCTCCTCTGTCCGTGCCGTTGGCTGTGCCTAGACAGCGCCGACCTCGACCGCCGAGGCCGTCTCGCCTCGGGCGACGGCCATCTCGTGCTTCGCCCCGATCGTGATCAGCCCGAGCTCGTTCGTCACGGTGACCATCTGGAAGCCCTGCTCCAGGTAGCCGCGGGCCGTCACGCCATCGCCCGTGTGCATGCCGGCGGCGACGCCGTGCTCGACGCAGGCGCGGCGGATGCGCTCGACCGTGTCGGCGTGGAGCCTCGCCTCGTCTGGCGTCCAATCGCTCGACCACGCCGACATCCCGAGACCGATGGCGAGGTCGCCGGGACCGATGTAGATGGCATCGACGCCGGGCGTCGCCGCGATCGCGTCGACGTTGGCGATGCCGTCGGCCGTCTCGATCATCACGACGCAGGCCGCTTCGTCGAGAGCCTCGAGCCGCTCGGACGCGCGCGAGAGGGTGCCGCGCAAGGCCCCGACCGACCGCCGGCCGCGCGGCGGGTAGTGGCAGGCTTCGACGGCGGCCGCCGCCTCGTCCGCGGTGCCGACCATCGGCACCACGATGGCAACGGCGCCGACATCGAGCGCGAAGCCGATCGCGGCGAAGTCGTTGGCGGGCACCCGGGTCGTCGGTGCGACGCCGTGGAGCTCGATCGCGCGGAAGACCGACGCAAGGGTCGAGCTATCCGCGAACCCGTGCTGCTGGTCGACGCAGATCTCGTCGAAGCCACCGGACGCCAGGTATTCCGCGATCTGGGGATCTGCCGTGGTCAGCCAGCCACCGAGGCTCGGCTTGCCGGCACGCCAGAGTGCGAGGAGCGGATTGATCGACGTCATGGCCTCGTCTCCGTGCGGTCGGGAAGGTGGATCGTCGACGATCGCGAGCATACGCCGGGGTACGTCTCCGGCAGGGTGTCGGCGCGCGGGCGGCCGGCTCGGCGCCCGACCGACGGACGAGTGTCGGGCTGGCACGGCTCAGCGCGGGCGGCCGAGCTCGTGGCCGAGCGCATCACGCCGGCGAGATCCGGCGGCGCAGCAGCGCGTCCTCCTGGAACCCGATGCGGGCGTACACGCCGCGGCCCATACGCGAGGCGGTGAGACTGGCGATCGGCGACCCCTGCCGTGCCGCGATGTCGAGAACGGCGAGCGTCGCCCGAGTGCCGAGCCCTCGACCGCGGGCGGCCGGGATGGTCCCGACGTTGGTGACGAACGCGTGGCCGTCGGCGGTGAACAGCGAGGCGCAGGCGACCGGGCCGCTGACGTCGCGCACGACGACGTGGCGGACGCCGGCGTCGCCGAGGACCGCCGGCAGCCGGTACAGCTCGGCCCAGGCCTCGTGGCGGCCATCGTCGGACCAGCCGTACGCGCCGGCCATGACCGCCAGAAAGTCGTCGAGGCCGGCGGCGTCCTCGACGATCGTGACATCACCGGCCGTCGCTGACACCTCGGCTGCCGGAGCCGCGAGCACCTCGTCACCGGCCGCTGCCGGGACGTCGCCAGCGACCGCCTCGCCCGACGACCGTGCGCCCGAACTTCCGGGCCAATCCCGCAAGTCGAGGACCATGCCGTATTCCGGATCCGCCTCGGCAAAGCCGCGCGCCTCGAGTCGCTGCTCGAGGTCGGCTGGCGTCGTCGACGGGCCGAGCCACCACGTGGCCGGGACGGAGCCACGCTCGCGCAGACCCCCGTCGAGCTCGTCGATCCGTGCCTCGATCGCGGCGTCACCACCTCCGAGCTCGGCGCGCAGCACATGATTGAGACCCTCGAGCGGCCGCCCGCTGGCGACCCACGTGGCATCAGCGTTCGACCGCGACGCTCGCTCCGGGCAGCCGCGCGATGGCCGAGAGGGCCGCAACGAGCGCCGCCTCGGACTCGGTCACGCCGGACGCGCCCCCGCGGCGTCGATGAGCGTGTGCGAGACGGCGTGGTGCGCGAGGTACGCCTCGTCGATCTCGACGCCGAGACCAGGCCCGTCCGGGATCGTCGCCCAGCCATCCTTGAACGGCATCGGCGCGGCGAGAAGGCCGGCTCGGTGCGGGTTGTCGTCCACGCCGACCTCGAGCATCAGCTCGTCGGACGCGGGCGACCGGGTCGGATCGGGCAGGCAGGCAAGGACCTGGAGACCGGCCGCGATGCCCAGCGCGTTGTTCGAGGTGTGCGGCATCGCCGGGATCGTGTGCGTCGCCGCGAGGTCGGCGATCCATAGCGTGTCCTCGATGCCGCCGCAGATGACCGGCTCCGGCTGGACGATGTCGACGGCACGCCGGCCGAGCAGTTCGACCGCGGCACTCCGCGACTGGAGGATCTCGCCGCCAGCGAGGGCGATGTCGAGCGCGGCCCGGAGGTGCTCGTATCCCGAATAGCCGTCGCGCTGGCGGAGTGGCTCCTCGAACCAGGTGAACCCGAGCGCACCGAGGATCCGCCCCATCTCGATCGCCCGAGGCAGCGTGTAGCCGGCGTTCCCGTCGGCCATCAGCAGGACGCCGTCCGGGAGGTCGGCCCGGATCTTCTCGAGAAGGCCGGCCTCGTGGGCGATCGGATACCGGCCGACGCGGAACTTCATCGCGGTGAAACCGGCCGCGAGGACGCGCTCCACGTCGCCGGGCCAGGTGTCGGCAGGATCGACGCCTTCGACGTAGCCGCCGAACGCCGCGTACAAGCCGAACCCTGTCCCGAACCGGCCCGCCGAACGACGCCGCCACCGAAACGCCGAGCTGGCGCGCCCGCAGGTCCTCGACCGCGATCGTCAGCGCCGACGCGGCATACGTGTGCTCGGCTGCCCAGGCGATGTCCCGCGCGAGCCCTCGGACCGCCGTCGCCGACCGGCCGATGACGACCGGCGCGACCGCCTCGAGGATCGCCGGGACGCCGGGCACGAGGTACGTCTCGCCCCAACCGCTGCGACCGTCGCGGTCCGTCAGCTTGACCAGCACGTAGGCATGGGTGCTCGACAGCGCGATCGATGGCCCGGTGCGCGGGTTCAGGGTGTGGCTGACGACGAACGTCTCGACCCGCTCGATCGTCCGCCCCTCGTCGGTGGAGTTCGTCATCGGTCCCTCGTGCTCAGGCGTATTCGACGATGCCCGGTCGGTACGGATACCGGTCGGCGAAGCTCTCGTCGAGGGTGATGCCGAGACCGGGCGCCGACGGCCGTTCGATGAACCCATCGGCCAGCGTGACGGCTCGCTCAGCAGCTCGCTCCGGACGTTGTTCGGGGCAAGGACGTATTCGACGAACCGGGCGTTGGCGCTGGCAACCGGGACGGCGGTGACCCGCACGACCGCGGTCAGCCCGCGGCGTCGACGACGAGATCGCGCGACGGCGATGTCGGCGATGCCGCACATCCCGGCATCCTCCGCGAGGCCCTCGCGCAGGTCATCGAGGACACGAGCCACGCCGTCGCCGCCGGCCAGGGCCATGCCCCACAGCACGGGCCGGGCGACGAGGACGGCCCGGGCGCCGAGGGCAAGGGCGATCAGGACGTCGCCGCCACTCCGGACGCCGCCATCGAGATACACCTCTGCGTCACCGGCGCCTGCCACGACGTCGGGCAACGCGTCGAGGGTCGCGATCGACCGAGCCAGCTGACGGCCGCCGTGGTTCGACACGATGATCCCGGCCGCACCCGCATCGACCGCGCGGGCCGCGTCGTCGCGGGTCATGATCCCCTTCGGCACGACCGGCAACGACGTCACCGACCGGAGCCACGTGATGTATTCCCACGTGTTCGTGGCTTCGAGCCCGGGCGATGTCTCGAAGTGGGCGAACTTCGCCCCCGGCGGCAGCCGGAAGCCGATCTTCGGCGACGTGTGGTTGACCCCGATCGGCGTGTTGACGAGCGGCACGATCGCCTTCGCGCCGGCGGCCTCTGCGCGGGCGATGACGCCCGCAAGCGCGTCGCGGTCGTCCCAGTTGTAGAGCTGGAACCAGAGCGGAAGGGTCGGCTGGGCGGCCGCGATGTCCTCGATGCTCGTCGTGGCGTTGACGGCGACGACGAGCAAGGACTCCCCGCTCGAGCGGCACCCTCGGCCATCGCCAGCTCGCCGTCGGGGTGGACCGCCTTCTGGAGCCCGACCGGTCCGACGACGACGGGCGCCGACACGGTCGCGCCCAGCAGCGTCGTCTCGGTCCGGACCGTCGAGACGTCGACGAGGACGCTCGGACGGAGGCGGCGACGACCGAACGCAGCCTCGTTGTCCCCTGCGAAATCCGGCCCCGACCCGGACCGGATCCACTCGTAGACGGGCGTGTCGAGCACGTGCTGCGCGACGTCGCCGAAGACCCGTGGATCGAGTCGGTTGATGAGGGGCTCGGTCATCGGGGCAGTCGGCAGCGGTTCATCGGGACCCTCGGGTGACGGATTGCGATGGACGGGAGCCGGACGGCCCGTGTAGATTGTCGACAATCTAGGGTCTGGTCGTCGCGGGCGTCAAGCCGCCGACCGGGACGTCCACGAGGTGCCTCCGGTGACCATCGGGTCCACCCTCCCACCTGCCGAGCGACGCGTCCTGCGACAGGACATCCTGCTCGGCCTGCGCTCCGGGATCCTCAGCGGCGAGATCCCCGCCGGCACGCGACTGCTCGAGATCCCCCTCGCGACCGAGCTCGGCGTCAGCCGCGGACCCGTCCGCGAGGCGCTCCGCCAGCTCGAGCAGGAGGGCCTCGTCGAGTTCTTCCCGCACCGCGGCGCGGTCGTCGTCGGGCGTCGGCGAGAGCGAGATCGAGACGATCTACGCGATCCGGGCGCTGCTCGAGGAACGCGCCTTCGCCAAGGCCTGCCGGCGGATCGACGATGCCGAGCTCGATGCGCTCGCCGAGATCGTCGAGAAGATGATCGCGGCCAGCGAGGAGGGCGACGCGGCGGCCGTCGCCGAGTACGACATGCGCTTCCACGGCCGGGTCGTCGAGCTGTCGGGGTTCTCGTACCTGCGGCGGCTGTGGACGAGCATCGACGGCGTCGTCCGACTCCGCGCGGCACGCGACGCGGAACGACCCGAGGTGGCGGACGCGACCTCGGCCCGGGAGTGGCTGAGTGAGCCGTCGATCGAGCATCGCGCCTTGGTCGAAGCGCTGCGGAGCCGGCGGCCCCAGACCGCGGCCAAGGCAGCCCGCGCCCACATCACCCGCGCCCTCGAACGTCTCCACGACGAGGACCAGCGTTGATCGAGCGGACCGAGGTCCTGGTCCTCACCCATCGGCTGTCGCGCACGCGCATCTTCGGGACGGGGTCGAACGTGACCCGTGACTCGGTCGTCGTGCGCCTCGAGGACGGTGACGGACTGGTCGGCTGGGGCGAGACGTACCTCGTCCCGGGTGCCGTCGAGGCGGCGCGCGAGATGTCGCGAGGCGGCCGTCGGGATGACGCCCGACCAGGCGGTGGCCGAGTTGGCCGGGCGGAAGGGCGCGCATCGGTGGGCGCTCGGCGCGGTCTCGATGGCGCTCGACGACCTGCGCGCCCAGGCCCGCGGCGTCGCCGGTCTCGGACCTGTACGGCGAGCGTCGCCGCGGCCAAGGTCCGTGCCTACGCGTCGAGTCGCGGCTACCTTGGCGGCCTCTCGCCCGAATCGGCCTGGACGGACGAGGCGGCAACGTCGTGGGACGCGGGTTTTCGGGCGATGAAGCTCCGGATCGGGCGCGATCCGCTCGACGAGGAGATCGACGCGATCGAGGGCCTGGTGACCGCCTCGCCGCCGATGACCTGGATGGCCGATGGCAATGGCGCCTACACGATGGACGAAAGCCGGCGGCTGGGCGCTGCGCTTGCGGAGCTCGGCTTCCGCTGGCTCGAGGAGCCGCTGCCGACCGACGACTACCTGGCGTATGCGCCGTTGGCGAGCGAGCTGTCGATCCCGCTGGCCGGCGGCGAGATCCTCGAATCGGCCGACGACACCGAGCCGTACCTGCGGGCCGGCTCATTCGACGTCGTCCAGCCCGACGTCTCGATCTGCGGCGGGATCGGCGGCGTCCTCGAGATCGCGGCCGCGGCCCGAGAGGCCGGCCGGTTCGCGGTGCCGCACGCCTGCAGCGGCGCGATCGCCCTCGCCGCGACGCTCCACGTCCTGGCCGTGCTTGCCGGTCCCGCCCGACGCGCCGAAATGGGCCGAGCCGATCCTCGAGCACGACGTCGGCGAGAACCCGATCCGGACCGACGATCCTGACCGAGCCGCTGACGCTCGACGACGGGTGGATGACGATCCCGGAAGGGCCGGGGCTCGGGATCGAGGTCGATGAGGTGGCCCTGCGTCGCCTGGTGGCATGACCGCGCGACGACGCCGAGGTCGCGCGCGGCGCTCGATGCCAACTTCGCCGACCTGATCCGCTGGTACGCGTCTCGGCCCGGCGGCGAGGTCGTCGAGGCGGCCGACGTCACGATGTGTTCGACCGGGCTCGCCTTCCGGTCGATCAACTGTGCCGTCGCGATCGATCTCGACGCCTGCCAGCGCCGATCAGCGGATCGCCGAGGTCGGCGGCTGGTTCGAGGAGCGCGGCGTCGCCGTGGCGCTGGCTCGTGGGCCCGACCAGCCGGCCTCTCGACCTCGGGGAGCGACTCATCGCGGGCCGGCTTCGAGCTGGTAAGCGACGCCGCCGGGATGGCGCTCGATCTTGTGGGTTTCGAACCCGAGCCGGCGCCGGCGGGCGTCGAGATCGTGACGGTCGATGATCTGGCAGGCCTCGATGCCTGGGAAGAGCTCCAGCGGCGGGCGCTTTCGACTCGACGACGCGACGGGCACACGTGCGTGGCGCGACGCTCACGACCGCGCGCTCAGCAGCGAGGTCGCCGTTGCGCGACTGGATCGCGTTCCTCGACGGCGTCCCGGTCGCGGCGGCAGCGCTGTTCGTCTCGGCCGGCGTCGCGGGCATCTACAACGTCGCGACCGTGCCGGAGGCTCGCGGTCGTGGCATCGGCGGCGCCGTGACGTCGGCGGCGCTCGCCGAGGCGGTCAGGCGTGGCGAGCGCACCGCGGTCCTCGGCTCGTCGGAGATGGGCTATCCCGGTCTATCGCCGGCTCGGCTTCCGCGAGGTGTCGCGCCTCCGGTCGTACGCGTGGGGCGGTTGAAGTCGAACGTTCCTCGGTGCGTTCCTAGGCCAAGGGAGCGGCGATCGGATACAACCCTCGGCAGTCGACGGTGGCTGCGGCGGCGTAGAGCCGAAGGAACACGTTTCGAGCTTCCTCGAGAAGGACCCGATGGCTACGGAAGTGACCGCGCATCGGGCTGCCGAGACCAAGGCAATGCACATGAAGGACAGGGACTGCCGAGCCACGTAGGCGGTGGAGGTGGTATTCGAGCTGGCCTCGGTCCGACCTGTGACGCCATCAGATAGACGTATTCATCGAGCGTCCACGCCTCAGAGTCGCCGCCGTAGCGCTCGTAGTAGCGGAACGAGGTGTCATGGCCGGCAGCTCCGCCTGGAGCCGCGATGCGGATGTCAAAGACAGCGGGGTCCACTCGACGCGGGGTTTCACGCACGACAAGGTCACCGTCTGGCCGCAGGAGCTCGATGACGTGTTCAACGCGTTCGGGCGAGCTCATCCCCCGTCAGTGCCATTACCGCAGCGCGAGGCGATGATCGGGTTCCTCGACATCCTCGGAAGTGATCTCTGCCGACAGCTCGTCGACGTCGCCGTGCGGAAAGCGCAGACCTGGTGACCCTGAGCGGCTGTCCGACAATACGCATCAGCGACCCGTAGGAGATCCGCGTCACGCGCGGCGAGATGCGGATGGCGTCGAGCGCCCCTTGGCTGATAAGCGTATGGACGTGCGTGTCGCTCACGCCGAGGATCCCCGCGACCTCGATGACGCTGTAAAACGGCTTCGCTGCGAATTGCTCCACGTCTTGTCTCCCTTGTATGGTATATCGGCACGATACCAAACAAGGCGACGGCGTCAATTCTCGTCCAGCGGCTCGCGCCGCGGCCGTTCGTGGAGCACGCTCGGCCCGTCGCTCGACGCTCACGGACCGGCCCGGATACTCCCGTTCCCCGCCGGACGCAGACGCGAAGGCCATCGCCGGGGTGTTCCAGGCGATGCCGATTCGGCCGCGTCGATCGAGGGTGATGAGGCCGCCACGTCCCCTGACCCGGCCGAGGACGGTCAATGCCTGGTCGGCGGCCGACTGTGGGTCGAGCCGCTGCCGATCAGGTCGGTCGCGGTCTTCGAGAGGACGACCGGGATGATCCGCTCGCCGTGCCCGCTCGTGGAGGCGGCGCCGGTGGTGTTGTCGGCGTAGAGGCCGGCGCCGATGAACGGCGAGTCCCCCACCCTGCCGGCCGGTTTGAACGGCATGCCGCCGGTCGACGTGCCGGCGGCGAGGTTCCCGGCCCGCGTCGAGGGCGATCGCGCCGACCGTGTCGTGGCCGAACAGCGTCTCGACCCAGTTCGGGTCCGGGTGGGCGATCCGCTCCTCCCAGATCGCGCGTTCGCGGTCCGAGACGAGGTCGTCCGGGTCGCACGTCTCGACGCCGGCACGCTCGGCGAACTGGCGCGCGCCGTCGCCCGTGAAGACGGCGAACGGGCTCTCGAGGACCCGCCGCGCGAGCGTGATCGCGTTCGGGCACGCCCCGAACCGATGCGACCGAACCGACCCGCAGACGCCTCGCCGTCCATCATCCCGGCATCGAGCTCGATGAAGCCCTCCTCGCTCAGCGCCGACCCTCGTCCGGCACCGAAGATGCCCGAGTCCTCGAGCTCGCGCACCGCCCGTTCGACGGCGTCGAGCGCGCGTGCCGCCGTCCTCGAGCACCTGCCAGCCGGCACGCGCCGCCGCGAGACAGCCGTCGCGATGGATCGCCGTGCTCCGGCGGGGCGATGTCGAAGGCGCCGCCGTGGACTGCGATCGCGATGCGGCCCTCGTTCGACGTCATGCGCGGAGTATCTCGCCGATCGGGCCGGTGGATTTGAGGCCGTGGCCGGTCATCGCGAGGACGACCGTCCCGTCAGCCGCGCGGGCGACCGCGGATCGCGCCAGGCCGGCGTGCGCGGCGGCCGAGGTCGGCTCGACGAAGATCCCTGCGACAGAAGCGTCCGAAGCGAGGCGCGGATCTCGTCGTCGCTCACCTCGACGATCTCGCCGCCGGTGTCGCGAATCGCGGCGAGGATCTGGCGCGGAGCGCGGCGGCCGGTCGATGCGGATGCCTTCGGCGATGGTCGGGCCGGCGTGACCGCGGTCGCGTCCGGCGTCACCGGCGTCGAAACGCGCGGGCCAGCGGCGCGCACGCCGCGCTCTGGACGCCGACGAGGCGCGGGACGCGATCGATCAGGCCCGCCTCCCGGAGCTCGTCGAAGCCGAGGTGGACGCCGAGCAGCAGCGTGCCACCACCGAGCGGCGCGACGACGACGTCGGGCGGCCGGCCGCCCAGCTGCTCGAAGACCTCGTAGGCGAAGGTCGCGGTGCCCGGCGAGGAATGCCGGCTGCCACAGGTGCGAGCCGTAGGCGACGTCGGCGGCCGGCGTCGTCGAGCGCGCGTCGGGCCGCCTCGCCGGCCGCCGACCGCGGTCCCGGCACGGACACGACGACCGCGCCATGCGCCCGGGCCTGGAGCAGCTTCGCCGGCGAGGCGTCCGCCGGCACGAACAACCGGAGACGCATCCCGGCCCGCGCCGCGTAGGCCGCGAACGAGGCGCCGGCGTTCCCCGACGAGTCGACGACGATCTCGCGAACGCCGTGCGCCCGAAGCCACGACACGGTGACGGCCGTCCCGCGGTCCTTGAACGAGCCGGTCGGCAGCCCACCCTCGAGCTTCGCGAGGACGGTCCCCTCGCCCCGCACCTCGACGAGGGCCGTCGTCGGCTCGCCGAGCGCCACGGGCTCGACCGGCGGCAGCCAGCCGCGATAGCGCCAGACGCCGCTCGCCTCGTCATCGGCGAAGGTCGCCGGGTCGGCCGGCGGCAGCTCGAGCTCGAGCGGCGAACCGCAAGCGCGCATCGCCAATCGGTCGGTCCCGGCGCCGACGGCGCCGCACGACCCGCAGGTCAGCCCGGCCACGGCCGACGCCCTAGCCGTCGAGCGGCAGCGTCACGACCTGGTGGCTCGCCGCGGAACGGTCGGCCGCCTCGACGATCTCGACCGCCGCCCGGCCGTCCTCCCCGGTGACGACCGGACTCCGACCCTTCGTGATCGCCTCGGCGAAGTCCTGGACCTGTGCGGCGAACCCCTCCAGCCGGTTCGGATCGAGGTAGTCGCCGAGGAAGTCGAACGCGACCTGCTTGTCCGCGACCCGCCAGCCGTCGGCGTCGCCGAGTCGGACCTCGCCGTAGTGGTCGGCCTCGATGAT
>CAWFLS010000015.1:0-86901 GCA_963816675.1 uncultured Chloroflexia bacterium
ATTCACCAAGAGTCGGCGATTCGTCGGGCTCGACAACTACGTGAAGGCCGTCGGGGACTTCCGGTTCTTGCGGCCGTGCAGCACGTCGCGGCCTTCCTGGTGATCTCGGTCGTGACCCTGACCGTGCTCGTCACCCTGCTCACGCTCATCGTCCACACCGTGCACGTCAGGTGGCTTTCCTCTACCACGCGCTTCCTGTTCTTCATACCCGGCGCATTCGCGGGTACGGCCAGCGTCATGCTCTGGCTCTTCTTGCTCAATCCCTCGGTCAGCCCGGTGTCCTTCGTCCTGAAGTGGTTTGGGTACACGAACTTCGTTCAAGCCATCGACCTGAACAACCTGCCCCTGATCTTCACGGTCATTGCGTTCTGGACCGGCGCCGGTGCATGGATCATCATCATGTACGCCGCGTTGCACAACATCTCCAACGAGATCATGGAGGCTGCCCGCTGTGACGGCGCCAGCGCCATCAAGACCGCTTGGTACATCCAGCTCCCGCTGATTCGGAAGTGGATCGCGTACATGGTCGTCATCTCGGTCGCCGTCGGGACCCAGCTCTTCGCCGAACCAAAAATCCTCGCCCAGGCGAGCAGGAACCAGATCCCGAAGCACTATTCCCTCAATCAACTCGCATACGTCACCGCTTTCGGCCCGCAAGCGGACTTCAACAGCTCTGCCGCGATCTCGATGATGTTGCTCGTCGTGGCTGCGGGGCTTGCCGCGTTCTTCGTCTTCCGAGGAGGACTCTTTGACCGCGACTAGAAGATCCGTCGTGCGGTCTGACTTCGCGCCGGGCCGCTGGCTCGGTCGCGTGACAGCTTTCCTGATCGCCGGATTCTTCGCGGTGTTCTTCGTCCTTCCCCTGGTTTGGCTCCTGCTCGCGCCGACGAAGGACACCGGCCAACTCAACGGCTTTCACGGCGAGGCTTCCCTGAGTTTCGGCTCCTTCGAACAACTCGTCGCAAACTGGAACGAGCTGGTCGGGTTCCAGGATGGCCGCATCTGGACGTGGCTCGGGAATTCGGTGTTCTACGCCGGGGTCGCGTTGGTGCTCACGCTCCTCGTGTCAATTCCGGCCGGCTACGCGCTGGCTAAGACCAACTTCAGGTTTCGCCGCGCGATCCTCATCTCGACCCTCATGGTGATGCTCATCCCGAACACGGCGCTCGTGCTGCCGGTCTTCCTCGAGATCAATGCGGTCCACCTCGTGGGGTCGCCGTTGGCGGTCATCCTGCCATTCGCGTTCTTCCCGTTTGGCGTCTATCTGGCGTATATCTACTTCTCCACGAGCGTTTCGCGCGAGCTTCTCGACGCCGCCCGCATCGATGGCGCGGGCGAGTTCGCGGTCTTCCGGCGGATCGCGCTGCCGCTCGCGATCCCTGTCGTCGCGCTCGTAGGCTTCTTCAACTTCGTCACCAACTGGAACAACTATTTCCTGCCCTTCGTGATGCTTCCCGGGTCGAAGACACAGCCCATTCAAGTGGGTCTGGTGGAATTGCTCGCGAATGTCCGGGAGATCAATCCGACAACCGTCGCCTCCGACTCGATCCCATTTCCACAGCTGGCGCTCGCGACGCTGATCTCCGTCGCACCGGTATTGATCGTGTTCTTGTTCTCGCAGCGATTCCTCGTCGCCGGCCTCACCGCAGGCGCGACAAAGGAGTAGGTCCGCCACCGAAGGTGCGGCACGACGGCTGACTCGGTCAGTCGATCGGGGGATACCGCCGGTCAGGAAATGCCAGGCGCGCGCCTGCGCGCCCAAGCGTTTGCA
Source organism: uncultured Chloroflexia bacterium (assembly GCA_963816675.1). Classification (GTDB taxonomy): domain Bacteria; phylum Chloroflexota; class Limnocylindria; order Limnocylindrales; family CSP1-4; genus SPCO01. The sequence continues at coordinate 1,772 of CAWFLS010000015.1, forward strand.
ATGTGCTCGCTCATGGCCATCGCGGCGGTGTCGCCATCGCCGGCGACGATCGCCTCGAGTACCGCACGATGCTCTTCGAGCGTCAATCGCGCAGCGTCGTCGGTAGTGATACCGGTGAAGCGGCTGCTCTCGCGAGCACGCGCGAACATGATGCGGGTGATATTCGCAGCCAGCCGGATGCCTGACTGTTCCATCACGAGATCGTGGAACGCGGCGTCGGCGTCGTTGTAGGCAGAGATGTCGCGAAGGTTGGCCGCGGCACGCTCAAACACCTCTCGCAAGGCGGCGGAGCGCTCTGGGGTCTGCCTGGCCGACGCGGCGCGGGCCATGGTCGCCTCGAGGCTCCCGCGCACAATGGCAAGCTCATCAAGCACCACGAGCGTCTCGTCGTGGTCCACAAGAGCGGAAAGCACATCGGGATCGAGCACATTCCACTGGGTCGGCTCGTTCACGATGGTGCCGCGCCCCTGACTGACGGTGACCAGTCCCTTTTCTTGTAAGCGCTTCACTGACTCGCGGATCACGGTGCGACTCACGGCGAATTGCTGGCTGAGCGTGGCCTCTGGAGGGAGGATCTCGCCGGGAGCGACGCTGCCGGTGACGATCGCCTGCACCAAGTCCCGCACCACGGCCACTCCCAGATGGGCCGCACGAACCCTGACGACGCTGTCGCCGAAGATGCGTTGCCCCTGTGGTGCGGCGGTCGTCACCAGGTCCCCCGTGAGCTTCTGCGCCATATCGTCATCCTACTTCGTGCGGTGATCGACGGCGAAGACGCCGCGCCGACGTGCTGCCGGCGTGCAACCTGGTGGCACGGGCCTCGTCGAGGGCATTCCGCATCGCCAAGTGATCGCTCCGCTGGTTCAACCGGCGCCTCACGCACGCGATCCGGTACTTGTTGAAGCGGTCGTGACGGGGATCTGAGGCCACAGCAACTGCGTCGTGCGCTGGCAGAACTACGCGTCGGACTCCTCTGTGCTCGATAGCCGCAAGCCCGCACGAGTGGGCCTCACGTGCGGACCCGCCTCTGCGCGCCACCCCGGCTCGTTGTGTTTCAGCGCCGCGATCGCCGCCTCGTCGACATCCACTCCGACCCCGGGCCGATCCCCAAGGACGATCCCGCCGTCGGCATACTCCTGGTCGATGGCGACGCCAAACGGCGAACCCACGTCCTGCACCTCGGCGGTCAAGTGATTGGGCACGGCGGCCGCGGCGTGCGCGACCGCGGCATTCGCGGTGAGGCCCACGGGGCTCACGGGCAGGTCCCTGCTGTGGGCCGCGATGGCGACGCGCAGGAAGTGGGTCACTCCCCACGTCGCCGCGGCCTGGACGATGTCGATGCCGCCAGCTTTGAAAAGTGGGCGGTACTGTTCGAGGCCCGTGAGGTTCTCGCCGGTGGCGACCGCGGCTTTCACCGACGCACTCAACCGCGCATGGCCCTCCGCGTCCCAGCGGCGGATAGGCTCCTCGATCCACGCCAGGTCGAGGACCTCCTCAACCTTGGACACGTAACGGACCGCCTGCTTGAGGTTCCATGATTCGTTCACGTCGAGCATGAGGCTCGGCTCCGGGGTGTTGACTCGGAGCGCGTCCCCGATGATGGTCAAACGTCGAAGGTCCGTGGAAAGGTCTCTGCCGCCCTTGAGTTTGCCACCCGTAAAGCCCCTGCCTGCCATGTCGGAGTAGAAGAGCGCGAGCTCGGCATCGTCGAGGGCGATGTCCAGGCCTGACGCGTACCCCGCGACAAACCGATCACGGCCTCCAAGCAGGCGCCACAGCGGCTCACCAGCAAGCTTTGCCTTGATGTCCCACAACGCCATGTCGAAAGTACCGATGCCGCCGAACGTCGCTCCGGCATGGCTCGCCTTAAACACGCGCGCCAGCATGCGGTCGTACAGCGCCGTCACCGCGCGCGGATCCTCGCCCTCGATGGCAGGGAAGATGCGCCCGAGGTCTTGGTGCGAACCCATACCCACGCCGCTGACACCTTCATCTGTGTCCACGATCACCAAAGGAACCTCGGTGATACCAGATTCGATGTGGCCGTTGACGTCGCCAACGGGGCGACCCCAGTGATAGATCGTTTGCAGCGTGCGATAGCCCGTGATCTTCATCGTCGCCTTGCTCATTCGTGGGGAGATTGCCCAGCAGATTCAGCATACATCAGACATCATGTGTATTGCACGCCATCATCGACTACCGTGGCCCCGGCCATTCGTCAAGACGGTCGGCCGTTCGCACGGGCGTAAACGTTGCCCCGGCGATCCTGGTGTTGCTTCTCTTCGGGTGCCAGGCAGCTGCCGCCCCGTCGGTTCGGATGTCGCCGTCGCCGTCGGTGACGGCGCATGCACTGACGACCGCGACGGCCGCAGCCACCTCGAGCCCACGCCCAACGGCCGCGCCGGTCGCTCCACCGAGTCATGCCGACGGCCGACCACCGCCGACGCCGACAGGGGTCAGGATCACGAGAAAGGGCTGCTACACGGGGCCCGGACTGGACGGGCGTCTCGCCGGAGGGTACGTGTACACGACTCTACATGGAAGAAGGTAGCGAACGATGGCGCCGTGATCGAGGTATACGGCGTCACTCGATGCCTTTCGATGACCGAACGCGGAGGCGGCGGGTCATGCCTCGTCCCGGGCACGGCGGTGCCGGCGTCGACGCGGAGGGTGCTGGCAAACGTCTCGGCCTCGAAGGGCACCGTCAGTTGGGCCGGGCCCGCATGGCTGCGACGTCATCGAGAGCTATCCGGGTGGACCGCGGCGTCAGGCGATCGGCGTTGACAGACACGGTGAGGACATCTACTTCGCGATCGTCGTGAGGGCATCGAACGGAGGACGGCGACTCGAAGTTCGTCGTCGCAGATGCCGGCACATGGTGTTACGACTCGGGGTGCGTCGGGCCCTGAACCGCGACGATCGGTTCGGCTCGGTGGCGCTTATCATCCGCCGGATACCGCGCCGTTCGTCGGGACATCACTGGTCGGTTAGTTCGCGATGTTGGTCGGTCTGCCGGAGGACGGCTTTGCAACCATCTTCTGTTCGGCGAAGGGATCTTCGAGTGACTCGAGGAGTAGCGGGTTCCTTTGTTGCGTTCCTGCTCTTGACGCCGCTTTTGGCAGGCTGCGGCTCATCCGCGCCATCGATCGCCGCAGCGTCAACGAACCCGACTGACACTCACACGGCGCCACCCTCGGCGAGTGCCCGAAGCTTCACCCCGGCGGTCGACCTCGCGGTCGCCGTCGACCCCGCCGTCGACTGCGCCATCGCGATCGCGCAGTTCGAGCCCTGTTGCCACCGCGGCGCCGGTCGCGACGCTCGCGGTTGGCTCGATCGCGACGGTCGTCACAGACGACCTTCGCGTCCGATCACGGCCGGAAGTGAGCGACCTCTCCGAGAAACTGGACCCGCTTCTCCAGCGCGGGCAGGACGTATTCGTCGTGAAAGGCCCCGTCGCTGGGCTCCGGCTACCGCTGGTACGAGGTGCAACCACTTGGTAGAGCGAAGACCGACTCCCGACGGGCCGTTCGGTTGGGTGGCAGTCGCCGACAAGAGTGGTGCCCCGTGGGTCGCGGATGGAGCCTTCACGTGTCCAGCGACGCCCAAGACCTTCGATGCATTTCGTTGCCCTCGAACCGCTCGAATGGGTGGCGTGTTTCGGGCGGAAGTCGATCACCTTCCCGGCGCGGCTGGCGGATCCGGAGGCAACCTGCGGAGTCGATATCGGCTGGACCATCACGCCAGAGTGGCTCGCGAGCACATGTCCGCAGCCTGAGTTCATCGTCTATGACCCGAGGACGAATGAGAACTCGTTCTACTCAGTGATCGACCCGGGCCTCGACGCCGGAGCATTTCGCCCAGGCCCCGAGGAGAAGGACTGGATCCCCGTCGACGTGACCGGCCACTTCGATCACAAGGACGCGACGACCTGCAAGGGGATCTCGACGGACCCAGCCGTCGGAGTGCCGATCGGCCGCGGACGAGATCGTCACAGAGTGCCGCGCTACGTTCGTGATCACCGGGCTGAGGCGCCGTAGTTAGATGACGACGTGAGTGAGACATCGTCCATCCGCCCGGACTTCGGTGTTGCCGCGACTACCAGGGCCACCGACACCTCCGGCAGGCGCCGGGGCGAGTCGCCGGCAGACGCCGAGAGCCCGGGACGCTTATCGAGCCGGGCCGGCCGCGTTGGCCGGTGGTAGCCCGTACGATTGCGCACGATGCGAGATTGGATGCCTTCTATGTCGACGCCCACGGCCGACGACCGCCGGGCGAGGTACTCGAACAGCCAGTTCGCCCCGGGATCGCCGCGGGTTGTTCAGGTGGCCGCGATCGTGCGCGCGTGGCGTCCGGCATCGGCCCGATTTGGGTCATGGCTCGACGACCTTGGGTCACGGCGCGGCAAGGCGGGTCTCTCGCTCGCAGTCGGCCTGTGGCTGTTGATCCTCGTGCTGTCGGAGCCGGGTCACGTTTGGAGCGCAGCCCAGGAGGCCTGGTGCTACTGGATACCCTCGATCCTCGATCCCTATCGGCAGTCCGACTGGACCAGTCCGGTCGCCTATGTCTATTCGCCGGCGTTCCTCGAGTTCATAGCGCCGCTCCGGGCACTCAGCTGGACCGCGTTCGTGGCGGTTTGGGCCGGAATGCTCCTCGTTGCCATCGCCTATCTGTCGGGCCTGCGGCTCCTGTGGCTCGGTGTGCTCGATCGCCGCATCAGAGGTGTACGGCGGCAACATCTCGCTCTTCCTGGCGGTGGCCATCGTGCTCGGCTTTCGCTGGCCCGCGACCTGGGCATTCGTCCTCCTCACGAAGGTAACGCCCGGCGTCGGCCTGCTGTGGTTCGTTGTCCGGCGCGAATGGCGGAACCTCGGCATCGCCCTGGCGGCGACCGCTGTCGTGGCGGGCGCATCTGCCCTGACCATGCCACTGGCCTGGCAGCAGTGGGCGCACGTCCTCGCCGCGAACGCGGGTCGCGACGGGACATGGGCTGCCGTACCGATCGCCTTGGAGATACGGTTGCCGATCGCCGTCGCGGTCGTCGTCTGGGGGGCCAGGACTGACCGGCGCTGGACGGTCCCGGTCGCATCGATGCTTGCGTTGCCCGCTCTCTGGTTCGGCGGCTTGAGCATGCTCCTCGCCGTGATCGCCCTGCGACAAATGCCGGAGCCGAGCCAAATCAGCCGAGGGTCGTGCCGACATCGACGACGGTCAGAGACGTATTCGCGAGATTCCAGAGTCGCCGCCCTCGGACGGACCTCGTTCGGCCGTCGAGTTCGCCCCCGCATGCCGAGTTGGCCGACCTGATCCACTGACGCGCAATGTCGTCGGGCTACCCGGCCGCCACTTCCCTATCCGTGGATCGAGCGCGACCGATCGTCAGGTGCGGGTCCCGGGTCCGACCGAGATAGGCGATGACGGGCACCATCAACAGGGGCAGGTCTTTCACGCTGTACAGCCAGCCCTCGGGGCCGCGCGCGTCGAAGACCGTCCGCAGCCAATCGGGGATCATCGGGATGAGTGGAAGGGTGAGGACCACCAGGATCCCAGCCGTGATCCACCAGCCGCGGGTCCGGATGCCGATCAGCGCGAATGGGAGTATCGATGGCTTCAACAGGATCAGCGCGCCCGGCCATTTCCAGCGCAAAGCGGCAGCCACGAGCGTGGCGAAGACGATCACCGGCGCGCCTCGGAAGTAGAGGACTGGCTGATTCGGGAAGGCAAGGCACACGAGCATCGCCGCGACCGCCCAGAGAGCGGGTCGCCAGGACCAGACGATGTAGCCGAGGAGCCCGACCGCCAAAACCCACCAGAGCTGGTACGGCAGCACAAGGAACGGGATGAACAGGTACAGCGCGGTCGGCGGGTAGAGCACGTCACCAAGTTCGATCCGATATGGACCGTGGAGCTGCCGCGGCAGGTAGAAGCCGTCGCCAGCCAGCCACGACCGGCTCGCTTCGACGTAGCCACGCAGATCAGCGCCCCAGTCGGTCCCGCGCAGATCCGCGTAAGGAAACCCAAGCAACAGCTGGGCGACGATCGCGAGTAGCGCGACAGCGATCACCAGGAGCGCGGCGCTGCGAGCCACGCGGCTCCAGGGGACGCGCGTCAGCCGGTCGGCAGGCGCCCTCATCTCTCGCCGCGATGTACTCAGATCCTCCGACATCTACGCTCCTGATCAGTGCCGTCGACCCGAGGATCGTGCCAATGCGCTCGGGACAGTACGAATATGACCCGCCACGCCCGCCGAGATCGTTCAGGGTCGGCGATGAGCGCCGGCTAAACGGAGGTCGCGAGATGACCGAATCGACAGACGCTGGTCCGCTGGTGGCAGTTCGCCGATTCGTCGAGGGGTTTAACAAAGACGACATGGATCTCGCCGAGGCGGCTTGTGCGGACGAGACCTTCATCATCGATGACTTTCCGCCGCATGTCTGGACCGGACGTGGAACCGCGACGAGGTGGTATCGCGACATGGCCCGGATGGCAACGGGGTATGGCATGTCCGATTGGTCGGTGACATTGGAGGAGCCGCGCCACGTCGCTGTCTCGGACCGGCAGGCGTACGTGGTCGTTCCCGTCGACGTCCGATGGCTGCAGGCCGGAACGCAGGAAGAGCGGACGGGCTTCATGACATTCGCGCTGCGCGAGGGGGCCGAAGGGTGGCGCATCTCGGCATTGGCATGGACCTGGGACTAGAGCGTGCTCACGCGCAGGCCTGGGTGCGCTGAACGGGGCGGTGCAGGGACACAGCAACCGAGAACGTCGGGAACTGCACGAAGACGCTGATGACCGTTGTCGTTCCTCCGCTGATGATCGGGTGGACTCATCCCGGCCTTCCACTCGCCACCCAGGAGACCGCACCGCCCATGGCATCGAACGCCTTCGTCATCGAACCGACCACGGCGACAAGGTCGATCAGCGAGCGAGCCCACGATCCCGAGGACGGGATGAACGGCCCCCGGCACCACACCGGCCTGCCGTGCGTCGAGCGCAACTGCTATGAGCCAGCGGGCACGGCGTGGGGACCATATCGGTGCCAGCGCCACAATGCCGAGCAGCTCGATCGCTTCAGCCTTGCCCTCGCCGAACTCGGCTCAGTGGTCGGCGCCTGAACATCTGGCGCTACCGGAACCGCGGGATGACCCGCTCGAGCTGGGCGAGGCCGCGGTCACCGTCGCGGGCCGCACGAACAGCGGCCGGAAGACGATGAGGACAGCCTCGGGACCTCGATCGAGAACCAGGACGGCTGCGTCTACTTCTTCGCCGGCGCCCTGAAAGGCATGTTCGGGGCGCCCATCGGTTGCTCGCTTGCGGAAACCTCCCGGATGGCGTGCTCGAACTGCTCCTCGGTCACGCCGCGATCTACGCTCTCGCGGGACGACTCCTCGGCGCCGGAGGTGTGGGCCACCCTCATCCGCGCTGCTCGAGCTCGTCCATCTGGAGTTCTGCGGGCAGGGGTTTCGTCGACGGCGTCCCACTGTCCTCGCGCTCGCTCGTGTCGAGCCTCCAGGCGTGATCGCGACGGAAGGAAGGTCGGCGGGGATCCATTCTCGAGGGCAGGTCCTAACGAGTGGGGCGGTGGTTCGTTGGTACTCCCAGCCAGGGCCGCCGTCGTGCAGCCGTGGCGTTGTGATGGAGGAGGAGTGAGATGCGACGCGCCACGAGGGTCCTGCTCATCGTCGCGATGACGCTAACCGCGGCGCTTGCCATCGGCGTTGGTAGCGCCGCTGCACAGCCGGCCGCCGGTCTCCGGGGAACGTTCACCATCCAGTTCCCTAAGGGGCACCCAGCCTCGAACGCTCCATGCCCCGCCGATGAGTTCTGCGGTGTCGGTTCGCTCGTCGGATCCGGATCCGCGACGATCACGATCCTCGACGAGAGCTTCGAGGAGATCGAAGGGTCGCCATGCTTCGCGGTTGATAGGATCGAGCAGATCGACCTCACCGATGCAAGCGGCAGCCTCGTTATCGAATCGACCGGGATGTTCTGTCGGCCGGGCGGATCAGGCGACTCGCACGCCAGCGCGGTGAGTTACGGAGGTCCGGGCCGTTTCGAGTTCGTCTTTACTGTCAACGGCGGCGAAAGCACAGGGGCGTTCGCCGGCGCTACAGGCGGTGGTGAGGAGACCATGTCCGTTGCGGGTGGCATCGGAGTCTGGCGGCTGTCCGGCAGCATCGGTCGCGCCTGAGGCCGCCCGTCACCGATTGCATCGGCTGAGGGGCCGCGGCTTCAGCCCGGCACGATCCGCAGCTGTCCAGTCGCAGCCCGCGTCCGAGAAGGCCGCGACGCGCGGCCCGGGCTCCGGTGCAGGACTTCGATCCCGTCATGCTGCCGCGAGTTCGCCTAGGCGACCGCTTTAGAGCGAGTGGTTGCCCGGGTGATGCCGGTTGCTCGAAGGCGGCAACCGAGGGCTCTCGGGTCTGCGCGGTTGTTGCGTAGGAACTCGCCCCGTAGTCGCTCAGGCTTGTGTCATCGGAACACGAACGCTCGCGTTCCCCCCTCGCAGGTCCTGCGTAGGCAACTTAGGGAGATCGGCTGATGATCGAGACACCGTACGCGCACAAGACCGCCAGGCAGGACAAGGTCGTCGTCGGCTACAGGTTCGACGGGATGCCGGTCAACGCCGCGGGCGATGTCGTCCTTACGCCGCTGATGCGGCTCGAGCGCCGCTCCCTGACAGACGTCCGTCGGCTTGCCAAGCAGACCGTCCGGTAGGGGCCGCTTCACAGCGTTGCGTGGGAGGGTAGCCTACCTCCAGTGACGTTCACCACGCCTCCTCGGTGTCCACACTGTCGCGCCGTCCCGCCAGCGGGAGCACAGTTCTGCCCGCAATGCGGCTTGCCGTTCGAGACCGAGGAGACCCCGTCTACGGCCTCGCCCCGCCGCCCACTCCCGTCGACGTTCCGTTTCGGACCGCGATCAAGGCGGGCGCCGGTTTGGCGATCGGCGCCGCGCTCGTCATAGTCGCGGTCTGGAGCATCCTCACCGTGCTGTTCGCGCTGTCGCTGGCGATCGCAAATCGATGAGCCAGTTGGGCGCTGATCCGGTGCCCACTCCCCGGCGGTTGCCGAATCAGCGCGTCGAGCCCGTACACGACCGGCGGGAGGAGCAGTGACTCGACGAGGGGGAGGGCTCGGATGAGCAGCTCGACTGGGTCGAGCAGCACGGGGGTCGCCCAAGACCAAGCACCGTCCGCCGAACCGCGTAGGAACGGCATCGGGATCGGGAAGATAGTCGTGCTCTCGTTGGGCGTCGGCCTCGCGGCGGCTGTCCTCCTCCAGTTCATCCCGTGGCCCACGATCGACGCGAACTTCGCCACCGCGATGGTGCTGTTCGGCTTCGCCGTTGGATGGGCGCTATTGGCGGCTCTCTCGGTGCGGATGACTGATCAACCGCAACGGTGGGCGTACGCGCCAGCAGTGTTCATGGGTGTTTCCGGGGTGCTCCTGCTCTTCCTGCCCGATGCCCTGCTGGACGTGCTCGACTGGATCTGGCCGCCGGCATTGCTCGTCCTGGTGGCCTGGGTCTTCATACGCGCCAAGCGTTACCTGCGGAGCCGGACCCGGACATGGTTGCTCAACCCGGTGCTGGCGGTGCTCGTGCTGTTCGCGCTGGGCGGTGCGTACCAGACGGTCGGTCGCGCGACGGAACCCCGCGTCGCGATGCGCGGTGAACTCGTCGATGTCGGACCGTACCGTCTCCACCTGGAGTGCACCGGAACGGGCACACCGACCGTCATCCTCGAGCCTGGCGGCGGGGCGTCCGCGGCGACCCTCGGGTTGATCGCCCCCGACGTCGCCCGTCACACGACTGTCTGCGTCTACGACCGACCCGGAAAGGGATGGAGTGACGCCCCCAAGACGGCACCCGATGGCGCGCAGACCGCGACCGACCTCCACACGCTGCTAGAGCGGGCCGATATATCCGGCCCGTACGTGCTGGCCGGGCACTCCTTCGGCGGCCTGTACGTGATGCGCTACGCCGCGCAGTATCCCGACGACGTTGTCGGGATGGTGCTCATCGATTCCGCGGCTCCAAACACAACACCGGTGCCGCCGACGACCGAAGACTCGGACAGGTTGCTCAAGCACGTCTCGGCGTTGATCTCTGCAACGGCCCGCCTCGGTCTGGGCCGGCTGCTCGGCGCCACCGCCAAGGAGATGGCGGGCTTCATCGATGAGTACGGGGTCGCGAACCGATCCGCGAGTGAGGCGGGCAAACTCACGACCCTCGACGCGAAGCCGTTGATCGTGCTGACGGCCGACCAAGGAAACGCTCCGGGATGGCTGGCGAAGCAGGACGCGATGGCCGCGCTGTCCACCAACAGCATGCACGACGTCGTGCCGGGAGCGACCCATCAGTCCCTCATGGACGACCCGACCCACGCCGCTGTCGTCAGCCAGGCGATCGTCGACGTCGTCGAGGCCATACGGACGGGTGCGCCACTCGCGACACCGTAACGGCGCAGTCGCTGTAGGGCCGAACGATGACAGTCGAGCTCGTCGATCTGGACGAGATCGACAGGACGGACTCGAGGCGAACGGTGATCGGATCTGCCGCGCCGGACGACTGAACGCCGCGTCGCCGCCAGTCACGGAGATGGTCACGTCGGGCTCGTTGTGCCACTTGCATTCGGTGATTGCACGGTGCATACTGAACCAGATGGTTCAGTATACGGACAGGCTTCTGGACGGCTCCTTCGCCGCGCTCTCCGACGCCACCCGACGCGGCGTTCTAGAGCGGCTCGGACGTTCCGACGCTTCGATCACGGATCTGGCCGAGACGTTCCACATGACCCTGACGGGCATGAGGAAGCACGTCGGCGTCCTGGAGCAGGCCGAGCTCGTCACCACGGAGAAGGTCGGGCGCGTCCGGACGTGCCGACTCGGCCCCCGCCGACTCGAAGAGGAGACGGCATGGATCGAGCGGCAGCGCCAGCTCTGGGACGCACGTTTCGATGCGTTGGAAAAGGTCGTCGAGGAACTCAAACGAAAGGAGAAGGTCGATGGACGCAACGAGAGAGACTGAGACCGAGGTCATGAAGAGCACCGCGACGGTGGAGCGGACGTCTGAGCGTGAGCTCGTCGTCACGCGCACGTTCAACGCCCCGGCGCGCCTCGTGTTCGACGCGTGGACCAAGCCCGAGCTGTTCAGCCAGTGGTGGGTGCCGAAGTCGCTGGGAATGTCCCTGCTTTCCTGCGAGATGGATGTTCGCGTCGGAGGCAACTACCGTTTGGAGTTCGCACACGAGGGCTCACAGGCGGCGTTCTTCGGTACGTACAACGAGGTGACACGGCACTCGCGCCTCGCCTGGACCAATGAGGAAAGTGACGAGGGTTCCGTCACGACGGTGACCTTCGCGGAAGAAGGCGGTAAGACGTTGCTGGTCATGCACGAGCTGTATCCCTCGAAGGAAGCTCTCGACGCCGCCGGCACCGGGGCGGCGGAGGCGATGGGAGAGTCGTTCGAGCAGCTGGACGAGCTTCTCGTGACCCTGGGGGAGAGCGCCGGACGAGCGTGAAGTCGTCGGGTGGTCATGGCGCCCGCGACCTGTTCGATCGCGGGCGTCTCGCTCCTACTGCGACGCGTTATCGGCGCGTGCGATGCTGATAGGCGTGACCGATCCCGCCGGTACCGACGAAACCCGTGTCGATCGCTGGCTGTGCGCGGTGCGACTCGTGAAGACCCGCCCGCTTGCGACGCAGTTGTGCGAAGCCGGCCACGTCACGGTCAACGGATCACCGGCCAAGCCGTCGACGAAGGTTCGCGCCGGCGACCGCGTGGATGCACTCATCGCGGATCGCGAGCGAGTCGTCGAGGTCCTGCGGCCGATCGAGTCGCGTGTCGGCGCGCCCGTCGCGGTGACCTGCTACGTGGACCACAGCCCGCCCGTCGTGGCGCAGGCAGGGCCTCAGATGATGCCTATCCGTGGCGAGGGTCGGCCCAGCAAGCGTCTGCGGCGCGAGCTCGAGCGCCTTCGCCGGATTTGAACTTCGCGAACTCGTCCCGGCCGACGTGGGGCTGGCCGGGGGCTGACGCGGTCCTGCTGCGCGAGGCCAGGTCGGGCTCGCGTGACGGGGTCGGTCAGGAGTAGTAGCTTCGGCCCGTCGAGCGGAGGTCCTGGGCGACGGCCTCGACGGCGGCAGCGGCGCTGCGAGCGTCAGTCGCGCCTTTGACGATGGCTTGAACCTGGCTGTCGATCTCGGCGGTGATCTCGGGTTCCCAGAGCCAGTCGATCGACGTGATCGCGTTCTCGAGCATCGGCAGAAACTCCTGGGCGAGCTCGTCCTTTACGGCGTCATTCGACCGTTCCATCGGCGAATACACCTGGACGCCGTCCACGACCGCCCGATCGACCTCGGGCCGGCTGGCGTACTCGAGGAAGGCATACACGGCGTCACGGCTGGCAGCAGGTGTGGCCGGCATCGCGAAACCAGCCCAGGCGAGGATCGGTCGAGGCTTTTTCGCGCCATCGACCAACGGAGGCGGAACGACGTGCAGGTCGAACTCGACCGACGGCGTGCCGCCCCGGATCGCGGGAAGCATCCACGTGCCGTTGAACGTCATCGCGGCCTTTCCCTGCAGGAACAGCTGCTGCATGGCGAGGTAGTCCGTCGCGCCCGAGCCTTCCATGAGGACGCCCGACGTTCGCAGATCGGCGATCGTCTGGAAGGTCTCCAGCCACTCTGGACTGTCGTAGCGGACTGCGCCCCTTACCGTCCGTTCCACGAACGCCACTGGATCCCCCGAACGCTCTGCGATCATCGGCAGCAGCCACGTCACGAGGATCTGGTTGAAGAACACGTCGCCGGAGCAATGCACGAGGGGTGCGACTCCCAGCGCTGAAAGCGGTGCCACCATCGCCTTGAGGTCGGCGATGGACCGGGGTGGCTGGAGCGAGGCACGGTCGAGCAGTGCCTTGTTGTAGTACATGCCAGTGGTGTCGACACCCCTGGTCAACGCCAGCGGGAATGCCCTCGTCGTGGTCTCGCCGGAGCCACCCAGATGGAACCGGGCAGGGACCCGGGCGAGCACATCGGCCATCCGCGGGTCGGCGCCGAGGTCGGCGAGCAGGCCATCACGGACCCAGCCCCGCACTTGCTGGCCGTTGATCATCACGAGGCCGACCGGCTCGCCCGAAGCCAGTGCCGCCCGCGCCAGACGATCCCACTCGGGACCACCGCCGGGAAGCACTCGGATGTCCCACTCGACGCCGGGATGCTGCGTCCTGAAGTCGTCGTAAACCTGCTTCAACGCTGGTTCCGCGGTCGGATCGCCACCGCCGGTCAGAAGCGTGATCGGACCAGAAAGCGCCTCGGAGGCCACAGCGGACGGCGCCGCGCTTCCGCCCGCCGCGCCACATGCGGCCAGAAGCGGTGCGACCGCGGCGCCTGCTGCGACCGCGGCGCCGAGCTTCAGGACATCCCGGCGACCGAGCGGTCGATGCCACGGGTCTTCCGTCGTAAGGGTTCGAGTCGGTATCGCGCTCATCCTCGCTGGCTGTGACGTGGCGGGTCGAGCCGGAGCCTCGCGCGGGCAGAAAGCCGTTCGTGCAACTCAACCCCGGTGCCGCCTATGGTTGATTCTGCCCCAATGAGCCCGGAGTGGTGATTGTCCAGGCAGATCGCGGCGATGACCAAGGCCGCCCGGAAGGACCGTGTCGCCGCGTCGGCCCGCCCGGGTCTGCCGCTGCCCTATGGCCTCGAGCGCGCGCCAGGATCATGGTGATCCGGTCAGGTCGTCGACCGAAATCGCTCCGCACGTCGCGAGGCGAACGCGGCATCGATCTGCTGTTCATCCTGCCGACGATCGCGATCCTGGCCGTCTTCCTGGTCTATCCGCTCGTCTACGGCATCGTCCTGAGCGTTCACGACACGAAGGGCTTCGCGCTCACCTCCTTCGTCGGACTCGAGCACTACGCGCGGGCGATCCTCGGCGACTCGGTATTCCATCAGAGCCTGGCGCACACCCTGCTGTTCACTGCCGCGGCCGTGGTCCTGCAGACCGGCCTCGGACTCCTCCTGGCCCTCCTGGTCGCCGACGTGAAACGAGGCAGGTCGTTCTTCATCGGCGTGTTCTTCCTGCCGTTCGTGATCGCACCCGTCGCGGTCGGGGCGGTCTGGAAGTTCCTGCTCGCCCCGTTCTTCGGGATCGTGCCGACCGTGGGCGCAGCCCTCGGGCTCGAGACGGCGACATTCGCGCCGCTCGCGGACGCCGACCTAGCGCTCTGGGCGATCATGGCCGCCTTCCTCTGGCGGTTCGCCGGTTTCAGCATGGTCGTCTATCTCGCCGCCATTCGGGCGCTCCCGCGGGAGTACGACGAGTCCGCGGTTCTCGAGGGTGCCGGCAGGTTCCAGCGGTTCCGTCGGGTCACCTGGCCGCTGCTGTGGCCGCAAACCTTCGCCCTGGTCCTGCTCACGACGCTCGGCACGCTGCGGATCTTCGACATGGTCTGGGTCATGACCGCCGGTGGTCCGTCGCACGCGACGGAGACGGTTGCGACCGACGTCTACGTGACCGCGTTCCGCTTCCTCGAGGTCGGCTATGCGCAGGCGATGGCCATGATCCTGCTCGGCGTGATCGTGTTGCTCACGATCATCGAGTATCGGATCCTCGACCGACGAGCCGAGATGGTGAGCGGGTGACGGTACATCGCGTTCGGTGGCCCGCCGTCGTTCTCGGCGCGCTCGCAGTGGTATGGCTCTACCCGGTGGCCTGGACGTTTGCCAACGCGATCAGAGAGAGCGCTGACATCTATCGCGCTCCCTGGGACATCCCGTGGCCTCCGGCCATCGGCAACATCGGCGAGGCCTGGGACCGGGGCCGACTCGGCGTCGCGCTTGCGAACTCGGCGTACGTCACGGCGCTGACGGTCGCGGTCGTGCTGGGGCTCGCGGTCGCGGGTGCGTATGCCCTCACCCGGCTCCGGCCACCCGCCCGAGCGCTGTTGTTCCTGATCGTGCTTGCGCCGCTGATCATCCCGACCGAGGTCCTCATCGTCCCCTTGTTCTCGATGTACCGCGCGCTGGGCTTGATCAACAGCCTGTCTGGTCTCGCACTGACCAACGTCGTCGCGAGTGTCTCGTTCGCGACCATCATCCTGGCGGGCTACTTCCGCACGATCCCGCAGGACGTGATCGATGCGGCACGAGTCGATGGCGCCGGCCGGGTCGCGGTCCTGCTCAGGATCGTGGTGCCGATCGCCCGCCCCGGGATCGTTGTCGTTGGCGCACTGGTCGCCGTGTTCACGTGGAATGACTTCGCCGGGGCACTGGTGCTCATCCAGCGACCGGACTCGTTCACGATCCAGCTCGCCCTCACCCGGTTCTCGACCTTCTACGCGACGGACCAGGGCTTGACGTTCGCCGGGATGGCGATCGCCATCCTCCCGCCACTCCTTCTGTTCCTCGTCCTCCGCGGACACTTCATCCGGGGCCTGACGACGGGAACCGTGCGGCGCTGACGAACGATCCAGCGCGTGGTCGAAGAAGGCGCGTGCTGGATCTCAACAGCGTCAGAATCGAGTCGTGCCGACCGCGCTGCTCGAGACCAAGCTCTACGCACCGCATCCACGTCCCGGCGTGGTGCCGCGGCCGCGACTTGCCGAGCTCCTCGAACGCGGCGCGCGATCAAAGCTGACGATCCTCTCGGCGCCGCCCGGGCTTCGGCAAGTCCACGCTCGTCGCCGATTGGCTCGCATCCCCCGCGGTCGAAGGAGCCTCGACCGCGTGGGTGTCGCTGGACCGAGGTGACGACGACGTTCGCTCGTTCTGGGCGTATGTGATCACGGCGCTGGAACGGGCCTCGGCGATCGGCGAGGTGGCGAGCCCCTTGCTCGACTCGAACGCTGTTGCGGTCCAAACCGTCCTCACGACGCTGCTCAATGCGCTCGCCACGATCCCGGACGAGCTCTTGCTCGTGCTCGACGACTACCACGTCATCGAACGGGCCGAGATCCACGAGGGGTTCGCGTTCCTCCTCGACCACGCGCCGCCGCAGCTTCACGTGGTTCTCATCACGCGCGCCGATCCACCGCTCCCCCTGGCTCGACTTCGTGCGCGGGGTGACCTCGTCGAGATCCGCGCAGCGGACCTGCGGTTCACGGAGCAGGAAGCCAGCGCATACCTCAACGGCCCGATGGGTTTGGGGCTGACGGCGGGCGACGTCGCAGTCCTCGAGGGGCGGACCGAGGGTTGGATCGCCGCGCTGCAGCTAGCGGCGCTGTCGATCGGCGGGCGGCCCGATCCGGGTGCGTTCATCGCGGAGTTCGCCGGGGATGACCGGTACATCGTCGACTACCTCGTCGAAGAGGTCCTCGAGCGTCAGACGGACGAGATCCGGCGGTTCCTGCTCGAGACGTCGATCCTCGATCGCTTCACCGGATCCCTGTGCGACGCCGTGACCGACCGAGACGACGGCGCTCGCACGCTCGAGACGCTCGAGCGGGCGAACCTGTTCGTCATCGCGCTCGATGATCGTCGGCGCTGGTACCGCTACCACCACTTGTTCGCGGACGTGCTTCGTGCCCGCTTGCGGGCCGAGCAGCCAGGCCTGATCCCTGCGCTCCACCGGCGGGCGAGCGCCTGGTTCGAGCAGGAGGGCGACTCCGCGGCCGCGATCGACCACGCGCTCGCAGCCGACGACATCTCCCGGGCCGCCGACCTCATCGAGCTGGCGGCTCGCGGCCTGCTCGCTCACCGACAGGATCTGACGCTCCGACGGTGGCTCGACGCCCTCCCTGACAGGACGTTCGAGATGCGCCCGGCCCTCGCGATCATCGACGCCGGCACGCGGCTCTCGATCGGTGAAGTCGCCGGCGTCGAGGAGCGACTGGTGGCCGCTGAGCGATGGATCGCTTACCTCGGCGACGAGGATGAACGGGCGAAGGCGGTCGCCGCCGGGATGATCGTCCGCGACACAGCGTTCCTCGGGCATCTGCCGAGCGGAGTCCCGCTTCACCGAGCTGGCCTCGCGCGCATGCGCGGCGACGTGGCGGGGACGATCGTCCATGCCGAGGCGGCGCTTGCAGCAGCGGGTCCGGACCAACTCGGGCGTGGCGGTGCGGCCGGCCTGCTGGCGTTGGCCTATTGGACTAACGGAGATCTGGACGCCGCGTATACCGCGTGGACCGAATCGTTCGAGAGCCTGAAGGCCGCTGGACGGACGGCCGATCTGCTCGGCCTGTCGATCGCGATGGCCGACATTCGGATCACCCAGGGTCGTCTCGCGGACGCGCAGTCGATCCTCGAGCGCGGTCTTCGGATCGGGACCGGATCCGAGGCATCACCGCTGCGCGGGACGCCCGACATGCACGTCGGCTTGAGTCGGATCGATGTGGAGCGAAACGACCTGCCGTCGGCAAGGAACCGCCTCGAAGCTGCCGAGTCCCTGGGTGAAGCGATGGGCCTCCCCCAAAATGCCTACAGGCTCCGGGTGGCGCGAGCGCGTATCGCTTTCGCCCGCGGTGCGCCGGACGAAGCCGTGAGCGCGCTCGATGAGGCTGAGCAGCGGTACGACGGCGACTTCTCTCCGAACGTCCGCCCGATCGCTGCGTTGCGGGCGCGGATATGGGTGCACCAGGCCCGCTTTGCTGATGCGAGAGCGTGGTCACGCGATGCCGGCGTCTCGGCGGATGACGAACTGACGTATCTCCGCGAGTTCGAGCACGGAACGCTTGCCCGCTTGCTCCTGGCCGAGGGTGTGCGAGACCGCGACGACGCCATGATCGATGCCGCGATCCGCCTCGCGGATCGCCTCGTTACGGCCGCGCTCGACGGCGGGCGGCGGGGGAGTGCCCTCGATCACCTCGTCGTCCTCGCACTCGGCCGGCATGCGCGCGGAGCGATCGCCGGCGCGGCCGCGGATCTCGACCGCGCGGTCGCCCTCGCAGAACCGGATCGCTGGGTCCGGGTGTTCCTCGACGAAGGGGCTCCGATGATGGCGCTGCTGGGCGCTGTCACTGGTCGATCGGGGAGTTCGACGTTTCTATCCGAGCTGCGTGCCGCTGAGGGTTCGACCAACGGTCGCGAGGCCCCACGTCAGGCGCTCGTCGAACCGTTGAGCGAGCGGGAGTTGGAGGTCCTCCGGCTCCTCCGGAGCGACCTGGATGGACCCGACCTGGCGCGCGAGCTGCACATCTCGCTCAATACCCTTCGGACCCACACGAAGAACATCTATACCAAGCTCGGCGTGAACAACCGCCGTGGTGCGATCCGCCGTGCTGACGAGCTGAGCCTCTTCTCGGCGACGCGAGGGCGGCCCTCGGAATAGCTCTTGCTCCTCGCGCGCAGCCCGGCGCGTGTGGCGGCCCAGCGGCGGCGGCCGCGATGGCAGGCCGAAATCACCACACCAATCACATCGTGTGGTGATGCGCGCTCACCACATCCGCTTCCACGGTGTGCTCAGTCGTCGATCGGCGACTCGAGAAGGAGTCGGGGACACGCCCCAGGAGCGGAATGCAGCCGAAGCATCGTCCAACCAGACACCCCGATGGGCCGGACCTGTACGAGATCCGGATCACGGGGCACCTCGACGCGCGGTGGGCAGCCATGTTCGATGGGCTGGCCCTCAGCCACGAGGTCGGCGGTACGACGTTGCTCAAGGGCCTGATCACCGATCAGGCAGCACTGCACGGGCTGCTCCAGCGAGTGCGCGACCTTGGAGTCCCGCTGGTCTCGGTCAATCGCGCTGACCCGGACCTGGCAACGGAACCCGGCATCCCGTCCTAGCCGCAAGGAGGAGATCAGATCATGAAAAGCGTCCGCTTCCAGACCCCGGCCCGCCTGCTCATGGCGACGTTCGGGCTGGCCGTGATCACCCTCGGCGTCGGATCCATCCCGACAGCTGAGGCCGGCGGCCTGCGGAACTGCGTGGAGATCACGGGCAAGACGTCCGGTCGTGTCGGCTGCTTCGAGCTCGTCTGGGTGGATGGGGTGCAGCGCCGAATGACGTTCTCGAACCAGGGCTTCGACGGTGCGACGCCGCAGGCGCTCGACGCGTTCTACGTCCTCGCGCCGCAGTCCGAGGCGCCGCAGGGCTACCCGCCCAACACCTTCCCGCACGACCATGTTGTTCGCGACGTCCCGGCCGGCAACCACGGCTCGTACAGCGTCCAACTCCAGGGCTACTTCGTCGTCTGCAGCGGTCAGGGGATCGCGAGCGGCGCCTGCGTTCCTTCCTGGACGTCGGTCGGCGGTCCCGAGGAGCTGCCGCTGGTGGTATCCGTCGACGGCCATCACCTGACATCGGCTGAAGCGATCGAGTCTGCGGCCGCCGCGGGACTCGTGGTGCCGATCAACCTCGGCCCTGGAGCCGTGATCGTCGGGACCCTGAGCGGCCACTGACGCCACATCGACTGACGCCACCGTTGGACCGGGGCGGCGCAAACGCCGTCCCGCCGCCCACTCACCACGAAAGGTACCTACCGATGACACGCACGTCCGAAAACCGGTCACACCTCCCCTTCGACCCGACCAGGAAGACCGCCCTCGCCGTGGGCATCCTCTACCTGCTCACCTTCATCGGCTCGATCCCGGGCGCGCTCTTGATGGCGCCCATCCTCACCAACCCGAACTACATCGCGGGACCCGGGGCAGCCACGCAGATCGGGATCGCCGCCGTCTGCGAGATGGTCAACGTCCTTGCGTTGATCGGCTGCGCCGTCGCGGCGTTCTCGATCGTCAAGCGACAACACGAGGGACTGGCCCTCGGCTACGTCGCCACGCGGTCCTTCGAAGCGGCCGTGATCGTGATCGGCATCGTGAGCATCCTTGCTGCCTCTTCTGTGCAGCAGGCTGCGGCGGCCGGCGGAGACGCGGCGGCCTTCGTTCCGGTCGGCATCGCGCTCGTCGATGTCCGCCACTGGACCATGGTCATCGGTCCGAGCATGGCCGCTTTCAACGTGCTGATGTTCGGCACCCTCCTGTATCGGTCCCGGCCTCGTGCCGCGGGCCATCCCTGCCCTTGGTCTGGTCGGTTCTCCGCTCCTCATCTCGTGGACCGCCGGGGCGATGATCGGCATCACCGAGCCCAACACGGCCTGGCACACGATCGCCGTCATCCCGTTCTTCTTCTGGGAACTGGCCGTCGGGCTCTGGATGACGTTCAAGGGCTTCAACCGGAACGCGCCGATCGTGGTCGCCGCGATCGCTGAGGCCAACGGTCGCACTGCGTCCGAGCAGGCCGTCGCTGCGCCGCCGGTCGGCATCGCGACCCAGGCAGGTGCGGCATGACCGCACAGCAGCAGGAGCTGCGCCTGCCACCGCGTCCGCTCGTTCGGGTCTTCTGGATGCTGCATCGGGCGGCATATCGGCTGACGGGAGGTCGGTTCGGCCTCTCACAGCCGGCAGCGGGTGAGCGGTTCGGGTTCATGCGCCTGAAGACGGTCGGCCGCCGCTCCGGCAAGGCACGGGTCGCCATCGTCGGCTACTACGAGGATGGCCCCAACCTCGTGACGCTGGCCATGAATGGCTGGGCTGACGCCGACCCGGCCTGGTGGCTGAACTTGCAGGCGACTCCGGAGACCACCGTCGAGCTGCCGAGCGGGACACGGGTCGTTCGGGCTCGAGCCGCGACGGAGACGGAGCGTCGTCGGCTGTGGCCACGGTTCAGCGACTACCCGGGCTGGGGTCAGGACCTCGACGGGCTTGCCGCCCGCCGTAGCCACGCGACTGCTGTCGTCATCCTCGAACCCGTGACAGCTCACCGAAGGAGATCGGTCATGAGGAGGCCGCACCTGCCCCGACCGACATGGCGTCACCTGTGGCTGGTTCCCGGTCTGGCCGTCGCGGTCTACGCGAACGGCCAGGCGGGCCTCCACGGGCTCGGCCTGGCGCCGGTCCTGATCTTCGGGATCGTCCCGCATCTGCCGGTCCTGCTGGGACTCGGGCAACCCCACGCACCCGGCCAACTCGCCCGGCGGGCAGTCCCGCTCTTCAATGCCATGCACCATCCGGTCGCACCGCTGGCGCTGCTTGGCGGTCGCCGCGACCGGCGCACTGCCGGCGTTCTGGCTCGTCGGCGCGATGGCGTGGCTCAGCCACATCGTCGTGGACTGGGCATGGGCGATGGGCTTCGGTCCGCTGATGGCTTCCGGCTGGATCGTTCGATCTGGGCCGGCCGGCCATTCGCGCTGGGCGAGAAGGGAGAGCGTGCCGTCGTGGGCCAGGCGTGATCCCGAGCCGCGACGTCTTCCCGCGGGTCGTCCTGTACGACCCGCGGGTTCGGCTCGTTAAGCGGCGGTTGCGCTACTCCGCCTCGTGGCCGCGCGTGACCGTCGCTCCGGCGTCTCTTGACGGCCTAAGTGATCCTCAAGTGTGGCTCCGAGACGGATCGTCCACGAGCGCTATCGGAAGAGGGCGATCTCCGGCGCGAACGACAGATCCGCGACGAATTCCGATCCCGGTGCACACGCAGCGTCAGCGTCGGCAGCGGGAAGGAGCGCTCGAGCGAGCGTTACGAACTGCCACGCCTTGAATCGTTCGATGGTCCAGCCACACTCGACAGTGAAGGCGAGGAAAACCTCGGCGCGATGGAGGCCGAACAGCAGGTCGAGTGCGAGCGTCGGATCGAGCGCGGCTCGAAGCTCGCCGCGTCGCACGAACACCCCGTCCACCACGCGACGCATCCCGTCCCGGCGGCGATCGACGAGGCCCCGCCAGGCGAGGGCAACGTCCGGATCGACGCTCGCCGCAGATTGGACGGCAGGCAGCAGGGGGCCTACCCGTCGATAGATCTCGTTGCCGTGCTCGACGATGAGGGCGAGCCGACGAGGCCCCGTCGGCGCGTCGACGACCTCCGCGATCCAGTCTCGGGCAAGGACGTCTTCGGCTGCACCCGGCCCGCCACCCGCGATCGTAAGGCGCCGCGATGAGCAGCTCTGCCTTGGTGTGGAACGTGAAGTACACCGTCTGCACCGCCACGCCCGGCATCGTGCGCGACGGCGTCCATCGTCGTCGAGGCGTATCCGTGCTCGGAGAATCGGGCAAGCGCAGCCTCGGCGATCCGCCGCCTCGTTGCCTTGGCGCGCTCGCGCCGCGTGATCTTGACGATCGATCCCGTCGCCGGGGGATTGACGCGGCCCATGCGGACGATGATACTGCACTGCCGTCGCTAGTGATGGACTCTAGTGAAAGAGTGAGGATCGGATTGATGGCCACGCTCGTCGAAAACACCGTCGAGATCGCCCGAAGCTCCGGAGGATGTCTTCGACTACCTCTCCGACATGGGGAACGAGGTCCGCTGGAACGCCGATTGTGTGTCGATGGAGCGACTCACTGACGGGCCGGTCGAGGTCGGCACACGCTTTCGGGCGAAGTGGAAGCAGGGTCCAGTCGTGTTCACCGAGCTGACCGCGTACGAGCGGCCCCGCAGCTGGACGTACGTGAACGGTGGCTCGATCGGGTGCGTTCTGACGGTCACCCTTGAACCTACGTCCAGCGGCGGGACGCGGCTGACCTCGCGCGGGCTGTGGAGCGCGCATGGCCTCGCGCGGCTTTTCTTCCCGGTTTTCATCCGAACGATGCGGAAGGCCGAGGTTCGTGTAGTGGCCGATGCCCGACGTGCGCTCGAGGCACACGACGACCGGGCCGCGGCATGATTCGTCGCATCCGGCGCGACCACGCGCCATGGTGACCGTCGCCGCACTTTGCTCGCTCGCACTCGGGCTCGGGTTCGGACTGCCGGCCGTCTTCGGCACATTGCATTTCGCACGGACCGGTGAGGTCTGGATGTTCGTCGGGTTCCCGACGTACGGCGGAGGACCGTTCGAGCGTCTGGGTTTGCCGACATCGGTCCCGTTGCTGATCGGTTTCGTGTTCGTCTGCCTCGCCGAGGTGATCGTCGGCGTGATGCTGCTGCGCGATGTCCCGCACGCCGCGGCCGTCAGCTACGTGCTCTTGCCCTTCGAGTTCGCGTTCTGGATCGGCTTCGCGCTACCGCTTGGTCCGCCGTTGGGTATCGTCCGAACGATCCTGCTCGTTCTCGCGTAGGGCAGCTGCGGCGGTCGACCGGGAGCAGCCGCCGAGGGACCCTGGTGGCGATTTGCGATATCGCTGTGAGCGACAAACAGCGAACCCGGTGACGAGCGGAACCGACCGGGGCTGAGACTCGCGGTCCGACGTCATCGCTCGAGGACGCTCCTCGTGACCTACCCGACATGTCCCTTCGCCGTGCCGGAGCAGCCGGCGGGTGTCCTGCCGCGCGCCCTGCCGGTCGCGGATCGGTGCGCGATCGGGGCGTGCGCGGCGCCCGTCGCGCGCGGAATGACGCATCGCGGCGTCGTGGCAGCGCGGCATCCTGGAGGACGTGGCATGGACGACCCGCTGATCTTCGGTCCTGATGCCGACGTACGGCCAGGCCGCCTTCATCGCCCGGGCCATCCGCAGCCTCCAGGCGCAGACCGAATCGCGCTGGGAGCTGCATATCGTCGACGACGCGTCTCGTGATGCCACAGCGGCCGCCGTCGCGCCGTTCCTCGACGATCCGCGCATCCACTACCGGCGCCGCCCGGTCAACGGCGGTGTTGGCCTCGCCCTGAACGAGGCCCTCGACGCCTCGACCGCGCCGCTCATCGCCTACTTGCCCTCGGATGACGTGATCTTCCCGGACCACCTGGCCTCGTTGCGGGCGATCCTCGACGAGGACCCCGGCAACCGTCATGGCCGTTTCCGGGGTGCGCCACCACTACAACCGCGAGACCCTCGAGACCGTCGATGGCTGGCCGCAGATGGTGCAGGTCCTCCATCGACGGGTGCCGGAGCGGTGGCTCGAGCGGACTCGCCTGGTAACGGACGACCTCGACCGGATGTACTGGCGTCGCGTGCGGCGCCATGGGCGCGTCGCCAAGAGTGGGCAGGTCACCGCCGAGTGGGTCCATCATCCGGGCCAGCTCACGCCGCTCGTGCGCGAGCCGATCGGCGGCATCAATCCATTCCGGGCGCACTTCGGCATCCGCCATCCGTTGCGGTTCCGGACGAGCGTCGGTGACCCCATCGACGAGGTCGCCCATTTCCAGGCGTTCCGTGACCGACCGCCGACCCCTCCCGCGGCCGATGGCCTGCGGATCCTGCTGGTTGGCGAGCTGTCCTACAACCCGGAGCGCATCCTTGCTCTCGAGGAGCGCGGCCACCGCCTGTGGGGCTTGTGGACCCCACAGCCCGCCTGGTACACGATGGTCGGCCCGGTGCCCTTCGGCCACGTGACGGAGTTGCCCGAGGCAAGAGGCGACTGGGCCGCCGCGATCCGTCGACTGGCTCCGGACGTCATCTACGGCCTTCTGAACTGGCATGCCGTGCCGTTCGCCGCTGAGGTCCGTCGTGCCGTCCCCGAGATCCCGTTCGTGTGGCACTTCAAGGAAGGCCCGTTCATCTGCCGCGAGCGCGGAACGTGGGGCGACCTCCTCGAGCTGACCGAGCGCAGTCACGCGGTCGTCCACTCGAGCCAGGAGATGGGCGACTGGTTCGCGACGTTCTCGCCGGGTGCGAACGATCCGGCGCGCTCCCTCGTCCTCGACGGGGACCTGCCCAAGGCCGACTGGTTCGTCGGCGCGCCGCACTCTCGGCGCCTGTCCGAAGACGACGGCCAGATCCACACCGTGGTGCCGGGCCGGCCGATCGGGCTCCACCCGGAGGACGTGGCGGCGCTCGCCGCCAACGGTATCCACTTGCATTTCCATGGCCGGTTCACCCACGGTCAGTGGCGCGAGTGGATCGACCGCACCCGGCCCATGGCAAAGGGCCACCTGCACCTCCACCCGAACGTGGGCCAGGAGCGCTGGACGGAGGTATTCAGCCGCTACGACGCGGGCTGGCTGCACGTCTTCCGCAGCCGCAACGATGGCGACCTGACCCGTGCCGATTGGGACGACCTCAACCTGCCGGCGCGAATGGCCACGCTAGCCGCTGCTGGTCTGCCGATGATCCAGCGCGACAACGCCGGCGCCACGGTCGCGATCCAGTCGGTCGGGCGCGAGCTCGGGGTGGGTCTGTTCTTCGATGACTATGAGGGCCTCGCGGCGCAGCTCCGCGACGCGGCGACGATGGCGTCGCTGCGCTCGAACGTGGCTGCCCACGCGCCGACGTTCACGTTCGACGCGCACGTTGATCGTCTGGTTGACCTGTTCCGGCGTGTGATCGGGGAAGCCGGCCAGGGACGGGTTCAGCCGCCTGCGACCGCACCACTTCAGCCGTCGATCACGCGGCGGGCGCGAACGGCAGAGCCTGCTGCCGTCCGCTGAGCACCCGCCACGGAGCACCGATATAACGCGCTGTTAACGGTAGAGAAAGAACCCGTTCACCCCGCCTCGCGACAGTTTCGCCATTCGAGCCGAGCGACGACCACCCAACGAGCGCGTGCGGCCGTCGAAACTGTCCAGGGGAGGACCATGGTGACGATCTCGCTGACGAAGCCTTTGCTCATAGTCACGCTGGCGGCCGCGCTGACAGCAGTCGGATGTTCCGCGGGCACCGGTTCGACCTCCTCCGGCGTCACGGCGCCGCCGGTTGGCAATGCCTCACCCTCAACTGCGCAACAGGGCTCGGCGGCCCCGAACGGCATCACGGGAACCATCTCCGTCTCCGGATCGTCGACGGTCGAGCCGATCTCGACGGCCGTCGCCGAACTCGTGAAGCAGGCGAATCCCGGCTTCAACTTCACCGTTACCGGACCGGGCACCGGCGACGGCTTCAAGACGTTCTGCACGGGCGAGACCGACATCAGCGATGCATCGCGCAAGATCAAGAAGAGGAGGCCGCGGCGTGTGCGGCCGCTGGGATCAAGTACACCGAGTTGAAGATCGCATATGACGGCATGACGGTCATGACCTCGCCGGATAACACCTCGATCGACTGTCTCTCATTCGCAGACCTCTACGCGCTGACCGGCCCCCAGTCCACCGGCTTCAAGACGTGGTCGGCCGCAACGGAGCTGGCGACTTCGCTCGGCTCGAAGACGGTCTTCCCGGACGCCGACCTGTCGATCACCGGCCCCGGTGAGGAATTGGGGACGTACGACAGCTACGTCGAGCTCGTGATCACGCCGATCGCGTCAAAACAGACGCCTCCCCAGGAGTCCGCTACCAGGCCTGATTACGTCGCGAGCGCCAACGACAACGCGATCATCGCCGGTGTATCCGGCTCCGCGAACTCTCTTGGCTGGGTGGGCTTCGCATACGCCCAGGAGAACAAGGCCACCATCAAGGAGCTCGCCGTAGCGAAGGAGCCAAACGGCACGTGCGTCGCGCCGACAGACGCGACCATCGCCGACGGGACGTACCCGCTCTCGAGGAGCCTGTACATCTACGTCAACAACGCGAAGGCTGCGAACAACCCCGCCGTCACCAGCTACGTGGACTACTACCTCGCCGACGGCACGATCTCGGCCGTCCTCGAGACGGTCCCCTATGTCGAGCTTCCTGCGAGCGAGCTCGACGCGACGCGTACCGCATGGGGCGCGCGGGAGAAGGCCTCTTGACGGGCCGCGGTCCCGGCGACGGTGCAGTTGAAGCCGTCGGTCCGATCACGTCGAGGACGTCCGAGGCGCCCGAATGACCGCGGCCAGCTCGGCGGCTCCGGCCAGCCGCCTCCGCGGTTCGCCCCAGCGTCGCCGCAACGAGCGTGCCGTCCGTGCGGTCCTTCTCGCGGCGACGATCGTCTCCGTCCTGGTCAGCGTCGGGATCGTCCTGTCGCTCGTCTTCGAGGCTGTGTCGTTCCTGTCGAAGATCGATGTCTCTCAGCTCTTCGCCGCTGGCTGGTTCCCGCGTCGTGGTCAGTTCTCGATCGCGACGGTCCTCGCCGGTACGTTGATCATCACAGCCGTCGCGATCGCCATCGCGGCGCCGGTCGGCCTCGGCAGCGCGATCTACCTCTCGGAATATGCGACTGGACGGGTCCGCGGCATCGTCAAGCCGGTCCTCGAGATCCTCGCGGGCATTCCCAGCGTCGTCCTCGGCTTCTTCGCGTTGCGTTTCATCAGCCCGAACGTGGTGCAGGCGATCTTCACCGACGCCAAGCCGTTCAACATGCTGGCTGCGGGGATCGGCGTCGGCATCCTGACCATCCCGCTGGTTGCCTCGATCTCCGAGGATGCCATGCGGGCCGTACCGCAAACCTTGCGCGAGGCGTCGTACGGGCTCGGCTCGCGCCGACTGGGGACCTCGATCAAGGTCGTCGTCCCCGCCGCGATCTCGGGGATCGTCGCCGCGATGATCCTGGCGGTCTCGCGCGCCGTCGGCGAGACGATGGTGGTCGCCCTTGCCGCTGGCGCGACGGCAGGTTCGCTCTTCACCCTGGACCCGCTGGGCCCAGGCCAGACGCTGACCGGGGCGATGGCCTCGCTTGCCGCCGGCAGCGACCAGGTGACCGGTAACACCGCAGCGTTCCAGAGCCTCTTCTTCCTGGGGCTTCTCCTGTTCCTGATAACGCTCGGTCTCAACATCCTCGGCGACGCATTCGTCCGCCGTACCCGACAGAGCTACTAGGCGACAGATGACGACGTCAACCATCGCCATCGGCTCCCGCGACCGATCGGTGCGCCGGCAGGGCGCCGACGTCGCCGGCCTCGTTTTCGCCGGCGCCCTTCTCCTGGCGCTGCTCTTCTCGCTCGCGATCCTGGCTGTACTCGTCGGGAGCCAACTCAGCCAGGCAATCCCGGTCTTCTCGGAGCGTGGCGTCGACTTCCTGACGTCCGACCTCTCGAGCAACCCGGCCAACGCCGGTATTGCCCAGGGTCTGATCGGCACGGCTTTGCTGGTGACGATCGTGGCCGTCGCCGCGTTTCCGATCGGCATCATGACGGCGATCTATCTCGAGGAGTTCTCGGCGGACAACGCGTTCGCGCGGTTCGTCGACATCAACATCCGAAACCTGGCCGGCGTCCCGTCGGTGGTCTACGGCATCCTTGGGCTGACCGTCTTCGTGGCTCTGTTCGCGTCGGTCGGCGATGGCAACGGCAAGACGGTGATCACCGGTGGCCTCACCCTGGCGGTCCTGATCCTGCCCCTCGTCATCATCACTTCGGCCGAGGCGATCCGCTCGGTCCCGAATGCGTTGCGCGAGGCGGGTTTCGGCCTCGGTGCCTCCCGTTGGCAGGTGGTCAGGGATCTGATCCTGCCCGCCGCAGCGCCCGGCATCCTGACGGGAACCGTGCTGTCCTTGTCGCGTGCGATCGGCGAGACCGCGCCGCTTATCCTGGTCGGCGCGGTCCTCGGCTCATTCTCGACCGGCGGGAGCATCAACGACCTGTTGACGGGGCCGTACACGGCGCTCCCGACGATCATCTTCGACTGGGCCCGCAAGCCGCAGCAGGAATTCCAGGCACTCACCTCGGCCGCGATCATCGTGCTGCTTGCCGTGACCATCGTCACGAACGCATTCGCCGTGCTGCTGCGCAACAGATACGATCAGGCATCGTGACCGATGACCTCGTCGACGCAACCGACCACCGTAAGACCCGAGGCGATCCGATGACGTCCACGATAGTCAGGCCCACTCCGGTCGTCCGCCCCGAGGAAGACCACGGCCCGCAGCGAATCGGCGATGGCGCCGAGGGCTCGGTCTCAGTGCCGGTCGCCGCTACGCCGGCCGTCATCAAGCTCGACGATGTCGGTCTGTACTACGGCGAGTTCCGGGCTGTAAAAGGGATCACGTTCGAGATCCCGGCACACCAGATCACCTCGATCATCGGCCCGTCCGGGTGCGGGAAGTCGACCCTATTGCGCTCGATCAACCGGATGAACGACCTGATCCCAGGGACGCGAGTCGAAGGCAAGATCATGTACCACGACGAGGACCTCTACGCTTCGTACGTGGATCCGGTCGAGGTCCGAAGGCGGATCGGGATGGTCTTCCAGAAACCGAATCCCTTCCCGAAGTCGATCTACGACAACGTGGCCTTCGGCCCGCGGCTCAGGGGCTTCAAGGGTGATCTCGATGCTGTCGTCGAAAGCAGCCTCCGACGCGCTGCGATCTGGGACGAGGTCAAGGACAAGCTCAAGCAATCGGGGCTGTCGCTGTCGGGCGGTCAACAACAGCGCCTGTGCATCGCCAGGACGATCGCCACAGACCCCGAGGTCATCCTGATGGACGAGCCGTGCTCCGCGCTCGATCCACGCGCGACGCTCCAGATCGAGCAACTGATGGCGGAGATCAAGGAGCGCTACACGATCGTTATCGTGACCCACAACATGCAGCAGGCAGCCCGCGCGTCCGACAAGACCGTCTTTCTCAGCATGGCCGAGGACCGTGCCGGGTACGTCGTGGAACAGGGCGAGACCGTCCAGATCTTCACCGATCCGAAGCAGCAGCTGACCGAGGACTACGTGTCCGGTCGGTTCGGCTGAGTCGCG
This sequence comes from uncultured Chloroflexia bacterium, assembly GCA_963816675.1. Classification (GTDB taxonomy): domain Bacteria; phylum Chloroflexota; class Limnocylindria; order Limnocylindrales; family CSP1-4; genus SPCO01. The sequence goes on from CAWFLS010000015.1 coordinate 31,113, forward strand.
CCATGCCTGAGGTCATCCACCTGGCCGGCGCTCGCGAAGCGCTCGACCGCGATGAGGCGATCATCCGTAACGGCGTGCTCCGGATGGGCGCCCTTGTCGAGGCTGCGATCCGCCAGGCCAGTCGAGCCTTGGTCGCGCATGACGCCGCGCTCGCCCTCGCTGTCATCAAGGGCGATTCGGCCATCAATGACGCGCAACGCGCCGTTTCACGCCAGATCTCAGTGACGATCGCGACCCAAAACCCGGTCGCACGCGACTTGCGATACCTGTTGACCCTCGATCACGTCACGTACGAGCTCGAGCGCATGGGCGACCATGCCGCCTCGGTCGCCAAGGCCGTGATCAAGCTCGCGCCATACCCGCCGCTCCACGGCTACGTCCATCTCCCGGAGATGGCCGAGCGCGCCGCCGTGCTGGTTCACGGTGTCCTTCGCGCTCTTGTCGATTCGGACGCGATCAAGGCTCGCGAGGTCGCCGCCCAGGACGACGAGATCGATCGTCTCTACCACTCGACCTTCGATGAGGTCGTCGAGCTGATGCGAGCCGATCCGGCGAACGTGGAGCGCGGGACGCGAATCGTCATCGCCTCGCACTATCTGGAGCGGATCGGGGACCGCTCGACCAACATCGCGGAAGACATCGTCTACCTGGTGACCGGTGACGTGGAGGACCTCAACCCGTGACGGGTCTCAGGCACCGAACTCCGCGCGGGGAATGGAAAAGCGGAACGTAGATCCCTTCCCTTCGACCGACTCGACCCAGATGCGGCCGCCGTGCTGCTCGACGATGTGCCGCGCGATCGCGAGGCCGAGGCCGGTCCCGCTGTCACCACGGCGGACGCGGGCGCTATCGACCTTGTAGAACCGTTCGAAGATCCGCTCCTGGGCGCCGCGCGCGATACCGACTCCGTTATCGATCACGGACGTCGCTACCTGGTCGTTCTCGACGCCGACCGAGATCACCACCTCGCCGCCGTTGGGGCTGAACTTGACGGCGTTGTGCAGGAGGTTGATGTAGACCTGCGCCAGCCGTGCCGCATCACCGTGGACGGTCGGCACGAGATCCGGAGCATCGACGTGCAATGCGACGCCGTGGCGCTCGGCGAAGAGGCGGAGACGGTCGGCAGAGTCGCGCGCCGTCTGGCCGAGGTCGACGAGATCGAGGAGCTGGATCTCGCTGCCGCTCTCGATCCGCGACAGGTCCATCAATTCGCTCGCGATCTGGACGAGATGGGTCATCTCGATCTCGATCCTGGCGATCCGTTCGCGCATCTTGGCCGGGATCGAGTCGCCGGCAGCTTCTGCGTCGCGCCCGAGCGTCTCCGCAAGCAATCCGACGGTCGTCAGCGGTGTTCGAAGCTCGTGCGAAAGATTGTCGACGAACTCGGTCCTGATTCGCTGCAGACGCCGAAGCTCCGAGACGTCCTCGAGCACCAGCCATGCTCCGCCCGAGGATCTCCGGACGGCACGGATCGACAGCCGACGATCGCCTCCCTCGCTGAGGTTGATCTCACCGCGCGCTGAACCAAGCCGTATTGCGCTCGCCGCGAGCGACTCGACGCTGAGGTCGAGAAAGGCCTCGATGAGGGTTCGTCCGACGAGCCCGCCCGGGGGCCGGCCAAGGAAGCCGTCGGCGAGCGGATTCGCGGAGATGATCCGAAGGGTCCGATCGACGGAGATGACGCCCTGTCCGAGCGCGTCGATCAGTGTCCTGCGTTCGTCGATCTCCGCCGCGAGTTCCGCCCGGAGGTGGAGATTCTGTGCCTCGAGGTCGGCGTCTGCCGCCGCGGAGGCGCTCGTCGAAGCGGAGCGGCGCTCCTCGCGAGACTGGTTCGTCCTCGACTTCCTACGAAACACGACCAGCGCTGATGTCAACCGGTCCACGGGCGGCTTGGTTCACGCGGCTGAGCTCGGCCGGCGAAACACATACCCGACGCCACGGACGGTGTGGATGAACGTCGGGTTGTTCGGTTCGCGCTCGATCAGACCTCGGAGCCAGTGGACATGCACGTCCACGGTCCGGGTCTCGCCTGCGTAGTCGTACCCCCATACCTGCTCGAGCAGCTGGTCGCGCGTAAACACTTGACCGGGGTGGCGGACGAGAAACATCAGGAGCTCGAAGACCTTCGGCTTGACGGGCAGGACTTCTCCGTCGCGCAGGAGTCGGTGGCCCGCGATGTCGGCCGTCACCGATCCCAGGTCGATCACGTCCGGAGGCCGCTCTACCGTGGCAGCCCGGTCCGAACGCCGGAACAGCGCTCCGATCCGGGCGGTCAGCTCGCGCAGGCTGAACGGCTTCGTCACGTAATCGTCGGCGCCGAGCTCGAGCCCGACGACCTTGTCCAGCTCCGAATCCTTCGCGGTCAGCATCACGATCGGAACGCCCGATTCAGCCCGGATGATCCTGCAGACTTCCATCCCGCCGAGTTCGGGGAGCATCAGGTCGAGGAGCACGAGGTCCGGCGCGTCCGTCCTGAACCTCGTCAGGGCCTCGCGACCGTCGGCAGCCTCGATGACGTGAAATCCGTCGGCTTCGAGCGCCTCGGCCAGCGTCTCGCGAAGCGTTGGCTCGTCTTCCACGACGAGTATCGTGCGTGCCATCTCCTCCTAGCATAGAGCCGCCGGGCGACGGGGCCTTAGACCAGCCGTGTCGGTTTCGGCTCGTCCGTCAAAGTGCTCGCGGTTCGAAGCGGCCCACTTCGTCCTCCCTTCTGTAGGGGACGTTGACGACGACCGTGTGTCGACGACCGAGCAGGATGCTCCGGAGCCGTTTGGCAGACTGGTTGTACAGGAGGCGCTCCCACCACGACCGAGCGACGTATTCGGGGATCACGATGAATGTCACGGGCGACGCCTTGTCCGGCGGCCACGCTGCATCAAGGACGTCCAGGTAAGCCAGCAACGGCCCCGCCAGGGCGCGGTATGGAGACTCGACGACCACCAGCGACACGCCGGGGATCTGGCGCTCGAACCGGTCCCGGACCGACGCCGCATCCGCGGGGTCGTCGGAGATGTAGACCGCGCGGACATCAGGGGCGATCGAGCGAGCGACATTGACTGCCTGGACCACGGCCCGGTTGACGCCGTTGATGGGGACGACGACGCGCTGCTCGCGATGGGGACCGGCCGCAACGAATCCTGGCGCTACCCGCAGCTCACGGGCTGACCGCGCGTATTGCTGGTGGATGAACAGCATCACCGCGACGAGGACTGGGACCAGGATCACGACGAGATAGGCGCCATCGACGAACTTCTCCGACACGACGATCGCTAGGACGACCGCCGTCAGGACACCGCCGGCCGCGTTCACACCGAGCCGCCAGCGCCAGCCACTCTCGCGCCCTTGCAGCCAGTGCTTGACCATCCCGAGCTGGCTGAGTGTGAAGCACAGGAAGACGCCGACGGAATAGAGCGGGATGAGCGCATGGGTATCGCCGCCGAACGCCCACAGGATCGCGAAGGCGATCGACGCGAGCAGGACGATCCCCCAGGAATAGGCGAGGCGGTCACCCCGGAACGAGAACTGTCGGGGCATGTAGCCATCCGCCGCGAGGATCGCGGCCAGCCGCGGGAACGCGTTGAAGCTCGTGTTCGCCGCGAGGAAGAGGATCAGAGCTGTGCTCGCGGCGAAGGTGAAGTACAAAGGCGAGCCGGCACCAAACGCTGTGCGAGCGGCCATCGCGACGATCGAGGGACCGCCCTCCTCAGTCGGGCGAAGCCCGAAGGCGACGGCGAACACCGTCAGGCCGACGAACAGGATCGCCAGCAGGATGGCCATCGCGGTCATCGTGTCGGCGGCGTTCTTCGATTCCGGCGGCTTGAAGGCCGGCACACCGTTGGCGATCGCCTCGACTCCCGTCAGCGCCACCGAGCCGCCGGCGAATGCCTTCAGCAGCAGGAGGATGCCAAGCGTCTCGGTCCCCAACGGCACTGCGTCCGGCTCCGGCGGCACTGGGGTGACGGTGCCGGTCAGGATGTGGAACGCGCCGATGGCGACGATCGCAAGGGCGAGCCCGACGAACAGGTACGTCGGCACCGCGAAGATGTTCCCCGACTCGCGCAGGCCTCGAAGGTTGGCGACGGTGATCAGAGCGATCGAGACGAAGGCGATCTCGATCCGAACGTCGTATGCCTGCGGGATCACCGACTGGACCTGGGCGATCGCGGCCGCTGTCGATACGGCGACCGTCATGACGTAATCGATGAGCAGCGCCGCAGCGGCGATCAGCCCAAAGATCGGAGCGAGGTTGGTTCGAGCGACGATGTACGCCCCACCGCCGTTGGGGTAAGCCCGACAGACCTGCCGGTACGAGATCGAGACGACCGCCAGCAGAAGCGCGATCGCGATCGACACCTGGATGGAGACGAGCAACGCGCCCGCGCCGGCGACAAGCAGTACGCGAAGGATCTCCTCTGTCGCATAGGCAGACGAGGAGATGGCGTCGGAGCTGAAGATGGCGAGTGCCTTCCTCTTCGGCAGGCGTTCTTCCATCTCCTCGTCGTTCGAGAGTGGCCGTCCGAAGACTCCGGCCCGGAGCCTGGCGAAGGCCCGACCGCGCGCCGTCCTGGGTTGCGACGCCGCCTCGCGCGCGACCAACTGACCCGGGCCGGTGTACCGGAAGAATGGCGCGTGTGGCCGATCGACCCGTACGCGCCGATCCCCTGCCTTTCGACCTTGGAGTGACCGGCGTCCCCCGATCACAGCTCCGTCCCGCGGCCGGCGTGCGCTGCAACCGGACGGAGTCGCGGTCCGAAGATGAGGTCGAGCGAACCGGGATCCTCACGCCGTAACCGGAACGCGACGCCGGCTGCTTGCGCCCAGACGGCCGCGGTGAATGCCGCGCCGTCCGCCGCGTCGAAACCGCATAAGGCCACGGTCACGGCGAGGCCGCCGGCGACGACCGCGATGGCGGCCTCGATCTCCACCATCGTTCGCTCGAGCGCGTCGCGAGACATCGCCTCCGGCAACAAGGCGATCGGCTCGTCCGCCGCCCGGCCGATCGGCTTGGAACTGTTGTCGCGAACGTCGGATGACCGATCCATGTCCCAAATCTGGACCGGAGCGCCAAGAGGGATCGGCCAGCGGAGCGGTCGAGCGCTCTAAGGTTGTTCTAACGAATCGGGCCGCTCGAGCTCCCGGACCCGATAGCCCACGCCGGGCACTGTGACGATGAGATCGCGGAGGCCGCCGGTGGGGTCCGCCGCAGCAAGCTTGCGGCGCAGCTGGCTCACGTGAACGTAGACATAGCTGTCCTCGCTCTGGTACGCCTCGCCCCACACAGCGCGCAGGAGCCGACCCTTCGTGACCACGCGACCGTGGTTGCTGAGCAGGACGCGAAGGATCTCGAACTCGCGGGGCGTCAGGTCGATCAACTCGCCGTCGACGCGTACGTCGTGGCCCGGACCATCAAACTCGAGTGCGCCTGCGACGATCCTGCCAGCCCGGTCTGCCGCTGAACCGCCGGCCCTTCTGAGTGCGACCCTCAGACGGGCGTTGAGTTCGTCCACACCGAATGGCTTCGTCACGTAGTCATCGGCGCCGCGGTCGAGCGCTTCGACCTTCTCTTTCTCCTCGTACCTGCCGGACAGGATGACGATCGGAGTCGTGCCGTCACGACGCATCCGCCGGACGATGTCGAGCCCGTCGATATCCGGCAATCCGAGGTCGAGCAGGACGACGTCGGGGCGGCGGCCCTCCCAGCGGAGCAGCGCGGTCCGGCCGTCACGGGCCTCCACGATCCGGTAGCCGCGTGAGGTCAACTCACGCGTGAGCGCTGCACGCGTCTCGTCGTCGTCCTCGACGATGAGGATCGTCGCCCCGTCACGATCGGACGGTGTCCCGGTCATGCCGGCGCCTCCATCGGCTCGGCCGCAGGAGCCGCGGCGATGGGGAGGTCGATGTCGATCGCCAGCCCTCCGAGTTCGCTGCGGCGAGCCGAGACCTCGCCGCCCATCGCCTCGACCAGACCCCGAACCACTGCGAGACCGACACCCGTCCCGGAACGGGAGCCACCGGCGATGCCCGGAACGCGATAGAACTTGTCGAAGATCTTGGGCATCGCGTCGGCCGGCACGCCTGGTCCGGCGTCCTCGAGTGTCAGCCGAACCCGTCGTTCGGCGGAGATCTCCTGGGCCGTGATACGGATGGCGGTCCCGGGCGGCGTGTATTTGATCGCGTTCTCGATCCCGTTCGTCACGGCCTCGTCGAGGAAGACGGGATCGACTTCCACCGGCGGCGCCGAGAGCAGAAGCTCCACCGGCCGATCGCCGAGTCGTGGTCGAAGGCGGTCCAGGGTCTGGCCGACGAGGTCCGCGAGCTCATAGACATCTCGTTCTGCGCGCAAGGCGCCCGCTTCGATCCGGCTCAAGTCGAGCAGATTGGTCACCAGCCGGTCGAGGTACTCCACCTCACGGTCGATGGCGTCGGCGCTCTCCTGCTGATCTTCTGGTCGCAATCCGCTGCCTGGGCGAAGCGTTCCGGCGGCCGCGCGGATGGTGGCGAGCGGCGTCCGCAGGTCATGTGAGACCGATTGCAACAGGGCTGACTTGAGTGCATCGCTCTGGCGGACGATCTCGGCCGCCTGGGACTCGGCTGCCAGGCGGTCCTGCGTAAGGGCTTGACCGATCTGATCTGCGGCTGACGACAGAAGCCGGGTCGCGGCACGGTCGGGCTCGCCGTGGGCCCGATCGCGAAACGCCCAGATCGAGCCGGATCTCGTGGAGCCTGCCTCTATCCGGATTCGATATGCCTGTCGTCCCTTCGACTGGCCGGGGCCTCCCCGCGCTTGTCCTGATTGGTGGACTCGGCTCCAACGTGCCGGAGTATCGCCCGGCGTCCGTTGCAGCACGTAATGCAGGGCAGGCACGGCCGGCCTGGGATCGGTGCCGGTCGTGGCCGCGACGCGTTCTCGGCCGTCGTCCGGACCCAACGTGATCGACACCTCGTCCATGGCCGCTTCCCGGCGAAGGATCTCCGCGATCTTCGGCAGCACGGCGGGCGTCGACTCGCGGGTCGCAAGCTCGCGGCTTACCTGGAACAGGCCGAGTGCCTCTCGTTCCCTGGCGGTCGCGATGGCGGTCCGAGAGCGCTGGATCGCCACGAGCTGACCGACCACGACGCCGATGAACAGCAGGAAGACGAGGTTCCACCACTCGCCGGGGTCGGCAACGGTCAGCGTGAACTGCGGCGTCACGAAGACGAAGTCGTACAGCAGGGCCGACGCCACGGCGGCGACTATGGCGCCCGAGGTTCCGGCGACCAGCGCCGTCACTACGACCGCCGCGAGGTACCCGGCGGACGCGTTAGGGACGCCGACGTACTCCTCGAGGAAGCGGACGGACAGGGTCGCTACGACGAGAGCCGGCACCGATACGGCCAAGAGCCTCGCGAGAGCACGACCGTTGATTCGGCGCATACATCGATCGTAGGTGCTGCCGACCCGAGGGGATCATCGCGTTCGTCCTGACGCTCGGGCTCAAGCCGGGCGGGGCGGTGAGCTAGTTGGCCAACCTCAGGCACCGGCTCGTCGTGGCAAAGTGAATCGGGTGAGCCTGGCGCTGCGGAACCTGATCTTCACGCTCGTCATGCCTGGCGCCGTTGGCGTGTACGTGCCGTGGCTGATCCTCAACGCGGGCGCGGCGAACCCCGAGCCGGTCGTGTGGCCGGCGGTCGCCCTCATCGGACTCGGTGCGGCCCTGTACCTCTGGTGTCTATGGCTCTTCGCGACGCTCGGGCGCGGGACACCGGGTCCGTGGGATGCACCGCGACGCTTCGTCGCCGTCGGCCCCTACCGCTGGGTCCGCAACCCGATGTACCTGGCCGTCTTCCTGGTCGTGATGGGCGAGACCTTGCTCTTCCTGTCGGTACCGCTGCTGATCTATCTGGGAGTCGTCGCTCTCATCGTCGAGCTGTTCGTTGTCGGTTACGAGGAGCCGGCTCTGACCGAGCGCTTCGGCGACGAATACATCGCGTACCGGCGTCGCGTGCCGCGCTGGATCCCGCGGCCTCCGCGAACCGGAGATGTCTAGGCCGACCAGGCCGCTTTACAGACTCGCTCCATCGAGAGCGATCGGGGTTGGACCCGTGATCCGGAGCGCGCTGATGCCGAGTGCGATCCATCCCGCGGGGAAGGCGACGATCGCGGCGACGACCGGAATGATCGTGACTGGCGACGGCCATTCAGCGACGCCGATCCCAAGCAGCCCGAGGACGACGAGGACGGCGCCGGCTGCGAGCAGTCCCGATGCGCCCCGCGACAGGCTGCGGGCGCGCCAGGTCGCGATGGCGAAGAGGCTCGACCCGAGAAGCATGGTCAGCAGGCCGACGGATGCGACCATCCACGGGCTGATGCCGCCAATCAAGCGACTGTCGCTATCGCCCGTGAGTACGACTGCCGCGTATCCAAGCAGCCCGACGACGGCCCCGAGGGCGGGGATCGCGAAGGCGGCCCATGTCAGCACGGGGTGGCGCCGTGCCTGGAACGCGCTGAGGCCGATGAGCGCGACGAGGGTCATCACGGTCGCGCCAACGAGGGCGTACGCCAGCCACGGGTAAATCGTCTCGCTCCCGTCGTTGACGGCAGTGGCGGCGAGCACGAGCAGCCACAGGACACCGCCAACGATCGCGGCATACCCCCCGATGCGAAGTGACATCGAGAACCCCTTTCCGTGTCCCGAGGCGGACCCGAGGCCGCGGAGGTGGAGCTGGGCGTCCAGCGCGCCGAGGAGGACGTCGACCACGTCGAATGGGCCAAGCGGTCGCTCCTCGAGCACCGCGGCGAACTCGTCGCCGTAGCGAGCGCGCCAGCGCGACGGGTACAGATGCAGGAGCAGGGCGATGGGCCGCATCCTCGTCAGCCCGTGGGCCGGCCCAGACGGCGAAGGCCGAGTTCCGCAAAGTGCGAGAGCTCCCGGAGCTGCTCAGCGACGATCGTGGCGCCGACGGCTGTGAGTCGATACGGGCGGCGCCGGTCCACCGGCGCAAGGGCCTCGATGAAACCGCGCTCTTCGAGCCGGGCCAGCGCGGCGTAGAGCGTTCCCGGGCCGAGCGGCCGGCCGGTGGCGGCCTCGACGTCGGTCATGATCGCGTAGCCGTGCTTCGGGCCATCGCTCAGGCTGACCAGGATCAGCAGCGCAGGCTCGGCAAATCGGCCAAGTTCCGGGATCTGCTGGACCATCGATCGAGCCTTCCTGACGCTTGACGATATATCGTGCTGCGATATATATGCCGCCGAGACAGGCTTGTCAAGTCGATTCCGACCGTCGCGATGTGGCCGATTTCGTGGCTTTCCAACACCTGTCGACACGAGGCCGACGCGCGGGCGGAACGATCGGTCTTCCCCCGTCGTGCGGTCGTCCGCGTGGCGGCGATTTCAGACGCCTAGCGCGCCGAAGTCGGCGCGGGGCCATCACAGGGGTGCCGGCCGATCCAGAGGCTAACGGTCAGGGTTCCCAGTTGGTCAGTCCGACATACGGCGCCATAAGTGTGAAGTCATGGTCGGTAGAGAGCATGACCAGGTCGTGGTGGACGCACAGTCGCGCGAGCAGTGCGTCGATCGTGCCGACTTGGATCCCGTTTCGACGGCATTCGTTTCGTAGCATGGCCGCCTCGATGTGGTCGGCTCTGTCGGGGATCAGCAACGGGAGTGAGGCGAAGCGGTCGACGATAGCGTCGCGGGCCTTGGGGCCACGGAATCCCTGGAGCAACTCCTGAAGCACCAGTCCGGTCGTGAAGACGCCGTCACCGCCATCGAGGGCGTCGCGTAAGCGCCTCACCGAGCGCTCGTCACTGGTCTCGTCACGGCGCATCGCCAGCGACCAAACGCTGGTGTCTACGAAGAGATTCACGAACGGGATCGGTCCGCCTTGTAGTCGTATTCCGGATCCCAATCCAAGGCGTCGAAGAGCTCCACCAGCCGCTTCTGCTCATGGCGAGCGACGTATTCGCGCAATGCGCGGGTGACCGCTGCGGTCTTGGTTCGCTCCCCACTCGCCTTTACAGCCCGCTCCAGCAGGCTTGGGTCGATGTCCAAGTTGGTCGCCATGTGCAGATGGTCGCACGTCCCGCCGCACAAGGTCAACGTTGATTTGGAGGCGCCCGCTGTACTACGGGTCCTGCCGCCGGATCCGGCAGCGTGGAGGCGGCCGCTCGATGTTGGCGCCGGCGGCGACCCCGTGGGGCGGCGGTCGATCTCGCTGATACCCGAATTCAGCGGTCATGACGACGTCCACAGAAAGGCGCCGGCCCGGGACAGTCACGGGCGCTGTCGTTGTTTCCCGGCGCCGTCATCTGGCAAGGGGCGTCGGCGTCGCGCACGTGCGACGGGTCGCCCCGTCGAAGTTGGCCGTGATCGCGCTCACCGCGCCGTGACGAGTAAGACCGCGAAGCCGTCTCAGTGGGCGAGCGCGCCCGTCACCGCCGCATCGAGGACGTCGGCGAAGCGCCGCGCAAGCGCCGGCCAGCCGAATCGCTCCGTCACGTCTCGTTGCCCGAGCGTCCCGCGCCGCGCACGCTCGGCGGGGTCATCGATCGCCTCGCGGAGGGCGCCAGCGAGCCCCTCGAGGTCATCAGGCTCGACCAGCCAGCCGGTCTCGCCGTCGGTGATGATCTCGGCAGGACCGAAGCGGTTCACGGCCACCGGTGGCACGCCGCAGGCCATCGCCTCGACCAGCACCAGGCCGAACTGCTCGCGGACGGACGCCAGGGCGAACACGTCGGCCGCGGACAGGAACGCCGACAGCTCCGTGTGATCGTGCCAGCCGGCCAGGAAGACGCCAGCTCACGCCGAGGCGAGCGACCGTGTCGGCAGGATGCTCTCCCTCCCACTCGCCGGGATGGCCGCCGACGATGACGAGGCCCGCCTGCCTCCGCGCCTCGTCACGTGCCCGCGCGAATGCCTCGATCAGCAGCGGAATCCGCTTGACCTCGGTGAATCGGCTTGCGGTGAGGACCGTGACGCCATCCACGAGTGGCGACAGCTCCTCCGCGCTGTAGCTGACACTGCCCGGCCGCCCGCCTGGAAGCCAGCCACGGGGCTTTTCGACGAGGGCCTCCCGCCAGAGCGATGCACGATCCACGTCGCGGCGTTGGAACGCTGCCGCTTCGAACCCGTTCGGAAGCACCACGAGGCGATCCGGGCGGAGGCCCAGCAGCCGCTCCGCACGCGGGATCTGCGACGGCGACAGGACGATCAGGCGCTCGCAGCGATGCGCCCACACGCGCATCCGCTCGGCCCACGCGTCGTGCATGCGCCCAGCCCGGGCGGCGGACCGTCGGCGATCTCCTCGAGCATCAGGAGTTCGGTGCCGTGGAGATGACCGATCACCGGGACGTGCGGGGCGACGCGCGATGCCGCTTCGTGGATCGGCGTGAGGTGATGGAGGTGCAGGACATCTGCCTCGGCCGCGCCCGCCTCCTCGCAGGACGCTCGCCCATGCCCGCACCTGTAGCTCGAAGGCGTCGTCGTCGAGCATGGCGAATACGCGGTCCGGCGCATCGGGCCGGTCCTCGTAGGAGGGGTGCATCGGCACGACGCCCGGCGGAGGGACGAGGGGGTCGGGCGAGGCGAGCGCCGCGTCGAACGACACCGGCCGGACGTCGAGCCCGGCATAGAAGTGCCTCGCGTCGCCAAGCTCACCGAGGTCCGTCCGCGAGCCGGCCACAAGCGTCACGTCCCAGCCGAGCGACGGCAGTTGCTCCGCGAGAGCGCGGGCCACGTGCGACGAGCCGCCACGGGGGAAGAACATCAGCGCACTGACCAGCCGGCGGCGACGAGACACGGCCGCAGTGTGGCATCCCGAGAGGTGTCGGCATCTACCCGGAGGCGACCGTGCGAAGGGCATGGACGACCGTGCGGGCCACGCCGAGAATCAGCCATAGCCCTCGGAAGAGGGTCAGTCCGGGGCAGCCGGCTCTCCGTCCCGCGCTAGCTCTTCGAACAAGGGAACCAGTCGTGCGGCAAGAACCGCTCGGAAGACATTGACCACGAGTGTCGCGCGGTGCGCATCGGCGCACGGCGGGATCGAGCAGCGGGTCAAGCAGCAGGTCGATCTCTCGACCGCGCTCGTCCGCCGATAGCTCAGGTCGGGCGGCAGTGGATACGTCCCAGAGCTCGTCGTACAGGAACCAGGCCAGGTCGTCGTAGACCAGTCCGGCTTCGACCTCCCACGCCTCAGCCGATTTCACCGCCGAGCCGATCTCGAGCATCGCCGGCAGCCCGCTCTTCAGCAGCCGGCGCAGTGCGTCCTCCTCGTCGTCGGCCAGGTCCCCGGCGCTCACGCTCGCAACCGCGGCGGTCCCCAGGACGGCGCCCCAGCGGCTCGCGGCGCGCGAGGCCGACTTGCTCTCGAGGTCGCGCAGGCAGCCGTGGAACGCCCGCGCGACCATGCGGGCTCGACGCCGCGGGCTCGCCGCCGATGACCAGGAGCGCCTTCTGGAGTTGCCACAAGGCGGCAGGCGAAGGTTCGGCGATGGCGCGATCGAACGCCGCCCTGGCTGCCTCGAGAGCGGTCTCGCTCACGTGATCCTCCGCGCGGATGCCGAGCGTCAGAGTACCGGTCGATGGGGCCGTTCTTCGGCCGAACCCGCCGCCGCGCCGCCGCGCCGACGCGCGGACGCCAGACGCCTCGAGAACCGAACCGCCGACTCGGTCGTATCCTGTGGCGATGCTGCGTCACCTGCCGCAGGGTCGGGGCTGGGCGGCCGTCCGGTGGGCCCGCGTCCTCGTCGCCTGCGTCCTCATCTTCGCCGCTGCTCCCTCGACGGTGACGGCCGCGACCAAGCCCTACGTCTACGACCTCGGCAAGCGCTCGGACTTCGTGGCGCAGACGAACCTCGTCCAGTGCGTCGGCGCGAGCATGCAGATGATGCTGAACATGCTCGAACCGGGAGCCGACCGAACGGCGGACACCCAGCTCCGACTCCAGAAGCTCGCCAGGGCCTGGAGCGGCCCGAGACTCGATGGCCGCGAGCGCAAGGGTGCGAGCGTCGTCGGCTGGGCCGCCGGCCTGAATCTCCTCGGCGCAGGACCGTATGTCGTGGTCGGCACGACGACGATCGACGACGCCCTCCTGACGGCTGCTGTCGCCATGCGCACCACCGGCAAGCCGGTCGGACTGCTCATGTGGCATGGCCGTCATGCGTGGGTGATGAGCGGTTTCCATGCGACCCGCGACCCGCTCAAGGGCGATGCCAAGGTCACCGCGGCCATCGTCGAGGACCCGCTGTACCCGCGCGATTCGAAGACTTGGGGTTCGAGCCCGGAGCCCGGCGCCGCGCTCAGCGTCAAGGCGCTGGGACGGCAGTTCGTGCCTAGGCGGATGTCGACGTTCAACCCGGCGCTGGCCGGGAAATACGTCGTCGTGGTCCCATACCAGTTCCGTCTCCAGACCCAGCGCTGACCGGCCATCCCCCGACGATGATCCGAGTCGCCATCCTGGGCTTCTGGCATGTCCACGCAGCGGATTACGCCGCGGAAGCGCGAGCTAATCCGGGGATGGAGATCGTGGCCGCGTGGGACGACGACACGGGACGCGGACGAGCCCGCTCGGCGGAGCTCGGCGTCCTGTTCCACGAGGACCTCGCCGAGCTCCTGGCCCGATCCGACGTGGACGGCGTCATCGTGACGACGCGGACAAACGCCCACGCGGACGTGATCACCGCCGCCGCGAAAGCCGGGAAGCACGTCTTCACCGAGAAGGTGCTTGCCCTCACTCCGGGCGATGCCCGCGCGATCGTCGACGCCGTCAACGAATCCGGCGTGAAGCTGACTGTGTCGCTGCCAAGACTTGCTCACGGCTACACCGTCGCGATCCGGGAAGTGCTGGAATCGGGTCGTCTCGGCGACGTCACCCAGGTTCGATGCCGTTTCGCCCACGACGGAGCCCTCGGCGACGCGTGGCTCCCTGCCCACTTCTTCGATCGCGACGAAGCGGGCGGCGGCGCTCTTGTCGACCTGGGCTGTCATCCGCTCTACCTGACTCGACTGTTCCTCGGCGGAATGCCCGAATCCGTCCTCGCCGGCTACGGTCACGTAACCGGTCGCGCGGTCGACGACAACGCCGCGGTCATCCTGCGCACCTCGAGCGGAGCGCTGGGCATCGCCGAAACCGGCTTCGTCAGCCCCAGATCTCCCTTCACGATCGAGGTCCACGGCACGACGGGAAGCCTGCTGTACGGCACGCCCGAGCCACGCCTCCTCATCCGCGATGCGAGCAGCCCCGAGGATCAATGGACGGAGATCCCCGTCCCCGAATCGACGGCCTCGCCGCTCGAGCAATGGGCAGGTCACATCGTCGAGGGCACGACGGCGACCGAGAACATCGCGCTGGCCCTGGATCTCACCGCACTCGTGGACGCGGCAGATCGATCGGCGCGCTCGGGCAGGGAGGAACAGGTCGCGTCCTGAGCCTCTGGCATCGGCTCGACGGTCGGGTCGGTCGGCCGGACGTGTTCGTCTCTCCTCGCGATGCCGGCGCAACACCGTGAAGGCTGTGTCGACCTGTCCGCAACCGGTCGCGCGCGACGCTATCGCGGGTGCGCGCCGTCGAGCGCGCGCGGAGAGATGAGGATGACGATGAGTGACCTTCGACCCGAGGACCGACCTGGTTTGGAGAAGGAGCCCGAGGACTGGGTGACCGGCGACGAGCCGATGACGGGTGCGCAAGCCTCCTACCTCGAGACGCTCAGCCGGCAGGCCGGAGAGGAAGTTTCACCCGACCTGACCAAGGCCGAGGCTTCGAAGAAGATCGACGAACTCCGAGCAAAGACCGGGATGCCGGAGCGCACCGGCGGACGCTGAGGCGAGCTCGTCGTCGCCGACCTTGTCACCGAATATTTACAAACATCGGCGCAACCGACCGCTGGACCGAGCGAGCGTGACTGCAAGATGACCGCTAGATCGACTCGGATCGAACGGGTGGCAACGATGGAACGACTTTTCCTGGTGAACAAGCGAACGAGTCCGGGCTCGCGCACATGGGTCCGCCGCGGCGCCGCTCGGAGGACCGCTGACATGACGGACCGCCGAAGAAAGGTCGTCCGCGAGCACCGTCGAGCGATCAAACGAGGCGAGCGACCGCGTTTTGCCGTTGTGCTCGAGCGGCGCGAAGTCCGGGACTTGCCGTGGCTCGAGTTCGATGGACGTCGCCCGGATGAGGTCGCAGAAGCGGCCCGACGAGCGATCGCCGGCGAACTGAAGGTCCGACCCGACCAGGTCGAGGTCATTCCGGACGGTCAAGCGGCCCGCTGATCGCTTCGCGGCGTCACAGGGGCAGCGTCTCGCTCGGACCTGAAGCGAACGCGTTCGATCCTAGGAGGTGCCGGCGGCCTGTCCGGCCTCATGGGGCTACCCTTCCGAAGCGACGGTCGATGGCCCCGCGCTGGTCCCGACCGGTACGACGGATCGGAGGTTGTTCGTGGTTTCTGACGGGAGCGCCTGACCCGTGGCGGCGATCCGGATCGTGTACGTGGGGGGCGGCTCGACGCGGGCGCCGGGCACGCTCGCGTCGATCGTGACCCGTGGAGCGCAATTCGCCGGCTCCGAAGTCGTCCTCGTCGACCTCGACGAGGAGCGAATGTCGATCGTCAAGCAGATCACCGAACGGATGGCGGCGGTCCGCGGCGTTGACCTCCGCGTGTCGATCACGACCGACCGGCCTGCCGCCCTGGCCGACGCCGACTTCGTCCTTTCGAGCTTTCGGGTGGGAGGTTTCGAGGCGCGCCACCTCGACGAGAGCATCCCGGCCCGCCACGGCGTCCTCGGTCAGGAGACCCAGGGACCGGGCGGGTTCTTCATGGCCCTGCGATCGATCAACGCCATCCGCACCATCGTCGAAGAGATGGAACGGACATGTCCGAACGCGTTCCTCATCAACTACACGAACCCGGTCAACATCGTTTCCGAGGCGGTCACCCACAACTCGCCGATACGGACGATCTCGCTGTGCGAGGGACCGATCGGCTTTCCGCGGGCGATCGTGCGAAGTGCGGGGCTGGACCCGGATCGCCTCGACGCCGTTCACGTCGGGCTGAACCACACCGGCTGGACGGTTCGGCACCTGTACGACGGTCAGGACGTCATGCCGCTGATCCGGGAAGCGTCGGAAGCGCGCCGCGAGACGCCGTCGGGCAGTGAGCACGGCGACCGGATGCTCCATCTGGCCGCCGCGATGGGCAGCCTGCCCGCCTGGTACCTGTACTACTACTACTTCCGCGAGGAGGCGCTTGCCGAACAGGCGGCGAAGCCGACCACCCGCGCGCAGGACATCCTCAGCGAGGTCGACACCTACTGGTCCCACTATCGGGAGCAGGCTGCATCTGCCGAGCCGGTCCTCGATCCGGCTCGGTCCCGCGGCGGCATCCTCGAGCTCGAACTCGCTATCGATGTCATGGATGCGATCGCCAACGACCTCGGCCAGACGTGGCCGGCGAACGTCCCGAACCGCGGGTCGTTGCCGGGGTTCCCCGATGACATGGTGGTCGAGGTGCCCACCTACGTCGACAAGGAGGGCGCGCGGCCCATCCCGCAGGCGGGGCTCCCGCAGCACGTTCGCGGCCTGATCGAGATGCTCGGTGCGTATCAGGCGGCGACTGCCCAGGCCGCGTGGAGTGGCAGCCGCCGTGACGCGATCGCGGCCCTCGCCTCACATCCGCTCGTGCTCTCGTTGCCGCTCGCTGAAACCCTCTACGCCGAGATGGCCGCGGCACACCGCGACTATCTCCCCGCGCGACTGGTGCCGTAGGGCGACTCGCGGCCGAGCATCCGCGGCCGAAACGGTCCAACGCCCTCTACGCGAGCCAGCCGACCCTCATCCAGGCGTCGGCCGTGCTGGCGATGATCGTCCCGGTCGTCATCTTCTTCCTCGCCCAGCGCGCGTTCATGCGGGGCGTCGTGGTGACGGGTCTGGACAAGTAGCATCCGTTGGCGTCTCTCGAGACGCCCGGTCAGACACGTCACCACAGGAGACTCCACGAGATGCTGAGACCTGCGACCTTCCCGGCCGGTTTCGTCTGGGGAGCGGCGACATCCGCGTACCAGGTCGAAGGGGCATGGCGCGAGGACGGCAAGGGCGAGTCCATCTGGGACCGCTTCGCGCACACGCCGGGCAAGATCCTCGACGGATCGAACGGCGACGTCGCGTGCGACCAGTACCACCGCTACCCCGAGGATGTCGCCCTCCTGCGCGACCTCGGTTTCGGCGCATACCGGTTCAGCATCTCGTGGCCCAGGGTCGTGCCGGATGCGTCCGGGGCCGTCAACCGGGCCGGTCTCGACTATTACGACCGGCTCGTGGACGAGCTGCTCGGCCGCGGCATCACGCCGTATCCCACGCTGTTCCACTGGGACCTTCCGCAGTGGGTCCAGGATCGTGGCGGGTGGGCCGATCGGGCGGTCATCGGTCCCTTCGGCGCGTACGTCGATGCGGTCGTGCGCTCGCTCGGTGACCGTGTCGCGACGTGGACCGTGCTCAACGAACCGCAGGTCTTCGTCAGCCATGGCCACGAGGCGGGCGAGCACGCCCCTGGCTTGATGGACCCGGACCTTGCCCTGCGCGCCAGCCACGTCGTGAACCTCGCCCACGCCGAGGGCATCCGGGCGGTCCGGGCGGCCGCGCCACGCGCGGCTGTCGGATCGGCCTTCAACATGGAGATCGCCTACCCGGCATCCGGCGACCCGGCCGACCAGGAGGCAGCCGAGCGCTACCACGCGCGAGTGAACGCGTGGTACCTCGATCCGCTCGTGCGCGGCCGCTACCCGGTCGGCTTCCTCGATCAGGACGCGGCGCTGGCTCGGATGGACATCCGGCCGGGCGACATGGAGTCGATCGGGAGCGAGCTGGACTTCATCGCCCTCAATTTCTACGCCCGGGCGATCGTCGCCGCCGATCCGGCCGACGAGCGGTCGGGGTATCGCAAGGTCGACGGACCCGGGCGCCGGACGTCCTTCGGCTGGGAGGTGTGGCCGGCGGCACTGCATCGGCTGCTCATGCGCGTCGACAGTGATTACGGGCATCCGCCGATCTACATCACCGAGAACGGATGCGCCGAGGCAACCGCCCCGGGGCCGGACGGCCGCGTCCACGATGCGGACCGGGTCGACTACCTCCAGGGCCACCTCGGCCAGCTCGCTCGAGCCATCGACGATGGCTGTGATGTCCGCGGCTACTTCGTCTGGTCGCTGCTCGACAACTTCGAATGGGGCGTCGGCTACTCGCAGCGGTTCGGTGTCGTCTGGGTCGATTTCGATCGCGACCTGCGGCGGGTGGTCAAGGACAGCGGTTGGTGGCTTCGTGACCTCATCGGGGGCGCGCCGCTCGAGTACGACGACAGTGTTGTGTAAGCGGGGCGGCCGGTCCTAGAGGGCCTCTCTTAGAGGGCTTCGGCGAACATCCAGCGGTGGCCCTCGACGTCCTCGGCCCGGTACTGTCGCTGCCCCGCCTCAAGGTTGTCCTCGATCGGGGTGAGGATCGTCGCACCGGCGCCTGCGGGCGCGCTCGCAGTGGGCATCGATGCCCTCGACTCGAACGTGGACGCCGTCGACGATGAACGGTGCGGCGAGCCATCGTGCCGCGGTCTCGCACTCCTGGCCGTGATGTCGCGGGCTCTGGTATTGCCGTCCCGGCCAGCCGGCCATCACGACCCCGTCGCCGTATCTCAACTCGAGGTGCGTCACTCTGCCGGCTTCCTCGATGCGCAAGGTCTCGGTGAAGCCGAACGCTGCACAGAGCCAGTCGCCGGCGGCGGCGACGTCCTCATAGGACAGCATCGGAACGATCGTCGGTATGGCCATCGAACAATTCTCGGGTTCCCATGCGTCGCGACGACACAACAGGGTTGGCATCGCGCGTTAAAGCGACGCTCGGTATCTGAAGTCGCCGCGTCTTGACGGCTCGCCGGGCGCGCTGCCGTCGGGCGATGTCCCGTGACGAATGCAACGGTTCGGGTTGCGTTCTTGCGGTCTGCTTTAGGCGACAGCGCCTACGGTGCTATCGGGTCGCGATGGTGGCACGGAAGTTCGAGACCGGGATCAACCCGTCAATCAGAAAGCCAGCACTTGTGATCGCTGGGCACTGAGCATCCGTGTCAGGCCCCAGCCGTCGGTCCCACGCGGAGATGACATGCAGCGACTGGTCCGGACCATCAACGGCGCACTGCCGCTCCTCCTCGTCGGCTTGGGCCTTGCGGTCGCCGCCATCGGCGTATTCGGTTTGCCGGCCGTCACCTCCGCCCCGGATATCGAGCCCGAGATCACGTACACAGAGACCTGGACGCTGTCCGATCTGATCCAGAACGCCGATGCGGGTCTCGTTCTCGCCATCATCGCGCCGACGGCCGACAAGTCGGTCCGGACCGCCAGCGGGGTCGCCGCGCCGCCTAAGCTCGGCGCCAGGTCGATCGCGGGCGCGTGGGCGAAGGTCGAGCTGGCCCAGTCTCCGGACCAGGCGGTCGAAGCACTCCGTGCGCTTGGCTACGGCCGGCTGATCGCGCCCCAGGCCGTGCAGACCCCGGGTCCCATCCCCGGTAGCGGCCCGCTTTCGGGGCTGTTGATGATGGCCGCAGCGGCATTCGTCGTCGTCGGGAGCCTCATGTTCCTTGTCCGCCGGACCAAGGGCCTGGGGGACGAGGCGACACCGCCCGCAAAGTCGAGCACATTCCAGACGCTCGCCCCGGCGGCACCGTCCCGATCGCAGTCAGAGGGAACCGACGCATCACCGCCCGTCGAAGGATCGCCGACGATCCCGCCCGTCACGTTCGACGATGTGGCCGGTTGCGACGAGGCAAAGGGCGAGCTGCTCGAGGTCATCGACTTCCTGAGCTCCCCTGAGCGGTATCGACGCCTCGGCGCCCGGATCCCGCGCGGCGTCCTCTTCTATGGCCCGCCGGGCAACGGGAAGACGCTCCTGGCCCGCGCCGTGGCGGTCCAGGCCGGCGTCGCCTTCACCGCTGCTTCCGGATCGGACTTCGTGGAGAAGTACGTCGGCGTCGGTGCACAGCGCGTTCGCGACCTGTTCAAGCAGGCTCGAGCCGCCGGAAAGGGCGTGATCTTCATCGATGAGATCGATGCCCTCGCCAAGTCGCGCAGCGCCGGCGGCATGAACAACCAGGAGGCCGACCAGACGCTCAACGCGCTCCTGACGGAGATGGACGGCTTCAACACCACCGACACCGTCGTGGTCCTTGCGGCCACGAACCGGATGGACACGCTCGATCCGGCGATCCTCCGCCCGGGGCGCTTCGGTCGGAAGATCCACGTCTCACAACCGGATCTCGAGGCACGCCGCGCCGATCCTCGCCGTTCACGCCAAGAACAAGCCTCTCGCCGCCGATGTCGCGCTCGACACGCTTGCCCGGCGTACGGGCGGGTTCTCGGGCGCGATGCTGGCCGATCTCCTCAACGAGGCCGCGATCTTTGCCGCCCGGCGTGACGCCGACGAGATCACCCTGGGCGACGTGGAGCAGGGCTGGACGAAGGTCGCCGTCGGGATCGGGCGAAAGCGCTCGATGCCACTGCGGGAGCGAGCCATCATCGCCGCTCACGAGGCCGGACACGCCATCTGCGGCCGCCTCCATTCGGACACCCGAACGGTCGAGCGGATCAGCATGTTCCGCCACGGCGACGCGCTCGGTTACACCCTCACGTCCGAAGGCGACGAGTTGCTCCCGTCCGAAGCACAGCTTCGCGGCCAGCTCGTTGCTTTGATGGGCGGTCGGGCCGCGGAGGCCCTCCTGTTCGTCGATCACACCGGTGGCGCATCCAACGACTTCGAAAAGGCCAACCAGCTCGCGGACGCGATGGTCATGCGCTGGGGTCTCGGGGCCGACCCGGAGACCGCCGGCGGGATCACCGGGCGCGGTGCCCTCGGGTACCTTGTCGGTGGCGAAGGTGGCACGCTGCGCGGTCCGGCCGAAGCCGCGGCAGTCCGGGCGATCGCCTCCATCCTCGACCAGGCGTACGAGACGGCGCTCGAGACGCTGCGCGCCAACCTCGACCTGCTCGAACGCGTCGCGGCGTACCTCGTCGAAGCGGAGGAGATGACCGGCGAGGAATTCGCGGCGATCTGCGAGGGCCGGCTTGCCCCATCCGACGAGGCGCTCGCGACCTGGCTCGTCGCGGAGGCGCAGCCACGCGACCGCGCCGCGATCCACGCAGGCGAAGTGACACGGGCAGGGCTTGGGGCGCGTGCCGCCGCGATCGCGGCCATCGTGCCGGCGATACCGGCGGCGCCGGGCGGGGACGGACTGGCGTCGCCTGCATCCCTGAGCGCGCAGGTCGCTGGTGTGGCAGTGGAGGGCGACCTGCAACGTCGCGCGAGCCGGCTGCGGTGGCTCATCGGTACCGGCAGGCGTCGCGTGTCGGCGATCACCGGCCGTCGTCGCCAACAGCCTCCGAACGACAAGGTCGTCGCGGTCTAGCGGAGCACCCGGCGTTTCACTCGTCCAGCCTCGAATCGCAGCCAGCGCGCCTTGTCGACCCGCAGCAGCAGGTCGTTCGCGAGGTTGCGTCCGATGACGTCCCAGTCGTAGGTCGATACGGCGGCCTCACGTCCCGCGGCGCCGAGCCGCCGGGCGAGCGGCGCATCGCCGAGCAGCCGGCCGATCGCAACCGCGAGATCGTCCGGCTCGTCGCCTCGGGTGACCAGGCCGGCGCCGTGCCGGATGACGCGTTCGGCGGTCGCCGTTCGGGGAGTAGTGACGATGGGACGGCCGGCCGCGAAGTAGTCGAAGAGCTTCATCGGCAGCGCTGCATCGAAGTACGCGCCTGAGGGTTGGGGCAACACGAGGACGCTCATCTGGGCAAGTACGGGGCTGAGCTCCTCATACGGAACGGTCTCGATCGACACCCAGCGCTCCTCTGAGAGCGACGCGCGCAGGACGTCGAGGTACGAACGCCCCTCATCCGTCGTGCCGACAAGGACGAGTCGCAGCCGCAAGCCCGGGATGTCCGGCTGGAGGCGGCGGGACGCTTCGATCAGCGCCTCGATGCCACGGCGAGGCGACGCGCCGGACACCATGCCGACGGTCGGGATCTCCGGCCACGGGCCGGGCACGATGAGCTGGGTATCGGTGCCCGGTGGCGCGACCAGGACGTCGCGCTCGTCGACACCGGCGAGCCCGGCGAACTCCAGGGTCGGCATGACGACATACCTGAACGCCGCGACGTTCGTGGCGACGAGGCGCCGAAGCGCATCCTTCCTCTCGGCGCTGAGGATGTGCCCGAGCTCCGTGTTCTGGCTGATCGGTTCGTCGTGAAGGTCCACGAGGGTGGGCGTCGTTCGAGCGATCGCGATCTCGAGCGCTTCTGGATCGAGCAGCTCGACGCTCGCGAGACGGGCGTGCCTCGCGGGTCGTTCGTCGAGCGCCGCGATCAACGCGTGCTTGTTCCAGCTCGGCTCGCAGCCGGGTATGTGTCGCGATGCCGAGGGCCTTCAGCAGGTAGTGACGCCGCAGGTCCCCTCCCCAGCGAAGCCGCCCGCCTTGACCGAGGATGATCCAGTCGCCGCGCACCGGGCCATCCTAGCCGCCTTCCGTCCCGTGTCATGGGGTGCCGGGCAGCGCTCGGGGAGCGTGGCCCTCAGGGTGGTAACGCGGGGCCTATTGCGATGTGCTTGCCGACGGCGCGTCGCCACCACCGCCATCCTGCGACGGCGCGGCCGAGCTACCGCCGGCCGAAGACGGGGCCGCTGAGCCGCCGGCCCCACCGGACGGGGCAGCTGACCGCCGGCCCACCGGACGGGCCGCTGAGGATGGCGGGATGGTCGGACCGAACGTCCAGCCGCCAGCGTTGTCCGCCTGAGCGGAGCATCCCTGCGACGGCCGCCGCACCGAGCGTGACGCGCCAGCACGATGGTCGAGGTCCATCGAGCGCCTGCGCATCACGGGCAGGATGGGTCTCATCGCGCGTCGGCGGGCCGGGCCGAACGCCCGCGGGCGTGACATCCGCCTCACAACCGATCTCCGTGATCGTTGCCGGTGGCCACCAGCACGACGAATCGTCCGGTCCGTGCGCGCCGAAGCGCCGTTTCAAGCTTGTGCATGGGGCCGCTCTGCTCCGTAGTCGCGTCCTCAGGCCCCATACCGGTTGCAGCCGTGTGGTACAAGGTGCGAGGAGTTCTGTTGTGTTCGGCTGCAGGACCCGGGGGCTTCGTCGGCGAACCCAACGCCGGCGGACTATTCTCCCTGGTCAGGCAGCCCGCCCAACGGAGCGGCTCGCCCACCGCTGTCGATCGGTCGGTACCGTCCGCTGAGGGCAGGCGCGCGAGCCAGGAGAGGGAATCGGGTCGTGCCCACGTCCCGTCAACACGCCACGCGTCGGACGCGCAGGCGATACCTGTCGGTCGCGACGATCGCGATCGTCATGTTCAGCGTGCTGGCCGCGCCGATCTCGGCCGCCTCGGCGCCTTCCGCTGCCGGCCGTGCGAGAGTCCGAACGCGTCTGCACAGAAGACGGTTCCCGGCGCCGCTCCCGAAGCGGCTACGGGGACGCCGGAGACGGTCATCGACGACGGGGGTCCCGACGACGTCCCTGGACAGAAGGACCTCAGCTTCATGACCGTCACCTACCTCGGGTCGACGATCAACGTGAAATGGGGCTGGGACGACACCGCGACGAGCGGCGCCAACACGCGTGAGGGCTGCGCTCTCTTCGACACCAGTGGGGACGGTCTCGCCAACTACGCGTTCTGCATCAGCGTTGCGTCGAACGGGACCGCGACAACCACCCTCGTTTCGTGCGGGAACACCTCGCCCAGCAGGTGCACGAATCCGGTCGCCGTCCCGCCGCCGACTGCGTCGGGCGCGACCGTGTCGATCGTCCCGGGCTCGGATCCGTTCAAGGATGACCTCGCTCACAAGAAGCAGAACGTCTGCGCGCTCGAGACCGCATGTCATACAGATGACGCGGTCGCCGACGTGACGATCGTTCTGAGTGACTTCGGAGGGGCCAGCGCGTCCCTCGTGAACGTCTGCAGCTATCCGTCGGGCCTTGGCTCCGCTCCCGGCGAGTGCGTGGTGGCACCGGATTCCGGGTTCCTGACGATCGTGAAGGTTGCGACTCCGAGCGACGGCACCCCGTTCGTTTTCAACGCCTCGGCGGCCTCGACGAACGGCGCGAATCACTGGACGATCAACGGCAGCGGGTCACAGGCGCTCATCCCGTACGCCGCGACGACGACGCTCGACCTGAACGAGGTGGTCCCGCCGACCTGGCGGCTCGACGCACGCTCGTGCGTGATCCAGAACGCGGCATCGGCGGCGACCGGAACACCGACCGCAACGCGGCGTGGACAACCTGACGATCCAGCGCGGCATCGAGACCGTCTGCACGTTCACCGATTCGCCCGCCGACGGCACGCTGACGCTCGTCAAGGTCGTCGACAATCTCGGCCAGAGCGGACCCGGGTACAAGACGGCCGCCGACTTCCCGCTCCGATCGACGGAAACGCCGCGACGACGGGCACGCCGGTCACCCTCCGGCCCGGCAGCCACACGATCGCGGAGACCTCGCAGCCGGGCTACGCGGTCGGCACGTGGACCTGTAGCAACGGCACGACCGGGACGCCCGGATCCGTTTCGGCGACGGTGAACGTCGCGCCAGCCGCGAACGTGACGTGCTCGATGACGAACACGCTCATCCCGACCCCGGCGCTCACCGTCCAGAAGTTGGTCACGTCGGTCGGGCCGTATCACGCCGTCGGTGACGTGATCGCCTATGTGATCAAGGTCACGAATACCGGCAACGTGAATTTGACCGGGGTGACGGTCACCGATCCGGGCGTGGGTGTCGTTCGTCGGATCGTGTTCACCGACCATTCCGGCGACCCTCGGCGCCGGGTGCGACGCTCGAATGTGTGGCGACCCATGCGGTCACGCAGGCCGACATCAACCTGGGCCACTACTCGAATACTGCCTTTGCCGATTCCAACCAGACCGATCCTGTCAGCTCCGCGCGCGACGGTGCCCGTGGTGCAGAGCCCGGCCCTGACAGTCACCAAGACCGCGACGTCGTCCGGCCCGTACGATTCCGTGGGGGACGTCGTCACCTACTCGATCTCGGTCAAGAACACCGGCAACCTGAGCCTGACCGGCGTGACCGTGACCGATCCCGGCGTGGGCGTTGTCCTCGGCACGTGCACGCCCGCGATCCCGGCGCCGTTGGCGCCCGGCGCCTCGATCGTCTGCGCGGCGACCCATGCCATAACGCAAGCCGACATCGACGCCGGCACGTACACCAACACCGCCGTCGGGGATTCCGACCAGACCGCTCCCACCAGCGACGATGAGACGGTCCCGGCCGCCCAGAGCGCCCACATCACGCTCGAGAAGTCGGCAGTAGAGACGAGGTTCGCCCGGGTCGCGGACGTGATCGATTACACGCTCGTGGCGACGAACGACGGCAACGTGACCTTGACCAACGTGACGATCGTCGACCCGAAGCTCGGGACGCTGACATGCACCCCGCCACAGCCGGCGACGCTGCGCGCCGGGCGCAACCTTGTCGTGCACCGGCAGCTACACGATCACGCAGGCCGATCTTGACGCAGGCGTCGTGACGAACGTCGCGACAGCGACGGGGACACCGCCTTCCGGGCCGAATGTGAGTGACACGCGACGATGCGTCGGTGCCCTCGGACGCAGGCGCCGCACATCAGCCTCGTCAAGTCGGCAGCCGAGACGAGCGTCGACCAGGTCGGCGACCTGATCCATTACTCCCTGGTCGCGACCAACGACGGGAACCTGACGTTGAGCAACGTCACGATCTCGGATCCCAAGTTGGGTTCGCTCGTCTGTACACAGCCGGTGACGCTGGCCCCGGGCGCATCTTTGTCGTGCACGGGCACTCACACGGTGACGCAGGCGGATCTTGACGCCGGCGTCGTCAACAACGTCGCCACGGTCACGGCCAAACCGCCGTTGGTGCCGGCGATCAGCGCCACCAGCGACGCTTCCGTTCCTGCCGTCCGCAACCCGGCGCTGGACGTAACGAAGACCGTCACGTCGACAGGCCCGTATCAGGCCGTCGGCAACGTCGTCAGCTATGCGATCCGGGTCACGAACACAGGCAACGTGACTCTCACCGGCGTGACGGTCACGGACGCCGGCGTGGGGGCGGTGCTCGGCACGTGCACGCCGGCGACCCCGGCGACGCTCGCTCCGAACGCGTCGGTCGTGTGCGCGGCGACGCACACGGTGACGCAGGCCGACATCGATGCCGGCACATACGCGAACACGGCGACCGGAGACTCCGACCAGACGCCGCCCGACAGTGCCAATGCCACGGTGCCGATCACGCAGAAGCCGGCCCTGACCGTGACCAAGACGCCGACCTCGGCTGGACCTTACGACGCGGTCGGCAAGGTGATCACGTACTCGATCACGGTCACCAACACCGGCAACCAGACGCTGACGGGGGTGGCGGTCACGGAAGCCGGTGTCGCGGCCGTGCTGGGGACGTGCACGCCTGCGATCCCTGCAACGCTTGCTCCGGGCGCTTCTCTGGTCTGCGCCGCGACGCATACGGTGACGCAAGCCGACATCGACGCAGGCCACTACACGAACATCGCGGTCGCCGACTCGAGCCAGGTCGGCCCTGTGGATGCGACCGCAACGGTACCCACCACGCAACGCCCTGCCCTGGACGTCGTCAAGGCGGTCACGTCGGTCGGTCCCTACGACTCGGTCGGTGACGTCATCACCTATTCGATCACCGCCACCAACACCGGCAACCAGACCCTCACCGGCGTCACGATCACAGATCCCGGCGCTGGCGTCGTGCTCGGACCGTGCACCCCGTCGATCCCGGCCACGCTCGCCCCGACCGCATCCGTCGCGTGCGTGGCGACGCACGCGGTGACCCAGCAGGACATCGACGCCGGCCAGTACACCAACGTTGCCATCGGCGACTCGAACGAAACTGCCCGCCGACAGCGACAGCGAAACGGTGCCGGTCAGCCAGACCGCCGGATCTGAACGTGCTGAAGACCGAGACATCGGTGCGTCCCTACCAGTCGGTCGGCCAGGTGGTCTCCTACTCGATCACGGTCACGAACACCGGCAACCAGACCTTGACCGGCGTGACGGTCACGGATCCTGGCGTCGGTGCAGTGCTCGGCCCGTGTACGCCCGCGATCCCGGCAACGATCGCCCCGGGCAAGGCTGTTGTGTGCACGGCGACGCACACGGTGACGCAGGCGGACCTCGACGCCGGGGAGTACACGAACACGGCAAATGCGGATTCCGATCAGACGCCGTCGGACAGCGATGTCGCGAACGTGCCGCTGCTTGCGAACCCGGCGCTGGCGCTGGTCAAGTCGGCAACGCCGAGCACGTACGACGCGGTGGGCCAGGTCATCACCTACACCTACACGGTGACGAACACCGGCAACGTCACGCTCCCGGGGCCGTTCTCGGTGACCGACGACAAACTGCGCGACCGTCGCGTGTCCCGCTACAGCGTCGCTCGCCCCGGCCGCGTCGATCACCTGCACGGCGAGCCACACGATCACGCAGGCCGACATCGACGCCGGGTCGATCGTGAACGTCGCGTCCGCCTCGAATGGGCCGGTGACATCGCCGCCGGAAACGGAGACGGTCACGGCGGTCCAGACGAAAGCGATGACGGTCAAGAAGTCGTCCCCGACGACGAGCCTGTCGGCGCCGAGGACGGTGAGCTATTCGTATCTCGTCACGAACACGCGGCAACGTGACGTTGACGGGTATCGGTCTGGTCGACGACAACGACAACGACGACCTCGCCTGCCCGGGCACGACCCTCGCGCCCGCGGCCATCGATGACCTGCACGGCGACGCACACCTTCACCCAGGCCGAGCTCGACGCGAACGGCTCGCCGACCGCCGGCAACGGCTTCCTCACGAACACGGTGACCGCGCTCCTCGAACGAGGCGCCGTCGGCGATCGACACGCTTGAGCATCCCGATCGTGCAGACGCGGGCATTGAGCTCTGGTCAAGTCGGCATCGCCGCTGACGTACGACGCGCCGGGCCAGGTGATCTCGTATGGCTACGTCGTCACGAACACCGGGAACGTCACGCTCCCGGGGCCGTTCTCGGTCTCCGACGACAAGGCGACCGACGAGTCATGCCCTGCGACGGCGACGCTCGCCCCAGGCGCGTCGATCACATGCACCGCGAGCTACACGATCACGCAAGCGGACATCGACGCGGGCTCGGTCGTGAACGTCGCGTCGGCAACGAATGGGACGGTGACCTCGCCGCCCGATACGGAGACCGTGACGGCGGCTCAGGCGGCGTCGTTGCGGGTGGAGAAGTCGTCCGCCACGTCCAGCCTGTCGGCGCCGACGAGCGGTGACCTATTCATATCTCGTCACGAACACCGGCAACACGACCCTGAGCGCGATCAGTCTCTCGGATGACAACGACAACGACGACCTGGCGTGCCCGGGCACGACCCTTGCGCCGGCGGCGTCGATGACGTGCACGGCGACACATACGTTCACCCAGGCCGAGCTCGACGCGAACGGCTCGCCGACCGCCGGCAGCGGCTTCGTCAGGAACACGGTGACCGCCTCCTCGAATGAGGCGCCGGCAACGACCGATACGTTGAGCATCCCGATCGTGCGGTCGCCGGCACTGACGATCGAGAAGTCGGCGTCGCCGGCGACGTATGACCACGTCGGTCAGGTGATCTCGTATGGCTACCTGGTCACGAACACCGGCAACGTGACGCTGGCGGGCCCGTTCTCGGTCGCCGACGACAGAGTCGACCGACGAGTCGTGCCCTGCGACGGCGACGCTGGCGCCGCTGGCCGTCGATCACCTGCACCGCGACGTACACGATCAGCCAGGCCGATCTCGACGCGGGCTCGGTCACCAACACCGCCAGCGCGACGAACGGGACGACCACCTCGCCGACCGACAGCAAGACCGTGACCGCCGCCCAGGAACCGGCCCTGACGCATCGACAAGACGTCGATCGACACGACCTACGCCAAGGTCGGTGACGTCCTCCACTACAGCTACCTCGTCACCAACAGCGGCAACGTGACCCTCAGTGGTCCGTTCACGGTCGGCCGACGACAAGGCGACCGACGAGTCCTGCCCGGCGACCGCGACGCTCGCCCCCGGTGCATCGATCACGTGCACGGCGACCTACACCGTCGCCCAGACCGACCTCGAAGCCGGGATCCGTGACGAACATCGCCTCAGCGAGTAACGGGACGACGACCTCGGCCGACGGACACGCTCACCATCGCGGCCACCCAGAGCCCGACGCCTGACCCTCGACAAGACGATCACGCAGCGGTGACCCGTACACGACGGTCGGCGGGACGATCACCTACAGCTACCTCGTCACCAACACCGGCAACGTCACCATCACCGACCTCGCCGTCAGCGACGATAAGGTCGACGCCGCGCCGGTCTGCGACGTGACCACTCTGGCCCCGACCGAGACCACCACCTGCACGGCGGTCCACACGGTGACCCAGGCCGACCTCGACGCCGGCACCCTCACGAACAACGCGACCGCCGACGGCACCCCGGCCGGTGGCACGCTCACCCCGGCCACCGACAGCGCGACAGCCACCGCGACCCAGAGCCCGGCCCTGACGCTCGACAAGACGATCACGCAGCGGTGACCCGTACACCACCGTCGGCGGGACGATCACCTACAGCTACCTCGTCACCAACACCGGCAACGTCACCATCACCGACCTCGCCGTCAGCGACGACAAGGTCGACGCCGCGCCGGTCTGCGACGTGACCACCCTCGCCCCGACCGAGACGACCACCTGCACCGCGGTCCACACCGTGACCCAGGCCGACCTCGACGCCGGCACCGTCACGAACAACGCGACCGCCGACGGCACCCCGGCCGGTGGCACGCTGACCCCGGCCACCGACAGCGCGACCGCCACCGCGACCCAGGGCCCTGCGCTGACCATCGACAAGAGTTCGAGCGCGACCGAGGTCACCTCGGCCGGCCAGCTCGTCCCCTACGAGTACGTCGTCACGAACACCGGCAACGTCACGCTGACGGGCATCGACCTGACCGACGACAACATCGACGGCACGGTGTTCTGCCCGGCGACGACGCTCGCCCCGGCCGCCTCGATGACCTGCACCGCGGTCCACACCGTGACCCAGGCGGAGGTCGATGCCGGCGGCAGCCTGACCAACGTCGTCGACGCGGTCACCGACCAGGGCGCCTCGGCCACCGACACCCTCAGCATCGCGGCCACCCAGACCCCGTCGCTGACCCTCGACAAGACGATCACCAGCGGTGACCCGTACACGGCCGTCGACGGGACGATCGCCTACAGCTACCTCGTCACCAACACCGGCAACGTCACCATCACCGACCTCGCCGTCAGCGACGACAACGTCGACGCGCCGCCGGTCTGCGACGTGACCACGCTCGCCCCGACCGAGACGACCACCTGCACCGCGGTCCACACCGTGACCCAGGCCGACCTCGACGCCGGCACCGTCACCAACAACGCGACGGCCGACGGCACCCCCGCCGGCGGTACGCTGACCCCGGCCACCGACAGCGCGACCGCCACGCGACCCAGACCCCGGCGCTGACGCTCGCCAAGAGCGCCAACCCCCTGACGTATGCCGCGGTCGGCGACGTCGATCACCTACACCTACGTCGTCACGAACACCGGGAACGTCACCTTCAGCGGTCCGCTCACGGTCACCGACGACAAGGCGACCGTGACCTGCCCCGCCGGCGGGCTCGACCCCGGCGCAAGCATCACCTGCACCGCCACCTACACGATCACGGCCGCTGACATCACGCGCGGGCTCCGTGACGAACCGCGCCACAGCCCACGCAAACGGCACGGACTCCAATGAGTCGCAGGCGACGGTCACCGCAGACCTCGTCGCCGACCTCGCCGTCACCAAGACCGACGGCTCGCTCACCTACACGCCGGGCATGCCCGTCACCTACACCATCACGGTCACCAACGCCGGGCCCTCCGACGCGATCGGCGCGACCGTCACTGACGCGTTGCCGCCCGAGGTCACGACCGCCACCTGGACCGCGACCGGCACCGCCGGCACGACCTTCACCGCGAGCGGCACCGGCGGCCTCGACGAAACCGTCGACGATCCCGGCCGGCGGCAGCATCACGTACACGGTCGTGGCCCAGACGAGCCCTTCGGCAACCGGCGACCTGACGAACACGGCGACGGTTGCGCCGCCGGTCGACACGACCGACCCGGTCCCGGCGAATGACACCGCGACCGACACCGACACGGCCAGCCCGAGCGCCGACCTCTCGGTCACCAAGAGCGACGGGGTCGACGAGCGTCGTCGCCGGTGACGGCGTGACCCATACGTACACGATCACGGTCACCAACGCCGGTCCGTCCGACGCCACGGCCGTCAGCCTGGTCGACACCTTCCCATCAGGCTTCAGCCAGGGCGCCGTCACGCCGAGCCAGGGAACCTGCACCGCCGGGCTGCCGTTCAGCTGCGACCTCGGGACCATCGCGGCCGGCGGCAGCGCCACGGTCACCGTCGCCTACACCGTGCCGGCCTCGACCACCGACAGCCCGCAGGTCAACACGGTGTCGGTCACGAGCGCCGTGCCCGACCCCGACACAGCGAACGACACCGCGACCGACTCGGACATCGTCACCGCCAACGCCGACGTCGCCGACGTCAAGGCCGATTCCCCGGATCCGGTCATCGCCGGCGACGAGCCTGACCTACACGATCACCGTCACCAACGCCGGTCCGTCGGATGCGCACGCAGCGTGACCGTCACCGACAGCCTGCCGACCGGCCTGTCGGACGCCGACCTACACGCCTCGACGGCGTCGCCCAGGGCGCGTGGACCGGCACTCTCGCGCTCGGCACGATGGTCCCGGGTGAGCCCATACGATCGTCATCACCGCGACCGTCGACTCCGAACGTTGCCGCTCGGCACGATCCTCGTCAACACGGCGACGGTCTCGAGCTCGACGTCCGACCCGAACCTCGCGAACAACGACGCGACGGCTACGACCACGGTCGACGTCGAGGCCGACCTCTCGGTCACCAAGACCGACGGCGTGACGAGCGTGGTCGCCGGCCGTCGACCGGGACCTACACGATCACAGTGACCAACGCCGGGCCGTCCGACGCCACTCGGTCACCGTGACCGACACGTTCCCGGCCGGCTTCAGCCGCGGCACCGTCACACCGAGCCAGGGGACCTGCACGGGCAGCCCGAGCTTCACCTGCGACCTCGGCACGATCGCCGGCCGGCGGCAGTGCCACGGTCACGATCGCGCTACACGGTGCCGGCCGCCACGACAGGCGACGCAGACGAACACAGCCACCGTCACGAGCACGGTGCCCGACCCGGTCCCAGGCAACAACACCGCGACCGACACCGACGACGTCACGATCGATCGCCGACCTTTCGATCACGAAGACGGACGGCGTCACCAGCGTTGTCGCCGGGACGAACACGACCTACACGATCACGATCACCAACGGCGGGCCGAGCAGCGTCACGGGGGCGGCCGTCGCAGATCCGCTGCCGGCCGGGGTGACCTTCGTGTCGGCCACGGGCGGCGCCACGTACGACGCCGGGACGAACACGGTCAACTACACGACAGGCACGATCGCTGTCGGTGGAACCGAGAGCTTCACGATCACCGTGGCGGTCGAGCCCGAACGCTACCGGCAGCCTGACCAACACCGCCACCGTGAGCCCGCCTGCCGGCACGACCGACCCGGCCCCCGGCGACAACACCGGCGACCGACACCGACACCATCGCGTCCGTCGCCGACCTCGCCGTCACCAAGACCGACGGCAGCTCGACCTACACCCCGGGCACGCCCGTCACCTACACCATCACCGTCACCAACGGCGGCCCCTCGACGGTCCACTCGCTGGTCCTCACCGACAGCGTCCCGGCCGGCCTCCTCAACCCGGTCTTCGGCTCGCCATCGGCCGG
Organism: uncultured Chloroflexia bacterium; assembly: GCA_963816675.1. Lineage (GTDB taxonomy): Bacteria > Chloroflexota > Limnocylindria > Limnocylindrales > CSP1-4 > SPCO01. The sequence goes on from CAWFLS010000015.1 coordinate 64,047, forward strand.
CAGCTACGACGCCGGCGACCGGCGTCTGGAGCGGGCTCGACCTCGCGGCCGGACAGTCGGTGACCATCACCTTGTCCGGGACCGCCGACCCGGCCGCGACCGGCAACCTCGTCAACACCGCCACCGTCGCCCCACCGGCCGGCACGACCGACTCCGATCCCCGGCAACAACACCGCGACCGACACCGACACGCCGAACCCGCTCGCCGACCTCGCCGTCACCAAGACCGACGGCGCGAGTCGACCTATACCCCGGGCAGCGACCGTCACCTACACGATCACGATCATCAACAGCGGTCCCTCGAACGTCGTCGCGGCCGCGGTCAGCGACGTCATCCCGGCCGGTCTGACCGGCGTCACCTGGACCTCGAGCACGACGGGCGCCGCGTCGGTCACCTCGGGCGCCACGGGCTCGGGCAACACCCTCACCGCCACGGTCGACATCGCGGCCGGCGCCGGCAACGCGTCATCTTCACGGTCGACCGGCACGCGCGCAAGCGCTCGCTCACCGGCAATCTGACGAATACCGCCACGGTCATCGCCACCGCCGGCACGACCGACCCGGTCCCGGGAAACAACACCGCGACCGACACCGACACGCCGAGCTCGAGCGCCGACGTCGCCGACGTCAAGGTCGACGTCGATCGACCCGGTCGTCGCCGGGACGAACCTGTCCTACACGATCACCGTCACCAACGCCGGCCCGTCGGACGCAGCGAACGTGGTCGTCACCGATGCCCTCGACCCCGCGCTGCTGTCGCCGACCTACACCGTCGAGATCGACGGCGGCGGGCCGAGCGCGCCAGCCCCGTGGACCGGTTCAGTCAACCTCGGCACGCCTCGCTCCTGGCAGTACCGCCGTGGTCGTCATCACCGGCACGGTCGACCCCGCCACGCCGGCCGGGACGATCCTCGTCCAACACGGCCACGGTCGCTTCATCGACGACCGACCCGAACCCCGGCGAACAACACCGACACCGAGCGAGACCACCGTCGACGCGAGTCGCCGACCTGGCGGTCACCAAGACGGACGGCGTGACGATCGTCACCGCCGGCGTGTCGAGCGGCACGTACGTCATCACGGTCACCAACGCCGGACCGTCGGACGCCACGGCGGTGACGCTCACCGACACCTTCCCGAGCGGCTTCACGGCGGGCACCGTCACGCCCAGCCAGGGCACCTGCACCGCTGGCCCGGTGTTCACTGCACGCTCGGCACGATCGCCGCCGGCGGGAGCGCAACGGTGACCATCGCCTACACGGTCCCTGCCGGAACGACGGGCACTCAGACGAACACGGCGACCGTGACGAGCGCCGTGACCGACCCGAACCCCGCCAACAACACGGCGACCGACACCAACGCAGTCGATGTCCTGCCGGCGATCGCGGTCGACAAGACCGCATCGCCGGCGACAGTCGACGAGCCAGGCGGTCCGGTCACCTTCACGGTCACCATCACCAACGGCTCGCCGGAGCCGGTCGTCCTCGACCGGCCTCGTCGACGACGTCCACGGCGACCTCGAACGGGCAGGGCACCTGCGTCGCCGACGGCTCGGTCGTGATCGACGCCGGGTGCGCCCTACACCTGCGCGTTCACGGCCGACGTGACCGGCAACGCCGGCGATACCGAGACGGACACGATCACCGCGACTGTGCGCGACGCGGAGCAGAACGAGACGACCGGCATCGATTCGGCCGTGGTCGCCATCGTCAACGTCGATCCGGATCGTGAGCGTCGTCAAGACGGCCAGCCCGCTGTCGCGCCGCGAGCCCGGTGGCACGTTCACCTTCTCGGTCACCGTCCACAACGGTTCGTTCGAGCCGGTGACCCTCGTCGGCCTCGTCGACGACGTGTACGGCAACCTCGGCGGGCCAGGGAACGTGCGTGACCGGCGGGACGATCGCCCCGGGCGCCGACTACACGTGCTCATTCCCGGGAGACTTCACGGGCGATGCCGGGGCCGCCCAAACCGACACGATCACGGCAACCGTCGAGGACGACGACGAGGCCCGAGCCTCGGCCACTGACGACGCGACCGTCACCATCACGAACGAGCCGCCCACTGTCATCGCGGGTAAGACCGTCAGTCCGACCACCGCCAACGTCGGCGACATCGTGACCTTCACGTTCACGGTCCACAACACTTCGGCTGAGTCCGTCACCCTGACCGCGCTGACGGATTCGGTCTACGGGAACTTGAACGGCCGCGGCACATGCGCCACCGGTGGCTCGATCGCCGCGGGCGCTACGTACACCTGCGCGTTCCAGGCCGTCGTGACCGAGACCGAGACCGACACGGTGACCGCGCCACGTCGTGGACAACGAGCAGTCGACCGCCTCCGACACCGACAGCGCGACCGTCACGGTCCGCGAGGCGCACGTCACGATCGCCAAGCAGGCTGACGCCGACCCGGTGGCTGCCGGCGCGCCGATCGGCTTCACGGTCACCGTCCGCAATGACGGCGCTGGCATCGCGCGGAGCGTCACCGTCAGCGACACGCTGCCGACCGACGCCGGTCTCGCCTGGGTCCTCGACGACGACGCGGGCGGCGCCTGCCACCTGGCCGGTGGAATCAGTGACTTGCGCCGCGGCCGACCTCGCGCCGGGCGCCTCATTCGACTTCCACGTCACGAGCCCGACGACGTTCGCCACCGCCGACACGAGCCCGGTCACCAACGAGGCTTGCTTCACCACGACGAACGCAGGCCGCGCCTGCGCCAGCGACGCGGTCGTCGTCCCCCAGCCAGTCCGCTCCCTGACGCTCACCAAGACCAGCGACGCGCCGATCAAGACGCTCCTGTTCCCCGACGGGACGACCGCCGACCTCGCCACCGTCTCAGAGGGCGATACGATCGGCTACACACTGACCTGGCAGGTCTCGGCCGCACCGGTGCGCTCGGTCGTCCTGACGGACGTCGTGCCGGCCGGTCTCGCCTACGTGGAGGGCTCTGCGACAGGCTCTGGTGATGGTGAGGTGGTGTTCGCCGGGTACGACCCGTCCACCCACACGCTCACGTGGACCGCCGCAGAGATCACGACATCGGGATCGGTCCGGTACCGCGTGACGGTCGATGGCGAACGCCAGCGACGCCCCGCAGCCCATCACCAATGGCGCGATCGATCACGTCAGGGGAGACTGCTCCCGACGAGACGACGGCCGATGTCTACGTGGTGCCGCCGACGGGCGAGACCAGCCCACCACCGACCGAGGGGATCGTCGCGCCGCAGGCCGCTTTCGTCCCAGGCCCCGGGCCGGAACTGGCACTCGTGGGCCTCGCCATCCTGATGCTCGCGGTCGCGTTCATCATCCCGGCCCCTGGCCGAGGCCGGCGCCGAAAAGGCTAGTTGCCGAGGGTCGTCCTTTCCCCGGCCTCAACCTACGCCTCGGCGATGACCCCGATCGAGATCCGGAAACCGGCGCGTCGCTGGAGCAGTGGCATCAGCGTGCCCTGCCCGACCGGCGCCTCTTCCGGGAACCACTTCATCCATTCTTCGCTGAAGGTGTCGAACTCGGCGGGATCGCGCAATGACCAGTTCGCCCAGACGATCTTGTCGAGCGAGCTGCCGGCGGCTTCGAGGCGTTCCTTCAGCGTCCGCATGCACTGGCGCGTCTGTTCCTTGATGCCGCCCCGGACGACCTGGCCGGTCTCCGGATCGAGCGGCCCGATCGACGAGACGTAGACCATCCCGCCCGCCGTGACGGCTCGCCCGTGACCGAGCTGGCGGGCGGTGCTCTCCGGCGTCTGCGCTTCGGCTCCGGCCAGCTGCCCCTTGTGATAGCGGGCAAGGTCGGGGTTGGCCGGATCCTCCGGCGGGAGGCCGAACTCACCTTCGGGCATCTCGATCGCGTTGGCTTTGAACTTGCCCATGAAGTGGGGGCGGATCCCGGTCGGCTTGAGGTAGCCCTCGACCTTCTTGTCCTTCATCCCCGTCTGTTCGAACACGAAGATGTCCTGGGTGAGGATCTCGTCGTCTTCGACGCCGTAGACCTCGGTGATGTTGATCACCTTGCGCGAGCCGTCCTTGAGCCGTGCGGTGTGGACGATCAGGTCCACCGCGGACGCGATCTGCTCGCGGATCGCCCGCAGGGGGAGCTCGTAGCCTGCCATCAGGACCATGGTCTCGATGCGCCTGAGCATGTCGCGCGGACTGTTCGCGTGTCCGGTCGAGAGCGAGCCATCCTGCCCGGTGGTCATGGCCTGGAGCATGTCCAGCGCTTCGCCCGAACGACACTCGCCGACGATGATGCGGTCGGGGCGCATGTGGAGCGCGTTGCGCAACAGGTCGCGGATCGTGATCTCGCCCCGGCCCTCCAGGTTCGCCGGGCGCGCCTCCAGTGTCACGACGTGGGGCTGGCGGAGCTGGAGCTCGGCGGCATCCTCGATAGTGACGATCCGGTCATCCGCCGGGATGAACGACGACAGCACGTTGAGCGCCGTCGTCTTCCCCGAACCGGTGCCGCCCGACACGAAGATGTTGAGCCGCGCCATGACGCAGGCCTCCAGGAAATCGAACATCTCGGCCGAGGCCGTTCCGAAGCCGATGAGGTCCTCGACGGTGAACGGCTCTGCCGCGAACTTCCGGATGGTGATGACCGGCCCCACGAGGGACAGCGGGGCGATGACCGCATTGACGCGCGAGCCGTCCGGAAGCCGGGCGTCGACACGCGGGCTCGACTCGTCGATGCGCCGGCCGAGCGGCGTGATGATCCGCTCGATGATCCGGCGGACATGCTCGTCGTTGAGGAAGGCGACGTCGACGCGCTCGATCTTGCCTCGTCGCTCGATGTAGATGTGGGTCGGCCCGTTGACCATGATCTCGGTGATCGTCGGGTCCGCGAGGAGCGTTTCGAGAGGCCCGAGACCGGTGATCTCGTCGATCATCTGGTCGATCAGCTGAAGGCGTTCGGCCCGCGTGACCGCAAAGCCCTGGCGACCGATGATCCCATCGACGACGCCTTCGATCCTGCCTCGGATCTCCGACGGCTGCGCGTCGACCACCGTGCCGAAGGATCGAGTCACCTCCTGCTGGAGCATCAAGGTGATCCCGCGAAGGAGCTCGTCCCGTGCCGGCGTGCGAACGACCGTCGTGGGAGCCGGAGGCGCGACGACCAGCTCGGTCTCGGCCTTGGGGAGATCGGCTCCCTGTTGGGCCCTCTCAACCCGCTGGATGAGGGACATGCAGACACCCCCGGACTAGGACGGAGAACCCAGGATGGCTGGAATCTGAGCATGGCCGACTGCGCGCACGGCCACCATCCGTTGCCTTATTGAGCGACAGCATACGACCACGCGGCGATTCCGAGCGACCGGCCGTACTTCCATGATGCCGAGAGGCACCACTCTTTAGGGCCATAGGCGCGGTCGTGGGTGGTCGCGAGGCTCGGGCATGCCCGCGGCAACGCAGTAAATGGCCGCCCGCCCTCAGTTCGCGGCCGACTTGATGCCCCGGGCGGCGGATTCTGAAAACCGCGCGGCCACGAGCGGAAGGGTGCGGATGGCCGGTCGAAGTTCGGCGGTCAGCTCTTCTCGTCGACCGCTTGAACCTTGATGCCGGCTCGCTTCAGCTCGGCCGTGTCCTTGCCGCCCGTCAGGAGACCCGTCAACTCGTCGGCCACGGGCAGCTTGGACGGCAGGAAGACGATGTGGGCGTCCTGCTCCGAGGCATATTCGGCCAGCGCCTTCATCCCGCGATCCTTTGGCAACCATGCGGCGGCGCGAGCGCCTGCGGCGCGGCTTTCGACGACCTGCTTCGCCACATCAGACCGACCGAGGTACTCGAGGTCCGCCAGTCCGAGGCGATCGCCGAACTCCTCGTCGGTGCCTTCGGCGTCGATCTTGTTCGGCAGCGGGTCCGACAGGATCCCTCCAGCGTCGGCGGTGTACAGAAGCAGGACGCAACCGTGTTCGCGGGCGTGCTCCTGTGCGGCGTGACGCACTTCGCGCTGGCCCTCGCCCTCGGTCGTGTACGCGATCACGCACGGACCTGAGATGTCCTCGCGTTGTCGAACTGCGGACATGGTTTCTCCCTGACGTTCATTCCCCGGCTGAGACTCGTTCCTTTGTACTCCGACGGGCTTGCCGTCGCGACATAAGCGGCATCGCGGGCGTTCCGGGTTTCGTTCACACCATCCGCAGGGGCATCTGCCTCCAGACGCTGCGACTGTCCGCTATCACAGTCGGCGGTATCCGGGTCCGCCTGTGTCCTGGTCGTCGGATCCTCGCCAAATACGAGGCTGAATCGTGTTGTGCGAACGCTTCGGAAGCCGCCTGGCGCCGGGAAGACGTGATACGACCTGCATTGCTGTGTGGCAAGGATCCACCTCCGCTCGCGCTCGCCGTACGAGCGCAGCTAGTGCGTGGCAGAGAGTCAGCCAGTTCCCGCCCCGCGGTTTCGTATACCACGAGCCTGGCTGATAACTGGCAGAGAACCCGCCGTTCGCGCAAAGCGCCTCGCGTCCCACGAGGCGTGGCTCAGACCTGGCAGCGATCGAGGTCCCAGCCGTGATGCCACTGCAAGACGTGGAAGGCACATCGTTCCCTTTCCCCCCGGCTGGCTCGCGCAGACTCTTCGTCGATCCCCCAGGACATGGCACCGTCCGCGGGCCCCGATGGACAGGAGGTACCCAGTGGCGAGCGATCTTGGCAACCAGGGCAGCGACCGCGGCTTCGGCGGTAGAGAGGAAGAGCAGTCCGGCTGGGACGAAGGCCAGACTGGCTCGCAGAGCGAGATGGACTCGGGGAATCAGGGCTCGATGGATCAGGGCGGCTCGATGGGCCAGTCCAGCGGCCAGGAAAGCTCCGATTGGTCGAGCCAGGGAGACTCCGGTTCCCGGAGCACGACCGGCATGGACTACGAGACTGGCAGTGGCTCCGGGAGTGACTACGGCACCGCAGGCGCCGACACTTCGATGGATCAGACCGGGGCGATGGGCCAGGACACGTCCGACTGGGGCACCGGCGGACAGGGTGGCTCCGACTGGGACACCGCCGGTTCGGGCGCCGGCATGACCGGCGACGTCGGCATCACTGGCGGCGACAGCTCGACGGGCAGCGACGGCGGCATGCCGGCGGCGGCAGCTCCATGGGCGGCAGCAGTTCTATGGGCGGCGGCAGCTCGATGGGCGGCGACGGCACGACCGGCTCGACCGGCGGCAGCGATCTGGAAGACACGGACTTCGCGTCCGGCGGCCAGACAGGCTCAGGCACGCAGGGCGGCTCCAACATCTGAGCCGCGCCAACACCAGCACGCGGACGGGGGCGCCATTTCGGCGCCTCTCTCCGCCTCTCGACCCAGGTCATCAACGAACCCCGGCAGGAGGAACGCACTAGTGGCAACCCAGACCATGAACGCCCTCACGATGCTCGAAGAGGACCATCAAAAGGTCAAGAAGCTCCTCACCGAGCTCGAGTCCACGACCGAGCGCGGAGTGCAGACGCGTGAGCGCCTCTTCGCGACGATCAAAGGCGAGCTCACGGTTCACGAGATCATCGAGGAAGAGATCTTCTATCCGGAGCTGAAGTCTCATCCGAAGGCTGAAGAGATCGTGCTCGAGGGCTTCGAGGAGCACCACGTCGTCGACCTGCTGATGAGTGAGCTGGAGCAGCTCGATGTATCCGACGAGACTTGGGGCGCGAAGGCGAAGGTGATGAAGGAGAACATCGAGCACCACATCGAAGAAGAGGAGGGCGAGATGTTCAAGGCGGCCCGCCAGGTCTTCGATCGCCAGGAGCTCGAGGACCTTGGTCGACGGATGGCCGAGCGCAAGGAATCAGCGAAGCAGGAACTCAACATCTCCTGACCGGCACCACTTGATCACGAAGGCCAGTCGGCTGCAGGGCCGGCTGGCCTTCTGTATGCCCGGCTCGAGCGGCGCAACGCCGTCACCACCCCGAACCGGGTGTTCCGTGCGCCCGCCTTGCGTCGAGCGCAACATTCGTTAATCACCTTGCGTGAGATGCCTGGACCGTCCAGCTGGGTCCGGCGATGGGACGTGCGTCTCGCCGCACGACCCGCGCATGACCGGATAGGCGCAGACCTCTGCAATCTGCCCCCCGCCTGGCGGAGTGCGCCGTCCCGAGCGGAGGAGTCACTCGAACGCCGCCTGTGTCCCCGGACCCTTCCGCATCCTCCCGCGCGGGCCTAGAGTCCCCGAATGACGGTGCGACTGCCCTCGGTCCGCGTTGTTCTGGCGTCGACGCTTCTCGTCTCGGTCGTCGGCGCGGGCCTCGTGCTGGCCCGGGCTCCCCAGGACACCGCTTCGCGACGCGCGGACGCGTTCGATCCTGGAGCCGGGCCTACATCCATCGTCGGATCGAGCCCCTCCACCAGCGCATCCGGCGTGGCGCCTGGGACCGCTGCGACGACGCCCGCAAGCGTTACCCCGTCGTCGCCGGTCGCGAACGCGGCCGCGGCGACCGCCGACGCCGCCGCGACCGCGACGCCACACACCGCGCCGACGGCGCCGGCCGCGACCGAGCCCGCGACGACGACCATCGCGCTCGTTCCCATCGTCGGCTTCTGGTCGCCCGAGCGATCGATCACACGGGAGCGGTTGGCGACGATCCTCGCCGGGAAGGACCGGACCTTCCATCGAGTCGTCGGGGCCCAACCCGACGTCGACGCTCTGGCAAAGACACTCGGACTCGACCTCGGCGCCGACGGTGACGACGGCCTCCCCCAACGGTGTCCTCGAAGCCGTCCGAGGCTCGGCGACCACCCTCGGGCTCGTGCGGGCAGCCGACGTGCGGCCGTCGGTTCGCGCGCTCGCCGTCGATGGCGTAACCCTGTTCGGCAACGCGCGCGTCCGCTCGATCGACGATTGGCCGCTCACCGTTTCGGCGCCCGCGACCCAGGTCGAGCAGGCGAACCTCGCCGCCTTCGACCCAGCCGCAACGTGGACCCTCGTCGCAGCCGGCGACGTGATGAACGATCGAGAGGTCCATCGTCGTGCCGTGCTGCTCGGCGCGGGACCGGACTTCCCCTGGGACGGCGGTACCGCCCGCATCGTCTCGAGGACCTGCTGCCGCGAGGGCGAGACGATCGTGACCGCGAAACGGACGGGCCACGCGGGAGCGGTTCGAGCGCTGTTCCGCGATGCCGACATCGCGCTGGTGAACCACGAAGGGCCAGCGCCCGACGGCCACACGTACCATCCGCGCGGACTCGTCTTCACTTTCGATCCCGCGCTCGAGAAGGGCCTCGCGAACGCGGGCGTGGACATCGTGTCGCTGGCGAACAACCACATCCGCAACGCCGGCTCGGACGGAGTCATCGAGACGATCAGGAACGTCGAGAAGGCGGGGATCGAACAGGTGGGTGCCGGGAAAGACGCCGAGAGCGCCCGGCGACCCATGACGAAGACGGTCGGCGACGTCCAGGTGGCGTTCCTGGCCTATAACGCCATCAACCTCCCGGCCGCCGCCGCGACGGACGCACGCCCGGGAGCCGCTTCGCTGGACCTTCCGGACGCCCGGGCCGATATCCGCGCCGCCAGGCAACAGGGCGCGGACGTCGTCGTGGTCGTGCCGCACTGGGGCGTCGAATACACGGACCGCCCGACCGCGCTCCAGCGACGTCAGGCCGCATCGCTCGTGGCAGCCGGGGCGGACGTCATCCTCGGCTCGCACCCGCACTGGCCCGGCGCGATCGAGGCGATCGACGACGCCGTCGTCATGTACTCGCTCGGCGACTTCATCTTCGATCTCCCGCGCTCGGAGCAGACCGAGGAGGGCCTCGTCGTCGAACTCACCTTCACCGGCTCGCGTCTCGCACAGATCGAGGTCCATCCGACGATCCAGCTCGATCGCAGCCAACCCAACCTTCTCGAGCCAAGCGATGGCCGGGTCATCCTCGACCGCGTCCGCAAGGCCTCCGGCGATCGCCTCGGTTGGTGACGACGCACCGCGTCGATGGGCACCACCCGCCGCGTACACTCACGCACCGATGATCGAACAAGAGACCGAACCGCAACAGCGCATCGAGGTGCGCGCCGAGCTGAAGGCGCCCAGGGCAGCCGGCATCGCTGGGCTCGCGTTCGCGGTGCTCTTCACGACAGCGCTGATCGCGCTCCGTCAGCAACCGCTGGTCGGAGCCACCGATTCCGAGATCGTCGACTGGTTCAACGCAGGCAACGCCGGGCTTCGTCGTCGTGGCAGGCCTGTACCTCGCGCCCTTCAGCGGCATCGCGTTCCTGTGGTTCATCGCGGTCATCCGGGACCGCGTGGGTGCCCGCGAGGACCGGTTCCTCGCGACCGTCTTCCTTGGTAGCGGCCTGCTCTTCATCGCCCTGATGTTCGCCGCAGCTGCCGCCGCCGGGAGCATCGTCGCCGGTGTCCAGTTCCAGGACGCACGCCCTCCGAGCGCCGCCACGGTCGACCTCGCGAGCTCGCTCGCCTACGTGCTGCTGTTCGTGTTCGCCGCTCGTGCGGCGGCTGTCTTCCTGATCACGACCGCCACGATCGGCCGTCGATCCGGGGCGTTACCGCGGTGGATCACGTGGGCCGGGTACGCAGTCGCTCTCGTCCTGCTGCTCACGTCGACGACATTCGAGTGGTTCATCGTGCTGCTGCCCGCTTGGGTCGCCCTCGCCAGCGTCTACATCCTGGCAAACGCCGATCGAGAAGGCGTCACGACCTGAGGGCGAGCGCCTCAGCGCGCCGTCCAGCCGCCATCGATAACGCTCGCCGCACCGGTCACGGCCGCAGCCTCGTCCGAGCACAGGTAGCCGACCATCGCAGCGACCTCTTCCGGCTCGATCAGCCGCTTGATGGCCGATGGCTCGAACATGACCCGCGAGGCGACCTCGTCGATCGGGATGCCTTCCGTCCGGGCGAGGTCTCCGATCTGACCCTCGACGAGCGGCGTCCGCACGAACGCCGGGCACACGGCGTTGACCGTCACGCCGTGCGGGCCGGCTTCGAGCGCGACGGCCTTCGTCAGCCCGATCAGCCCGTGCTTGGCGGCCACGTACGCCGACTTGTTCGGCTGGCCGATGAGCCCGTTGATGCTGCTGATGTTCACGATGCGGCCCCAGCCACGCTCGTACATCCCCGGCACGACGGCCCGGATGAGCATCGCCGGAGCAACGAGGTGAAGTGCGATCAGGTACTCGAAGCGAGCCGGCGGGAACTCGTGGATCGGGGCGATGTGCTGGACGCCGGCGTTGTTGACGAGGATGTCGATCCGGCCGTGTGCGGCGAGGGCGGCCTCGACGAGTCGCTCTCGGTCGCGCCTCGACGGTCAGGTCCGCCCGGACGAACGTCGCGCCAGGCAGAGAGCCCGCGACACGCGCGCCGCTCTCCGGATCGATGTCGGCGATGACGACCGAGGCGCCGTCGCGCGCGAGTCGCTCGGCGATCGCTCGGCCGATCCCGCTCGCTCCGCCGGTCACGATCGCGACCCGACCGTCCTGGCCTGCCGCCCGGCTCACTCGTACCTCCGCATGTGCTGGATTGTGGCGTGCCGCGGCATCGCACGACGCACCACTCTGCGGGATGGCACGATGCCGAGCAACAGCCGGGCCACAGCGGACGGCGAAGGGAGGGACATGACGATGGCAGCAGGCACCGGCACGAAGACCGATCCCTGGCAGCTCAAGACGCCGCCCGGGACGTCCGAATACCAGATGTGGATCGACGAGGCGGCCGACCCACCGGCGATCGTCTGCCAGGTCGGTGGCACCCAGCTGCGCTACGACCGGCGGGCCATCGAGGACCTCCACGCGATGCTGAAGGCGCACGGCGACTGGATGCCGCTCGGTGGCGCGGACGAGCAGAAGCCGGCCGCCTGATGGCTCGGTCGAGGCGTGGGGTCGGTCGACCGAGAATCCGGTCGGCGGCTGGTACGGCCTGAAGAAGGGACTTCGCGGACGGTTCGGCGTGTACATGCCTCCGCTGCTCGAGGCGCTCGGTCTCGCGGAGGTCACGCACGACGCCAAGAACAACCGAATGCGAGCCATCTGACCGCCGATTCGGGTCGCGAGCGACCTCGCGGAACGACAAAGTGGTGCACGAGCGCAACGCGGGCACGCCGGGTATGGAATCGACTCAGAGCCGGCAGTACATTGACCGCCACGGCGCGCCGCGCCTCCGCGACCCCACCCAGGAGGAGGGAAGCCCATGTCCCTGGCCATTCGTCGGTTCGTGTCGGTTGCCGCGACGACAGGCCTTCTTGCCATGGCGGTTCTCGTGTCGCCCGTGGCCGCCACGGGAACGACGCGCACCTACGTGATCGTCTATTCGAGTGCGGCGACGCCGGCCACGCAAGTCGACGATCGCCCAGGCTGGCGGCACGCTCGTTACCACGTACGACGCGATCGGTGTGTCGATCGCGCGGTCAGATCGGCTGAGCTTCAGCTCGACGATCCAGAAGAACGCTGGTGTCGAGGGCGTTGCCGCGACCGACAAGTTCGCCACCCGTCTTCCAGATGCCGCGGACACCGCGGCGGATGGCCCGGGTCCCGGCAGCGCACCGGCGACCGACGGCGATAGCCTCAGCGGGCTCCAGTGGGACATGGTCCAGATCCACACACCCGCGGCCCACGCGATCACCGGCGGAAGCCCGACGATCGTCGTCGGCGACATCGACACCGGACTCGACTACACGCACCCCGATCTGGCTCCGAACGTCGACTTCTCCCGGTCTGCCTCTTGCCTCGGCGGCGTCCCCGACGAGTCTCCAGCCTCCTGGAACGATGCCAACGGCCACGGTACCCATACGGCTGGGACCATCGCTGCGGCGTCGAATGGCATCGGCATCGTCGGTGTCGCACCGAATGTCAAGATCGCCGGCATCAGGGCCGGCAACGCGGACGGCTACTTCTTCCCGGAGGCCGTGATCTGCTCGTTCATGTGGGCCGGCAGCCACGGGATCGACATCACGAACAACAGCTACTTCGCGGATCCGTGGCTCTTCAACTGCCGCAATGACCCGGACCAGCGGGCGATCCTGGAGGCCGAGCAGCGCGCGATCAAGTACGCCCAGAAGAACGGTGTTCTGGTCGTCGCCGCTGAAGGCAACCAGGCCGACGATCTCGCCCATCCGACCCAGGACAGCACGAGCCCGGACGACACCACCCCGGTGGTCCGCCCGGTCGACAACAACTGCGTCGTCGTCCCGACCGAGCTCTCGGGCGTGGTCGAGGTGACCGCCAACGGCAACCTGGGATTCAAGTCGTTCTACTCCTCGTACGGTGGCGCGGACGTCATCGCTCCCGGTGGCGACTCGATTCTCCAGCTGACTCCGGCAGCCCCGAATGGACGCGTGCTCTCGACATGGCCGGCGTCGCTCCTGACTACGACTTGCCTCCCGGCACGGCGGCTCGTGGATGCGTCCGGTGCGACGTACTGCTACCAGCAGGGCACGTCCATGGCGTCGCCGCATGCGGCCGGCGTCGCGGCTCTCATCAAGAGCCAGCACCCGAAGATGAGCCAGGGCGCGCTCAAGGCGGCCCTGCGAGAACGACGGCCGACCCGATCGCCTGCCCGGCAGACGTTTCGATGTACGCCTTCTTCCCGGCGGTCGACAACGGCGCGCCGCAGGTCTGCACCGGCGGCATCGGATACAACTCGTTCAACGGCCACGGCCAGGTGAACGCGCTGACCGCCGTCACCAAGTAGCCTCGGCGGATCGAACGGCCGGCGGCCCATCGGGCGGCCGGCCTTTTCATGTGCCCGCGGCCAGCCTCGCGGCCGACCACCGACGCGCCGGGGTGCCAACCGGCTCAGTGATTCGGGCCTATCGGGGTCGGGCGATACGGGGCCGGAGCCCATACCATGGGCGTGGCCGATGCCCGTCGAGACCGTCCAGCTGTTCTACGCCATCCTCTCCCTCGTCGCCCTCGGCGTCGTCGGGGCGGTGCGATCCTCAGGCTGTTGGCGGCCGTTTCGCCTTCGGCACGAGGCACCTACGATCGAACCGCCGGGGCGCTCGCCCTCAACGCGGTCGCGATGGCGTGGATCGTCGCGATGCTCGCGACGGCTGGGAGCCTCTACTTCTCCGAGATCGCCCACTACGACCCGTGCCGGCTGTGCTGGTTCCAGCGGATCGCGATGTACCCGCTTGCGATCATCCTCGGCATCGCGACGTTCCGCCGCGACGACGGCATCCGGATCTACGGACGTGCGCTCGCCGCCATCGGCGCGGTCATCGCGACCTACCATCTCGCCCTCGAGTGGATCCCGGCCCTCGACACCGGCGCGTGTGGCATCGGTCCATCGTGCACGGTCGTCTGGTTCCGAGCCCTCGGCTTCGTGAGCCTTCCGTTCCTCGCGCTGTCCGCGTTCCTGCTGATCTTCACCTTGCTGTCGGTGCGTGCCTCAGACGCCGTCTCGGCCGACGACGACGTCGAGGTCGCACCCGACCTGTCCTGGAGGACCGAATGACCGCCAAACGACCACCTCGCGCCGACGGACGTACCCGGGCGCCCGCACCGCCTCCGCCGAGGGGCGGCCTCGGTTCGCGGTGGGTCCTCGACCGCCGTCCTGGTGGTCATCGTCGGCGCTGCGGCGCTCGCCGTCGTGTTCGGTGGCGCGTTCTCCAGTGGCGGATCGTCGCCGGCGGTGTCGGGCAGCGCGCCGCGGCGTCCGTGGCCGCCGCAGTCTCGGGCTCGCGCGGCCGCGTCGTCGGGCTCGCCCGGCGGCCTCGGCGTCTTCGGCGTCGCTTCGCGGGAACGTCGGCGGCGGTCGCACCGTCATCCGGCCGCCTCGGCTGCCCCCTCGGCGCTCGCCTCGGGCCCGCCGTGGACGCTGAGCCGGTCATCACAGGCCAGCCCCTCGTGCAGTTCCCGGCGAGCGGGACGGACCCGGCGGTAGGCATGACGGCCCCGACCGTCCAGGGCGCCTCCTTCGACGGCTCCCCGGTCGCGATCCAGCCGTCCGGCAAACCGACCGCGATCATCTTCATCGCGCATTGGTGCCCGCATTGCCAGCGCGAGGTGCCGGTCATCCAGTCGTGGATCGACGCGAACGGGATGCCGCCTGGCGTCGACTTCGTCTCCGTCGCGACGGCGATCGATCCGAACCGGCCGAACTACCCGCCCGACGCCTGGCTGGCCAAGGAAGGCTGGACGCTTCCCGTCCTCGTCGACCCGACCAACAGCGTGGCGCAGGCGTACGGGCTGTCCGCCTATCCGTTCTGGGTCTTCCTCGACGGCCAGGGAAAGGTCGTCACCCGTGCGACCGGAGAGCTGACGATCCCGCAGCTGGTCGGGCTGATCGCGACAACCACCGGACGCTGAGAACCGCCGCGCCGAGGCCCGCTGCCGTAGGCCGCGAGCCGTCAGCGCTCCGATCGACCTCAGACGCCGCCGCGGTCCAGCCGGTGCTTGGCCACGAACGCCGCAGCCTGTGCCCGCCGCTCGAGGTTCAGCTTCGCGAGGATCGAGCTGACGTAGTTCTTGACCGTCTTGTCCGACAGGTAGATCTCGGCGGCGATCTCCTTGTTGGTCTTGCCCTCGGCGACGAGCATGCAGGATCTTTCGCTCCTGGCGCAGTCAGCTGCGAGAGCTCGTCGGTCTCCTGTGAGCCGCTGGCGATCCGCCGGATCCGCTCGAGGACCTTCTCGGTGACGGCCGGATCGAGCAGCGATTCGCCGCGGCCGACGGCCTCGAGTGCCGCCACGAGGTCGCGCGCCCGGACCTGCTTGAGGAGGTAGCCGCTGGCGCCCGCGACGATGGCCGACAGGACGGCCTCCTCGTCCGGATACGAGGTGAGCATCACCACCCGCGTCGCCGGCAGCTCGGCCCGGATCTCGCGGCAGGCTTCGATGCCGGAGCCATCGGGCAGCCGGACGTCCATCACGACGATGTCCGGCTGGTGGCGGCGAGCCTGGTCGAGCGATTCGGCGACGGTCCCGGCCTCGGCGACGACCTGGAATCCCTCGCGCCGGTCGAGCAGCGCGGCGAGACCCTGGCGGACGACCTCGTGGTCGTCGACGACCAGCAGGCGCAGGACGTGGGCGGGCTGTGATCGGTCATGCGGCAGGCTCCTCGGGTTCACCGGGTGGGGAGGTCGGTACGCGGATGCGGAGGCGGGTGCCATGCCCCGGCTCGCTCTCGATGGTGAAGGTGCCGCCGAGCGCGGCGGTCCGATCCCGGAGATTGGCCAGGCCGAGGTGGCCCGACGGCGGCGCGACGTCCGGATCGAAGCCGACGCCGTCGTCCTCGACGCGCAGATCGAGGAACCGTCCGTCGTCGTGCAGGCCGATCGTGACGCGGCCGGCGCGAGCGTGCCGGACGGCGTTGCTGAGCGCTTCGCGGGCCATCTGCAGGATCTGCACCCGGTGGCCGATCGGCAGGACATCGGCGACCTCGGGATCGACCGCGATGTCGAGCTCGATGTCGGAGGCGCCGCTGTTCGCGAATTCGTCGGCGAGTGTCGCCAGCCCGGCCACGAGATCGGCGCCGTGGAGCAGCTCCGACCGGAGCCCGAGGATGAAGTTCCGGATCTCGCGGATCGTCAGGTTGAGCGAATCGATCGCCCGGTCGACGCGGTCGCTCGCGTCGTCGGGCGCGCTCTCGATGAGGAACGGGACTTCCTCGAGCGACAGGGCGACGCCGTAGATCGACTGGATGATGCCGTCGTGAAGGTCGCGACCGATCCGCTCGCGCTCCTCGACGACCGCGAGCCGCTGGACCTGCTCGTGGAGGTGGGCGTTGTCGATCGCGATGCCGGCGCGCAGGGCGAACATCTCGACGAGCAGCTGGTCGACGTCGCTGAACTCGGCGGCTCCGTGCTTGTCGGTGAGGTACAGGTTGCCGACCGATCGCCCGTGAACGGTCACCGGGACGCCGAGGAACGACGTCATCGGCGGGTGATTGGGCGGGAACCCGTACGAGTCGGGATGGTCGGCGATCCGCGGGATCCGATACGAGCGCCCCTCGCGGACGATCAGCCCGAGGAGGCCGTGTCCGCGCGGTGGGTCACCGATGGCGGCCCGCGCTCTCGGAGCTGATGCCGCTCGTGATGAAGCGCTCGATCCGGCCGGTGGCGTCGGCGATACCGAGGGCGGCGTATTCGGCACCGACGAGAGTCCGGACTCGATCGACGATGAGCTGGAGGACGGGCTCGAGATCGAGGACCTCGGCGATGACGCGCGTGGCGTCGACCAGCGCTTCGAGTTCGTTGACACCGAGCGCCGGCGCGGCTCGGTCTGACTCGGGACGCGGTGGATCGGCCTGCATGCACAGCAATCTACCAGTCAGCGCTTCGCGCCGGGACGGGCGATGGCCCCCGTCGCGACCGGCCACTCGGCCTCGCGGCTTCGGGCCGGAAGTCACTTACGGACGCGATACCGGCGGCACCGACCCTGAGCGACATGACGAAGCGCTCCTCGAGTCGGCTCCCGCGCAGATCGCGGCCGGATCCGGACGATCCTGCTCGCCAGCGACCTCACGCCGGCGTCCGACGGCGCCGAGGACCTCGCGTTCGAGCTCGCGTGCCGGCTCGGCAGCTCGCGTCCTGCTCGTCAGCGTCATCGATCCCGCGCGGCCAGTGGCTGCCGGGTGTCGGCTATCGACAGCGCGTCGACCAGGTCCGGGCCGAGCCGCGAGGCGGCCGCCCAGCGGATCGTCGATCGCGGGCACCGTGAAGGCGTGCCGATCCGCTGTCTCATCTGGGAGGGCGATCCCGGCGAAGCGATCGTGGAGGCCGCGGTCGCCGAGTCGGTCGACCTCATCGTCGTCGGGACCCACGGCCGACGAGGGATGGATCGACTGGTGATGGGCAGCGTGTCCGAACGCGTCGTGAGGAGCGCGCCCGTGCCGGTCCTCGTCGCGCGAGCGCCGCGCAGCCTGAGGCGGCGGCTACGTGGTCGCGCCCCAGTCGCCGGTGGCCGCCTCGGCGAACGAGGCCATATCGGGGAACGTCGCGTCGGGCGTCGCCTCGGCTGGCGGCGTCGCCCCGTGCCCGGTCGGTCGTGCCGGCGATCGATCCAGACCGTGGTGAGGCCCAAGGCCTTCGCCGGAACGTGGTCGTGGAACAGGCTCTGGGCGACATGGAGGATCGCGTTCGCGCGGCAGCCCGATCCGCTCGAGCGCGAGCTCGAAGTTGCGCGGGTTCGGCTTGTAGCTCCCGACCGACTGGGCAGTGACGACCCAATCGAACTCGGTGCCGAGGCGCCGGGCCGACCGCGCGAAGAGGTCGTCGTCGCAGTTCGTGATGACGCCGAGCCGGAAGCGCTCATGCAGCCGGCGAGCGCCGCGGACGAATCCGGGAACGCCGGCCAGTCACCGACCGAATCGCCGAACGCCGCGGCCTCGGCGTCGTCGACCTCGACGCCGTAGTCGGTCGCGACACCGCGCAGGCCGTCGCCGAGGATCGTCCCGATACAGACGGTACGGCGCGGCCTCGGCGGGCGCCTCGTATCGGGCGAAGTGCTCGAGCAGCTCGTCGTCGGAGGCGCTCGACGGCGGCCGGATCGAGCACCCGTCGGAGCCCGGTCAGGATCCCGGCCTCCCAGTCGATCAGCGTGCCGTAGCAGTCGAAGGTGAGCGCTTCGAATTGCCCGTAATCGAGATCGGTCACGCTCGCCATCTCCTCGTGCGCCGTGCCTGTCTGGCGGCCGACATCATCGCCCAACCGTGCGACG
Source organism: uncultured Chloroflexia bacterium (assembly GCA_963816675.1). Taxonomy (GTDB): domain Bacteria; phylum Chloroflexota; class Limnocylindria; order Limnocylindrales; family CSP1-4; genus SPCO01. The sequence goes on from CAWFLS010000015.1 coordinate 82,636, forward strand.
CGACGCTGCTAGCATCGCGCCGTGGCGGAACGGAAGTACGACTTCATCATCGTCGGCGGTGGATCGGCGGGATGCGCGCTCGCCAACCGGCTGTCGGTCGATCCTGCGCACGTCGGTTCTGGTCCTCGAGGCCGGCCGGCCCGACTACCGGTTCGATGTCTTCGTCCACATGCCGGCCGCGCTGACCTTTCCGATCGGCAGCCGCTACTACGACTGGGGCTACCGAGTCCGAGCCCGAGCCGTTCATGAACGGCCGGCGGATCTACCACGCCCGCGGCAGGATCCTCGGTGGCTCATCGAGCATCAACGGCCAGATCTTCCAGCGCGGCAATCCGCTCGACTACGAGCGCTGGGCGGCCGACCCCGGCATGGAGACGTGGGACTACGCCCACTGCCTGCCGTACTTCAAGAAGATGGAGACGTGTCTCGCGGCGGCGCCCGACGACCCGTGGCGGGGCCACGACGGTCCGCTCGTCGCTGGAGCGCGGTCCAGCGACCAACCCGTTGTTCCGGGCGTTCTTCGAGGCCTGCCAGCAGGCCGGCTACGAGCTCACCGAGGACGTCAACGGGTATCGTCAGGAGGGGTTCGCGCCGTTCGACCGAAACATCCATCGTGGGCGCCGCCTGAGCGCATCGCAGGCGTACCTCAAGCCCGTGCTCGGCCGGAAGAACCTCACCGTGCGCACGCGGACGTTCGTCACGCGGGTCGTCTTCGACGGGCGGCGCGCGGTCGCCGTCGATATCGAGCGTCGCGGCGGCGGAACGGAGCGGATCGAGGGCGGCGAGATCATCCTCGCCGGCGGGTCGATCAACTCGCCGCAGCTGCTCCAGCTGTCGGGCGTCGGCCGGGCCGCGGACCTCGAGACGCTCGGCATCCAGGTCGTCGCCGACCTGCCCGGCGTCGGCGACCACCTCCAGGACCACCTCGAGGTGTACATCCAGTACAGGTCCCTCCAGCCGGTGTCGATGCAGCCTACGGCGACGCAACTTTGGCGCCGCCCGTTCATCGGGGCGCAGTGGCTGTTCCTGCGGAGCGGACCGGGCGCCACCAACCACTTCGAGGGTGGCGGGTTCGCCCGGAGCAACGATGACGTCCTCTATCCGAACCTGATGTTCCACTTCCTGCCGCTCGCGATCCGATACGACGGCAGCGCCGGCGCGCCCGGGCACGGCTACCAGGTCCATGTCGGCCCGATGTACTCCGACGCCCGAGGCTCGGTTTCGCTCAAGACCGCAGACCCGCACGACCATCCGGCGCTCCGCTTCAACTACCTGTCGACCGAGCAGGACCGGCGCGAGTGGGTCGAGGCCATCCGGGTCGCCCGGCACATCCTCAACCAGCCGGCGATGGACCCGTTCAACGGCGGAGAGACGTCGCCCGGTGTCGAGCGTCACGACCGAGGAGGAGATCCGGGCGTGGGTGGCACGCGACGCCGAGACGGCCCTCCATCCGTCGTGCACGGCTCGGATGGGGCTCGACGGGGCCTCCGTGCTGGACCCGCTGACGATGCGGGTCCATGGCGTCGACGGGCTGCGGGTCGTGGACGCCTCATCGATGCCGTACGTCACCAACGGCAACATCTACGCGCCGGTGATGATGCTCGCCGAGAAGGCGGCGGACCTCATCCTCGGCAACACGCCGCTCGCGCCTGAGTACACGCCGTTCTACCGGCACGTGCCGACGAGGCAGGCCTCGGCTGAGGTGCCCGCCGCTGCGCTCGCTACCTAGGCCGGCGGCGCGTCAGGTCAGGTGAGCGAGGGCGCTCTGGGCGATCTTGACCGCCAGCTCCTTCGAGACGTCGGCCTGATCGAGCTCCAGGTTGATCTGGAAGGACCGGGGGCCGACGGCGACCGAGAGAGTTCGCGTGCCCGGCCACCACCGGGCGTCGTCGCCGAGACCAGGAACGGACTCGCCCGGTCCGAAGTTGGCGATCGAGTCGGTGTGACCCGTCACCGGTCCGAAGTTGAGGGCGACGTTGCGGGTCGGGTCCTTCCCGTACACCCAGGTGCACCGTGACAGCGGACCCGTTCGGTAGTCCGTCGGGGCGACGAGCACGGTCTTGCCGACGAGCGCGTCCATGTCGGGCACGAGCGGGCACGCGTCACTGGCCTGGAGACTCCCAGCGGCAGCGGCAGCGGCAGCGGCTGCGGATGGGCTCGCGGCGACGCTTGCGCTCGGCGCCACCGAGGAACCACAGCCGGAGATGAGGGCGGCGGAGAGGAACACAGCGGCGATCAGGCTCGCTGAGCGACTGTGGGCGCGCGCGGTCGGGCGAGCCGTCACAGGCCCTCATGCCAATAGACGTCGGTCTTCGCGACTGCACGATACGGCGATCCATCGACGATCTCGAATGGCGCCGTGCCCCGCGCGGGTACCGTCTGCACGCCGCCGCTCGAGCCACCGATGATCCGGCCGCGGCCGTCGCGGTAGATCGCGGTCACCTCGACGAACGACTGCTCGGTGGTGAACGTGCTCACGACCGTGCCTGTCGTCAGATACGAGCCGTTCGACCGTTGCGTGGCGATGTCCCTCGCCTGGATCGTCTCGTTCGAGGACGAGACCTGGTGATAGGAGGTCGTGTCCTCGGGAGGCTTGACTTCCATCCGGACCGCCCGACCGGCACCGAAGACCTGCCCGGCGATCCGAGGTCCGCTCCAGGTCGGACCGTGATCGTCACGTCCTGACCGGCGAGGAACGCATCGTCGGGACCGTAGAAGTCGACGTGGATCTCCATCCGGACGATGCTCCATTGCCGGTCCGGGTTATGGACGATCGCTCCGTACGATGCGAAGTCATTGCCGGCGTCGTGAAAGGCGGTAAATCCTGTCTCCGTGACGCGGAGGTCGCTCTGGGCGGGCGGCTCGCTCGGAGGAACCGGGGTACGCCTTCCGGCAGCGGTCGGTTTCGGCGAGGGCCGTGAGGTGGCGGACGCCGTGGCAGGAGCCACCGGCGTGGCAGGAGCGGGCGTTGTCGCGGCCGGGCTGGCCGTGCCGGGCGCGGCCGGCGTCACTTCCGGAGTCGGCGCAACGGAGTCCGACGGCAGGGCCGATGGACTCACCTCAGCCGGCGAGGCGATGGCGGCCGCTGACGCGGGCGCAGTGGAAGGCGAGGCGGCCGTGCCGGCGCATGACGCCACGGTGAACGTCAGGGCGGCCAGCGAGGCAATCCGTCGAGCGCTCACGAGGTCATCCGTAGAGGTGGAGTGAGGTCCGCTCAGCCGCGGCGCAAACCGCGGCTGGCCGTTGTACAGCCACGGGGCGTGACGGCCAGCGACCCAAAGGTCGCGTCACGCCACTCTCCTGACTGTGGCCGATGGGCCGACCGTCGTCAAACGGCCGGCCTGGATCGACCTACTTGAACTGGTACAGGACCGACCGGGTCGTCCCGTCCTTGAGCCCGAGGATCAACACGCGGCACGTGTTCTTCCAGGACTTGTCGCTCTGCCAGTTGACGATGTACTGGCCGTCCTTCGCGTCGTACTTGAGAAGCTGCGGCCCGATCTTCGCCAGAGGCACGGTCGCGGTCGTCGGTGGCGTCGTGCCACACGTGTACTGCGCCGTGGCGGGGTAGCCCGCGAGGAAGATATCGAGGCCCTGGTCGCCTCCGAGGCTGAACTTCAGGGGTGGGAGCGGTGTACCCGCCTTCGCGTCGTTGACCGCTGCCGGATTGAGGACCGGCTTCGCGAAGCCCGAGAAGTCGTACGTGACCTGGTACGTCGCCGACGCTGATCCCGGGTTGCCGGCGTTGTCCGAGACGGAGCACGTGACTGTGAAGAAGCCGACCGTCGGGCCGCCCGTCACGCCGAGCGACGGCGCGGCTCCGAGACCGCTTGTCGCATCGTCGGCCGTGCACCCAGGCGTCGGTGCTGTCCCGAGCAGATACACCGCGCCATCGGAGACACCGTCACCGAGACGTTCGGTGGCGTCGCGTCGCGTTTCACTTGCACGGTCACGGGTCCCGTGATCCCGCCATCGCTCGACGCCGTGCACGAGCGGTCGAAGGTCCCGTCCGTCGAGAAGGTCTCGTCGTCGCAGCCTTCGACGATGGCCGTCGCGTCCTGGATCTGCCAGGTCAGGTCGACGTTACCGCTGTTGTACCAGCCGTTGGACCCGTTCGGGCTCGCCGGGGCCAGCGTGTAGGCGACGCTCGGTGCCTTGACCGTCACGCCGCACGTACCCGTCGAGGTCTTGGTCGCGTCACTGACCGACGTCGCGGTGAGATTGAACGTGGCGCTCCAGCAATACGTAACGTCGAAGGCGTACACA
>CAWFLS010000016.1:0-40745 GCA_963816675.1 uncultured Chloroflexia bacterium
TAAACGCCGAGAAGCGACTGCTCAAGGCCGTCGGATCCATGGGTCGAAACGACTCGGTCCACGTGTCATTCACGGCAACGGGGTCACGCTTGGCGTTCGCCTCGCGACCAGTCGTCGAACAGTTCATGCAGTACGCGGTCCTCGACGCGGGGGCCGACCTCAAGCAATTCAAGCCAGCCGTGTACGACCTCGACCGTGCCTCGATGGCGGCAGTGCTGCGCGGATTGTTCACGGCCGACGGAACTGTTGTGCGCTCCGGCTCGAACGCATTCGTAGAGCTTGGCTCCACGTCGCTCGAATTGCTCGAGCAAGTGCAGCGACTGCTGCTTGGGTTCGGCATCAAGGCAAAGGTGTACGAGAAGCGCCGTGCCGGACTCCTCGAAGCGATGCTGCCGGACGGTCGCGGCGGCATGAAGTCCTACCCAGTTCGGGAGATGAACTCGCTTCGCATCACGCGAAGCTCCCGCGTCCGCTTCGAGCGGGAGATCGGGTTTGTCGCCGGCAGCCCGAAGGCCGCGAGCTGGTCGGCTCAACGCGCGAGTCTCGACGTACAGCGATGAGCTCATCGACGGCGTCGGGTCGATCACGCCGCTAGGCGTAGAGCCGGTATTCGACCTGACTGAGCGAGCGACCAGTCATTTCGTCGCAAATGGGCTCGTAATTCACAACTGCAGCGAGTTCAGCTTTTTGAATGACACCAGCTGCAATCTGGCGTCGGTGAACCTCATGAAGTTCGTGGAGATGACGGCGAGTTCGACGCCGACGCCTACCGGTTGCCTGCAAGGTGACGATCACCGCGCAGGAGATCCTCGTCGACAACGCGAGCTATCCGACGCCAAGGATCGAGGAGAACAGCCACAAGTTCCGGCCGCTCGGACTCGGCTACGCCAACCTCGGTGCGCTACTCATGAGCCGAGGCCTTGCATATGACTCGGATGAGGGCCGGAATTACGCCGCCGCGCTCACTTCGATCATGACGGGCGAGGCCTATCGCCAGGGCGCCGTCATCGCACGCGATCACGGCGGCCCGTTCGTGAGTATCCGAAGAACGAAGCGCCGTTCATGCGGGTCATGGGCAAGCACCGTGACGCCGCCTATCAGATCCCGTCAAAGGGTGTCCCGGCCGACATGCTCGAGCAGGCCCGTCGGGTCTTCGACGAGGCCCTTGAGCTCGGCCGGGAATTCGGCTATCGGAATGCGCAGTCCAGTCTTTTGGCTCCAACTGGGACCATATCTTTTATGATGGATTGCGACACGACCGGGGTCGAGCCGGACATCGCGCTCATCAAGTACAAGAAGCTCGTCGGCGAGGGCTTCCTCAAGATCGTCAACCAGACGGTCCCGGCCGCGCTGCGCAAGCTTGGCTATGGCGCCGAAGAGGTCGACGAGATCCTCGCCTACCTCATGGAGCACGAGACGATCGAAGGTGCGCCGCACCTGAAGCCGCAGCACCTGCCGGTCTTCGACTGCGCGTTCAAGCCGGCCAACGGCGAGCGGTCGATCCACTACATGGGCCACGTCCGGATGATGGGCGCGATCCAGCCGTTCCTCTCGGGCGCGATCAGCAAGACCGTCAACATGCCCGAGGCCGCCACCGCCGAGGAGATCGAGCGCGTCTACATGGAGGGCTGGAAGCTCGGCCTCAAGGCGATCGCGATCTACCGCGACAACTCGAAGCGAAGCCAGCCGCTCTCGACCGGCAAGAAGACCGGCGACGCCGGCGCCGCCATCGATTCCGAAGAGGTCGAGAAGCTGCGCAAGCAGCTCGCGAAGGCCCAGATCGAGGCCGGCCTCCCCCATCGACGCCGGCTCCCGGCCGAGCGCGCGGCGGTCACCCACAAGTTCGACATCGCCGGGCACGAGGGCTACATCACGGTCGGGCTCTACCCCGACGGCCAGCCCGGCGAGATCTTCCTGAAGATGGCCAAGGAAGGCTCGACCGTCTCGGGCCTCATGGACACCCTCGCGACGACGATCTCCGTGGCGCTCCAGTACGGCGTGCCGCTGAAGGACCTCGTCAACAAGTTCGCCCACGTGCGGTTCGAGCCGTCGGGCTTCACGGGCAACCAGGAGATCCCGATCGCCAAGTCGATCGTGGACTACATCTTCCGCTGGCTCGGCTCGCGTTTCCTGTCGCCCGACGACAAGGCAAACCTCGGCCTCATCGACCGCTCAGCCGTCGTGGACGAGCCGCCGACCGGAGGGTTCAGCCTCGGGAGCTCGGTTGAGGCACCCATCTCGGCCATTGCGGAGCCGGCGCCCGCGCCGTCTCCGGAGCCTCGGGCCACCGAGCCCGACGTGCCCAAGTCGACGGCCGTCGCCGCGGAGCCGGTTGCTGAGCCGTCCCCCAAGTCGTCCTCACCGGGGATGGCCGTCATGGCCACGAACCCCATCCTCTCGAACGGCAACGGTCACGCCGCCAACGGCAACGGCAAGGCCTCGAACGGAAAGAGCACCGGCGGCATCACGCTCAACTTCGGCGCCACCAAAGTCAGCTTCCAGGCCCAGGCCGACGCCCCCAGCTGCATGGACTGCGGCGCGATCATGATCCGCAACGGGTCTTGCTACAAGTGCCTCAACTGCGGGAGCACCAGCGGCTGCAGCTGAGGGAGTCCGCGAACCTCGACCAGGCCCCCAGCGTAGTCTGGGGGCCTATCGCTATCCTCTCGATCTGAGGTGGCACGGAGGTCGAGTTGATTCGGGACAGACCGATCTCGCACTAGCGACGTCGGTCATGCGGTCCTGTTCGAGTGGAAGAGCGTCGCGAATGCTGAGGAAGATCAGCTTGCTCGCTCCGCCGGACCAAGCACCGCGGCGGATGGTGGCGGCGTGCCTCGATTCCCGAGGACTCGGCACTCTCGCATTGCATTTGCATCGGAGGCGAGAGCGCAAACGCAGACCGCTTGGTGATCGGAATTGACAACGTGAGCCCGGATTTTCCTCTGCTCGCAGTTGTCCCTGAAGGCCTGTCCGTGGTTCGAAGTGAATTCCACCAGGCTGGCATAGCCGCGCTGTTTGATCCGACGCTGGAAGTTCGACTGGTCGCTCGTGCCATCGCAATACATGCCCGTGGATGGCGAGTCCGAGCCTTGGGAAATTGGAGAACAAGTCGTTCCCCAAGTGGTCGCCGCCATGGGTTTGCGGACACCTGATCTTATTGATGAGATCTGCTCAGGCATTTGCCCGATGACCTGGAACATGATGGGCAACGCGGCGAAGATCGACCCGCGCGAATCGGGAGTTCCTTCAAGACGCCACCCGCCGAGAGCGGGACTCAGCGGAGGCGTTGGCGCGGCTCGCTGATGCGGAGGCCGGCGCAATTCAGCTTGAACTCGAACTCTAGAGTCGGGCCGGATATCACCTTCGCGTGGCGCTGAGCCTTTCAGCAGCCTCGCCGCCCGAGACGCGGGCAATGGCGACCGCCACGCCAGCCCACATCGCCCCTCCCTTCGCGGTGAGCCGGCGGCGGGACGATAGCAGCCCGGCATCTCGGACCGTAGCCGTAAAGCCTCGTGTCTTTGGTTGCTTGAGATCGCCATCACACGCTGACGGCGTCGACACCATCCGTGACGCCCGTTCGAAGCGGCGACGATTGGCGATGATGGGGTTCGAGAACACCCGACCAGGAGGGATAACGGGCATGGCCACCGAAGATGGCGGGCGCGAGTCTGCCGCGCGCGAGATCGCGCCCCAGTCCACGACGCCTTTGGCTGAGCCGGATTACGTCGGGGTCAACCGCGCGGCGTGGACGAAGGCGAACGCGGAGTACACCGACGCGCGTGCGCACGACCGGTGGGCTGAGCAGGAGATCACCTGGGGGATGGCCCAGGCGCCCGAAGCGAAGGTCAAGGTGCTCCCCGACGTCGACGGGAAGGATGTCGTTGAGCTCGGCTGCGGCACCGCGTACTTCGGCGCGTGGCTCGCCCGTCGCGGCGCGCGCGTCGTCGGCGTCGACGTGACCCCGGCGCAACTCGAGACCGCGCGGCGGATGGAGGAGGAGTTCAAGTACGGGCTCCGGTTCGTTCAGGCGAATGCCGAGGACACGAAGCTGCCGTCGGAGTCGTTCGACCTCGTGCTTTCGGAGTACGGCGCGTCAATCTGGTGCGACCCGTACAAGTGGATCCCGGAGGCCGCGCGGTTGCTGCGTGACGGCGGCGAGCTCGTCTTCCTCCGAAACTCGACGCTTGCGATCCTCTGCGCAACCGCCGAGGGACCTGCGTCCAAGACGCTGCAGCGTCCGCAGCGCGGACTGCACAAGCTCGAATGGACCGAGCCCGAACCGGAGATCGAGTTCGCGCTCGGTCACGGCGACTGGGTTCGCCTCCTGCGCGCCAATGGCTTCGAGCTGATCGATCTTGTCGAGCTGTTCGCCGACGAGAACACGCCCGACCACACGTACTACGCGTTTTCGCGCGAATGGTCGGAGCAGTGGCCGTTCGAGGAGATCTGGCGCGCCCGTTTGCACCGCCGCCGTAGCTCGGTGCAGGATGAGGTGGCGCGCTGATCGTCGCGACACGACGGCACGAGAGGTCGATCGATGCAGGTGACGGTGAACGGGACGCGGCTGTGGTTCGACGTCGATGGCGCCGTCCTGGTCCCGGACGGAGCCGCCATGCGGGAGCGACCGACGATCGTCCTTATCCACGGCGGGCCCGGCAGCTACGACCATTCGTATTTCAAACCCGATTTCGCCGCGTTGACGAGCCACGCGCAGGTCGTCTATCTGGACCTGCGGGACCACGGGCGGTCGGCTCGCCATGATGCGGCGGACTGGACCTTCGAGACCTGCGCCGATGACGTGCAGGCATTCTGCGACAGCGTCGGCATCACCCGTCCGATCGTCTACGGGCACTCGATGGGCGGCTTCGTCGCGATGCTCTACGCGACGCGCCATCCCGGCCACGCTGGGAGGCTGATCCTGCAATCGACCCACGCCAGATTCGACCTGGAGCGGCTGGTCGAAGCCGTTCGCGGTGTCGCCGGCGACGAGGTGGCCGAGCTTGCGCGTCGTGACTACGGCGGCGATCCGATCAGTGATGCTGAATGGGCCCGCGTCTATACCGCGTTCGGACCGCATGTCCCCGACACGCGACAACTTGACCGCCGAAATCAAGAACACGGAAGTCGCGGTACGCGGGATGGAGCTATTCGATGAGTTCGACGTAGTCGACCAGCTGGCCGGGATCAGTTGCCCGACGCTCGTCTGCGTCGGCGCGCTCGACCCCATCACCCCCGTCTCGGCCGCACGCGAGATCTTCGATGCGCTGTCGCCTGGCGTCGGCCGGCTCGAGGTGATCGAGGGCGCCGGTCACTTCCCGTGGCTGGACACGCCGGACCGCTACTGGTCGCTCATCGAGGCTTTCGTGGTCCAACTCGACCGACGGTGACTGGGTCCCGCTGACCCGGCGTCCTACTTGAATGTGCCGGTGCAGGTGCCATCCACGGCCGCGAGCACGTGCGTGAAGATCCTTGAGTCGTTGTCCATGTCGTTGTGGCGGACGCCTGAGACCTGAATGTGGCACGCGCCGCCGTCGAGGCGAGACGACGAGTTGGGGACGAACTCGTCTCCTGTGCTGTAGATCGTCGTCCACGCCGTGCTGCCGGGTGTGTCGTCGCCGCGGTTGAGGTCGCGTAGGAAGGTCCTGGTCGGACACATCTGGCCGCCGTACGAGCTCGGCAGGAGGCAGGCCGAGTAGATGCCGTACTGCGGCGTCCCGAGCGAGACATAGCTGTCGATGACCGCGGCCGTCCAGCCGAACTTGACGAACTGGCGCGCCGACAGCCCGCCCATGCTCTGACCGACGATGTCGACGCGCTTCCAGCCGCGGGCGGCGATGAAGTCGGCGATGGCGTTCGCGTTGGTGACGTTGTTCTCGGACGGCAGGTCGATGGCGACGGCGGTCCGGCCTTTGGCGGCGAACCGGGCGATCATGTCGCCCCAGGTCGATGGACTGCCGCGATATCCGTGCACCAGCAGGATCGGATCCGGCTGAGCGCCGGCGACTGGCCCGGCAACGAACATGGTGGCTCCGGCGATCCCGATGATGGCGGCCAGTCGGACGGTCATCGACCGCCAACGCGAGACGCGGCCGTTCGAATTCGTGCTCACCCGCGCACCTCCTCCCCGGCTATTCGGCGCGACTTCTGGGGGTCGGCGCCGAAGATACGCTCGCGCCACCCGCGGGTGCAACTTCGATTCGCATCACTCGCACGCCTCGAACGGGAGAGCTACCGGCGCGTTTGGTCGGGATCGCATCGCCGCCTCGGAATTCGACACCAACCGACGCTGTCGTCCGCCGGCGACCATCGAGCCACCACCGAGAAGAAGACTGTCTGGATCTCGGTCAAGTCCTGAGGGCGGCCGGCCCTCCTCCTGGCGTCCGGTCGACCAAACCGAGACGTTGAATAACGCGCCACTGGCATAGTCGATCCTGTCGGCGTGCGGGGGGGTCGGTGCCTTCCGGATCAACCATGGATTTCGCGGTGTCCCAGATGCGCAACCCCCGAGGCAAGATCGCCGCCCTCGCCGTCGCCGCGCTGATGGCGTTCGGCCTGACCGCCGTGCAGCCACCGCCTGCGCAGGCCTACAACGTCTCCTCGGACGACCAGGCGTGCGTCCACGAGAAGATGTCGGCCCTCGCGCTCGGCCTGCTCGCCCCGGGCTCGGAAGCGGCGCTCTTCGCCCAGGACATCTGGGACGGGGCCGGCCATGAGGACGGGGTCGGCAACCCGCCGGAAGTCGACGACCACATCTACGGCTACCCGTACCTGCCGATCCTCAAGGAAGCCGTGATCACGATGCCGCACTTCTGGGACTCCGACGTCAGGGACGATGCTCCCAGCACGTACGGCGCGTTCAACCCGCCCGCAGTGGTGAGCGTCATCGAGGACATGCTGGACATCCTCGATCGCTCGATCTGTTCGACGGTGATGACTTCGACATCGCGCTCATCGCCACCCAGAACGCTCCGCAGAAGCAAACGACTTCTGGACGCGGCGCTTGGGGCATACGCCACGGAGTCAAGCTCAAGGCCTACGAATACCTCGGCCGCATCGTGCACCCATGCGCGACCAGTCGGGGCCTACCCACGGTCCACAACGACGCGCACGGGAAGGCCTTCTTCGACGCCGACCCGTACGAGATCCTGGATGAGCGACCTGGTCGACAACGACCACGGGCATATGAACCTCACATCGCAGAGGCGTCCAGGCTGCACGTCGACGCGCTCCGCAACTCGCACCACCCGGATTCTGACGGGCCACCGGACGAGAGGGAGCCGACCGGCGTCGACCGCTCGCCTTCCTGTCTACACAACCAACCAGATCGCCGACTTCTTCACCTCCCGCGACGTCGATTGCGAACGTTCGACCGCCACGACTCGATTCGGGCGAGCTATCAAGATGCAATACGACTTTCACCAAGTCCGCGCGTGCAGGACGACCTGGACAACAACGACAACGACGGCCCGTTCGAGAAGATCAACAACTCGGACGGTGACCTGGGCCGGGTCCGGGACGTCACATACTTCTACGGCATCCGCGCGATAGCGGGCCTGTACCGCCACTTCGAGCGCACCGTCAGGCAGCCCACCCTCGCCGTCGGCATCGACTATCTCAAGGATGACGACGACGACGTGGACACCTTCGACGACGCTGACATGTACGCCAAGGTCACCGTCAACGGGAAGTTGGGTCAGAACCGTGGCGAGGAGAAGGTCGACCAGGAAGAGGTGACGAATCCAGGTTGGGCGTACGGCGCGACGGTCCCGCTGACCGGCACCGTGCCGATCCACGTCGAAATCTGGGATGAGGACGGCGAGAGCCCCCTCGTACCGTCACTCAACTTCGGCGACGACATGATGGACATCTCTCCCGACGACGACGAGGAGATCCACGGGCTCAACCTCAACGTCGACATGGCCAAGTGCATCAAGAAGGAGCCCGGGGCGATCACCGGCGACATCACCAGCACCTGCGGTCAGACCATCGACGTGACCGGTGACAGCGACTCCTTGATCGAGTCCTCGGACCGAGCCCGCGTGAGGTTCCGTGTATTCGTCCCCAACCTCCCGCCCGTTGCGAACGCGGGAGTCGACCGGACGACCCCCGAGGGCACCGATATCACGCTCGACGGGACGGGATCCTTCGACCCCGAGGGCGGTGCCCTCAGTTACTCTTGGGACCTCGACGGAGACGGCCTGTGCGACGACTCCTTTGGCGACTCGACCCCTGATTTCACCACCGTCGGGAACGACGCGACGACGACAGTGAAAGTGTGCGTTGCCGACCCTCAGGGCTTGACCTCCGAGGATACTGCCACGGTCACAGTCACCAACGTCGCGCCGAGCATCGAAGTCAACGACCCCGCCGCAGTGGCCGAGAACACCACGACGACGGTGGCCGGCACGAATCCGGGACCCGGGCTGGCTCGACTCCCTATCGGCCACGATCGACGGGGCGACGGCTCTGCGGTCCAGAACCTCACAGGGACCCTGGAGAACGTCCGCCCAGACGCCACCTTCAGCTTCAGCACGACGCACATCTACGGCGACAACGGGACCTGGCAGGTGAAGGTCTGCGCAGCCGACGACGACACCACGCCATGCAAGACCCTCAACGCGATGGTGACCAACGTGAACCCGACCGCGGTCATCGACACCACCAACACCGTCACGGTGAACGGCGTCCCGACCGTCATCGCGCACGCCGGCGCCAAGGTCGACTTCAAGGTGCGGATGACCGATCCCGGCAGCGACGACCTCGCCGTCGCATGGGACTGGGGCGACGGCAGCACGCCCACAGCGACGTCGTACCTCGTGAACCCGCCCAACACCGATCCGCCCAAGAGTCCTTCGATCCAACCCCGCGACATCAACCCGACGTTGGACGACGCGTTCACTCAGGCCTGCGCGTACACGAGTGCCCTGCAGATCGCCGATGACGACGGAGGCGCGGCGAGCGGCTCGCTCAACGTCATCATCGTTGGCAACAACCACCCGAACCGACCCCACGGCTACTGGAAGCAGCAGTACCGCTACTACGCGTTCGGGTCGGGCCCAGCTCCCGACATCGACGCCACCACGGCTGCCTGCTACTTGAAGATCACGGCGTACATGAGTCGGGTGTTCAACGAGCGGACCGCCGCGGCCACCTCAGCGCAGGCGTACGACGTGCTCGACACCAGCTCGACCAGCGTGATCGAGGAGCTGTTCGACCAGCAGCTGCTGGCCAACTGGCTCAACTTCGCCAACGGCGCGATCGAGTGGAACCAGCTCGTCGACACCAACAGCGACAAGCGCGTGGACACGCAGTTCCTCACCGCGATGGTGCGGGCAGAGAGCCTGCGCATCGACCCGAATACGAACCGGAAGCAACTCGACGCCCAGAAGAAGATCGATCGAGACCTGGACGAACCTGCCCTAAGGATCGATCTCTCTCTCGATCGCAAACGCCACCAACTACGGCCTCCACGCCGCGGTCTACACGAACGACCTCGACACCGCGATCCGTGCCGCGCGCACGTTGCGTGCCGGGACCGTCTCGGTCAACGCCTACTCGGAGGGCGACATCACGACGCCGTTCGGCGGCTTCAAGGAGTCGGGCTTCGGTGGCCGCGACAAGGGCCTCGAGGCGTTCGACCAGTACACCCGAGAAGAAGACGGTCTGGATCTCGGTCAAGCCCTGAGCGCGTGACCGACCGGTCAGGCGGCGAGGTCCTGGAGGGTGACCTCGATCATCGGGGAGTAGGCGGTCATGGCCTCGACTTCCTGGTTGGGCCAGGCGTTCGCGACGACCCACTCGGCGATCGCGCGTCGCTCGCTCGGATCGGTGATCACCCGGGCCGTTGCCGGCAGGTCGGCCTTCACACTGCCCTTGAGGTGGAACGTGAGGTTGGGGTCGGTCTCGAGGTTGAGTAGCCAGGCTCGTTTCCGATCCGAGCGGGGCGAACCCGTGATGATCAGCCGGCCGTCGATGTTGTGGAAGACGATCTCTATCCGGCGGGGCTCGCCCGTTCGACGCCCGGTCGTGGTGATGTCGATCGTGTGGCCGCGCGCCAGTGATTTGCTGATCTTTTCGTTCATCAGTCAACGATACGTGGCTGGCTTGCCGGCGTCAGCACAGGGCGAGAGCTCGACCGGGCGTAGACTCGGCGCGGTCGGGAGTTGGAGAGGAGGCCGGACTTGGGCACGTCGCGTGGCTCGAAGCGAGGAATGCGGACGATCGTCGTGGGGGTGGTCGCGGCCATCCTCCTCGCCCTGCCGGTCGCGACCTCCGCGGGCGGTCCTCACGCGAACGGCCCGACCCCGATCGTCCTGTTTCCCGCCTGGCATTTCACGCGGCTCCAGGTCACCGTCGACCACCAGCACACGGACGCCGCGTGTCCTCGCTCCGGTACGTTCGAGGACCTCGTCTTCTTCGATCCGGGCCCGCCGTTTTCGCAGGTCTGTCGTGACGAGCTGCTGACGCTGCGCTACGACGCCAACCCGCACAAGCCGATGCGTCTCCGGTTCTCGGAGCAGCCCGGCGTCACCGTGCGGATCGCCGACTATGGCCGGACCGCCAGCGCGCCGGCTTACGAACCGATGTATGACGCGCTCGAGGCTGCCGGCTACACCCGCGACCGCGACATCCGGGTCGCCGGCTACGACGCTCGCCTGACGCCGGATATGGGCCATTTCCTCCGGCGTTCGATGCACCTCATCGAGGCGACCTATCGCGACAACGGTCGGAAGCCGGTCCATCTGGTCGGACATTCGAACGGCCCGATCTACGTGCAGTACCTCCTGACGCATACGAGCCAGAAGTGGAAGAACAAGTACATCCACGGGTTCACCCCGCTGGCCGGCAATTTCCCGGGCCAGGGTCTCGGCTACGCCCTGATGTTCGTGGGCGTGAACATCTCCGATCTCGCCTTCCCCGCGACCCCGGAGAACGGGATCAGCAGCGCTCGGATGTTCCTGTCGCACCCCTCGACGTTCATCACGGCCTCGGATCCGCGCATCTTCGGAGACGACGAGATCGTGATCCGCGACCAGTCGACCAGCACCGACTACACGCCGGCCGACTACCACGCGCTCTTCGACGACGCCGGCCTCGGGTGGGTCAATCCGATCGCCGACCACTACATCGGCTTCGTCGACTTCGCCGACCCCGCCCACTTCCCGAACGTCGATGTGTACGCGGAGAAAGGCTCGGGGCTCGACACGCTCGTCGGACTCGGTTTGACGGACCTGACCGTCGGCCAGCTCGTGACCGGCACGACCGAGTTCTTCACGCGGGATGGCGACGTCAACCAGGAGGACATCACCAACGACGCCGTCGGGGCGTGGGCCGGGATGACCTGCCACCATTTCAGCCTTACCGACAATCCGGGCGTAAACCACTTTGAGTTGCCTGGAGACCCCGGTGTCCTCGCGCGATTGATCGCGAATGCCGCCGCGCCTCGCTCTGCCTGTCCCTGACGATCCAGGACTCGGCTGAAAGGGACGAGCGTGCCGTCCCGGCGGCGCGAGTGCGCATCGACGCCCAACGCACGGATGAAGGCCGGCTCAGGAAGATCCCGAGCCGGCCGATACCGCCGACCGGCCAGCCGGGGGCGTCGTAGATACAGCCGGCATCGGCGGCGAAGGCCCGGCTACCATCGATGTCCTGCGCACGGCCGGGTCGACAAGCGACACGAGGAAGGGACTGCCGATGAGCAATGACGACGGCGTCGTCGCGACCGAGAAGACCGCCGACGCACTCTTGGGCCGGCTATTCGAGGCGACGCTCGGGGCGTTCGATCTCCTGTCGGTCTACCTCGGCGAGCGACTCGGTCTGTATCGGGCCCTGCGCCAGGACGGGCCGGCGACCGCCGGCGAGCTCGCGACGCGAGCCGGGATCGACCGACGCTATGCCCTCGAGTGGCTGGAGCAGCAGGCCGTCACCGGCTTCCTCGAGGTCGAGGACGCTTCGGCATCCTCGGACGACCGACGCTTCCGCCTGCCTGACGCGTACGTCGGTCCGCTGGCCGACCCTGAGAGCCCGTTCTCGGTCGCGCCGCTCGCCCTGTCGGTGGTCGGCATCGGGAGCGTGATGCCACAACTCATGGAGGCCTACCGCTCGGGTGGCGGCGTCGCGTGGTCGGACTACGGCATCGACATGACCGAGGCCCAGGGTGCCTTCAACCGGCCCTGGCTCGTGGACGGGTTCGCCACGCGAAATGCTGCCCGCCGCCATTCCGGGCATCGCCGAACGCCTTGCAGCCGACCCGCCTGCGCGCGTCGCGGATGTCGCCTGCGGCGTCGGCTGGGCCGCGATCGCGATCGCCGGCGCCTATCCGAAGGCCCGCGTCGACGGTTTCGATATCGACGAGGCCTCGATCGAGCTCGCGAACGGGCACGCCCGCGACGCAGGCGTCGACGACCGGGTGACCTTCCAAGTTCGCGACGTTGCCGACGCCGACGCCGGCCAGTACGACCTCGCCGTGATCATCGAGGCCGTCCACGACATGAGCCAGCCGGTCGGCGTGCTCGCCTCGGTCCGTCGGATGCTCAAGCCGGACGGTGTTCTGCTCGTCGCCGACGAGAAGACCGAGGACGCCTTCACCGCGCCCGGCTCCGAGACCGAGCGGTTCTTCTACGGCTTCAGCGTCCTCACCTGCCTGCCGGCGGCCATGACCGAACGACCGACGGAGGCGATCGGCACGGCTATCCGAGCCGACACGATGCGGCGCCTCGGTCTCGAGGCCGGGTTTCGGACGGTCGAGCGCCTCGACAAGCCCGAGCTCGAGACGCTGCGCTTCTACCGGATGACGCCGTAGCCGCGACGGATCCCGGAGCCGCCCCGCCGATCGCGCTCGCGGTGGCAAAGTAGGTCCCTACTCAGCAGCCGACGTCCACACGGGAGGACAAGATGAACTTCAACAGCATCCTCATCGGCTCCGAGAACCCGGAGAAGCTCGTCGAGTACTACACGAAGCTCCTCGGCGAGCCGGGCTTCTCCGAGGGCGGGTACACCGGCTGGGAGATCGGCTCGGGCTACATCACGGTCGCGCCGCACTCGGAGGTCCACGGACGCAACGTCAGCCCCGGTCGGCTGATCTGGAACATCGAGACACCGGACGTCAAGGAAGTCTTCGAACGGTTCAAGGCCGCCGGCGCGATCGTGGTCCGCGAGCCGTACACATTCGAAGAGATGCCCGGCTCGTCGCTCGCGACCCTCGAGGATCCCGATGGGAACTACTTCCAGCTGACGACGCCGATGGAGCCGCCGCCCGGCTGACGTCGGCGTCGCTCAAGCACCGCGAGCGGGCGTATCTCGTGAGGGGGCACCGTGCAGGTACACGCGCTACTACTGGCGGACTTCGTCCAGGCCGTCGACGGCAAGCTCTACATGCTGGGCGGCGGCTGGAACGTGCTGAATGTCGCAACGTTCCCGGCCACCCACTCGGTCGGGATCGGCGTGGCGATCGACATCAGTTGGAACGAGACGAACGAGCGCCACCACGCGGACCTTCTCGTCGAGGACGCCGACGGGACGGCGTTCGAGTCGCCGAGAGTCGGCATCGACTTCGAGACGGGCCGTCCACCGGGCCATCCGGTCGGTACGGACCAGCGGCTCGTCTTCGCCGTCAACGGTCCTATCGAGATTGCGGCGCCCGGGTCGTACTCGATCGTGCTGCGGGTTTCCGAGACGGAACTCGGCCGGACGAGATTCCAGGTGGTCGCCAAGCCGTAATCGCTGACCTCGTGTCCACGGCCATCGCAGGCTAGTCGGGCGATCTCCCAGATGTGGCCGCCCGGGTCGCGGAAGCTTGCGGTTCGGATGCCCCAGGGACGATCGATCGGACCGTTCAGGAGCTCGACGCCGCGCGCCTGCAGGTCGGCGCACACCGCATCCACGTCCTCGACCTGATCGTGAACTGGATCCGCGATCCGGCATCGGCCGGTGCCACGACGGCTGGCGCAGATCGAGCCCAGGCGCCTCGGTCGATGCTCAGCAGGTTGATCAGCGTGTCGCCGAACTTGAACACGGCCGAGACGTCATCCTCGAAATGGATCGGCAGGCCAAAGACGTCGAGATAGAACTGCTTCGCTGCCGCCAGGTCCTCGACGAACAGCGTGATGGCATCGATTCGCTTCGCCCACGTCGCCATTTCGGCACCTCTTCCAAGACGATCGCTGACTCCGACATCGAGCGCCGATCGTATCGGAGCCCGACACCGCGTCGCGCAACCCGGGCTCCCGCTGCTGCAACGCCGCGAGACGGGTCGTTTCGGTATCGTCACGAATCTCGAACTGCGGGAGGACGACGACGATGACCACGACCGATTGGGGCGCCGAAACCAAGGGCGCCGGCGCCTACGCCGACGTCAACGGCATCAACCTCTATTACGAGACGCTCGGCGAGGGCAAACCGCTCGTCCTGCTCCACGGCGGCCTCGGGTCGGGCGAGATGTTCGGGCCGGTCACGCCGGCACTCGCCGCCAGCCACCAGGTCATCCTGCCCGACCTCCAGGGGCACGGCCGCACGGCCGACATCGACCGGCCGATCGACGTCCGGCTCATGGCCGACGACATCGCGGCGCTGATCGAGCACCTCGGCCTCGACAAGCCGGACGTCGTCGGCTACTCGCTCGGTGGTGGTGTCGCCTTCTGGACCGCCGTCAAGCGCCCGGACCTCGTCAACAAGCTCGTCATGGTGTCCACGAACATCCGCCGCAGCGCGATCTACGCCGACATGCTCGGCCAGCAAGGCCAGGTCAGCGCGGCCGCGGCGGAGTTCATGAAGGACACGCCGATGTACCAGCTCTACAGCCGGGTCGCCCCGCGGCCCGAGGATTTCGGGCGACTGCTCGACAAGATGGGCGAGTCGATGGCGAAGGACTTCGACTTCAGCGAGGAGGTCCGAGGCCTCCAGGTCCCGACGCTCTTCGCCTGCGCCGATGCGGACATGTTCCCGGTCAGCCACGCGGTCGAGGTCTTCGAACTCCTCGATGGCGGGCAGCGCGACGGCGGCTGGATGGGCGAAGGGCGGCCGAAGGGCGGTCACGCGCTCGCGGTCTTGCCCGGTCTTACGCACTACAACTCCGGCATGTCTCCCCTGCTCGCGACGACCGTCCTCGCGTTCCTGGACGCGCCGCAGGCGTAGGTCGCGCGTCGCGCCGAACTCGAACTGGCGCCGCGTCGCTTCTCGGCGGCCCGAAGCGGCGGCGCGGCTTCGGCGCCGATGCGGGCGACCGGAGACCGACGTAGATCAAGACGCCTGGCTGGCGAGAGCCGCGGCGCCCGTCGGAGCATCGGCTGCGCGCCTGCGCTTCGACGGCGGAACACCTTCCGGACCTCGGTCACCGCGATGATCGATGAGGCCAGCACGATGCAGATGGCCCACTGAGCCGGCGAAAGCTCGGTCGTGTCGAGCAGCCGCTGGAGCGGTCCGAACGTCGTCGCGAGGAAGTACCGTCAGCAAGGACAGCGCGGACGCCTTGAGGAGGGTCGGGTTCTCGAGCAGCTGGCTGCTGAAGATCGTCCGGTCCTCGTCGGCGGTCTCGAGCGAGAAGAACGCGTGGAAGAGGGAGAAGGCGACGAGGCCCATGGTGTGGGCGACGACCTCGTCGTATTCGCCCTCTGCGCCAGATCGATCAGCGGCAGCGTCACCGCCGCGAAGATGAGGCCGATGAAGGCGAGCCAGAGGAACAGCGGGCGCGGCAGGATCAGCCGGCATCCTTGGGCCGCGGCGCGTCGTCCATGAGACCGGTCCGCGGCTTGCTGTAGCCGAGGCCGACGGCCTGGAACTGACGGTCACGGTGAAGTTGATCCAGAGTGTCTGGAGGGGGAGGAACGGGACGCCGCGAGCACGTTGAAGATGCTCGCGCCCAGGAACGTGGCGATGAACCCGAACAGGCTGGCCATCTGGAAGCGGATGTAGCGCATCAGGTTGTCGTACAGCGCCGGCCCTGCTCGACGGCGCCGACGATCGTCGCGAAGTTGTCGTCGGTCAGGATCGATCACGGCGGCCTCCTTCGAGACCTCTGTGCCGGTGATGCCCATCGCGTACGCCGATGTCGGCCGCCTTGAGGGCCGGCGCGTCGTTCACGCCATCGCCGGTCATCGCGACGATATGGCCCTTGCGCCGAAGGATCTCGACGAGACGGACCTTGTCCTCGGGCGCGACTCGGGCGATGACCCCGATGTCGTCGATCCGGCGATCAGCTTCCTCGTCCGAGAATGCGGCGAACTCGGCGCCGGTGATCGCCTGGCCCTTGATGCCGAGCTGGCTGGCGATCGCCCCGAGCCGTGATGGCGTGATCGCCGGTCGATCGATCCGCACCTGGATTCCAGCGGCATGCGCCTTGGTGATCGGCGTCACGTGCCTCGATCCGCGGCGGGTCGACGATGCCGACGAGCGCGAGCAGCCGAAGGTCGACGATGAGCGGAAGCAGGTCGGCGTTCGGGTCGAACGTCTTCGGGTCGAAGTCCCGCTGGGCGGTCGCGAGGACCCGCAGACCCTGCGCACCGAGGCGGTCATTCTCGGTGAGGTACGGCTCACGGACCTGGTCGATCGGATACTGCTGGCCATCGGTGCCCTGGGCCGTCGACGCTCGGGCAAGGAGCTGGTCGGGCGCCCCCTTGACGTATGCGCGGACGACATCCTTGCCCTTGTCATCGGTCATCCGGTGGAACGTCGCCATGAACTTGTATGCGGCATCGAACGGCAGGGTCGCGACCCGCGGGTAGCGCTCACGAGTGAGGGTCGGGTCTACCCCTCCCTTCGCGGCCAGGACGACGAGCGCGCCTTCAGTCGGGTCGCCGACCAGTGCGCCGTCTCGGATTCTCGGCGTCGGCACAGAGCGCCATCGGCAGCAGGAGTGCGTCGAGCGGTCCCTCAGACTGACCGCCTACATGGCTGATCTGGCCATCCGTCGAGTAGCC
This sequence comes from uncultured Chloroflexia bacterium, assembly GCA_963816675.1. GTDB lineage: Bacteria > Chloroflexota > Limnocylindria > Limnocylindrales > CSP1-4 > SPCO01. The sequence goes on from CAWFLS010000016.1 coordinate 16,914, forward strand.
CTCGCCGGTGATCGCGTAGCGACCGTGGACCACAGCCATCTGGACCGCAGTCATCTGGTTGAGCGTGCAGGGTGCCGGTCTTGTCGGAGTTCGATCGCCGAGGTCGAGCCGAGGGTTTCGACCGACCGTAATCGCTTCACGATGGCGCCGGCGCGATGCGAGCGTCGTCGTCCCCCTCGACAGGATCGCCGTCACCACGGCCGGCAGCCCCGTCGGGATGGCCGACACGGCGAACGCGATCGCGGTGAGGAACAGCTCGTCGATCGGGGTGTTTCGCCACAGGCCGATGCCGATCGAGATCAGCAGCGCGCACGCCGGCGATCACGAGGATCTGGTTCGTCAATGAGTTGAGCTGGCGGGTCAGCGGCGTGACCTCGTCCTTCGTCACGTTGAGCATGCCGCTGATGTGACCGACCTCGGTGGTCATGCCCGTGTTGGTCACCAGGATGGTTCCCGCGCCGCGTGTCACCTGGGTGTTCATGAAGGCGAGGTCGACCCGGTCGCCGAGCCCTGCGCCCTCCGCGACCGCCTCGACCTGCTTCGGGACCGGGACGCTCTCGCCGGTCAGGGCGGACTCGTCGATCTCGAGGGTGGCCGAGGTGAGGACGCGTGCGTCGGCAGGGACAAGGTCGCCGGCCTCGATGTTCGACGATGTCCCCGGGCACGAGCTGCTCCATCGGCAGCTGGACGAGGGAGCCGTCGCGACGGACCTTGGCCGAGACGACCATCATCTTCTGGAGCGCGGCGACGCTCGCGTTGGCCTTGCCCTCCTGGTTCAGGCCCATCGCGGCATTCAGCAAGGTAAGGCCGATGAGCACGACGCCGGTCGCGACCTGGCCGGGCAGGAACAGGCTGAGCACACCCGCGGCCGACAGCACGATCTGCATCGGGTCGCGGTATTGGCGCAGGAACGCCTGCCAGCGCGGCTCCTTCGGCGGCTCGGCGAACTTGTTCGGACCGTACTTCGCTCGGCGCGCGTCTGCCTCGGCCTGCGTCAGGCCGCGCTCGACCGCCACGCCCTGCCGCTCGAGGGCGGCCTGTGGCGTGAGGGCATGCCAGTTCGTCTGGGCCTCCGTAGTCGAGGTCGCTTCAGCGGTCATGACCGACTCCCCATTTCATCATTGCAACAGCAGAGCGCCGGCCAGGACGACGACCGACAGGATGGCGAGCAGGATCAGGACCGGCCACACGAAACGGAGCCAGGTGCCGTATGGCACTCGGGCGATGGCCAGGCGACCCATGACCACAGCGGACGTTGGCGTCACGAGGTTCACGAGCCCGTTGGCGGTCTGGTAGGCCGTGACGACGAGCTGCGGAGGAACGTCGGCAAAGGTGGCGAGCGGGGCCATGATCGGCATGGCCACGGTCGCGAGTCCGGAAGACGACGGGATGAGGAACGACAGGGGCAGGAACAGCCCGTACATCAGCGTGATGAAGGCGACACCTTCCAGGTCGGCGACCGCTTGCTCGGCCCAGTTGAGCACCGTATCGGTGATCAGCCCGTTGTTCATGATCACCGTGATACCCCGAGCGATCCCGATGATGAGCGCGACGCCGAGCAGGTCGCGCGCGCCATCGACGAATGTGTTGGTGAAGCCCGCTTCCGGCATCCGGCTGACCACGGCGATGAGGATCGAGAACAACAGGAACGAGGCCGTCATCTCCGGGAACCACCACCACAGCGTCGGCAGCCCGATGCCGAGGTCCTCCCATGGGATGACGCCGTAGATCATCACGACGAAGGCGAGGATGAACAGGACGAGGACGGCCTGCTGGCGGCCAGTCAGGCTGGCGTTGGACCCGCCGCTGTCCGTCGCGGTCTCGGTGTCGGCTCTGAAGCGGGCTTCGTTCGCGGCCCTCAGATCGGCGATGAGCGAACTGGGCGGATCGGCCTTTACCCGCGCCGCGTAGCGCATCACGAAGATGATCCCGATCGCCGTTCCGACGATCAGGATGATGACCCTGCCGACGATGCCTTCCTCGATCGATACGCCGGCGAAGCCGGAGGCGATGCCGGTCGCGAACGGGTTGATCGTCGAACCGAGGACGCCGATGCCGCAGCCGAGAAGGAGGATCGACGCCCCGACCAGCGCATCGAAACCGGCGGCGATCATGACCGTGATGATCAGCGCGTAGAACGCGAGGCTCTCCTCGGCCATTCCGAACGTCGACCCGCCCACAGCGAAGACGGACATGAGGATCGGGATCGATCCAGCTCTCGCGCCCGCGCAACCGCGCGACGATGCCCGCGATCCCGCCCTGGATCGCGCCCGTGGCCATCGTCACGCCAAGGAACCCGCCGATCACGAGGATGAAGAGCGCGACGTCGATCGCGCCGAACAGCTCACCCGAGTTCCAGACGCTGATGCTGCCGTCCTCGCCCTCGATGCCGTACATCCCGTTGATCGGCGCCATCAGCGAGTCGACGACGATCCGCTGGGGGTTCGCCGGGACGGAGTGGTACGAGCCCGGGATCGGCTCGCCATTCGGATCGAGCTCGTACGCGCCCGCGGGGATGATCCAGGTCAGCAGCGCGACGACGACGATCAGCAGGAACAGGATCGTGTAAGCCGACGGCAGGCTGAACCCGCGACGACCCTGCTCGGGTCCGGAGTCGTTCGGGGTCGCAGTCATGCGGGACCTCCCTCCAGGCCATCCGTTTCGGCTACAGGCCCGCCGGCGGTCGCCGCAGGCGGCTCGCCGGTGGGCGCGACATGCTCGATACGGAACCCGGTGAAGCCGTAGACGAGCGAGATGATCGGACTTGCGAGATTGAAGAAGCAATACGGGAGATACGCGATCGTCGGAACGCCGAGGGCGGCCGCCATGTACGCCCCACAGCTATTCCATGGCACGAGCGGCGAGGTGACCGTGCCCGAATCCTCGACGGCCCGCGACAGCATCCGAGGCGCGATCCCGCGCCGGGCGAACTCGGCGCGGTAGATCCGGCTCGGCATCACGATCGCGACGTATTGGTCGCCGGCGACGATGTTCAGGCCGATGCACGTCGCGACGACCGATGCGATGAGCCGGCCGGTTGACTTGGCGCGGGCGACGATGGGCATGACGAGCCGATTCGAGGAAGCCCGCCTCCTCCATGATCGCGGCATAGCTCAGGGCTCCGAGGATCAGCCAGATCGTCGTCAGCATGCCATCCATCCCGCCGCGGGAGAACAGGGCGTCGATCGTCTCGTTGCCAGTCGCGGACACGAACCCGGAGGCCATGGCCGCGTAGATCGCTTCGATCCCGGTGAGGAGTGGACCCTGGTCGGGCTTCGCCACGAACGCCGCGACGAGCTCCGGCTGGGTGAGCGACGCGAGCGCGCCGGCGAACAGGGCGCAGCTGAAGATGGCCAGGAAAGGCGGGACTCGCCGGATCGAGAGGATGACGAGCACCACGAGCGGCAGCAGATTGAGGGGGCTGATCGAGAATTCGCCGGCAAGGGTCGCCTGGGCACTCGCCGGGTCGAAGCCGGGTCCCGCTGCTGGTGTCGCCAGGCCGAGGATCGCAAAGAGCACGAGCGCGATCACGACAGCCGGCCCGGACGTCCAGAGCATCGCCCCGATGTGCTCGTTGGTCGTCACACCGCCGACCATGGAGGGCACGAGGACCGTCGTCTCCGACACGGGCGTCAGCTTGTCGCCGAAGTACGCGCCGGAGATCACGGCGCCGGCGGTGATGACAGGGTCGGCACCGACCAACGGTGCGAGGGCGACGAAGGCGACACCGAGGGTGGCCGCCGTCGTCCAGGAGCTGCCGATCGCGAGCCCGACGAGACCGCATACCAGTGCGGTCGTGGGATAGAACCACGTCACGCTCAACACCCCGAGGCCGTAGTAGACGACCGTCGGGATGGTGCCCGCCATGTTCCAGGTCCCGATGAGCGCGCCGACGGCGAGGAGGATGAACAGGGCACTCATCCCCGACGACACGCCGCCGATGGCCGCCTCGCGGATGCGGGAGACGCTGTAGCCATTCTTGAACGCGACGAGACCCGCGACCACGGCGCTCGTGAGCAGCGCGACCTGCAGGGGACCGCTCGTCGCATCAGTCCCGAAGAGGGCGATCGTCAGCGCGATGAGCCCGATCAGCGCAACGAGAGGGATGAGCGCGTCGAGCAGCGACGGTGCGCGTGTTCCCGGCTTGGGCGACGTGCCGTCCTCGTTCATGATCGATCCTTCGTGCCGTCATGCCGTGCGGATCGGTCAGCCGTGCGCGCTGAGGCCGAAGGCTGCCGGTGGTGCCGTCGGCTCGCCATGCTCGGGCTCGCCGCGGGCGAACGCGACGAGCGCGACGATGGCGGCCGTGATGAGGATGGCGACGACCCAGCGGCCCGGTCCGTCCATGCCGAAGTCCTCCCTCAGATCGGGTCGCGCACGACCGGGCAGGTCATGCAATGCCCGCCGCCGCGGCCCTTGCCGAGCTCGAATCCCTCGATGGTGACGACCTCGACACCGGCCTCGCGCATCTTCGAGATCGTGAACGTGTTGCGCTCGTAGGCAACCACGACGCCCGGCTCGAGCGCGACGACGTTGTTGCCGTCGTCCCACTGCTCGCGCTCCTGCTGGTAGGCGTCGCCGCCGGTCTCGACCACATGGAGCTTGGGAACGCCCAGAGCGTCCGTCACGGCCGATAGGAAATCCTTCTCGGGCCGGACGTCGAACGTTCCCGGCTTCGAGCCCGGTCGCAGGCTCACCGCCCGGATGCCCTCGACGACCTTGGTATACGCGGTCGCCTTGTCACGGTCGAGGAGGGTGAAGACCGTGTCGAGGTGCATGTGAGCGCGGTCCTTGCTCATGACCGCCGCGATGACTCGTTCGGCGGCGCCCTTCGCGAAGAGGGCCTTCGCGATCTGCTCGATCATCCGGCCCGTCGTCCTCTCGGACATGCCGATGGCGACCGTGCCCTTGCCGATGATCTCGACGTCGCCGCCTTCCATCGAGGCCTGACCGAAGTCCTCGAGCCGGAAACGGTCGTCATCGCCGAGCTCGGGATACCAGTACTCGAACGCCTCGTCCTTGAAGCGTGGATGGGCTCGATAGATCGTGGCCATGTTGTAGGCCTCGCGCCGGCGGGCGGGCCAGAACATCGGGTTGATCGAGACGCCGCCGTAGATCCAGCACGACGAGTCGCGGGTGAACAGGCTGTTCGGCAGGGGCGGAAGGACGAAGATCGACTCGTCCTCGATGGCGGCGGCGATGAGCGATGTCGACCGCGCCTGGCCGATATCGAGTCCCGACTCCGCGACCGTCAGGCCGCCGATGAGGTGACGCGCGAGCGCGTCCGGCGCGAGGGCACTGAGGCAGGCCTGGACGTCCTCGACGATGCTCGGCACCGACGACAGCCTCGGACGCCACGAGCGAGATGATCCGGCCGCGAGCCTCCTCGCTGGCCGCGAGCGCCTCGCTGAGGAGATCCTGAACGTACAGGACCTCGACGCCGCGCTCGCGCATCCGGGCCACGAACTGGTCGTGCTCCCACTGCGCGCGCTCGACCCACAGGACGTCGTCGAAGAGCAGTTCGTCGTGGTTCCCGGGGGTCAGCCGCTTGAGGCTGAGATCGGGCCGATGGACGATGACCTGGCGGAGCTTCCCGACCTCCGAGTGCACACCGAGCGATGTCATCCCTTGGATTCCTCCATGACCTGTGTCCCGCCGGTGCCGCCGACCAGCGCGTCGATGTCGTCGAGCGATCCGATCGCCGCCCGCTTTCCGGTGGAAGCAGCGAATTCGGTCGCGGCCGCGACCTTCGGTCCCATCGAACCGGCCGGCAGGTCCAGGCCATCGAGCTCGGCCGGAGTCGCCCGGTCGATCCGTGCCTGGCGTCGGCTGGCCCCAGTCGCGATAGACGCCGTCGACATCGGTCGCCATGACGAAGAGATCGGCCCCGAGCTCGCGCGCGAGCAAGCTGCTCGCGAGGTCCTTGTCGATGACCGCCTCGACGCCGACGAGCTGGCGGTCGTCGTCGCGGGCGTACATCGTCGGGATGCCGCCGCCGCCGGCGCAGATGACCACGGTCCCCTGCTCCAGGAGCCAACGCATCGGGCGTATCTCGAAGATCCGCTGCGGTCGCGGCGACGGCACGACCCGCCGCCAACTCGCTCCGTCAGGCTTGACGTTCCAACCCTTGTCGGCGGCGAGCGACTTCGCAGTCGCCTCGTCGTAGATCGGCCCGACGAACTTCGTCGGGTCGGCGAAGGCCGGGTCGTCGGGATCGACCTCGACCATCGTCAGGATGCGTCGCGAGCGGCCGATCGAACGGGAGGAGGTTGCCGACCTCCTGCTCGACCATGTAGCCGATCATCCCCTGGGTCTCGGCGCCAAGGACATCGAGCGGATACGCGTCGACGTCCTTGTACGCGGCTCCCTGCAGCGCGAGCAGGCCGACCTGCGGCCCGTTTCCGTGGGAGATGACGAGCTCGTGGTCGGTCGCGACACGGGCGAGCGCGGCCGCCGCGACCCGCACGTTGGAGCGCTGCCGTCCGGCGGTCATCGGCTCACCGCGCTTCAGCAGCGCGTTGCCGCCGAGGGCGATGACGATCCTCATTCGGTCATGCCCCCTCTGCCCGACGCTCAAGCGCCGAGCGTCGCGACCATGACTGCCTTGATGGTGTGCATCCGATTCTCGGCCTGGTCCCAGACGATCGAGCGCTCGGACTCGAAGACCTCGTTGGTGACCTCCATGCCGTCCATGCCCGAACCGCTCGTACATCTCCTGGCCGACCTTGGTCTCGCGGTCGTGGAAGGCCGGCAGGCAGTGCATGAACTTGACCGCCGGGTTGCCGGTCTTCGCGACGAGCTCGCTGTTGACCTGATACGGCGTGAGGAGCTTGACCCGCTCATCCCAGACGGAGGTGTCCTCGCCCATCGACACCCACACGTCGGTGTACAGGAAGTCGACGTCCTTCACGCCCTCATCGGTACTCTCGGTCAGGGTGATCCGCGCACCCGACTGCGCCGCGAACTCGCGGCACCGTCGCCACAAGGTCCTCGTTCGGCCAGAGGTGCTTCGGGGCGCACAGCCGAACATCCATCCCGAGCTTCGAGCCACCGATCAGCAGCGAGTCGCCCATGTTGTTGCGAGCGTCGCCGAGGTAGCAGTACGAGATCTGGCTGAGCGGCTTGTCGGAGAACTCGGTCATCGTCAGGACGTCGGCGAGGATCTGGGTCGGGTGGAACTCGTCCGTCAGACCGTTCCAGACCGGCACGCCGGCGTACTTGGCCAGGTCGTCGACGATCTCCTGGCCGTAACCGCGGTACTCGATCGCGTCGTAGATCCTGCCGAGCACCCGGGCGGTGTCCTTCATCGACTCCTTGTGCCCGATCTGGGTCCCGCTCGGCCCGAGGTACGTGACGTGGGCACCCTGGTCGTAGGCCGCGACCTCGAATGCGACGCGCGTCCGCGTAGACGTCTTCTCGAAGATGATCGCGATGTTCTTGCCCTTCATCCGCGGCTGCTCGTAGCCGCCGTACTTGGCGCGCTTGAGATCGCGGGACAGGTCGAGCAGGAAGCGGATCTCACGCGGCGTGAAGTCTTGCAGCGTCGTAAAGCTGCGATTCCGCAGGTTGAAGCCCATCGCGTCGACCCTCCGGGGGAACGGTACATGGAAGGCGGCGCTCACGCGCCTGCTCGTAAAAACGTACAGAAGTACGTCGTGGGGGCTGACCCACCTTGCCACACCCGTGGCGTTCACGTCGACCCGTAGCGCGGCAGTAGTCCTTCCGGACGATGTCGTTCGAGCCCGCAGGATGATGTCGTGGGTCGCGCGGGCGTCTACGCTGCGCGCGTGATCGAGACAACGCGTGCGCGGTTCAACGGCCGCTCCTCATACGCTGCGTGCCGCGATCTCGTCGAGACCGCTCGTCGTCGACACGCTGATCGCGCTGGGGCTCAGTGCGCTCTCGATCTTCACCTTGCTCGGCGGCGGCACGGATCTCGGCACCCTCGACCCGCTGAGCGTCACCTTGGTCCTGTTGCAGACCCTGCCGCTCGCGGTACGGCGCGTGTGGCCCGGTCCGGTGTGCGTCGTGACCTTCACGGCGCTCATCCTCCAGGGAACCCTTATGACAGGGAGCTACAGCGCGCCGATCGGGGCGCTCATAGGGCTATTCACCGCCGCAGAACGGCTCGACCGTCGAACGTCGGGCGTGCTGGCGTTGCTCGCCGGTCTGGCGATCCTGTGGCTGAATCTCTATCTCGATGCCCTCCCGCAGGGTCTCAGTGGTCTCGTCCAGACAAACCTCACGATCTTCGCCGTCTGGGTCCTCGGGACGTGGGCAAAGGAACGGCGCGCGTACGTCGGCACGGTGGAGGAACGGGCGTCACGGCTCGAGCGCGAGCGCGAGCACCGCGATGCCCAGGCGGTCGCCGAGGAGCGGGAGCGCATCGCGCGCGAGCTGCACGACGTTGTGACCCACCACGTGAGCGTCATCGTCATCCAGGCAGGAGCAGGGCTGCGAGCGCTCGAGAAACGGCCGGCCGATGCCGGCAAGGCGCTGGCGGCGATCGACTCGACAGGTCGACTCGCCCTCGCGGACATGCGTCGGATGCTTGGCATCCTTGGGAACCCGGGCCCGGTCGGCGAGATCATCGGGGCCGGCGACGCGACGACTGATCCGCTCGCGCCGATGCCCGGGTTCGACCGGCTCGGGGAGCTGCTCGAGCAGGTCCGCGCGACGGGCCTGCCGGTAGAGCTCGCCGTCGAAGGCGATCCGCGCCGGCTCGATCCCGGCATCGAGCTGTCGGCCTATCGCATCATCCAGGAGGCACTCACGAACACGCTGAAGCACGCCCGCGGCGCGACAGCGCAGGTCCGCGTCCACTACGGCACGGCCGAGCTGGATATCGATGTAACGGACCACGGCGGCACAGGCGATCGCGGCATCGGTGTGCCGGGCGAGTCCGGCCGAGGCCTCATCGGCATGCGCGAACGCGTCGCGGTGTTCGGCGGTCGATTCGAGGCGGGTCCGATGCCAGGCGGGTTCCGCGTGTCCGCCCACCTGCCGATCGCACCACCGGCCGCGGCGAGCGCCTGACGATGCCGATCCGCGTCCTCCTGGTCGACGACCAGGAGCTCGTCCGCACGGGCTTTCGCATGATCCTCGCGGATGAGCCGGATATCGAAGTCGTCGGTGAGGCACCCGACGGCAAGGTCGCCGTCGATTCGGTCCGGCGATTGAAGCCGGACGTTGTCGTGATGGACATTCGGATGCCGGTGATGGACGGGGTCGAGGCCACCCGCCGGATCGTCGAGGACACCGACTCCACGGCCCGGGTCCTCGTCCTGACGACGTTCGATGCGGATGAGACCGTCGTCCAGGCGTTGCGCGTCGGGGCGAGCGGATTCCTGCTCAAGGATGTGCCGCCGTCGGGTTTTGTCGACGCCATTCGAATCGTCGCGGGCGGCGATGCGCTGTTGGCGCCGTCGGTCACGCGACAGCTCCTCGACCGCTTCCGCGACCGATTACCTGGGCCGGCAGACCCGCGCCAGGACCGCTTCCGGGAACTGACCGAGCGCGAGCTCGAGGTCGTCAAGCTCGTGGCCCGAGGGCTCTCGAACCGCGAGATCGCCGAACGCCTGGTCCTCGCCGAGCCGACCGTCAAGACACACGTTTCGCATGCGTTGCTCAAGCTCGAGCTGCGCGACCGGGCACAGGCGGTCGCGCTCGCGTACGAGGCCGGCCTCGTCCGACCCGGCACCGCCGACGACTGAGGGCGGCCGCAGGCGAGCGCCAGAACCACCGATACCAACGGATGACCCGCTGGCGCTACCTGCGGAGCGGAGCGGCGCAAGTCGGCGAACCACACGTCTCGACCGCGTTCGAGACCACGGACCGACGACGCGACGCCCTCGGCACGGGACTCTGTGGTCAACGCGAACCACCCGGCTCGCGACCACACGGAGACCACGATGACCAGCCCAACGGCGATCAGCACCGCCGGCCTCACCAAGCACTATCCCGGGGTCCAGGCCCTGACGGACCTGACCCTCGACGTGCCGGCCGGTTCGATCTACGGCTTCCTCGGCCCGAATGGCGCCGGCAAGTCGACCACCCTCAAGATCCTCGGCGGCCTGATCCGGCCGACCGCGGGAACGGCATCCGTCGCAGGCATCCCGCTCAGCGATGGCTCGGCCTACCGCCAGCAGGTCGGCTACCTCGCCCAGGACCCGCGCTTCTACGACTGGATGACCGGGCGCGAGACACTCCAGTTCGTCGCCTCGCTGTCGCCGGACCCCACGACGTCCGAATCCGCCTGGATCGACAAGTCCCTGGCTCGAGTCGGACTCGCCGACGCCGCCGACCGGCGCACGAGGACGTACTCGGGCGGCATGCGCCAGAGGCTCGGCATCGCCCAGGCCCTGATCGGTCGCCCGCAGGTCGTTCTGCTCGACGAGCCGGTCAGCGCGCTTGACCCGATCGGCCGCCACGAGGTCCTCGACCTCATGTCCGAACTCAAGGGCGAGACCACGGTCTTCTATTCGACCCACATCCTCGACGACGTCCAGCGGGTGAGCGACCACGTCGCGATCCTCGACCAGGGTCGCCTGGTCCGCGCGGCGCCGACCGCCGAACTGCTCGAGACCTTCACGCGCGACCGCCTTCGGGTCGGCATCGTCGGCGGGTCCGACGACACGGCCATCGATCTCGCGAAGCTGCCCGGCGTCATCGCCGTCCAGGCCGATGACCGCGACGGCGACCTCCGCACCTACTCGATCCGCATCGCCAATGAGGACGCCGCCCGTGTCCAGCGCGAGGTGACCCGTTTCGCCTCCGAGCGCGACCTGACCCTCACCGAGAACGGCCTCATCCGCCTCGACCTCGAAGACATCTTCCTCCGCCTGATCGACTCAAAGGAGCGTGCAGCATGACCGCAATCGCCGCCGGCGCCGAGCGCGCCGAGACACCAGCCATCTCCGGCCGTTTCCTCGGCCTCCGACCCCTCCTTCGCAAGGACGCCATCGAGTGGACCCGCGGTCGGCGCACGTGGATCGTCGCCGTCGTGACCACGCTGTTCATGGTCCTGACCGCTGCCAACGGCGCGATCACGACCTATGTCCGAAACAACTTCCCGGAGCCTGGGATGGAGAACATCCCGTTTCCCTCGCTCGACCCGATGATGAACCTGCTGTCCGCGCCGGCGTCGCAGATCTTCTTGATCGCCGCGATCTTCGCGGTGGCCAGCCTCATCGTCCACGAACGAGAGACGGGCACACTTGCCTGGGTCGCCTCCAAGCCCGTATCACGCGGCTCGATCTGGCTGTCGAAGTGGATCTCCTCGTCAGTGATCCTCGCGGTCGCTGCCGTGATCATCCCCTTCGCGATCACCATCGCCGTCGTGGTCGTCCTCTACGGGTCGGTCACCTTCGGACCGCTCGTGATGATCGCAGCCGGCATGGTGGCCGCGGTCGCCTTCTACGCCGCGGTCGGGCTCGCGGCCGGATCAGTCCTGCCGGGCGTCCCCGCCGTCCTGGCGGTCTCCCTCGGGACCCTGTTCCTGGTCCCGACGATCGCGGGCCTGCTGCCGATCAACGTCATGCCGTATCTGCCGACTTCGATCCTGGACTGGACGTTCGGGCTCGCAGGTGGGCAGGAGGTGGGGTGGATCACGCCGATCGCGTGGGCTGCCGGGACCTTGGCGCTGATCGCCTTCGCGATCCGCCAGATGGAGCGCATCGAACTTTGAGATCTACTCGAAGGGCCGGTCGGGAGAGATCCCGGCCGGCCCTTCTTGTGTCTTGATCGAACGAGGTCAGCGCGGAGCGGTCGCCGTCTCGTGCCCGTTGTTCGCCGGCGATTCGGTCGTCGAGCGTGTCTCGTTTTCGGCGCCGAATCCTTCGGGATAGTCGGGGGTCGGCGATGGCGGAACGCTCAGGTTCGAGGGCAGGTCGATCGGTGCGGTCTGAGCAGCAGGAAAGGCGCGAGGCTCCTGGTCCTGATCGCCGGCGCGCATCGCACGGACCCGTTCGGTCGCCGCGCTCGCCGCCCCAGCGAGGCGTTCCCGGATCGCGGTATTCATGAACGCCCAGGCGGCCACGGCGATGACGACGCCGGCGCCGAGGAGGAAGGGCCACCGGGAGCGTCGCCGCTGGACCAACCCCACCGCCGTCGCCGCGCCGAGCACGGCCTTGCCGACGTCGATCTTCGGGATCTCGATCTCCGGCAGGTTGAACTCTGGCAGCTTGACCTCGTGCATCTCGCTGCTCCGCTGCTCTGACTCCGGAGTCTCGGTGTCGGTGGCGCGGCGGTACTTGAAGAGTGTGGGCATCGTGTTCCTCCTTCTCGCAAGGGGACATCGTACAGCCCGACCGAGAGTGGTCGACTCAGCGTGGCGTGCGTCGCCTCGCAACTACATCGCACTCGGACGGAAACGGCCTTGCACGCGCGATCGCCGACGCTTGTCTCTTGGGGCTCAGCCAGGGATCTCTCCGAGCGTGACCTGGACGGTTTCCTGCGACCCGTCGTCCCTCTGGACGACGACGGGCGGCCTTACCCGACTCGAGCGTCGCGAGGACCATCGACAGCTGGTTCGTGTCGGCCACCGGCTTGCCGCCGATCGAGACGATCAGGTCGCCCTCCTTGATCCCAGCCTTCGAGGCCGGTCCACCATCCTCAACGGCATAGACGAGGACGCCAGGTGCCGCGCCCTGTGCCCCAGTGATGTTCGCGGCCTGGATGCCGAGATACGCGCGGTGTGACTCCGTGACCTTTCCGTTCTTGATCATCTGGCCCGCGAAGTCCTTGGCGTCATTGCTCGGGATCGCGAACCCGATCCCCGGCGCGGGCCCACCCAGCTCCTGGTCCACCGCGGCGAGCGTCGGGATCCCGACGACCTCGCCATTGATGTCGACGAGCGCGCCGCCGCTGTTGCCGGGATTGATCGCGGCGCTCGTCTGGATCGTCCCGGGCAGCGTGACGCCGCCCGGCTCTGCCACGTTCCGTCCCAGGGCGCTGACGATGCCCTGCGTCACGCTGGACTTGCAGTCCGAGTGGATTGCCGACTGCCATGACGATCTGGCCGACCTCGAGCTTCGAAGAATCGGCGAAGGTAGCGGGCTGCAGGTTCGGTGCCGAGATCTTGATGACCGCCACGTCGTTGGCGGGGAACGTGCCGACGAGTTCGCCGGGGAACTGACGGCCGTCGGCAAGGGTGACCCTGAACGTCGTCGCGTCGCCGACGACGTGGGCATTCGTGGTGATGTGCCCGTCGTTGTCGAACACGATCCCCGATCCGAGACCGCCGCTCGTTTCGATGACGACGACCGACGGCGACACGCGATCGACCACGCTCTCGTAACCCTTCTGCAGCTCGTCGAGGGCGCTGCCTGCCGTGGCGCCGCCCGATGCCGTGGTCCCGCTGGATGCCGCCGGGGAGGCCGAGCTGGTGACCGCCCCGGACGAGCCTGGTCCCGACGTGGACGCCGACGCGGAGGCGGTCCCCGAGCCGCTGCCCGCTCCGGATGATCCTCCGTCTGGCGTTGCCGAGCTTGCGGCGACCGGAGCGGCTGACGCACCGACCCCAGCCGACGCCTGCGAAACAGCGGCGGCCGAGCCACTCGGTGCGGAGCTTTCCGCGCTCGAACCGCACCCAGCGGCTATCAGGATCGTCGCTGCGAGCAACGCAACCCGCCGCGTCACGGTCCGGCGCGGCGTTCACCCCAGAGCCCGTTGTTGCCGGCGTCCCCGGCAAGGCTCGTTCGTCGCGCCGCTCGGGGCGCTCAGTCAAGGTTCGCATCGCCTGCTCCGATCGCGCGGTCGCGCCCACGGTCATCTGGGGGGAAGGCGATCGTACGGGCCTTCCCCTTGCGTCCCTCCAAGGCCGCACGGTCGTGGTCTTGCGGTCGCCGAACACGCGCCGTCGTCGACACGCGCCGCCGAGACCCTTGCGCCGGTCCCCTTGACTACGTTCGACGTCGCGGGCGCAATCAGGCTGCTGCCGCGCAACCGCCCTGTGCGGACACTGTTCGCCACGGAACGGATTCCTGACGAGTCCCTCGTGGATCGATGCAGAAACGACGTCGCCCTGCAGTCTGAGCGAGGGTCCACGAGGAGCTCGTGCGAAAACCGTTCCGTCAGGAACGACGCCCTCCGGGCGGCACGCGCGGCCCGCTCGCGGGCCGACCACTGGAGGACCGGTTCGTCCGGTCCTCCCCTACTTCCTGCTTTACGAAGTCGCGGCACCGTCATTCGGATTCTCGAGGATCGAGATGATGTTGCCGTCCGGGTCCTTGAACCACGCGATCTTGGGGCCGTTGCCGCGCATGACGCCGTCGGCATCCGTTCGGATCTCGGCCGTGTCGTAATGCTCGAAGGCGACGCCCGACCGGCCAAGGTCGGCGACGGCCGACGCGATGTCCGGCACCGCGATGTTCAGCACGGTGAAGACGGCCGGTTGATGGTCAGGCTTCTGGTAGACGAGGACATTCGATCCGTCGTTCCCGATCTCGATGATCCCGGGCATCTGCCCGTCGCGGACGTCGAGGCCGACGGTGTCGCCGTAGAAACGCTTGGCCGCCTCGGTGTCACGGACGGCAAAACTTGCGAAAACGGTGGCATTGCTCAACATCGGCTGACTCCTCGGATCGGCGAATGGCTCGTTTGCACCGTGCCATCGGCGGCGCCGCGACCGCATCTCGGGGTCTGCCGAGAGCGAACACCGGCGTTACAGAGCTCGAGAGGGTCCGTCGCGGCCGTATCGCACAGGATCGCGGGCGCCGGGCCGCATCGCCTGGGCGACAGGCCTCCGAGCGCACCTACACTCGACCGATGGAGATCCGCCGTGCCCGCCCCGACGAGTGGCAAGCCCTGCGCGACCTTCGCCTGCGCGCCCTCGCGACCGATCCCGACGCTTTCGGCTCGACGCTTGCGGGGTCATCGACGCGGACCGATGCCGAATGGCAGGAGCGCGCGAACCCGCCCGACGGTGCCGTGTTCGTCGCGGCCTCCCAGGATCGCCTGGTCGGCATGGTGATCGGCGGCCAGCGCTCCCCATCGCCCGGATGCCGCGGCGGTGTACGCGATGTGGGTCGCGCCCGAGGCCCGCGGGTCGGGGGTCGGCGCGGCCCTCATGGATGCCGTCGAGTCGTGGGCCCGCGAGGCCGGCTACGAGAACATCGGCCTCGGCGTCACGACCGTCAATGCGCCGGCTGTTCGGCCTCTACTCCAGCAGAGGCTATGCCGACACCGGTGAGCGGCACCGCCTTCGCGAGGACACCGACCTCGAGATCCAGATCATGGCGAAGCGCCTTTGACGGAGCGCCTCGCGGGTCAGTCGCTCGCCGCGGCCTCGGGCGCGCCGCCGTTCGAGGAGCCGGGCGGCAGGAGCTCGACGACGACCGACCCGGTCACGTTGACGACCTTGCTGTCGCCGAAGCCCGCGCGCCAGTCGGTGACACTCGCGGGCGTCGTGTGGCCGTGGAGCCAGAGCGGCGGTGCCGCCCGTTCGAGAAACCAGCGATAGGCGCGATAGCCGACGTGGTAGGGGTCGGCGGCGCAGTCACCGACACCGAGCGGCGGGGCATGGCTGATGACGAGAACGGGGGCCGGGCGGCGCCGGAGCAGTCGCCGGACGACGAGCGTTCTCGTGGCTCGCAGCACGTCCAGCCAGGCGCGGCGTTCGTCGCGGAGCGCCTGGTGGTCCTGGATGCCGGGCCATTCGAACGGGACGATGGTGAGCCCGTCGACATCGATGACACGCCCGCTGTCGAGATGATCCGGACACGCGACGTCTCCCTCAGCCCAGTGACCGCCCCGATCGTGGTTCCCGCGGACGTACGCGACAGGCACGCCAAACGCGTCACCGAGAAAGCCGAGGTAACCCGGCTCGAGGTCGCCGCACCCGACCACGGCGTCGACGTGACCGATGTCGTCCCGATTGATCTTGTGGTCGAGGACGGGGTCGGGGGCGTCCGATACCGCCAGGAGACGGATCGCCTCACCGCGCCGGCCCTCGAAGGGGCGCGCGTCCGGCCAGACCACGCTCAGACGCTTGGTCATTCGGCCGCGTCCGATCGATCAGTGGCGTCGCCCGGCTCCGTCGTCCCTTGCTCACCGCCCGAGTCGGCAACTTCGGCCCGATCGGACGCGATCGGCGCGACTCGAGCGTCGATCGCCCCCGCGGGCCCACCGATCGCGTCATCGGCGACTGCGGGCGGATCGATGGGCGCGTCGTCCTCGTGTCCGAGCACGAGGCTCGGTGAGTGGCCACCGCCGGCGGTTCGGACCGCTTGCGAAGCGAGCACCGTCGGCGCTAGCGGGAGGATCGGCTCCTGGCGGCGGGCGCCAGGCGGAACGAGCTCGACGACGTTCGCATCGATACCGACCTGTCCCGTGTAGAGGGCGAGAGCGACGCGGTTGTGGCCGTCGACGACCCAATACGCATCGCCGTAGCGGAGCACGTCGATCGGCGGCAGCATCGCCAGTTTGTCGTTCGCCTGCTTGAGTCGCTGCCAACGCGCTTGCCAGTTCGCGCCGCGGAAGTCCTTCAGCGGAAGGAAGTCGCCGCCACGCTGAGCGCCGCCGCCGACCGCCGTCCCGGCGATGTCCGTGACGTCGATGGTCTCGAGGCCGACGTCGACCGGACGCGCGCCACGAGCCTCCGGGTGGACGTCGTACAGGAACCGCAACGGCTCGCTTCCAAGGCGCCGGACGCGTCGGACTCGTGCCCCGGGCCGTTCGCTCCACGACCGCTCGACGCCGACGACGGCCTGGCCGACGAGGTCGACGGTGGCTCCGCTTGCCGTCGTCACCCCGCTCCGGATCAAGCGGAGCGCGTTGCGTGCAGGCTCGACGACACGGCTCCGGTCGGGTGATTCGGGCTGCTCGGCATCTGGATCGCGGCCGTGTGGCGTCATCGAGCGGCGCCATCTGGGGCTCGGTGGCTTCGCTTGCCGTCGTGACCCTGCTCCGGATCCGGTCGAGCACCTTGCGCGCTGGCTCGACGACTCCGGTCGCGTCGGATGACCCCGGCGGATCGACATCGAGTCGTGGGTGTTCGGCGTTGACTCGGCGTCGAAGCCACGACGTCGTCGGCGGCCGGAACGCCGCGTCCCTCCGGCTCCGTCGGTCGGTTCTGCGAGCGTCTCGGAGGTCGCGACTCCCGTCGCGTCGGTCTCGGTCGGGTCGAGTGAACCGGGCTCGATCACCGCCCCAGGACCCTCCGCGGTGCCCGGATCGTCCACGAGCGGCCTCGGAGCGCCGCAACCAGGCCGACAACGACGAGGATCGACGCCGCGCCGATGATGCCGGTCGCGTCGGTCGGACTGAATTCGGGCCGGGACTCGGGAACCGCGGCCGGCTCGCGCGCAGGTGCGACGTGCTCGCCCACGGGAGCGTGCCGTTCGGTCGAGGTTGCCGCGCCGGTCGCCAGCGTCCAGGCGTCAACTCTCGATACTGACGACGGCGAAGTCGGTACAGGTCTCGGGGACGAGGCGGCCGCCATGCCGGCGGCGGCGTTGACGATCGGCGACGGCGCGCTGGCGGCATCGGTGTTGCGACTGCGTCGCCGGCGCGGCCGGCCCCTCGACCGTCGCCGCCGGCGCTCCGGCCTCGGGCACCGCCGGCGCCCCGCCTCGGGCACCGTCGCGGCGCGCCCCGGTCGACGCCACCGCGCCACTCGATGTCGTCGCGACCGGCTGGATCGAGACCCAGCGCCCTTCCCACGCCATCCGGATCCGACCGTAGTGCCACGGCGTGAAGAAACTCCGGAACTGCGTCGGTGTGAGCTTCTTGTCGGGACGCATGTCGTAGCCGTAGGTTCGGCTCTGGAGACCCCACAGCGGCCCGACGACTCGGACGCTGGTCACCGTGAACCTCGTCGTCCGCGCGGGATCGGCGGTGGCCGTGAAGCCCGTCATCACCCAGGCGTGGTTGCCGTGCGCCACGAGGATGCCGACGGGGAGGTTCGTCTTCCGCAGGTTCGTGACCGCCGACCGAAGGGCCGAATTGAAGCTCGTGCTCTGGTAGAGCCGATACCGGCTGTCGACGAAGCGACGCAGGCCCGCGGTCCATCCGCCGGGATCGGTCCCGTCGCTCACGGGGATGGCGTAGCGGTCGTGCGCTCGCATGTACTCGAAGTAGCGACGCTGGTTCGTCCGTGTGTGATCCGTCTGGTGATGGACGATGTTGCGCATGATCTGGACGTCGGCCGCGGTGCACCACAGCCACGTCTTCTGGGTCGTGAACACGCCGGTCCGGTAGAGGTCGATGCCGCCGGTCCACCGCGACAGTGCCGAAACCTCGGAGCCGGGCAGCGCCACGCGGCCGACGACGAGCGTGGATGCGACGACCGCGGCGAGGACGAGCCGGACGATCGAGCGGCTGGCGATTTGGCGCGACATGCGGATATGGTGCCGCGCGCTCGCGTTCGATGCATCCGGTCCAACCGTTGCTTCTTCGGAGATCACCCGACCAGCTCCGATTAGAACACCGTTCTATACTGAGCCATGCGTCCCGAATACCGTGACGAGCCCTGCCGAACGGCGCTCACGCGCGTCCGAAAGATGTCGTTCAAGTGGTCGCTCAACCCCTACATGGGCTGCGTCCACCAGTGCACGTTCTGCTTCGTGCGCGCGTTCGAGAAGCTGGCGGACCGGCCCTCGGACGGCCGCTACGGGACGTCGATCCGGGTCAAGACGAACCTCGTCGAGGTCCTCACGCGCGAGCTGGCGCGTCGCTCGTGGCGGCGGGAGCAGGTTGTCGTCGGCACCGCGACAGACCCGTACCAGCCGGCCGAGGGCCACTTCCGCTTGACGCGCGGCGCGATCGAGGCGCTCGGCGCGGCGAGCACGCCGTTCGGGATGATCACCCGCGGCCCGATGATCGTCCGCGACATCGACGTTCTGACGTTCGCCAGCCAGCAGGCCGAGGTCGGCATCACGTTCTCGATCCCGACGCTCGATCCGGAGATCTGGCGACTGACCGAGCCGGGCACTGCGCCGCCCCGTCAGCGCCTTCGGGCCATCCGCGCCCTGATCGACGCCGGCATCGAGGCGAGCGTCGGCATGGCACCGATCCTGCCCGGCTTGACCGGACGATCCCGCGAAGATGGCCGAGGTCGTTCGCGCCGCCCGCGACGCTGGCGCGACGTCGGTCTGGACGAACGTGCTCTACCTGAAACCCGGGACACGCGAGCACTTCATGGAGCACCTCGCGCGCGACTGGCCCGAGCTCGTGCCGAAGTACGAGCGGCTGTACGCCGGTCGCGCGTACGTGACGAAGGACGTCCTCGAGCCGGTTCGCGGCCAGGTGCGCGCACTCGCGCGCGAACACGGGATCGCAGATCGTCGTCGCCGGCCGGTCGCCCCGCGGCCCGACGCGCCACGACTGGAGGACGGCGATCAGCTCGCCCTGGCCGAATTCCTGACGCCTGCGCGGCTTCAGCGATCCGTAAGCGTCGCCGAGGCGGCTCGCGCTTCATCGGTGCCTTCGGTTGCGAGGCCCAGGTCGGGATCCTTGCCTTCGAGCCACTCCGTGTCGAAACGCGCTGCGCCGTGGATCGCGACGAGGCGAAGCTCGCCCGAGCCGGTGTTCGTGAAGCCGTGCGCCTCGCCGGGCGGGCTGACGACGACGTGGCCCTGCGTCGATGACCAGTGTTCGGTCGCCGATCCGGAACGTCGCCTGGCCCGCTTCGACCACGAAGACCTCGGCGTACGGATGCCGATGGAGCTTCGGTCCGACGCCGGGCTGCGGAGTGGACGAGGATGATCGAGAACGGGACGTCACCGTGCTCGGCACCGACGAACTCGTGCGAATGCGCGCTGTGCTCGAGGTCGTCGAGCGCGACGACGTGACCCTCGTCAGGCATCGATGCCCTCGCCGAAGCGGCCGCGGTGCTCGACGGGGATCAGCGGCTTCTCGCCGCGGACCTTGAGCTCCTGCACGGCCCAGGTGTTGCCGTCGGGATCGCTGAACCCGAAGAACGTGCCGCCGTCGCGCTCGTCGAAGACCATGATCTCGCTGCACTCGACACCGCGATCGACGAGCTCCTCGCGCGCCGCGCGCCCATCCGCGACGACCAGCTGCAGGCCGCGCATCGAACCCGGCGCCATCTCGCGCTGTGACGGCAGGTCGCCGAAGACGATCGAGCATCCGGACCCGCGCGGCGTCAGCTGGACGACGTGCATGTGCTCGTTGCGCGTGTCGTGGTCGAGCTCGAAGCCGACCTTGTCCCGGTAGAACGCGATCGATGCGTCGATGTCGCTGACGGGCAGGATGACGACTTCAAGGGTCCAGTCCACGATGTCCTCCTGGTTTGCCGGCCGGCCACGGGCACCCGCGTGCGCTACTTCGGCACGACAGGGGAACCCGGAGCGTCGATCGGTGTCAAGCGAGTCGGCACCGGTCGAGCGCGACGCTGGCCGAGCAGCGCGGCGACACCCTCCCGCCGGTAGCATCGCCGCATGGCACTTCGTCCGCGCGACCCTGCGGCGGCCGCCGTCCTCGGCTGCGCGGGCCTCGTGCTGGTCGGCTGGGCCGGACTGCTCGTCCCGTCGCTCATCCGCTCGATCGAGCCGGCCTTCGACCAGACCGACGCCGGGATCGGCGTGTACTTCTTCGTCAACTCGGTCGGCGTATGTCGGCGGATCGTGGGTGGCGGGTTCCTCACCGAGCGGATCGGTCGCCGAGTGGTGCTGTCCGCGGCGCGTGCTGCTGATCGCGCTCGGGCTCGCCGGCCAGGCCGGCGCGCCGACCTGGGCGGTCTTCCTCGCTCGCGACGATCCCGTACGGCGCTCGGCGTCGGCGCGGTCGACGGCGGATCCAACGGCCTGTTCCTCGACCTCTATCCGACGCAGCCGCGGCCGCGCGCTCAATCTGCTGCACCTGTTCTTCAGCATCGGAGCACTCGCGTCGCCGCTGTTCGTCGGACGACTCCTCGAGGCCGGCGTCGCCTGGCAGGCGATCATCCTCGGGACCGCGAGTCGCCGCGACTCCCCATCGCCGTCGCCCTCGCGATCACGCATCTGCCGTCCGGGCGCCATGCCCGGCCATCCGGACGACGCCGGCGGCGAACGGACCGCGCCGCGTGAGCCTCGCCTGGCCGCTCGTCGCGCTGGCCGTGGCGATCGCCTGTTACGTGGCGTCTGAGGTCGGCGTCTCGAACTGGCTCGTCCGGTTCCTCGAGCAGGCGACGATCGGTCTCGCAACGTCGGCCCTCGCGCTGTTCTGGGCGTGCCTGGCGCTCGGTCGTCTCGCGAGCGCCGCCTGGAGCGACCGATTCGACCATGCCAGGTTCGCGGCGACAGCGGCGTTCATCGCCTCGATCGCGCTCGCGGCGGCAGCGCGTCGTCCCGTCGCTCCCGGCCTCGATCATCCTGTTCGGCGTCGTCGGGTTCGCCTTCGGGCCTGTCTATCCGTTGATCATGGCCGTCGCCGGCGACCGTTTCCCGGGACGCGCAGCGGCCGTCAGCGGCTTCCTTGCCGGCGTCGCCGTGCTCGGCGCGATCGTCTATCCGCCGGTCATGGGCTTCCTGTCGGTCGCGGTCGGTCTCGGCGTGGCGATGGTCGGCGCCGCGATCCTCGCGTTCATCTGCGCGGTGATGCTGTTCTCCTTGGGCCTCCATCGCAGCCGCGAGGCCGCCGTCCTGATCGTCAGGGTCGTGCGGTCATCGACATCTGGCCGCCGCGACATCGTCATGCGTCCATCCGACGACGCGACGCTGGTCGGTGACCGACGAGCCTGCATCCGTCCACTCTCCTGAACCAACAGCCCGCGGCGTCGGGCGAAGGCCACAGGGGCAAGGAGACGGTGATGACTCCCAGGCAGGTCGAATCGATCCGAGCGAGCTGGACGCAGGTCGAGCCCATCCAGGATGTCGCCGCGACCCTCTTCTATGACCGACTCTTCGAGCTTGATCCGACCCTCCGTCGACTCTTCCGGCGAACCGACATGGCGGCCCAGAAGAAGGTCCTCATGCAGACGCTGACGGTGGTCGTGCGAAGCCTTGATCGACTCGAGACGCTCGTTCCGGCCATCCAGGCGCTGGGTCGGCGACACGCCGGCTACGGAGTTCGCGCGAGCCACTACGACACGGTCGGCGCGGCACTCCTCTGGACCCTTGGGCAGGGCCTTGGAGACGGGTTCACGGCCGAGCTGCACGATGCCTGGGCGGAGGCGTACGGCGTCCTCGCCACGGTCATGATCGATGCCTCCGAGGTCCACGAGGCGGCCGCCTGAAGCGTCCCGAGCGCGGCGGATCGCCTGTTATGGGGCTGTAATCCTCCGGAAACCTCTGGCAGCGTGCGCGATTAGTCGTGTGTTCGGCACCCGGTGGGAAGCTATGTACCTGCCCGGTCGCCATTCCGAGCGGGTTCGAGAAGGGGTCACCAGACCGCTTCCGCGTCGGGATGGCCGGAAAGGAGTACGTAGCCATGACGTACACAGGAACCAGCACACCCACCCGCTGGCAGCCATGGTCATATCGCGATCCGAGTTTTGCCGGCAGCGACATCACCGGTTACAGGGTCGATGCGATCGATGGTGAGATCGGCAAGGTCGACTCCGCGACGAACGAGGTCGGTCAGAGCTGCCTGATCGTGAATACCGGCCCGTGGATCTTCGGCCGAAAGGTGATGCTCCCTGCGGGCGTGGTGAAGAGCGTCGATCACCAGGAGAAGCGTGTATTTGTCGAGCGCACGAAGGACTTGATCCAGAACGCGCCCGAGTTCAACGACGCGATGATGAACGACAAGAACTACCGCCACAGCCTCGGCACCTACTACGGCGAAGGCGGCGCCGGCTGGTATAGCGAACGCTGATCCTCCTCGATCCTTGGCCCCGGCAAGGCACTGCCGGGGCCTTTTCTTATGTCCGCGGCGGTCTGGTCAGCCGAACTGAGGCTGACGGCTCCGGACAGAACGGATTCGTGATGAACGCCTCGTGGACCCGTCCCCAGATCGCACCTCGGTGCTGTCTGGTAGCCGATCCACGAGGGTTTCGTTCAGAAACAGTTCCGACAGGAACGGCGGAGCCCAGCGGCGGGCACAGGGTCACGCCTCGCGGGTCTGGTCGTGTCGTCAGGCGGTGGCGACCGGCACGATCATGAGATAGCCCGTCGCGACACGAAGATCGACACGGCTCTGGGTGACGTCCCGCACGACGAACTGTTCGGCAAGGGTCTCGGGTGACACGAGGGTGTTCGGTTTCGGGGCTCTTGCCCCATGTCGAACTGCCGTGGGGATAGAGCGGATCCAGGACATTGATGCCGGTCACATCGAATTCGTCCGCGTGTCGCGGGTCGGCGGTCGCCTCGAATCCGCTCATCACCCACGCGTGACGTCCATGCCACATGACGAGCCCGACAGGCCGTTGGGTGGCCCGGATCGCCTCCGCGGCGGTGGTCAAGGCCTCGTCGAGCGTCGGGATGGAGACGAGCTGATACGGACCGATACCGAGCTCGTTGAGGACCGCCGTCCACCCCGTCGGATTGGCGCCACCGAACGGGCTGGAGCTCCGGTCCCTGGCCATCTCCCACAGCCGCTCCTGGTCGGCGCGCGTGCGGTGGGCCTCGTCGGTCACGAGGTTGAGGGCCATCTGGAGACTCGCGCCGACGCACCACTCGAACGTGTACTGCGCCACGAAGTCGCCCTTGCGGTAGAGGTTCATCGCGAACGGTCGCTGCGGCGTGGCGGACGCGGCCGGGGCGGGAGTCGCCGCGGCCGGCGTCGCGGCGGCGGCGCTCGGGTCAGCGCTCGGCGTCTTGATCGGTGTGGCGGAAGCGCACGGAACGCGCGACGTCGGACGGGCGAAGGCTGCTCGCGCCGACCGATCCGAGCTCGGACCCGCCGACGCCACGCGCGGCGTGGCAGTGCCCGCGGAGGGAGCGCCTGCTTCCG
>CAWFLS010000017.1:0-139284 GCA_963816675.1 uncultured Chloroflexia bacterium
CGTCCGCGTCGAGCCAGGGGGCGCACCTGCGCAGGTAGGCCGGAACCTCCCAGAGGTCGCCGACGAGGTCAGTTGCCACGAGGATCGGCCACGCCCTGTTGAAGGCGTCGGCCAGCTCCCGACTCTGCGCGATCGCCTTGCGGACGCGTTCGACCGCCGCCTCGTTCTCCTCATCGTCCTCGTGGTCGCCGTCGTACTTGTCCGCAAGGATCGTGAGCAGCTCCTCCCAGACGAGATCGCGCGCCTCGTTGTGCGGAGTTCCCGGCGGCGGCGCGTCGAAAGCGTCGGCCCAGTCGTCGCGGCTGACCCAGATGTCGACGTACGGCGTCTCGACGAGCATGCCCTTGGTCGGCGGGTCCTCATAGAACCGGACGGCCGGCTCGATGGCCGTGACCATCTCCGCGGACGACTTCAGCGAGCGCCACCCCGGGTCGACTCGGGCGCCGCCGTGGCGCCCTCCTTCACCAGGTCCCGCACCGTGCAGGTCTGCACCCCCTCCTCACCGAGGCTGGGCAGGACGTCGGCGACGTACGCGAGGTAGGGCGGTGCGGACCGACGAACAGCACGTCGCCGCGGTGGTGACCGAGCCGCGGGTCGGAGTACAGGAGGTAGGCGGCGCGGTGCAGCGCGACGACGGTCTTGCCGGTGCCGGGACCCCCATCCACGACGAGTGCGCCACGGGAACCGGCTCGGATGATGGCGTCCTGGTCGGCCTGGATGGTGCCGAGCACGTCTCGCATGCGGGGCGACCGGTTGCTCCCCAGGCTGGCGATGAACGCGGACTGGTCGTCCAGAGCCGCACGGCTCTCCAGCCCGTCGGCGGCGTACACCTCGTCCCAGTAGTCGCTGATCCGACCCCGGGTCCAGCGGTACCGACGGCGGCTGGCCAGCCCCATGGGGTTGGCGTGGGTGGCGCCGAAGAAGGGCTCGGCCGCGGGCGAGCGCCAGTCGACCAGCAATCGGCGGCCGCCACTGTCGGTGAGACCGAGACGCCCGACGTACGTGGCCTCGCCGTTGTCGGCACGCAGCATGTGCCCGAGGCAGAGGTCCAGCCCGAAGCGACGCAGGGTGCGCAGGCGAGCGGTCAGCCGGTGCACCTCGAGATCGCGGTCCATCGCCTCCTGGCCGATCCCGCCGGGCGCCGTACGTGCTTCGTCGAGGCGGTCGGACAGGTCGGCGATCGACCGCTCGAGGGTCTCCTTGATCGCCGCGAAGTGCTGCTTGTCGGCTGCGATCAGCGCGGGCTCTGCCTTGGCAGCGAGCCGTTCCGGCAGGTCGAACGCGCTCGTCGTCAGGGGGTTCACCCGATCACCCTGCGGCACGACCAGGCCCTTGCCGCAAGCCCCCACCTCGGCTATACGTTGAAAGAGAGGGGCGGAGGGACGACCATGCCCGCGAAGAAGGCCGCGACCGGGTCCACGGGGTTCAGCGCCAAGGAGCGCGCCGCGATGAAGGAGCGCGCGGCCGAGCTGCGCGCCGAAGGCAAGAAGGGCAGCAAGCAGGCCGGCGGCCTGCAGGCGGTGCTGGACAAGATCGCGGAGATGGCACCTGAGGACCGCGTCCTGGCCGAACGAGTGCACGTGACGGTGACCTCGACGGCCCCCGAGCTGGTGCCGAGGACCTGGTACGGCATGCCCGCCTACGCAGACGCGAACGGCAAGGCTGTCGTCTTCTTCCAGGACGCGGGAAAGTTCGGGACCAGGTACTCGACCATCGGCTTCCAGGACAACGCACACCTCGACGACGGCGACATGTGGCCGGTGTCGTATGCCCTCACGAAGTGGAGCCCGGCGGTAGAGAAGCAGGTCGCCAAGCTGGTGAAGTCGGCGACCGCCTGACCGCTGCAGTCGTCTCTCAGCGGTTGTTGCCGGTCAGGATGAGGCCGCCGCCGAGGCCGATCAACATGCTGCCGCCAGTTGCCCGGACGGCCGCGAGGCGCTGGGGTGACCGTGCGAACCACATCCGCGCCGTTCCAGCGATCAGCGCCCAGATGCTGTCGCACACGAAGGCAATCAGGGTGAAGACCAGTCCCAGGATCATCATCTGCAGGGGCACGTTGCCGGCCTCGAAGTTCACGAACTGCGGGAGTGCCGCGACGAAGAAAACGATCGTCTTCGGATTGGTCACTCCGACGACGAACCCTTGCCGCAGCACGGTCCATGACGAGGCAGGAGCGACCTGCACGCGAGCGGGGTCGAACAGACCCTGCCTCCGGTGCCGGACTGCCTGAACGCCGAGGAACACCAGGTAGGCACCTCCGATCAGCTTCACTGTGGTGAACAGGAGGATCGAGTCCGCGACGACGGACCCGACGCCGAATGCGACCGCCGCGACGAGCGGTAGTGCTCCGGCTTGCCTCCCAGGACGCTCAGCAACCCGGCACGGCGACCGAGCGAAAGAGTCCGACCGATGACGAACAGCACGCTCGGTCCGGGGATGGCGATCACGATCACGGACGCGATCGCAAAGGCCAGGAGGGCAGGTGGCGTGGGCACGTTCAGGAGCGTACTTCCGGTCTCGGTGATTGCGCCCCGTCCGCAGCGCCTGACAGAGTCGGGCGATGCTGAATCAGGTGGCCGACGGCGTCTGGGTCCGTCAGAGCGAGTGGGTCTGGAGCAATGCCGTCGTGGTGCGCGGCGACGACGGTCTGGTCGTGGTCGATCCCGGCATCAGTGGTTCCGGATCTGAGCCAGCTCGCCGATGACGTTGACGGGCTCGGCCTTCCAGTGGTCGCCGGGTTCTGCACACATCCCCACTGGGACCACCTGCTGTGGCATTCGAGGTTGGGCGACGTACCGCGCTACGCCACGGCCGCCGCCGCCCAGAGCGCGAGTGAGGTCCGTGAGCGGGCACAGGCCATGGCGGCCGAGACCGCAACCGGCATTCCCCTCGAGCTCATCGGGCTCCTCAACTCCTCTGCCGACGGACGGCGGACCAATCCCGGGCGAGGATCATCGAGCATCGGGCGCACTGCATCGGGCACGCCGCCGTACTCCTCGGCAGACCGTGGCGTCCTGATCGCCGGCGACATGCTCTCCGACGTGCTGATCCCACTGCTCGACCCTCGCCAACCCGGGCAGGTGGGACGTCTACGAGGCGGCGCTCGACCGGCTTGGGGCTGCTGCCGATCACATCACTGTTGTAGTCCCCGGCCATGGCGCCGTTGCCGAGGGTCCCGAGGTGGCCGCCCGCCTGTCTGCCGACCGCGCCTACCTCGACGCACTGCGGCGAGGAAAGGACCCGGTCGATGCGCGACTGGATCAGGACGGCTCTCCGCCCCGCACCAGTCGAACCTGGAGATGGCCCGAGCCTCAGGTGGGTGAACGCGTCGTCACTGCGTCGTGACCTGACTCCTTGAGCGCGAGAACCGCACGGGTCTAGACGTCTCGCTCGCGTCATCGCCAACCGACGACGCTTGTGTTGTGATGTGGCTCACACGAGCGGTCCCGGGACGTGACACTGCCCTTGGCGTACCCAGGGCGGACAACAAAGAGGGGGAGACGGGCATGCAAAGACTTGCCGCAGGACTGGGCGCAGCGGCGCTGCTAGTCAGCACACAACTGACAGGAATCGCCAGCGCACAAGAGACGCCGGACTCGTGGACCGCCAGATGGTCAAGGTCCCCGCCACGATCGTCGGAGCAGGTGTCATCAATGGCACCAGTGGCGACGACGTCATCGTCGCCAGCGGGGGCAACGACGTGGTCAACGCCGGCAAGGGCGACGACATCGTGTGCGGCGAAGGCGGCAATGACGTCATCAACGGCGGTCAGGGCAACGACACGCTGATCGGGGACGAACTCGAACCAGCGATCCGTCGGCCTCCTCCAACGGGGCGAACAACGACACGCTGAACGGTGGGCAGGGTGACGACTTCCTGGCCGGCCTGGGCGGCAACGACACGATGAACGGCGGCCAGGGTGACGACCAGCTCATCGGCTTTCGTGGCGTGGACACGATCAACGCCGGTCCCGATGACGACACGGCGTTTGGTGGCCCCGCCAACGACAGAATCACCGGTGGGCCGGGCAACGACACCCTGTTCGGCAACTTCGGCAGCGACAACATCAGCGGCGGCCCGGGCAACGACTTCATCGACGGTGACAACCCGAACCCGGGTCCTCCACCCTTCCCACCCGGCGGCAACAACGATGTCTGCAGCGGCGGCCCTGGAACCAACGTCGTCCAGAACTGCGAAAGCGCGTCCTGATCAGGTCGCTGTCCGCGGTTGCTGGCCAAGGCCTGCGCTCACCCCCCGGGCACCGGCGTGTCTTGCTCCGTGGGACTGGCACGACGGACGCGTGGAGCAGGCGGCGATACCAAGTGACCAACCATGGCCAAGCCCAGCAACGAATGCACCCTCAGCGCGTCGGGCGATGGGTACGTCAGATTGACGGAGGGAGGTGTTCTGGCGAACGGTCAGCTGGCGAGTACGAGGTCGCGGAGGCGTGCTTCGAGTGGTGAGTGCTGGCTGGTGGGTAGTCGGCGGGTGCCGATGTTGTCGACGAGGTAGGTGGCGCCGTGGGGTTCTCGCCACAGGTAGATCCCTCGGTAGGGCCGGGCGACTTGCCAGTTGCCGTGGGTCTTGATGCGGTGGTGCAGGCCGACTTGGTCCCCGTGCTAGCCGTGATCGACGGCCATGCGCTGGTAGGAGGGCTGGAGTTCTTGCCACCGCGCCCGCGCGTCGCAGCGTTCTCGGCCGGCGAGGTAGGCGGCGAGATCCTCGACGTGGATCTGGTCTCCGGCCCCGTAGGCGGCGATCTGGTCCACGGGCACGCCGCGGTCCTCGATGACCAGGATGGTCTGGTCGCCGTCGGCGGTGAGGGTGGCCTCGAAGGCCCCGTCTGGTTCGCCCTCGGACTTGGTCTGAGACCAGGAGCCGCCGTGGGGGTCGCACACCTCCACTCGACAGGTGCCTTCCCATCCGCTGGCGAAGAAGCGTGCGCGGAACTCGCCACCCTGGCGCAGGTCGCCGTCGACCTCCCCGAGCCAGCGGGCGAGACGGAGCGGGTCGGTCAGGGCGGACCAGAGGTCGTCGATGTCGGTGTCGAAGCGATCCTCGAGACGGACGATGCCCTTGCCGTCGGCGGCACGCAGCGTGCCCAGCGTGCGCACGCTTCCCGGCGTGTTGGTCGGTCATCGGGTGCTCCTTCGCGCACGCTTGCCGCGTGCTATCTCGGTGTGCAGGGCATCGAGCCGCTGGTCCCACAGCGTCAGGTATCGACTCAGCCAGTCGTTGATCTCGGTCAGGGGCTGCGGCCGCAGCGAGTAGACCCGCCGTTGCGCTTCCTGGTGAACCTCCACCAGGCCAGCCTCCCGCAGCACCCGCAGGTGCCGTGAGACGCCAGGCCGGGCAATCGGCAGGAGCCCTGCCAGTTCTCCCACGGTTGCAGGACCCTTGGCGAGCGCTTCGAGCATCGTCCGCCGATTGTCATCAGCCAGCGCCTTGAGAGCAGCCTCCACATCGCATGTGTACCAAGTCAGGTACGTACACGTCAAGGTACACAGGATGGTCCCATCGATGGGTGCGGTAGCGGTGCGGCGCCAACCGCGACTCCGCGGCTGTGGAAGGGGATTCGCGAATTTCTCTGGGTTTCTCGCCTGCGGTGTGGGGTCCTGGCCGATCGAGTCACCGAGTCGAGTCGGTGCCCCGCACTTACGATGGCGAGCCATCGGTCGAGAGGAGAGACGTGGGCACAGTGCTGGAGCTTCGGCGGGGCCGGTGGAGGTTGAGGACACGGGGGGCGACGGACCTGTCGTGGTCCTGCTCCATGGCGTGCTGATGGACCACCGCCAGTGGTCTGCAGTCGTCGAGCAGCTGCGGACGACCTACCGCTGCGTGCTGCCCACGCTGCCGCTGGGTGCCCACCGCCATCCCATGCGTGCCGGAGCGGACCTGTCACTGCGGGGTCAGGCGCGTCTGGTGAGCGAGGTGCTCGAGCGACTCGATCTGCGAGAGGTCACGGTCTGCTTCAACGACTGGGCTGCGCCGCAGCTCATGGTCGCTGACGGACTCACAGACCGAGTGGCTGCGATGGTCCTCGTGTCTTGCGAGACAGCCGGGAACTATCCCACCCGGCCTGCCCGGTCGCACTCTTGCACTGCTGGGGAGGACCCCCGGCGGCTTGACCATGGCCCTGTACGCGTTGCGGCTGCGCTGGGCCCGACGGTTGCCGACCACGTTCGGACGCATGGCGAAGTACGGCGTTCCGGACGACCTCGTCGAGGCATGGATCTCCCCCGCGTTGTCCTCCCGATCGGGTACGGCGTGACCTCGGTCGCTACGTGAGAAGCACCCGGCAGGGCAAGCGTGACCTCGTCGACGCCACCGCAATGCTCAGCCAGTTCATACGTCCGGTACTCGTCGCCTGGGGTACCGACGACCGGGTCATGCCCGCGAGGAAGGCCGTCGTCGGCGGCGGCCTTCCCGCAGGGCAGGTTCACCACCGTCCCTGACGCGGGAACGCTGGTTCCCCTCGACCAGCCAGCCGCTCTCGCCACGCTCATTGACGAGCACGCTCGGTTCGCCTCGGCGCGCGGCGACTGAACCTGCGACCGCTCCCAGGATGCCGACGCGCAGGGAGGCAGACTATGGTGCGGACAGGCTCAGCTCTCGTCGTGAGGGTTGTGCAAGGCTTCGCGAGACCGGCCGGCTTTGACCAGTGCCCATGGGGGCTTCTTGACCACGACCGATGTGAACCGAAGGTCCCACCAGGCCTCCGTCCCACTGCGCACCGCAGGCTGGGCGCTGCACCTGTACACCGCGAGCGGGACCGTGCTGGCGCTGCTCGCCGTGATCGCAGTGTTCGACGGTCACACCGTCCGTGCCCTGTGGATCCTCCTCGTCGCGCTGGTGGTGGACGGAACCGACGGGATGCTGGCGCGCGCTCTCCGGGTGAAGGAGACCATCCCGACGTTCGACGGCGCAAGCTCGACGACATCGTCGACTACATCACCTACGCGTTCGTCCCGATGCTGCTGCTCTGGGCCGGCGACTACCTGCCGGAGGGCTTCTGGGGCAAGGCCGTGGCCGCAATCCCCCTCGTCGCGTCGAGCTATCAGTTCTGCCGCTCGGACGCGAAGACCGACGACCACTTCTTCCTCGGCTTCCCGAGCTATTGGAACGTCGTGGCCTTCTACGTCGTCGTCCTCGAGCTGTCGACCACGGTCACGGTCGTGATCCTTCTGGCCTGTGCCGTCCTGGTGTTCGTGCCGATCAAGTACGTATACCCCTCACGCACTGACGCGTTCTGGATGCTCAACCTCAGCCTGGCCGGCCTCTGGCTGGTGCTGTACGGCGTGATCCTGGCGACCTTCCCCGACCCGAACATGTTCTTCGTCGGGCTGTCGCTCGCGTATGTCGCCTACTACGTGGCGGTCAGCATCTATCTGACGATGATCAGCCCACGCAGGCGCGCACGGCAGTCCGCGGGGGCGGCTTCGTCGGTCGACTGACCTCGATCGTCAGCTGGGACCAAGCACGTCGTTCACCGTCCGCGCGGGTGGGAGACCCAACCGACCACGCAGCTCGGGGTCGCCCTCGCCCAGATCGGTCGTGTCCATCACGAGGGCGAGCCGGTTCTGGCGCGCGAACGTCGGGCTGAACGGCCGCGCAACGACCGAGGCGACTCGCAGGGCCGCTCGAGGCAGGTGGCGCGGCTTCCCCTGCCACACATGGGCTGCCTGCACGGCCAGGGCCAGCTGCTGCATCGAGATCGGCTCGCCACCGATCTCGAGGACCTCGCCCAGCAACATCGGATCGGTTGCGGCGCGCACGGCGAGCGCCACCACGTCGTCCACGGCGACGAAGGCCAGCCGCCGTTCCCCACGACCGAAGACGAGTGGACGGCCCGATTGACCGGCGGTCTCCTGGAGCACCCGGTGCCAAGTCTCGATGTACGGCCCGGACCGGATGATGCACCACGGCACGTTGCTGGCCCGGAACAGCTCCTGCTCAGCAGCGAACTTGGCCCGGAACAGGTCGGCGGGCGAGTCAGCGGACGCACCCATGATCGACATCAGGACCACCGCTGATCCGGTTTCCTGTGCTGCAGCGTTGAGGTTCACGTTCCCCTGCCTGTCGACCTCCTCCGGTCCCTCGCCCCGACCGCCGAGGAAGCCGTGGAATGCGGAGACCACAGTGGCCGCACCCTCCAGTGCCTCGGTGAGCCCGTCGGGGCGGCGCACGTCGACCTCCACGATCTCCGGGGTCGTGCCCAGGGCCGCCGCGGCACGAGCTCGATCGCGAGTGAGTGCGCGAACCTCGTGGCCCAGCGCCAACAGGGCGGTCACCAGCCGGCTGCCGAGCAGCCCAGTGCCCCCGGCGACGGCGATCACACCGGGTCACCTCTGGTGAGCCCAGGTTCTCGATCTCGAGGGTGGGGATCGACTCCTCGGCAGGCAGCTCGAACCCGAGCACTTGCGAGTAGAAGGAGAGCTCCGCCAGCATCGAGTCCTTGATGTTCGCCGCCTGGCGAAAGCCGTGCTGCTCCCCGTCGTACAGGCGATAGGCGACCGGCTGCCCCTTCTGGCGCAGGGCATCGACGATCATCTCCGCCTGCGCCTGCGGCACCACCTGGTCCTCAGAGCCCTGCAGAACGACGAGTGGCGACGTGAGGGAGTCGAGGTGCGTCAGCGGCGACCGTTCGGTGTAGATGTCGCGGCCCTCGGGGTACGGCGCGATCAGCCCGTCGAGGTAGCGCGACTCGAACTTGTGCGTCTCGAGCGCCAGTGCCTCGACGTCAGCGACCCCGTAGTAGTCCGCGCCGGCGGCGAAGACATCCGACTTCGCGAGCGCCATCAGCACGGTGAAACCACCGGCCGAACCCCCGCGGATGAGCGCCCGCTCGGGGTCCACCCAGCCCTGCTCGGTCAGCCAGCGCACGGCACCCACGCAGTCACCGACGTCGAGCAGTCCCCACTCCCCCTGCAGCCGGTTTCGGTACTCGCGGCCGTACCCGGTGGACCCGCCGTAGTCCACGTCAACGACGGCGAACCCGCGGCTCGTCCAGAACTGGCGGCTCAGCAGGAGCGTCGTCACCGCCTTCGACGTCGGGCCGCCGTGGATCATCACGATCACGGGTGGCAGCTCGCCATCCGACGGCTCGATCCCAGGGTTGGTCGGCGGGTAGAAGTTCGCGTACGTCGGTCGCCCGTCCCCACCCGGGAACTCGATGTGCTCCGGCTGCGAGAACCAGCCGGGGTCGATACCGAGGTCGCGCTGGACGCTGAGCGTCTGCACCGATCCGAGCCGATCAGCCTCCGACTGACTCACCACGAACCTCAGGACCGCCGGCTCCGCTACCGGGGAGGCACCGATGAGCACCACTGTGTCCGCGCCGGCGACGACGTCCTCGACATGGGTACAGCCGACGGGCAGGTCGACCAGCGCTCCATCGGCCTCGAGCAGGTACGTCGAGTCCTTGCCCTCGTGCAGCAACGCGAGAACCACGCGGCCGTCGCTGAGGAAGGCATACCGCGTGCTGGCGAACTGCCACTTGGGTTCCCCGACCTCGCCGGGGACGTGAAGCATCTGCTCCACGCCTGCTTCGGGTGTCCAGCGGTAGAGCGACCACCAGTCATTGCGGTCAGTGCAGAACCACAACGAGCCGTCGGGCGCCCACTGCGGCTGGCACACGCCCTCGGCGGGTTGGTCCACTCCGCCCGCGACGGTCACCACACCCATGCCCGTCTGGACCTTCAGCGTCGAGGCGTCCCATGGCATGGCCGGGTGGTCCCACTCCAGCCATGCCAGCGAGGATCCGTCGGGTGACCAGCGCGGGTCGGAGACGAAGTCTGGGCCGGACACGACCACGTCCTGCTCCCCCGCCGAGTCCAGCACCACGATCTCGTTGACCACATCGACAGCGCCCCGGGACCCGGCCGGGTGGGTCTCCCGGACCAGGGCGACTCGACCGTCATGGGGGTGGACGTCACCGTCCGCCCATCGCACAGACACGCCTTCGTGAGCCTCCGGAGTCACTGCGACCGGCTCGGCGCCCGGGTCGATCCGGCGCAGTCGCTGGTCGGTCCACTCGACGTACCAGATGACGCCGTCGCGCACCCACCACGCGCCGCCGCCGTACTCATGGACCTGGCTGCGCGCATTGGCGCCGGCAGGCAGTACGTCGGTCGGCTTGCCGCCGGGCGCGAGCCGGACGATCTGGGTCCGTCCGCCCTCCTCGGGCCGCATCTCCGACCAGTAGGCGACCTCGCCGTCGAGCGCCACACCGGAGAGGCTGCGGGACGCCTGCACCACGAGGTCGGCAGTGATGGGAGTGGGCCAGGACCCACAGGGGCGGCGTACGACGTCGGTCATGTCCCGAGACTAGGTCACTCGCACCGATCTCAGGAGGCGGCCAAACTACTTGCCTGCGTCAGTCAGGTATTGGAGGATGGTGACATGAGCCGTCTTGAGAACCTGGTGGGTGCCTTCTCGCTGACTGTTGCCGACCGCCTGGTCGACGAGACGAACACCCGTGGCCTGTCCGCGTCCGACCATGCCGCGCTGGTGACCCTGCTGGCCCATCCCAACCGTCCGGTCTCCTGGCTCGGCGATGTCCTCGGTCTCTCGAGCTCAGGTGCCACCCGCCTCGTCGACCGGCTCGTTGCCGCTGGTCTGGTCACGCGCACCGCCGCGTCGGACTCGAGGGAACGGCGACTTCGCCTGACGGCGTCGGGAAGACGTCGTGCCACGACTGCACTTCGAGCACGCAACGAGACCCTGGCCTCCTCCATCGAGGTGCTGACCGCAGCGGAGCGGGAGGAGCTGGAGAACCTGCTGGGTCGTCTGGTCTCCAATCTGACGACAGGTCGGCAACCCGCGCTCCACACGTGCCGACTGTGCGACCGCGACGCGTGTGCCTCCGGTGGTCACGGCTGCCCGCTCGACCACACCGTGCCGACTGACGACGCGCGTGCCTGACACCGCCACGGCGATTGCGGCCCAACATTCGACGGCGCGCGCCCTGCTCCCCGGAACCGCGATGATCGCGGTCACCTTCGGACTCGCCCGCTATGGCTACGGCCTGCTGCTGCCGGACATGCGGGCCGAGATCCAGATGACCGCGAGCACGGCCGGTCTTGTCTCGTCCGCGGCCTACCTCTCCTACCTGGCAGCCAACATCGGCGTCGTCGCGGTGCTCACCCGGTGGGGTCCGCGGGTAGCAGTCGGAGGCGCCGCGCTACTCGCAGCAGTCGGGATGGGCGTCATCGCCGGCGCCCACTCGGTGATGCTCCTGGCCATCGGCGTCGTCGTGGCCGGTGCTGCGGCGGGGATGTCGTTCCCGCCGTACGCCGACATCGTCGCCGGGCAGGTGCGGCCTGAGAAACGGGACGCCGTGTGGGCGACAATCAGCTCCGGGACGGGCTGGGGTGTCGCCATCGCCGGTCCGATCGCGATCGTCGCCGGAGCGCAGTGGCGCGTGGCATGGGCGATCTTCGTGATGACTGCGGTGGTGGTCGGGACGCTGGCCGTGTTCCATGCCCCAGCCGCCGAAGACCGGCGCGCACGTCTGCCCCAGCTGAGCATCACCTGGTTCTTCTGTCCGAAGTCCCGCCCGCTCCTGCTCTCCGCCGTACTCGTCGGCGCTGGAAGCTCAGTCTGGTGGGCGTTCAGCGTGGACGCGCTGCGTCAGGCCGGCATCGACCCGAGCGCTGCCCGGCTCACCTACGCAGCATGCGGTGCGGCGATGCTCCTGGCCTCGTTCAGTGGCCTGATGTTCGCGCGGTTCGGGCTTCGTCCCAGCTACCTGGTCTCGTGTGTCCTGCTTGCCGCGTCCCTTGCGGTCTTCGGACTGTCGACCGCACACCTGACCACCGCTCTGGCGGCGGCCATCGTGTTCGGGGCGGTCTACGCGTCCGTCATCGCGGTGCACGGTGTCTGGAGCTCGCGGGTCTTCGCGGACCACCCGTCCGCAGGTCTGGCCGCCGTGAACACCGCGCTGACGATCGGAACCCTCGTCGGACCCACGTTGGCCGGCGTCCTGATCCAGCAGGCCGACTTTCGCTTCGCCCTGATCACCGTCGCCGTGCTGACGCTGGTGGCCCTGCCGTTCAGCCCGCCGTCGGCCCGACGCAAGGCCGTCATCGATGCCCACCGGTGCACAGCCGCACCGGTGCGTGACTGACGTACTCTCACGAAATCGTGCAGCCGACCTGGCCGAAGGGAGGCCGAGATCAAGGCGATCGTCCACGACCACTACGGGCCTCCCGACGTACTCCGCGTCGAGGACGTCCCGATGCCCTCCCCCGCCTCCGGTCAGGTGCGGATCAAGGTCGCTGCGACCTCGGTCAACCTCAGCGACTGGGAGGGGCTCACCGGATCGCCGGCGTACGCGCGGATGGGTGGGTTGCGAACTCCTGCTCGGCCGACGCTCGGATCGGACATCGCCGGGGTGGTCGACGAGGTCGGTGAAGGGGTGACGCGGTTCCAGGTGGGCGACGAGGTGTACGGCGACAACCTCGCGCTGATGGGCGGCTTCGCGGAGTACGCCGTCGCGCCGGAGTCCGCACTCGCGCACAAGCCGACCGAGCTCACGTTCGCCGAGGCGTCGACGCTCCCGCAGGCGGGCGCGATCGCTGTGCAGGGCACGCAGCGGGCCGTGCCCGGTGGCCGGGTGCTCGTCAACGGCGCCGGTGGAGGGTCGGGGTCGTTCGCCATCCAGCTCGCCAAGCGGCTCGGCGCGCATGTCACAGGGGTCGACAACGCCGCCAAGCAGGACTTCATGTTGTCGATGGGCGCGGACGAGGTGATCGACTACCGCGAGGAAGACTTCAGTCGCACTGGCGCGCCGTACGACCTGATCCTGGACCTCGTCGCGCACCGATCCGTCTTCACCTACCGGCGCGCGCTGGCCCGGGGCGGCAGGTACCGGTGCGCCGGCGGCTCCGTGCGCACGCTGCTGCGCGTGGTCACCGCCGGCTCGGTGGTGGGGCGCGCAACCGGTCGCTCCATCGGGGTGCTGGTGGTGAAGCAGGGCCCGTCGCACTTCGAGCCCCTCGCCGCGCTCTGTGCCGCCGGTGAGGTCCGGATCCACATCGACCGCACCTTCGCCCTCGACGAGGTTCCCGCTGCTCTCGCCCATGTCGGCGAGGGTCGCGCTCTTGGCAAGGTGGTCGTGACTCCGTAGCTGGGCTAGGGTCCGCCAGCATCAACAGGGAGCTGGGTGGTGAGGTGAACGTGGAGACCTATGACGTTCGCGGGATCGGCGTCGTACGTTCGCCGCTGCGCGACCTGGATGCCGCGCCGCGGCAGGGCGACGAGGGCGCGCCCGAGGCGGAGCTGGTCTTCGACGAGGAGGTCGGCCCCGCACTGCAAGGGATCGAAGCCGGATCCGTCGTCGTGCTGCTGACCTGGTTGCACCAAGCGAACCGGGAAACCCTGGAGACGCGGCCGCGCAACGACCCCACCCGACCCATGACGGGCGTATTCGCCACGCGGTCACCGGACCGGCCGAACCCCATCGGCCTGCACACCGTGACGGTGCTCGAAGCCGGTCCTCGGACCTTGCGCGTGGCCGGCCTCGAGGCGATCGACGGCACTCCATTGATCGACGTCAAGATCGCGCTGGGCTCCCCCGACACACGCTGAGCTCAGCCGGGTCGCCGAGCCGGGACTACGCTGCTTGGCGTGTGGTCCCTCTGGTCAGAGAACTCAGTCCTCTCGATCTGCTCCCAGGACTCGTTCCTCTCGATCGGCAGCGCCGCGTCCTTCGCCTCGTTCGCCAGCATCGGCTCGTTCGCCTCAGCCGGCTCGATCGGATCGGCGATGTCAGTCGCTTCACTGCTCTCGCACCAGAGCTCAGGGTCGGCTCTGTCCCACCGGAGCAGCGGATCCGTGCTTTCCAGCCAGGGCGACGCCGTACTCCTCAACCGCCACGGCGGCAGGCAGGTTCCCCAAGGGGCAGTAGGTGCGGCTGTACTGGCGACACTCGTGGCCGCTGCCGTACATCGCGCGCGCCGCTGAACGACGTGCGGCGACCCGGCTTCCTCGTGGCGGTTCACGGGCACTCAGTCGAGACAGAACTCGTTGCCCTCGACGTCCTGCATCACCAGGCACGACTCGTTCTCCTCATCGGCCTCGAGGAGCCGCACGCGCGTCGCCCCCAGCGGGAGCAGACGTGCGCATTCGGCCTCCAGGGCAGCGAGGCGTTCCGCACCCACGAGGCCGGTGCCGACCCGCACGTCGAGATGGACCCGATTCTTGGCGACCTTGCCCTCGGGGACGCGCTGGAAGAACAGCCGCGGTCGCTCCCCCGTGGGATCAGCGCACGCGAACCATGCATCCCGATCCTCGGGCGGTTGGGCGCTGTTGAACTCGTCCCACGTGGCGAAGCCCTCTGGAGGCGGCGGTGCGACGTACCCCAACACCTCGCACCAGAACCGAGCAACGCGCTCAGGTGAGGCACAGTCGAAGGTGACCTGGAACTCTTTGACCGACGGCATCGGCCCACCATACGAGCGGATCACTCACGATCGCGCGGCCTTTTCGGCGTCGACGAGGCCGCCTTCGACGAGGGGCTAGCCTCGCGCCATGGCCACCATCAGCCTGCAAGCGCACGGCGGGGCGCCGGTCAGTCTCGCTTGGGAGCGGTACGCCGATCCCGCGCTCTGGTCCACCTGGGCACCCCAGATCCAGCGGGTGGAGACCGACCTGCAGCGGCTCGCCGCAGGCGGGACCGGGACAGTCCGCGCCGGCCTGCTCCCCCGACCGACGCTGGGGATCCCGTTCCGGGTGCTCGCCGTCGACGAGGCTGCGCGCGAATGGTCCTGGCAGGCGCGGTTCGGCCCGCTGCGGCTGCGACTCGAGCACGGTGTGACCTCACACCTCACGGGGTCCTCGACCTGGCTGCGGGTGCACGGTCCGCTGCCGGTGATCCTGGCCTACGCGCCCGTTGCAAGGATTGCGCTGGGTCGACTGGTGGCTGCCTGACGCCGCATCGCGGCCGGAGGCAGTGCCGTCGGCACCGTGGAAGGATTGCGAGTACGTAACTGGCGAAAGGCTCGACTCTGATGCAGATGAAGCTGGAAATGATCCCGATCCCGGTCTCGGACGTGGAGCGAGCCATCGCGTTCTATGCCGACAAGCTCGGCTTCACGAAGGACGTTGATGTGCAGCCCAGCGAGGGTGTCCGGGTCGTCCAGGTGACACCGGAGGGCTCGCACTGCTCGCTCGGTTTCGGGACTGGGCTGGATGTGTACAAGGGAGACCCGGGCAGTATCAGAGGCCTGCACCTCGTGGTGGAGGACATCGACGAGGCGCGTGCTGCGCTCCTCGGACGAGGGGTGCAGGTCAGCGAGATCCATGACTTCGGAGGCGGCGTCCGGGGAGCCGACTTCTCCGATCCTGACGGCAACACCTTCGAGCTGCAGGAGATGGCGTGGCGCAAGGGCGCGGAGTACTAGGAGCCCGGTGATCGTCGAGCATGCGCTTCTGCCCGTGAAGCCCGGAGCAGAAGACGACTTCGTTGAGGCATTCGAGACGGCCAAGGGGATCATCGCTTCGATGCGTGGGTTCCGTCGTCTGACCCTTTCCCGCTGCATCGAACGACCCAGCACCTTCCTGCTGCTCGTGGAGTGGGAGACGCTCGAGGACCACACCGAGGGCTTCCGCGGCTCTGACGAGTACTCGGAGTGGCGACGGCTCCTTCACGACTTCTACGACCCGTTCCCGACTGTCGAGCACTTCGAGCCCGTGCTGGAGGCATGAGCGCACTCCCGGTGGTTGAGGAGCGAGCGAAGCGAGCGTCTCGAAACCACTGAACCCAACGGTCGGCCTCAACCACGGTGGTCGAGCAGCGAGCGCAGCGAGCGTCTCGAAACCACTGAACCGGGGTGAAGAAGATCGAGAATTCCCTTCCACAGCAGGGGAAACTCGACAGTTTCTGTCGGTGCTCGATGCTTGAATTCACTCATGACAGCAACCACCAACACCGACCGCGGAGACCTCGACTCCGCGCGTGAGGTGCTGGTGTTCGCCCGCGAAAGCCAGGCCGCAGCCAACCGGGCACAGGCCGACCTGATGACGCGGCGGTGACCTGGGCCGAGCAGCACCCACCGGAGTCCATCGACGAGGCAGCCACCTGGATCACCCCCGGCGGAGACACCGGCCTCACGCTGGCCGGCGAAGGTGCACCGTTGGTCGCGGAGTTCTGCATCGCGGAGTTCGCCCTGGCGATCGGTCGCTCCACCGACGGCGGCCGG
Source organism: uncultured Chloroflexia bacterium (assembly GCA_963816675.1). Classification (GTDB taxonomy): domain Bacteria; phylum Chloroflexota; class Limnocylindria; order Limnocylindrales; family CSP1-4; genus SPCO01. The sequence continues at coordinate 16,203 of CAWFLS010000017.1, forward strand.
GCACTGGTCGCGGCAGCGGTCGAGCTGAAGTACCGGCTCCCGCGGGTCTGGGCCCGGATCGCAGTCCGGTGACCTGGAGGCGTGGCGGGCACGCCGCATCGCCGAGGCCACCTTCAGCTCGTCCCAGGAGGCGGCCGCGTTCGTGGACGCCCAGGTGGCACCGTTCGCGCACCGCATCGGGATGGCCGCGCTGGAGCGGCTGATCGATGAGGCGATCGCCCGGTTCATGCCCGAGAAGGCCGCCGAGGACGCCGAGAAGTCGGCTGACAGTCGGCACTTCACCATCGACCACCAGCAGGTCTCCTTCGGCGGCACCAGCCAGATCACCGGCGAGCTCGACCTCGCCGACGCCCTCGACCTCGACACCGCCGTCGCGAAGGGCGCGCAAGAGCTGCTCGGCACTCGGGTCGACGGACTCCCTGGACGTACGCCGCTCCATCGCCGCGGGCCAGCTCGCCCGCAACCAGCTCGCCCTCGACCTGGCCACCGAAACGACGCGGAGTCGGCGACCACTGCGACCGGCCGCCGACCGAAGCCGCGTCAGGTGGTGCTGCACGTGCACCTCTCCGACACCGCGATCACCGGAACAGCGGGTGCCTGGAGCTGGCACGGGTGGAGAACCAGCGACGCATCGTCACCGCCGACCAGATCCGCACCTGGTGCGCCAACCCCGACACCGAGGTCATCGTGAAGCCGGTGATCGACCTCAACGAACACATCCACGTCGAGGGCTACGAAGTCCCCGACCGGCTCCGCGAACAAGTCACGCCTGCGCGACCACACCTGCGTGTTCCCCTGGTGCACCCGATCAGCCCGGAAGACCGATGCCGACCACGTCATCCCCTACGCCGAGGGCGGCACCACCTCGAGCGACAACATCGCACCACTGTGCCGACGACATCATCGACTGAAAACCCATACGTCCTGGACCTACACGATGCTCGAACCCGGATCGTTCCTCTGGTCGAGCCCGCACGGCTACCAGTTCCTGCGAGACCACCACGGCACCCTCGACGTCAGCCGCGACCGACCTCGGCCCTGAGGCACCTCACCGCAACTGGTCTCGTCTGATCGCTCGCTTCGGGTCTCGTCTGTCCACTCGCTGCGCACCGCTCGCTCGCTCGACCACCAGTGGTGACGGCCGCGGGTACACAGACGTGGTTTCGAGACGCTCGCTTCGCTCGCTCCTCAACCACCGGGAGCCTGCTGGCTGCTCGACCACCGGTGGTGGCGGTCGCGAGGTCAGATGTGGTTTCGAGACGCTCGCTTCGCTCGCTCCTCAACCACCGGGAGTCCGCTCGCCGCTCGACCACCTGTGGTCGCGGTCGCGCGGACAGACATGGTCAGCGGTAGCGGAAGCCGTCCATGAACCGGCGGAAGAGTCCACCCTTGATCGGCAGCGCTGGTGCCGCCGGCGGCGCGGTCGTACGCCGGGTGGCGATCGGCTGGTCGTAGTCGGTGCGCAGGATCGCGTCGATGATCTGCTCCTCGGTGAAGCTGTCCGAGCCCTCGATCTCGGGCACGAAACCCACCAGCATCCCGTTGCGCATCACCTGGGCCTCGAGCGAGGCGGTGCCGTCGGAGTCCCAGACTGCCTCCCGGCCGTCAGGCAGCCGAATCGTCACTCCGATCTGGTTGACCCCCACCCTCGCCAGGTCGGCATCCGTTCCGCGCTCGCGCAGGGCATCGACGACGCGGCGGGCCTTGTTCTCTTCCATCTGGTCGAGCGTACCCAGCCATCGACTGGTGGAGGTGCTGCGCGCCGTACCTCAGAACCGCAGGAGACCGGACAAATGCGGACTGAATGACAGGATTGCGGGATCGTAATCGCGCTGCATAGGATGCACACGAACTCGCCTCTCCAGACCCCGGAGGCCCGGGCCACTTCTACAGACCGTGGCACCGTCCACATGCGTCGGAGGTAGTTGTCGTGATCCGCCAGAACTGCTTGGCGTCGATTCCGCTTGGTGCCGCTCGAGTGCGCCGTTCACAGGCGATGTGTCGATCCCGCCGAGACTCCGCACCCTCACCTTGGGTCCGGTAGCACGGGGGGTGCAGGGACACCGCTCACGCAGCGGTGTCCCTGCACGGGCCCCCACCTTCGCGTTGGCCGCGTCTCGAACAGGACGACCCGAACCAGTACCACCTCGACAGAAGGACACCTGCATGTGGCTAGTCGCCCGCACCTTGCGCTATCTGGCAAGCCGGTACCTCGGCGAGCCGAACCGGTCCAACCAGCACACCTCCCGCGCCAACGCAGCTGAGGCCCACGCCATCATGCGACAGCGACGGCAGGAGCAGGACGACGTCGACGCCTACCTCCGCGCGCAGCTGGAGGCAGACCGCGACGCTGATGAGAGCGAGATTGTCAGAGCCCCCAGATAACTTGGGCGAATGGCTGAGATCTTGCTTTTCCATCACGCAGGCGGGTTGACCGAAGGGGTGCTCACGTTCGCGCAGACGCTGCGGGATGCGGGACACACGGTGCACACTCCCGATCTGTTCGGCGGCCGCACGTTCGACGACGTGCATGACGGTGTTGCGTACGCCGGCTCGGTGGGCGAGGAGTCCTTCGCCGTGAAGGCAGCCGAGATCGTCTCCTCCCTGCCGAACGAGCTGGTCTACGGGGGCATGTCGATGGGCGCAGCCCGGGCGGCCGAGCAGGTGCTAGCCCGACCCGGGGCGAAGGGCGCGTTCTTCCTGTACGGCGCGATCGCGCCCTCCTGGTGGCAGGCCACGTGGCCCGCCGGGGTGCCGTCGCAGGCCCACGTGACCGAGGACGACGAGTGGCGCGAGCCGGACGCCGAGAAGGAGTACCTCGCCCAGGTGCCGGGTGCGGAGCTCTTCATCTATCCGGGGTCGGGGCACCTGTTCGCTGAGCCAGGTCATCCGGACTACGACGAAGAGGCTGCAGGTCTGGCGACCAGCCGGGTGCTCGCGTTCCTCGCGGGGCTGTGAACGACGCGGACACGCGCCGAGCGCACCGATAGCGACCCATTCGTCGCAATGCTGCGACAGCTGGTCCAGATAGGTGCACCTGCCTGCCAACGCCATCCTGTACAGGCGATTCGCAGCGGTTCTAGCCTTGCCGCAGAGGGCTCACTCGGGGCCTCGGAATCGGGGCGGGCCGATGAGAGTCTACGAAGCAATCGTCAAGGGACTCGAGAGCGTCGGGGTCGAAGCAGCTTTCGGCGGCGCGGGAGAGAACGCCGCTGGGCTGATGCTGGCGCTGAAGGACTCGGAGACCATCCGGCCGATCATCACCCGGCACGAGCAGGCCGCCTCCTTCATGGCCTGCGGCTACGCGATGTACACCGACAAGCTCGGGTTCTGCTTCGCCACCGCAGGACCGGGGGCGTTCAACCTGTTCTCGGGTCTGGCAGTCGCGATGTCCGACTCCTACCCGATGCTCGCCGTCTCCGGCTATGCGCCGATGGAGTGGAAGGGCCGTGGGTCACTCAACGAGACCTCGGGCTGGAACCGCACCCCGAACTCGCTGGACATGTTCGCCGCGACGACGAAGGGTTCGTTCCTGGTCAGCCGCATCGAGGACACCTGCGACATCCTCGAGGAAGCCGTGAACCTCGCCTTCGAGGGTCGGCCAGGCCCGGTGCACATCACGGTGCCCGAGAACCTCACCCATCGTGGGGAGGAGGTGGAGAACTACCACGACGTCCGCCTCGAGGTGGCCCCCGTCGTCGCCGATCCCCACCAGGTCGAAGGAGCCGCGGAAGCGCTCGCCGATGCCATCCAGCGCGGCCAGAAGGTCGTCATCCTGGTGGGCTTCGGCGCGATCCGCAGCCACGCGGAGACCGAGGTCAAGCGGTTCATCGAGCGCTTCCAGATCCCGCTGCTGACCACCCTGGACGGGAAGGGCATCGTCTCCGAAGGACATCCCCTGTGCGTCGGCGTGTTCTCCGACAGCGGTCACTCGAGTGCCTGGAAAGCGTTCCGGGAGGCCGACGTCGTACTCGCGGTCGGCAACGCGTTCAACCAGCACGCCACGTTCAACTACCGCGACGACCTCTTCACCGACAAGACGCTGATCCACGTCAACATCTCCGCCACCGAGATCGACAAGGCCTACAAGGCGGACCACGCGCTCGTCTCGGATGCCCGCTCGGCGATGACTGCGCTGTACGACGCCCTGGACCGCCGTGTGGGTGAGGTCGAGGAGGTCACGGTCGACGGGCAGGACTGGGAGAAGCGACGGATCCCGCACTTGACCGACTCGCTCCACCCCGGCCAGCTCGCACAGGTGATCGGCGAGAAGCTGCCACCCAACGGGGTGCTGCTCGCCGATGCCGGGGCGCACCTGGGCTGGCTCGGCTACTACGTCGAGCTCGAGGAGGGTCAGCACTTCCGCAAGGCCGGCGAGTTCGGCCCGATGGCCGGACACACCAACGGGGCGCTCGGCGTACAGGTCGCCCACCCGGACCGGACCGTGGTCGTCGGCTGCGGTGACGGTTGCTACAACCTGTCCGGCTTCGAGCTGATGACCGCGGTCGAGCACAACCTGCCGGTCATCTGGGTGATCTTCGACGACGCCGAGTTCAAGCTGATCAAGATCTACCAGCTGGCCACCTACCTGGACACCGGCCTGGTCGAGTTCCAGAACCCCGACTACGCGGCGTACGCCCGAGCGTGCGGCGCCGACGGCTACACGGTTGAGACTCTGGAGGAGTTCGAGTCGGCCTTCGACAGCGCCCTCGCATCGGGACGACCCTCGCTCATCGACGCCCGCATCACGCGCTGGGCGATCCCCCACTTCAGTGGGTCGCCGGACGGAACCATCGCGGGCGTCGTCGAGATGGTCGAGAAGAGGTTGCGGTCATGAGTGACCCGTTCATCGGTGAGATCAGGCTGTTCCCGTACAACTTCGCGCCACGCGGCTGGGCCCTGTGCAGCGGACAGCTCCTGAGCATTTCCCAGAACACAGCACTGTTCTCACTGATCGGAACGATGTACGGCGGAGACGGTCGCACCACCTTCGCGCTGCCCGACCTGCGAGGCCGGGTGGCCGTCTCCTCTGGCCAGGGCCCTGGGCTCAGCGCGTACGACGTGGGCGAGGCGGGCGGCCTCGAGTCGGTCAGCCTGGACGAGAGCCAGATGCCAGCGCACAGGCACGAGATGAGAGTGCACGGCGGCACAAGCAGCTCGGACAAGCCCAGCAACCGGTTCCTCGGACGCGTCTCCGAGGGGACGACGTACGCCGACACGGCCAACGGCAGGGCGCTGACTCCCGGCGCCATCCGCCGCTCCGGAGGGGGTCAGCCGCACGAGAACAGGCCACCCCACCTCACCCTCAACTACTGCATCGCTCTCGAAGGCATCTTTCCCGCGCGCGACTGAGCCACCTCGACAACAACAGGCATCCTTACGGAGCCCATGGCGAGAACGCGCGCAGCTCTTCCTGTCCGCTGCTGACCACCAGACATGTGGACTCCGGAACTTCCCGCCAGGCTCCGCGCAGGTCTCCCCGAGGCTCGGAGACCACTGCCGTGCTCGGAGAGCTCGTGCAGCATCGGGTTGTCGGGGTACTGCTCGCGGAGTGTGGAGATGTCGGCGCTGTGGAACAGCGATCGAGCCGTTGTGCATCCACAGCCATCGGCCGTGGCGGAAGGGATGACAGTTCGTCTGCTGACCCGCTGAACCCGTGGAGGCACGAATGTGCACGAACACAGGCCCGGCAGTTGCCTGCGCTGAGATCTCCCACAAGTTGCGGTCGTTCCAGGCAGGCTCGGTTCAGTGGTAGATGCCTGGGCCTTCGTGGCCGGCGTACCAACCCACTCCGAAACCGTCCCCGTTGACGGGTTCGACCCCCAGCCGTGAGTGCCTGCTCTGGACGACGAGCGAGTTCTCAGGCTTGTAGAGGAGGTCGTGCAGCAGCACGGGCGAGCCTGAATAGGCGAGCCAACGGCACATCTCAGCTTCCCTCTCCGTCGCCATGCCCAGAGCCGGCTCGGGTGGCGGTCGCAGAGGTGGGCAGCGTGTGCGAGACGGCGGCGGCCGAGGCGGCAGCATCGTTCAGGGTGCCCGTCGCGGTGCGGTACCGGCGGCCCATGACGAAGGCCATCAGGACGCCCAGGAAGCTGAAGACCGCCATCATCCATGCGGCCGCGGCCAGGCCGGAGGCCAGGGCTCCCGCCTGTGACGCGCCGTCGGCGGACTGGTTGGCTACCACCGAGCCGTAGACGGTGGCGGCAAGGGCAGTGGCCACGGCCGCGCCGACGTACCGGGCCATGTTGGAGACCCCGGAAGCCCCGCCCACCTGGTTCTCCGGTACGGCGGCCGTCGCGGCCGAGGATGCAGGGCCGTTGGACATACCCATACCGACCGCGATGGCCACGAGCGGCAGCAGGAACGCTGAGTACTTCCACCCGGAGTCGACGAACCCGACTATGACGAAGCCGGCGGTGGTGAGGGCGAACCCCACGCCGATCGTCTGGCGACCGCCGAATCTGGCCGCCAGTCGCGGCACCAGCGGGGCAACCAGCACCAGCCCGACCGTAGCTGGCAGGGTGGCCAACCCCGCCTCGAGCGGGCTGAAGCCCAAGGTGGCTGGATCCTGGAAGTACAGGCTGAGCAGATACATCAACGCGTTGATCGTGCCCGCACCGATCAGGATCGCGACGGTCGACCCGACCAGCACACGGTTCCGCAGCAACGCGAGATCCAGCAGAGGTACGGCGACTCGGCCCTCCACTGCGATGAACGCGTACCCGGCGGCGACCGAAAGCGCGAAGCACCCGAGGGTTCCCGCTGAGATCCACCCCCAGTCGCTGCTCTTGGTGACCCCGAGGATGAGGGGTGTCAGGGTCAGCGCGATGAGTGCCGTGCCCGCGTAGTCGATCGACCTCGGTCGATCCAGGTCCCTCGACTCGCTCACCATTGCCGCGGTCAGCAGCATGCAGAGCACCGCAACGCCCGCGTCGATCCAGAACAGGCCCTGCCACCCGGTCGCGTCGACGAGCACACCGCCCAGCAACGGGCCTGCGGCAGCCCCCACAGCGGCGGCGGCTCCCCACAGGGATACCGCCCGCAGTTGCGCGTTGCCCTTGTTGGCGACCGACAGCAGGCTCAGGCCGCACGCCAGGATGGTCGCCCCCGCTGCACCCTGGATGAGGCGGCCGACGATCACCATGCCGCCGGACTCCGCAAGCGCGATCAGGACGCAGGACACGGTGAACAGCAGCAGGCCGAGCTGGAAGATTCGCTTGCGGCCGAAGACGTCGCCCAGCGAACCGGACGTCACGATCGTCGCGGCGCCAACGAGTGAGTAGCCGGTGACCGCCCACTGCAGGGTGGTGACCGAGGTGCCGGTGTCCTCGGAGATGGCGGGAAGGAGGATGCTGACGGCGGACGTGTTGGCATTCACGACGAGCGTCGAGATGCAGGTCGCCGCGAGCACGCCGCTGGCTTTGGTAGCCGTGTGCGTATCGCTCATCAGGCCTCCTTCCGACGACCGGCTGGGCCGAGTCCAGCGAGGCCGACAGTAGGCCAGCGGCCGTTGCCCTCCTTCACCCGTGAGGGATGACCGGATCTCGACAGCCTGACCTGTGTGACCGGACGTGGGCAGGTTCAGCGGCACGATGTGCGAAGGTGCAGATGCTTCGCCGGCCTGGTCGTGAAGGACGCCACGGTGGGTACGAGCGCGCGTCCAAGCCAGGCTGAGGACGTTCGCCAGATCATCAACTCGTGGAGTCGAGGACAGTGCCATCGATCCGGTACCTAGCGGACTGTTCTTCGGTCGGCGCTGGCTGAGCGCAGGACAAACCGCGGAACGGCGACAGGCGGCGGTGGGCGAGTCCAGTCGCTCTCTGCTTCCGGCTAGGGCGATCCCTCCGGTGAAACTCGGTAAGGCCCACTCTTGTCTGCGACTCGGCGCACAGTTGAGGCGTTCTCACGCAAGGATGGCCGCTGCGCACCAACGACGGCAATCCTCTCGAGGGGCCATTTCCAAGCACCCAGCCAAGTCAGGTCCATCTAGCTCGGATGGGCCGTGGCCGTCCAACACGTCCGCTGTCTCCGCGAGCGGATCGCGGCGGCTCCGCGCCCTCACGCGCACATCAAGCCTGCAGCTCCGAACGTTCAAGGGTGACGAATTCGGGGCGAATTCGACGAGCTTGGGCATGGAGATCCTTCGTTCACGGCCCTGCGTTGCGAAGAAGACAATCTGACCCTGGAGTGCGGATCAGACCGGCTCGAATGTGGAGAGCAGTGCCTCGAGCGCGGCCTGGTCAGGTCCGACGAAAGAGGGTGCGTCGGGAGCCTCGGCGAGTGCGGCCAGGAGCTGGGCGTTCATCCCGATCGCCGGCGGGAGGTGCGAGCTGAAGATGCCGGACGGGTCGAGCGCACGGATCGCTTCGACCTGTGGGTCGTATTTCGCGCGGTCAATGTACGTCACCCAGGGGCTGTCGATCGCGGCCCAGAGCAACTGGCCACCCCGGCGTTCCTCGGCTGTGATCGCCGCTGCGTCACCTCCGGTCGCCAGGTCGCTGCTCGACAGCGGTGCACCGAAGCAGTCAGAGGAGAAGAACGCACCCGTCGACCGGTCGAGGAAGCCCACGGTCGCAGGATTGTCGAAGAGCGGCGGACGGTGGCCCAGGAGGACGCGGTCCCCGATGTCGAGGCTGTCGCCCGGGTTCACGAAGTAGACCCGGTGCAGCGGAACCTCCCATTGGGTCGACATGATCCCGACTCCGATGAACGTCGTGACCAGCCTGGCCTGCGGTGCTGCCTCGAGCAGCTCCCAGAGGCCGCCGGTGTGGTCCCGATCCGGGTGGGTGATCCAGACCCACCGCACGTCGACAGGGTCGATCACCTTCGACAGCTCGGAGACGAAGTCCTTGTCCGGAGTGCTGAGTCCGGTGTCGACAACGACCGGCTGGTCGGCGTGCAACACGTAGGCGTTCACGGGCAGGTGCCCGATCCCGGGCACCTCCGCACTGTCGCCGAGCACGGTCACGTCGCCGTGGCGGTGGGTTTCGAGTAGCTGGGTCATGAATGGCTCCCGGTGCTCCGAAGAAACCGCGACCGCGAGCAAGCCGGATGCCTGCCCGCGACCGAGAACGCGGCAGAAGTAGACCGCCAACAGGCGCCCCTGGCGACCTCTACTTCGGAGGCTAGGCTGACCCGCGATTGCTGACCAAGACCCCCATCCGAGTGGTCTTGACCGCTGCTCGGCATGACGCGCGGACTTCTCCCGAGTCTTGTGCACCAGACCACGACCGGCTGCTGACGGGGAAGCCTCAGGTTTCTTCGTGCGCTGTAGGCGTTTTCAGGGTGGGCGTAGTGCCCTACCGAAGGCGGGCCAGTAGCTGGGTCCCGAGGTCGCTCGCGTCGTTCGCGACGTCGGAGAGGACTATGACTGCCTTGTGCTCGGGCGCGGTCCAGGCCGAGGTAGGAGGCGTAGCCGCCGGTCTGCCCCGCGTGCGAGGTGATGGTCTGCCCGGTCTCCCAGGTGGACACCTCCCAGAAGGCGCCGACGCGGGAGTTCGACTCGTCTGTGCCGTTCGTGGGCTCGAGCGCGGACATGCCGGGGGCTGTGCCGTCGAGGAGCGCGGTCGCGAGCTTCGCCAGATCGCGGGTCGTGGAGACGGCGGCAGCGCCTGGGGCGTACGCGTCCATCACCCATGGCTGAACCGGGAGGCCGGTCGCCGACTGACCGCCCTCGACGAGTGGGTGGTCGACCTCGATCGCGGTGTGCCGCATGCCGAGCGGCTCGAACAGGCGGGTGCGCATCAGGTCTGGGTACGACATGTGGGCTGCCGCCGCGACCGCTTGACCGGCGAGGGCCGACCCCAGGGTGGAGTACGCGTAGTCGCCCCGACCACTCAGGTCCTGCGCACGAGCCTCGCTGGTCATCTGCGCGCTCGTGCTCGTGAAGAAGTTCAGGCCCAGCGGGGCTTTCCACGCCGCCTGGCGAAGGGTGCTGTTCCCGAACTCGGCGATGCCGCTGCTGTGGGTGACCAGCTCGTGCATCGTGACGGTGCCGGCTGGTGACCCCTCCAGCTGGCGGAGGTACGTGGACACGGGGACGTCCATCCGGATCTCGCCGCGTCGTACGGCGTCTGCGATGACCAGCCCGGTCATCGCCTTGGTCATCGAACCGACCTCCATCGGCGTGGTGCCGTCAGCACCGATCCCGGCCAGCCGCACCGGTTGGGTCGCGTCCAGGTCGACCTCCGCGACCGCGACGCTCTCGTAGCCCGCCAGCATGCCCATGCTGGCCTGATGGTCCAGGTGCGCCAGGACCGTGGAGTCGCCGTTTCGCGCGGTGGCCAGGTCCGGGGCCAGCGCCCAGGACACGACCGCGACCGTGACCGCACCGATGAGCACGGTGAGGACAAGGCGACGCGTGACGACGTAGCTGCCAAGCAGCACGGCAAGCATGAGCAGCGCCTTCCAGCTGTCGTCTGCGTACTGGCCGAAACGTCCACCACCCACTGAGTCAGGATCATCGTGGCGGGAATGGCGATCAGCACGGCGGCGACGAGCAGCTTGCCCGGCCAGCGGCGCGCGAACGTGGCCGTGTCACGAGCGAGCAGCACCCCGAGCAGCCGGCGTCGGGTCCCAGCCTGGACGGGAGAGGGTGGCTGGTCAGTGGGCGCTGTGGTCGTGTCCAGGAGGAGACCCCCTGTGGGAGCCATCAGCTGAGGTGGAGCACATGGGCGACGGGCATGCATTCAGCGTGCGGCCGGCCCGACCGAGCCACAAGGACACGTTGTTGACGATGTCAGCCACTCCCACGGCGTACCGTCGAAGGCATGGACCTCCGATGACCGCCGAGCGCACGGTCGTCATCGTCACCTTCGACACGGCCCAGATCCTCGATGTCACCGGGCCGCTCGAGGTCTTCTCCAGTGCCTCGCGGTTCCTGCCTTCGGTGCAGTACGACGCTCAGGTCGTGACCACGCAGGGCGGGCCGGTCCGCGCGAGCTGCGGACTGGAGTTCGCCTCGTCCGCCCTTGCTGACGTTGCCGGTCCCGTCGACACCCTCATGGTTGCTGGCGGAGCCGACATGGACGCCGCGGTCGCAGACACGGAGCTGCTCGCGCACGTACGGCGGCTGGCCGCTGACGCGCGCCGCGTGACCTCGGTCTGCTCCGGGGCGTTCGTGCTCGCGGCGGCCGGACTGCTGGAGGGCCGGCGAGCGACCACGCACTGGGCGGAGTGTGGCCTGCTTGACGACACCTACACCGGTGTCACTGTCGATCCCGACGCCATCTACGTGCACGACGGCAACGTCTGGACCTCCGCAGGCGTCACCGCCGGCATCGACCTCGCGCTTGCTCTCGTCGCTGACGACAACGGGCACCAGGCCGCCGCAACGGTCGCGCGGCAACTGGTCGTCTACCTTCAGCGCTCCGGTGGCCAGGCGCAGTTCTCTGCGGTTCTGGCTGGACAGGCCGCCGACAGCGAACCGGTTCGCGACCTGCTGTCCTGGCTGCGCGACCACCTCACCGACGACCTCTCCTTGGCCGCGCTGGCCAGGCAGATCAATCTCTCCGAACGGCAGTTCACCCGCGTGTTCAAGGCCGAAGTGGGCGCCACCGCTGCGGACCATGTCGAAACCGTTCGGCTCGAGTCCGCTTGCCGCCTCCTGGAGACCACCAACAGGTCGATCGAACAGGTCGCCAAGACCTGCGGCTTCGGGACACCCGAGACCATGAACCGCAGCTTCCGTCGCCGCCTCGACACCACGCCGGGCGAGCATCGCCATCACTTCCGGGGCGACGCTGTGCCCGACGGCAGTGCGTGAGGAGTACGCACGACTCACGTCCGGGACCCGTCAGCCCCGGCAGGTGGGATCAGCACGAGCTTCCCGACGTGCGACTTGTCGAGGAAATCCTTCTGCGCCTGAGCGATCTCGGCGAGTGGGTATGAGCGAGCGACCACTGGGCGTACTTCGCCGCTCTCGAGGTAGGCGACCAGGTTCTCGAAGACCTCGTCGTACTGGAACGTGCAACCGAAGAGGGAAAGGTCCTTGAGGTACAGGGTCCGCAGGTCGAGCTCTGCGATTGGCCCGGCGATGGCCCCCGACACGGCGTACCGCCCACCGGGACGCAGGACGTCCAGCAACTGCGAAAAGCCAGGTCCGCCAACCACATCGATCACCACGTCGACGGATGATCGCCCGAGCTCACGGACCAGATCAGTGTCACGGTCGACGGTCTGATCGGCACCCTCGGCCAGCACGCTCGCAGACTTCGCGCTCGAGCAGACCGCGATCACGGTGGCGCCTCGTCGCTTGGCAAGCTGGACTGCGGCGAGTCCGACACCACCGGAGGCTCCGGTCACCAGGACCCGCTCTTTGCCGACCGCAGCACGATGCAACATGTTCTCCGCGGTCCCGTAGGAGCAGGGTGCGGCCGCCAGCTCCTCGTCGGTCAGGTCGCTGCGCACTGCACGCGTGTCCTCAGACGGAGCAACCGCGAACTGCGCGAAGCCACCGTCGCACTCGCTGCCGAACGTCCACACCTCGAACGGCCGAAAGCCCACAGGTGTGCGCAGCATGGTCCGCACGATGACGCGTTCGCCGATCCGGTCGGGCGAGACTCCCTCACCCACCTCCACGACACGACCGCAGACATCCGCGCCCTGGATGCGCGGGAACTCCAGTGCGGCACCGGACCAAGATCCATCCACACCATCGAAAGCGTCATAACCCGCCACGCCGCCGTCGCCGGTCGCCGCAGTGACTGCCTTCGAGTACCAACCGATGCGGGTGTTGATGTCGGTGTTGTTGACGCCCGCGGCGAGGACCTCGATGAGCACCTGACCGCTGGCCGGGCGAGGAACCGGCCAGTCGGTCCGGTACTCCAGCTTCTCCAAGCCACCGTGCCCGGTGAGGATCACAGCCGCCATGGTGCTCGGTATCAAGGTCGGGTCCTTTCTGGCTGCCCGACATCGTCACGCGTCAGACATCGACCACGATGTCAGTTGTCGGGGTGGAGGAACACAGCAGGATCTTGTTCTGCTCGATCTCCCGCTTGCGGATCCCGCCGCCGTGGTTCATCTCGACGTTGCCAGAGATGAGCGTGCTCTTGCACGTGCCGCAGACGCCTTCTCCGCAGGAGGACGGGAGTGTCAGGCCTGCGAGCGCGGCGGCAGTGAGGATCGAGGTTCCGGCGTCGCAGGTGATCGTGCGCGCCGAACGACGGAGCTCGATGGAGTGCACGCTCGTCTCGGCCTGAGCCGAGGGGCCGCTCGGCACAGGCGTGTCTGCTGCCACTGCCTTCGTGAAGTCGAAGCTCTCCTCGTGACAACGCGTCGGATCGACCCCTGCCTGCGCCAGGATGCTGCGGACCGCATCCATGTAGGGAGCAGGCCCGCAGGTGAAGACCTCGCGCTCCGTGAGGTCCGGCACCGCCTCACGGAGCAGCGGGAGGCTCAGGCGCCCACGTGGTCCGTGCCAGGCCTCGACATCGGAGTCCTGCTCGCAGACCGCGACGACCCGGAAGCCGTCAAGGCTCGCGTGCAGCTGTGCGAGCTCAGCGCGGAAGATGATGTCAGCGGGAGTTCGGGCGCTGTGTACGAACGTGATGTCACTCGTCGAAGCAAGGTCGGTCGAGGTGCGCACCATCGACATCAGCGGGGTGATCCCACTGCCGGCTGACAGGAAGAGATACCTCTTCGCGGGGTGCTGCGATGCACTGAACCGTCCGTTGCGGTCCCGACACCCAGAGCCGCGTGCCGGTTTGGACGTGGTCGTGCAGCCAGTTCGAGACAGGGCCGTCCGGAACGCGCTTGACCGTGATGGTCAGCGAGTCAGGTCGCGTGGGAGCTGACGCGATGGTGTAGCAGCGACTCAGCAGCTCCCCGTCGATCTCTGCCGTGAGAGTGACGTACTGGCCGGGGTCGAAGCGAAGCATCGTCGGCTCGTCGGCCCGGAGCGTGAAGCTCATGACGTCGTGGGTCTCCTGCCGTACGCCGATGCAGACCAACGGCTGGTCGATCTCCTCGCGCCAGAGAGCAGGACGCACAGGGGCGCTGGTCATGACGGGAGGTGACCGCGTACCCGGTCGACGTACCAGTTGGTGAGGGCGTTCACCTGGTACTCGGTGGGGGCGTACGGACCGGGCTGGTAGGCGGGGCTGCTCACCCCTTGGTGTGCGCGTGCGCAAAGTGCGGCGTCCTGATCGTTGGTCTGGCGCCACACGTGGGTGATGTCACGGCTGGATTCACGTGGACCGCTTCCTGGACGGGCGCGGTCACGTACAGCCCGTCGGACCCGGGTGGCACGAGCTTCACGACGGTGATCCCGGGCGGTGGGGTCGTGGACGTGACCGTCACGAACGTCCGTGCGGTCGGCATGGTCCCACCACCACCACCGCCGCCGACGCCGTGTCCGTGCGACACGATCGCGCCGCCGGCGCCCGGCGCAGCGACGACCGATCTCACGCCGATCGTCGTGATCCTGTGCGGTCTCATCGGCGGTTTGTGGGTGCTCTCACCGGGCGGGCTTCGCCGCCGTAGCCGGACGACCCGAATGCCAGACGATCTCTAGCGAGCCTGATCGACCGCTCGCGTCTCTCGGCGATGCGACCGGCAACACACGCCCCTGTAGGCCAACCACTCGCCCTGCTCGGGACCCACCGACCCCACCGGGCTACCATCGCGCCCATGGATTACGGAATGTGCCTGCCCAACTTCCCCGATGGCGCCTCGCCCGAGGGCATCGACGCCGCCGCCGACGCCGCGGAACGTCTCGGCTTCTCGACCGTGTGGACGACGGACCACGTCCTCGTGCCGCACTCAGCGTCGGCCGACTACGGCCAGATCTACGACGCGATCCTGACGCTCGCGTGGGTCGGCGCCCGGTACTCGACGATCCGGCTCGGGACCAGCGTGATCGTCGTCCCGCAGCGGAACGCGGTGGTCCTGGCCAAGGAGCTCGCATCGCTCGATTCGCTCAGCGGCGGACGGGTCACGGCGGGCGTCGGCATCGGCTGGAACGAGGCCGAGTTCGCCAACCTCGGCATGTCGGACCGCTTCCATGTCCGGGGCGCCTACCTCGATGAGACGATCCGGCTGTGGCGTCATCTCTGGTCGGGCTCGACCGAGCCCTTCGAAGGGCGATTCCACCCGCTGACGGATTACGCCTTCGGGCCATTGCCGCCGCAGGGGGCGTCGTTGCCGATCCTCGTCGGTGGCCGGGCAGAGGCGGCGCTCCGCCGCGCCGGGGCACTGGCCGACGGCTACCACTCGAGCGCGACGAGTCCAGCGGCCTTCGCCGAGCGGCTTCCGGCCGTCCGAGCGGGAGCAGATGCGGCCGGGCGGCAGATGCCGTCGCTGTCCGCCCGTGTGCGCGTCCAGTTCGACACGACCGCAGGCTCGGGATACGCGATGCGCGGCTCTCCCGAGCAGATCGCGGCCGAGATCGGGACGTGGGCCGGCCTCGGCGTGACCCATCTGGCCCTGTGGTTCGGAACGACCGACCCCGACGAGGTGGTCGCGCGTGCCGAGCGGTTCGATCGCGAGGTCGCCCCGCTCGCCGCGGGCGCCGGCGGCCTGACGCTAGCGCGCGACGCGCGGCTGACGCCTCGCTGGCCCGCGCCCGGTTCAGCGACGCAACCGGACGACAGCGAGAGCCGCGGACGTTCGACCCACGGCCAAACCCGATAACCCGACCACGCCGCTGACGATCACCACCGCCGGCCCGAGAGCAACCGCCGACAACAGCGCCCCCACGGCAGCCGGCGTGGCGAGCAGGGCCGCCGCCCGGAACACCCCGGTCACGGACATCACGTCGCCCTGCTCGTCGGGGCCTGCCGCGAGGCTCGCGAGCGCCGGCGCCAGTGCGGTGACCGCGCCACTCGCGGCACCGCCGGCGAGAAGCAGCGCGAGATAGATCCCGATGAGCCCCGGAGCGACCGCCAGCGCGGCGAGGGACGCGATGGTGGCGGCGCAACCGACGCGAACGACCCGACGAACACGGTCCGCGGCCACGCCGCGCAGAGCGACAAGGGCAGCGATGCTCGCGCCTTCGGATGCCGTGATGAGCCAGCCGACGCCCTGCGGGTCGATGCCGGCGCCGACGAGGATGACCGGGATGTACGAGCCGACCATCGACCACCAGCCACCGCCCACGACACTCGCCCAGGCGGCGATGTCGACGCCTTCACGGCGGAGCAGGCGCAACGTCCCCGCCGAACGCCGCCGGTCGTAGGGATCCAGGCGGACGAGGAGCGGCGTGCCGATCGCCGCGACCAGCGCTCCGATCGCAGCCGCGCCGAGCGCGAACTGCAAGCCAAGCGCCGCGAGTGAACCGGCAAGGGCCGGGCCGATCAGCGTCCCGACGTTGCCGGCCGTGTTCAAGTCGACGAGCCGCGTCACCGGCTCTCCGCCGCCTCGGACGGCGTGCGTCTGGCTCCCGGTCCAGAAGATCGCCCGTGCCGTTCCCTGGAAGAGCTGTGCGGCCACGAATACGGGCAACGCGGTGCTGCCGAGGAGAAGCCCGAAGCCCGACAGCATGAGGAGACTCGCGACCGCGATGAGCGTCCGGTCGGGCAGCCAGCCGAGCAGCCACGGGAGGATCAGCCGCGTGCCGAGCTGTGCCGCCGCGGATGTGGCCACGAGGAACCCGACGGCAGCCTCGTCGTACCCGGCGTCGAGCGCCAGGAGAGGGATCGCGACGGTCGCGACGCCAAGCCCGACCGAGAACCCGAAGGCGACGACCAGCGACGTGACGCGATCCACGCGGGGACTCGTCGGGCGCGTCAAGCGGGCGACACCATGGCCACGCACGGACTCTGCGGCGCACGAGCGCCGCCCGTCAACGCCGCGGCCGACTTTTCCGTCGACCGGCTGCACGGGCTATGGGAGCATGGCTCGATGCAAGCGGTGCCCGCCGGCGGCGTCCGGGCGTTCATGTTCACTGACATCGAGGGCAGCACGCGGATCCTCACCAAGCTGGAGGATCGCTACACCGGGTGGCTGGCCGACCACCAACGCCTGATTCGGACGGCCCTCGCCGATCACGGCGGCATCGAGGTCTCGACGGAGGGCGACTCGTTCTTCGTCGTGTTCGATCAGACGGCCGCCGCCGTCGCTGCCGCCGCCGATATCCAGCGGTCACTGGCCGCCCACGCCTGGCCGCCCGGCGCCGTCTGCAGGGTCCGGATCGGCGTCCATGTCGGCCAAGCTGTCGTGGCCGGCATGGATTACGTCGGCATCGATATCAATCGCGCGGCGCGAATCGCAGCCGCCGGCCATGGTGGACAGGTGCTTCTGTCGGACGAGGTCCGCTTCGCGGTCGCGGAGGATCTCCCGCCCGGCACCAGGCTCCACGACCTCGGGCGGCACCGCCTGAAGGATGTCGGCGCCATCCGGCTGTGGGAGCTCGAAGTCGACGGGCTGGACCACGAGTTCGGCCCGCTCCGCTCCCTCGAGGCACATCCCTCCAACCTGCCGATCGATACGACGGCGCTGGTCGACCGCGAGCCGGAGACGGCCATCCTCCGACGGCTTGTCGTCGATGGCCCGCTCGTGACCGTCACCGGTCCGGGTGGCATAGGAAAGAGCCGGATTGCGATCCACGTAGCACGAGCACTGCTCGCCGAGTTCCCGGACGGCGTCTTTCACGTTGATCTCGCGGCGATCGACCGAGCGGAATCGGCGGCAGTCGAGCTCGGTGCGACACTCGGGTTGCGGGCGATGGTTGACGCCGACCCGATCGCCTCGGTCCAGGACGGTCTTCGGGAGCGCCACGCGCTGGTCGTCCTCGAGACCGTCGATCGGGTCGAAGGCATCGGGGATCTCATTTCCCGGCTCGTCGGTGCCTGTCCGCTGACGCGGTTCCTCGTGACGGCTCGGTCACCGCTCCACCTCCAGGCCGAACGGGAGCTATCGGTGGCGCCGCTCGCTAGCCCTCCGGTCGGTGCCGATCCGGAGGCTCGGCGGTCATCGCCGGCCGTCGCGCTGTTCGTCGATCGGGCTGCGGCGGTCGGTCTCGGCTTCCAGCCGTCGAACCAGGACCTCGATGTCGTAGGCGAGATCGTCCGCCGTCTCGACGGTGTCCCGCTCGCCATCGAACTCGCGGCTGCGCGGACGCGGACGCTCTCACCGGCAGCCCTGCTCGCCCGACTCGAGCGGGCGCTTACGCTCCTGGCGCGCGGACCCATCGACGCGCCCGAGCGGCAGCGCGGTCTGCGCAACACCATCGCTTGGAGCTATCAGCTTCTCGACCGCCGCGAGCAGGTGGTGCTCCAGCGCCTCGCGGTGCTCTCCGGCGAATTCACAATCGACGCAGTCGAGGCGATCGCGAGCGATGCCGAGTCGTCGGCCAGCTTCGATGAGGATGTCGTGACATCGTTCGAGCACCTCGTGGACCGAAGTCTCGTCCAGCGCACTGGCACGACGGCCGACCGGACCTATCGCCTTCTGGGAACCATTCGCGAGTTCGCGCAGGACGAACTCGCGGCGAGCGGAGACGCGATCGGAGCGAGGTCCGCCCATGCGCGTTACGTCCTGGGCGTCCTCGCGCGCGAGGGAGGTGCCCTCGACGGCCCCGGGGAGACGGCGGCACTCCACGCACTAGATCGGGTGATCGCCGACGCGGCGGCCGCGATCGCTTTCGCGCTCGACCGTGAGGCCGCGCAGGAGGACGCCGCCGGCGCGACGGAACCCGAGCCGGCCGACGCGAGCCACCTGGCGCTGCGACTGTCGGTCGGTCTCGGGCGCTACTGGTACCTGCGTGGTCGCATCCAGGAAGGAGGCCGGTGGCTCGACCACGCGATCGCGGCCGACCCGGAGGCGCCGGAGCGGCTCCTCGGCGAGGCGCTGCACTGGAGCGGCGTCATGGCGGACGAACGGCGCGATGCCCTGACGGCGATCGAGCGATTCGAGCGGTCACTTGCGATCCAACGACGCCTCGACGACCGACGAGCGATCGCCCGTGAGCTCAACAGCCTCGGCGTCGTGTATCGAAACGTGGGGCAGACCGATCGTGCCGCAGAGCTGCTTCGCGAGGCCCTCGAGCGGCGCCGGAACCTGGGCGAACCCGGCGGGATCGCAACCGTCCTGACCAACTCCGGCATCGTCGCCCTCGATCGGGACCGCCCCGATGAGGCGCGGAAACTGCTTGAGGAGGCACTCGACCTCGACCGTACGGCCGGGGCGACAGGCGGCACGGCGTATTCGTCCGCGGCCCTTGGTGCAGCGCTCCTGGGGCTGGGCCGACGCGACGAAGCGATCACCCTCCTCGAGTACGCGCTGGCCGTCTTCGCCGACCTCGACGATGGCGACGGTGTCGCGGAGAGTCTCGAACGCCTCGCGGAGGCGACGTTTCCGGACGATCCCGGTCGGGCCGCGCGACTGCTCTTCGCCGCGGCAGCGATCCGCCAACGTGAGAGCGCCATGCTCCGCGGGGTAGACCAAGCCCGGCTGGACGCGCTCACCGCGACGATCACCGGCGCAGTCGAGGCGGAGGTGCTCCAGGCTGCCATGGCCGATGGGCGGGCGATGGATATCGCGTCGGCCGTCGCCTTCGCCGGCGTTGGAAACTTCGCGGGGAGCGCTGCGCTGAAAACCGACCGGGACACGCGGTAGGGCATTTCGGGCCGATAGGCCCATGTGCGCGCCCCGACCGAAGCCAAGACTTGAGTCAGGCGTCCCGTAGGTATAGGAGGCCCACCATGCACGTCGTGATCCTGTGCGATTCGAAGTTCGGCAACACGAAGCGCCTCGCCGAGGCCATGGAGACCGCGTTGAGCGTCAGCCACGACGTGGAACTGCGAGCTCCCGCTGACGGTCTGCCGGACGTCGCGGCCATCGACTTCCTGCTCGTCGGCGGCCCGACCCACGCTCACGGCGCCTCGGCGCCGCTCAAGACGACGCTAGCGGCCCTGCCGAAGGGGTCGCTCGCGGGCGCCTCGACGGCGACGTTCGACACGCGGTTGGACATGGCGAAGATCCTGACCGGGTCAGCGGCTGGTTCGGCGGAGAAGCTGCTCAAGCGCGCCGGCGCGACATCGGTTGCGCCTCCCGAAAGCTTCTTCGTGTCACGCGAGGACCCGCCGACACTGGCGCGCGGGCGAGCTCGAGCGAGCGGCCGCGTGGGCGCGCGAGGTGGTGACCGCCGTCTGACGCCTTGCGCGGGACGCGGTCAGCAGCCCGTCTTGACCGTCAACGCGCCGCCGCCGGCATCGGGGGCTTGGTCGCCGGCCGTCGCGCCGGCACGTGTTCGCGTGCTCGACGCCGCGATGGAAACGGTCGACGGGCAACCAACGGCATCGAGCGCCAGGCTCAGCGTCACGCTCGCCGCCGGTAAGTCCGGCAGTGCCGGGAAAGTCGGCGCCCTCGAATCGGTGGCCCGTGGCGACGTCGGTGAGGACCGGCCGGAACCCGCCCTCGGGTACGTTCTCGAGCGCGGCCACGGCATCGGCGACGCCGTCACCGTCCGTGTCGAGGCCGATCTCGTATCGGACGGTGCCGACGGTGACGGTGCTGGCCGGCAGTGCCGAGGCAAGCGTCATCGAAAGGTCGAGGGTGCCCGGATGCGTTCGTGCCTCGACGCCGATGATGTCGAGGTAGCCAGGCTCGGCATCTCCGACGGGGTCCGAGATGACCGCACTTGCCTGGCTGGATGCTGAATGACCCGGCGAGATCGAGGGGCTGGTCGGCGCGGGGCGGCCACCGCGGCCGACGGACGAGAGCCGACGGAACCGCGGACGCTGCGGTCACAGCCGTCGCCTCGTTCGATGTCGGTGTCGTGCCGGAGGCTTGTGACGGTGGCGCTGCAGCCTGCGATCGTGAGGACCGCGACGAACGCCACGCCCGTCACACCGTTGAGCCGAGTGCGCGTCCGTGGCATGCGAGGAAGGATGGCGCGATTTGGCGTATCGCGCCGAAAACGAGAGTGGGGACGGATCGCTCCGTCCCCACTCGTTGACCTGCGTTGGCCGTGACCCGACGGGTTACGGTCCGAAGAAGGTGAAGACGCGGCTCGTCAGGTCGGCCTTCTGCGCGGCCGTCCCGTACGCCTCGAGCGGGAAGGCCAGGAAGACGACCTTGTAGGTACCCGGCGAAGGTCAGCGCGTCCGTCTGCGCGCCTGGTGTCGTCGGTGAAGGCGGGCGTGCGCCGGGCTGATCGGCGTGATCTGGTCCTCGAACTCGGCGCCGAGGACGCTGTGGTCGAGCGGCACGGTGCCGATGCCGTCGGTCACCGGGTTGCCGGCGACGCTCGTGACGTGCTCGGTGCCCTTGTCGTTCTGGGCCTCGGTGCCATCCCAGTCGATGTGCAGGTAGTCATGGACGAAGTCGGTCGTCCCGGCGCCCTGGTCGAGGATGTCCTGGCCGGACATGAACAGGTCGTCCGCCGCCGTCGAGGAAGGCGGTGAGCTCGCTCTCGTATGGCCCGAGCGGTGCCGGATACGAGTTGCCGGTGAACCAGACGACGTTCGTGTGGGCCTTGAGGTACGCCGCCGGCAGGACCGGGTCGGTGCCGAGATCCCAGATGTCGAACGACTGGCCGGCCGCCGTGAGCGCGGCCGTGTAGTAGACCTGGACGTCCGGGTTCGTTGTTGTCGTTGTCGACGAGGAGCGTGGCGACGGTGACGGCGATCGTCGTTGACCGTCGCGCTGTCGCTGACCGACGGATCGCCGGTCGATGTCGCGGTCACGTGTCGTCGTGTCGGTCGCCGCGTTGGCGGCGCCGGCCGGGACGTCCGACCCGGACGCAGACGTCGCCGCGCTGTCGCCAGAGGCGACGGTGATCGAGCTGATCGGCGACGCGCACGTCGCGTCGAGGACGGTCGCCGGGAAGGTGCCCGGTCGCGGCGAGCGTGTAGGTGTCGTCGTTGGCGCTGATGTTCTCGACGTGGATGGTGTAGGTCGACCGAGCCGCCGGCGGTTGCGCCGTCGGTCTGGCTGTCGGGCGTGAGCTCGACGCCGTGAACGGCGGCGCGATCGGCGTCACGTGGGCGCTGCCGGTCGTGCCGATGCCCTGCGGCCGAGGTGACCGTGAGCCCGTCGTCGACGATCGAGGCGACCTTCGCGCCGAGGTTCGGCTTGATGGTGACCGAGAAGTGGACATCGACGCTCGTCGCCCGCGGCGATGGTCAGGCCGCTCCAGGTGACCTTGCCGGCTTGGCGATAGGTCGCCGCCGTCACCGGCGGACGTGAAGGTCGTGTTGTGCCGGGATCGGGTCGGTGATCGTCACGCCGGTGGCGCGGCGGCGTTGCCGATGTTGTGCGACGCGTGATGGTGTAGTCGATCCGGCTGCCGGCCGCCGACCGGGACGCCGGCGTCGGTCTTGCTGACGACGAGGGCCGGCACGGTCGCGGCGTCATGCATGCGGCCAGGCGCCGCGGCCGTGGGTGCCGGCGGCGAGGTTGCGGTTGGCCGGGTCGAGGTTGAGCTGCCAGATCTCGACGGTCGGGAAGCCGGTCCCGAGCGGCTGCCAGCTCTGGCCGCCGTTGTAGGTCACGAACGGGCCGACGTCGGTGCCGGCATAGATGGTGTTCGGATAGCTCGCGTCGAGCTGGAGCGAGTTGACCGGCGCGTCCGGGATGTTCGAGCTGATGTCCTTCCAGTGCTTGCCGCCGTCGGTCGTCTTGAAGACGTGGCCCGGCCGGCTCGGGGTGGAGGCGTTGAAGCCGTTGAACGCGGCATAGGCGATCCGGTCGTTCGACCGGTCGACCGCGAAGTCGCTGACGGGGCGGTTCGGGAAGATGTTCTTGCCGACCCGGGTCCAGGTCGGGTTGCGGTTCGTGACCGCGTCCGGGCTGGTCCAGACCCAGCCTTCGAGGGTGCCGGCGTAGACGCCGTCGCCGCCGCTCGAGACGCCGATCGCGCTGAGGACGCAGCCGCGTGCGCCGTTCGGAGCGCCGCCGGTGCAGCCCGACGTCAGGTCGGGGCTGATGGCGTGCCAGTGGACGGCCGCGGCCGGTCGCCGCCTTGGCGTTGTCGGTCCGGTAGACCCGGTACGTGCCAAGGAACAGCTGGTTCGGGTTGCCCTGGTTCATGATCTCGGGGACGTAGAACTCGGACCGGTCCGAGAGGTCGATGCCGTTGGTGATGAACGAGTTCGAGAAGAACGACGGCGCCGCCGTCGGTGTTGCGGTACGGGCTGATGCCGAAGTAGTTGCCGTAGACGAAGTTGGCGTCGGTCGGGTTCGACGAGGACCTGGCCGCCGTCGCCGCTCTCGACGTCGAACCAGCTGTTGCTGGCGGTCGACTTGCGGAGCGTGCCGTTGTCCTGGGTGCCGCCCCACACCCGGGCCGGGACGGTCGGGACGTTGGCGATGCTGGTGAACTGGGTGATGCGCAGGCCCGTCCGATGGGTGACCGCGGCCGTGGTCGGGTCGACCGTCCCGTTGAGGTTCTGCCAGTCGTTCTGCGTCGACCGGGTCGCCGGCGCCGAGCCGACCGCCCATGTCCTCCGAGTACCAGACGCCGCCGTCGCTGCCGATCAGGACGTGCGACGGTGTCGGCCGGGTCGATGGCGATCGCGTGGTAGTCGGGATGGAGGTCGCAGCCGAGGTCCTTCCACGTCTGGCCGCCATCGGTCGAGCGGAAGACGCCGCCCGAGCCGGTGCCGTAGTTGAACAGGCCGAGGGCGTACACGATGTCGCTGTTGGTCGGGTCGACGCCGATGACGTTGTCGTAGAAGCACTGCGTGCCGCAGTAGTCGGCGATGTCGTCGCCGCCCGGTGCGCCGTGCGGCAGGAGCTGCCACGCACCGCCGTCGACGGACTTCCAGATCTGCGACGGCTGATCCTCGCCGTCGATCGTCCACTCGAAGCCCGCGTAGAGCACCGACGCGTGACCGGCCGGATGCGAGATGCCGAGCGCGAACCGGGTGCCGCCGCCGGTCCCGAAGGTGGCGTTGGCCGGGATGCCGGCCATGAACTTGGCCCAGTGCTTGCCGCCGTCGGTCGAGCGGTAGATCGCGTCGCCCCAGAACGAGGCGTACAGCATGTTCGGGTTGCTGCGGATCGACCACGATGTCGGTCGCGCCGTGGAGCTCGTTCTTGACGTTGCATGAGGTTCTTCCAGGTTCGCGCCGCCGTTCTTCGACTCCCAGATGCCGTACTTCGACGTATCGGGCGGGGTCTGGCGTCGGCTGCCGGCGCGGCCGCGGATGACGGCGGCCCACAGGTGGTTCGGCGTTCGTCGGGTCGATGGCGATCTTGGAGATCGAGACGCCGGTGAAGGTGTCACCACCGATCGGCGCCCAGTGGATCCCGCCGTCGGTCGACTTCAGGAACCCGTGACCGAAGTAGCTGTCGCCCGAGAGGTTGCCCTCGCCGGTCCCGGCGTAGACGATCGTTGTCGTTGACGGCGCGATGGCGATGGCGCCCGATCGACAGCGTCGTCTGGTTGTCGGTGCGCGGGGTCCACGTACCGGTGGCCTCGTCGTACGTCCAGATGCCGCCCTGCGCGGCGCCGAGGATCTTCAGGCCGTTGCTCGGGCGGATCGCCAGCGCGCTGACGCGTCCGGAGACTGCGTAGAAGCTGTTGCTGCCGCGGGTGACCTGGACGATCGGGTCGGGGCTGATCTCGGTCCATGGCACCGTTGAAGGTGACCGGAGAGATCGGCGGCTTCGTCTTCTTGAGCGCCTTGCGCGGCCGTTGGCCGCCGCGCCACGATGCCCGGCCGCCTGATCGATCGAGAGCTTCTTGTCGCCGGCGGTCCGGCGGGTGTGATCGCGTCGTCCTGCTTGAGGAGACCCTCGTCCTCGTCCTCTTCCTGGCCCTCGAGCGGCTCTTCTCGTGCGCGTGCCCGGGGTCGACCTCCGGGTCGCCACCGCCCGGTGGGGACCTGATACGCCGTCGATCCCAGAGGACCCGCCGCCGCGACTGAGCCGGGGAAGAGCGACAGTACGATGGCAACGGTGCTGAGCGCGACGATCCAACGACGGCGCACGCCGACCGGGCCTTGATGGCGCATGGACGGACCCTCCCAGATTCGAGCAAAGGCACGCTCAGCGGGTCGGCGGGGTGCGGGGGCCGGCGAGCTGACGCGTGCTCCGAAGACCGGGATTATCGCAACGCGACCTCTCCGAAGTCCACCCTTCCGGACAGTTCTGACACGGCTCTGTAATGCAAATGCGCGCTTACGGGACTGGCGACTCCGAGATTCCGGTGCCCACGTGCACCACTCGGCGCCAGCGACTTCCCTTCGGCGTGTCTAGGCTCGCTTGCCCGCGTCAGGTGCCAGACAGGACCTGTCCGACGACCGCCGCGACGGCGATCACAAGGACGACCGGGACCCGGCGTGAAACGAGAGCACCAAGCGCGGCCACGGCAAGAACGACATCGACCGGCGCTTCGATCGCCGATGTCCACACCGGCGTCACGAGCGCCGCGAGGAGGAGGCCGACGACCGCGGCGTTGGTGCCGGCCAGGGCCCGTCGCGTCCCTTCCGATCGACGGAGGACGTCCCAGAAGGGGAGGGCCGCGAACACGAGCAGGAACGAGGGCAGGAAGATCGCGATCACGCGCGAGCGCCGCGCCCGGGATACCCGACGGCGACCCGCCGGACACGGCGCCGAGGTACCCCGCGAAGGTGAAGAGCGGGCCCGGAACGGCCTGGGCGGCGCCGTACCCGGCGAGGAACCGGTCATCGCTGACCCAACCGGGATCGACAACCGTGGCATGGAGCAGCGGCAGGACGACATGGCCGCCGCCGAACACCAGCGAGCCGGCCCGGTAGTACGCATCGATGAACGCGACGCGCGTGGTCGTCGCCGCCGGCCCGGACGAGCCCGAGCCCGACGAGCAGACCGCCGAACAGGACCAGGCAGGCGATGCCGACCTGGCGCGAGATGGGACTTCGGATCGCGGTAGTGACAGCCGCCGGGGCGCGCGCCACGAGGAACCAGCCGGCGATCGCCGCCGCCGACGATGATCGCAAGCTGGGCCAATGGGATGGTCCACGCGAGGGCGGCGACGGTCGCGGCCGCGGCGAGCAACCGCCGCGGCCAGTCCGGTGTCAGCGACCGCGACATCTGGAAGACCGCCTGCGCCACCACTGCGACCGTTGCGACCTTGAGGCCGTGGACCCAGCCGGCCTCCGAGACGTCCACGGGGCCCGTCAGCAGCGCGAAGGCGACCAACGCCGCTGCGGACGGGAGCGTGAATCCGAGCCACGCCGCGAGTCCGCCGGCCATCCCGGCGCGGAGCGTTCCGATCGCGATGCCGAGCTGGCTGCTGGCCGGGCCTGGGAGCGACTGGCACAGCGCCACCAGGTCGCCGAACGTCGACTCGTCGAGCCACGCCCGGCGTTCCACGTATTCCCCCCGGAAGTACCCGATATGGGCGATCGGACCACCGAACGAGGTGAGCCCCAGCCGCAGGGCAGCCGAGAAGACCTCGACGACCGATCCCGGTCGAGCCGCCTGTCCGGGCGTCGGCGCCGTCAGGAGGCCTCGTCGAGAGCGGCCGCGAACTGGCTCTGGTACAGGTCGGCGTAGAAGCCGCCGCGCGCCAGCAGTGCGTCGTGGGTGCCCTGTTCCACGATCGCACCGCGGTCCATCACGAGGATCGTGTTGGCGTCGCGGATGGTCGAGAGCCGGTGGGCGATGACGAACGACGTCCGGCCCCGCATCAGCCGGGCCATCGCGCGCTGGATCAGCACCTCGGTGCGGGTGTCGACCGAGCTGGTCGCTTCGTCGAGGATGAGGATCGTGGGATCGGCGAGGAACGCCCGGGCGATCGTCAGCAGCTGCTTCTCGCCGGCCGAGACGCTCGTTGCGTCGTCGTCGATGACCGTGTCGTAGCCCGTCGGGGAGTGTCCGCACGAAGTGGTCGACGTGGGCGGCTTCGGCCGCGGCCACGATCTCGTCCTCGGTGGCGCCCTCGCGGCCGTACGCGATGTTCTCGCGGATGGTGCCGTGGAACAGCCAGGTGTCCTGGAGCACCATCCCGAAGGTGTGGCGCAGGTCGTCGCGCGTCAGGTCGCGCGTGTCGACCCCATCGACCGTTATCCGACCGCCGTCGACGTCGTAGAACCGCATCAGCAGGTTGACGAGCGTCGTCTTGCCGGCGCCGGTCGGCCCGACGATTGCGACCGTCTCGCCGGCGTCGGCGATGAGGTCGAGGTGCTCGATGAGCGGCACGCCGCGCTCGTATCGGAACGACACGTCCTCGAATGTCACGGCCCCACGCGCTGCCGGCAGCAGGTGCGGCGCCGACGGGATCCGGGATCTCCTCGGCCTCGTCGAGCAGCTCGAACACGCGTTCGGCGGATGCCGCGGCCGACTGGAGGACGTTGGCGATGCTCGCGGTCTGGATGATCGGAAACGAGAACTGGCGCGAATACGAGATGAACGCGATGACGTCGCCGAGCGACATCTGGCCCGACGCGACGCGCAGCCCACCGATGACCGCGATCGCCACGTAGTTGAGGTTGGCGATGAAGTTCAGCGCCGGCTGGATGATGCCGCTGATGAACTGCGCCCGGTAGCTCGCCTCGTACAGCTTGTCGTTCTCCTCGGCGAAGCGCTCGATCGCCTCTTCCTGGCGGCCGAAGAGCTTGACGATGGCGTGCCCGGTATGCATCTCCTCGACGTGGCCGTTGAGCGTTCCCGTCGTTGCCCATTGGGCGACGAATTCCTTCTGGGAACGGCCCGCGATGACGACGGTGACTGCGATCGACACCGGGACGCTGAGCAGCGAGATCACGGCGAGGATCGGGCTGATCGTGAACATCATGATCAGGACGCCGATGACGGTCAGCAACGACGTGATGAGCTGGGTCAGGCTCTGCTGGAGCGTCTGCCCGATGTTGTCGATGTCGTTCGTGACCCGGCTCAGCAGGTCGCCACGGGCGTGCGAGTCGAAGTAGCGCAGTGGCAGGCGCGCGAGCTTCTCGTCGACATCGCGGCGCAGCCGGTAGACGGTCCGCTGGGTCACCCCGGTCATGATCCAGGCCTGTCCCCACGAGAAGATCGAGCTCAGGAGATAGACCCCGGTCAGCAGCGCAAGGATCCGTGCCAGGGCAGCGAAGTCAACGCCCTGCCCGGGAGTCACCGTCATGCTCGCCAGCATGTCGGCGAGCTGCGTCTGACCGCTGGCGCGCAGCCCGGCGATCGCCTGCTCCTGGGTGACCCCGGCCGGGATCTGCTGCCCGATGACGCCGTCGAAGATCACGTTGGTCGCGTCGCCGAGGATCTTCGGGCCAAGGATGGCGAAGAAGACGCTGACTACCGCGAGTCCGATGACCAGAACGATGAGCGGAGCCTCCGGGCGGAGGCGGCCGAGCAGGCGGCCGAACGACGCCCGGAAGTTCTTCGACTTCTCGCCGGTGCCCATCGACATGCCCATCATGCCCGGGCCGCGTCGGGGTCCCGGGCCGCCGGGACCGGGGCGGCCCATCCCGGAGGCGGCTCCGCCCGACGGGCCGCCCGGCGCTCCGCCTGTCGCTCCCCCCGGCCGGGGCCCGCTCACGCCACTGCCTCCTCGGCGGAGAGCTGCGAGTACACGATCTCGCGGTAGGTCTCGTTCGAATCCAGCAGCTCGGTGTGCGTGCCGCTCCCCACGATCCGTCCCGCGTCCATGACGAGGATCCGGTCGGCGCCCATGATCGTGCCGACACGCTGGGCGACGATGACCACGGTGGCCCAGCCGAGCTCCCTCGCGAGCGCGGCGCGCAGGCGCGCATCGGTCGCGTAGTCGAGCGCGGAGAACGCGTCGTCGAAGATGAAGATCCCGGCCCGCTTCACGATCGCGCGGGCGATCGCCAGGCGCTGACGCTGGCCGCCGGACAGGTTTGCGCCACCCTGGCTGATCGGAGCCTCGAGGCGGCCCTCGATGGCCTCGACGAAATCGCGTGCCTGGGCGATCTCGAGCGCTTCCCACAACGCCTCGTCGGTCGCTTCCTGGTCGCCGTAGCGCAGGTTGCTCCCGACCGTGCCGCTGAACAGGAACGCCTTCTGCGGGATGAAGGCGATGTGCTGCCACAGGTCGCCCCTGTCGACGTCGCGGACATCGATGCCGTCGACGAGCACCGTCCCTTCAGTGGCGTCGTACAGGCGCGGCATCAGGTTGACGAGTGTCGACTTGCCGCTTCCCGTGCTTCCGACGATCGCGAGGGTCTCGCCCGGCAGGACGTCGAATGAGACCTCCCGCAGCACCGGGTCCTGCGCACCTGGATACCGGAACTCGACATCCCGGAAGGCGATCGAGCCGCCGACGCGGCGCGTGGGATCGGCGATCGGCAAGGCCACCGGACGCTCCGGGTCGTGGATGACCGGCTGTGTGTCGAGCACCTCGCGGATCCGGCCGGCCGACACGGCTGCCCGCGGCACGAACACGAACAGGAACACCGCCATGAGCACAGAGAACAGGATCTGGATGAGGTACTGCAGAAACGCCGTCAGGTTGCCGATCGACATCGCCCCGCTGTCGACGCGGATGGCACCGAACCACATCGTCGCGACGGTCGAGAGATTGAGGATCAGGGTCATCACCGGGATGGTCACGGCGAACAGGCGGTTCACCCGGATCGACGTGTCGAAGAGGTCCAGGCTCGCTTCGTCGAAACGGCGCTCCTCGTGCTCCGTGCGCACGAACGCCCGGATCACCCGAATGCCTGCCAGCGTCTCGCGCATCACCTGGTTGATCCGGTCGAGCTTGACCTGGGTCGCCCGGAACAGCGGGATCGCCCGGCTCATCACGACGCCGATAAAGCCGGCCATGAGCGGGAGGACGATCACGAGCAGCAACGACAGGGGACCGTCCTGGCGGACGGCCAGGATGATGCCGCCGACGGCCATGATCGGCGCCGTGATCAACACTGTCAGCCCCATGAACGCGAGGGTCTGGACCTGAAGGACGTCGTTCGTGTTGCGGGTGATGAGCGACGCCGGCCCGAACGTATTCAGTTCGATCTGGGAAAACGTCTCGACCTTCCGGAAGATCACCCGGCGGACGTCACGACCGAGCCCCATGGCGGTCCGCGCGGCGAAGTAGACCGCGATGATCGAGGTCACTCCGACTACGAGTGTGACGACGAGCATCAGGCCGCCGACTCGGATGATGAAGTCGGTGTCGCCCTTGGCCACGCCGTCGTTGATGATCTCGCCGTTGAGCGTCGGCAGGTAGAGGTTGCCGATCGCCGTGACGAGTGTCAGGCCGATGATCAACGCGATCTGTCGGGCGTACGGCCGAAGATAGGTTCGAAGCAGGCCGATCACGGTGTTGCCTTGCCGAGCGCGGCGGGCTTGCTGCGAGCCTTATGGGCATGGGCCGACGCCGTGCCGGCTTGCTCGACGTCGTTCGGCTGCCGGCGCGTCGGCCTTGACAGCCTGCGCGACGTACGCCGCCCGTGCCGCGTGAAGGGCCCGATGCCCCGTGAGCAGCGCCGAGAGCTCGTCATCCGTCAGCGAGTCGAGCAATCGGGTCAGTCCTTCGCGTCGCCGTGCATCGATGTCTCGGAAGATCTGCTCACCGGCCGGGGAACGGTCGACCACGACCACGCGGCGGTCCGTCTCGTCGTGGCGGCGAACGACGAGCCCGCGATTTTCCATCCGGCTGATGATCCCGGTCGCGCTCGCGACGGATACGTCGAGAAGCTCCGCGAGACGGCCCATCGACGTGGGTCCGGCGTCTTCGAGGACCATCAGCACGTCGAGGTGGACCAGGCTGATGGCGCCCCGATGCCAATGGCGGAGGGCCCGCGTCCACTCTCGCGGGTTCCACGACGTCAGCTCGCCTACGACCTCGGCGACAAGATGCCGTTCGTTGCGACGCCCCGGCTGCGCGAGGACGCTTGCGACTGATATTCGATGGCACGTTGATAATCTACATGATGCGTATGACGTCACGCAACGGCCGTCGCCTGAGCGGACGTATCCTCGCGGGACTCGATCAGTCGACAACTCCGGAGGTCCTGTGGAACCAGATCTCGCCGAGTGCGGCCATCTCGATCAGATCCGCGACGTCACCCCGTCCGCCGACGGGTGCGAGGACTGCCTCCGGACCGGCGGGCAGTGGGTCCACCTCCGCCTCTGCCTGACCTGTGGCCATGTCGGCTGCTGCGACCAATCCACCGGCCGCCATGCGACGGCCCACTGGAAGTCGACCAGGCACCCGATCATCCGCTCGTTCGAGCGCGGCGAGGACTGGGCGTGGTGCTTCGAGGACGACCTGGTGCTCGAGCCCGTCTGAGATGGAGATCGGCCCGGATCCGTATGCGAAGGCGATCGAGGCCGAGCGTGAGGCGTGGTACGAGGTCGCCGCGCTCGTCCGTGAGCTCAGAGTCGAGGAGCGGATGCTGCCCGGCTACTACATGGACCCTGCCTGGTCTGTTCGTGACGTCGTAGGCCACATCGGGGCCTGGCTCGCCGAAGGAGCGGCCCAGCTCGAACGGATCGCGGCCGGCACGTACCAGGGCCATGACGTCGACATCGATGGCTTGAACGCGGCCTTCCTCGAGGCGATGCGTGACCAGCCGTGGGACGTCGCGTGGCTCACCGCCAATGCCGGCCGGACGAGGATGCTCCAATGCTGGGTGGGCCTCGGTCAGGCGAACGAGGAAGCCGCCTGGTGGATCGCCAAATCGGGCGGCGACCACTACCAGGAGCATCTCGGTCGCCTTCGCGCCTGGGTGGCGGAGCTCGTCGGGCGCCGGAGGGAGTAGCCCGCGCGACCGGCCGACGTGGCGGTTCGGTACGGAACCGATCTCTTACGAGCCCCAGGTGGACCCCTGCAGAAACGACGTGTTGCTGCAGTCTGGGCGGTGATCCACGAG
Source organism: uncultured Chloroflexia bacterium (assembly GCA_963816675.1). GTDB lineage: Bacteria > Chloroflexota > Limnocylindria > Limnocylindrales > CSP1-4 > SPCO01. The sequence goes on from CAWFLS010000017.1 coordinate 47,906, forward strand.
GCTCTTGTTCCGAAACCGTTCTCGCGGGAACACTGCGTCGCGCGGCGAGCCGCGGGCGGCGCGCCCACGGCCCGTTCATCTGTCACCGGGATGCGACACGAGCGCGGCGCGACGCGGTGCGGGCGTCGGGCGTCGCGCGGTGCAATGGCACCAGGAATCGGGAATGGAGGTGACGACGGAATGCCGGAGCAGGCTTGGAGCGACAAGCGCGAGCGTCAGTACGAGCACATCAAGGAGTCGTACGAGGATCGCGGCGTCGACGAGGATGAGGCGGAGGAGCGAGCGGCACGGACGGTGAACAAGACCCGTCGTGAGCACGGCGAGACGAAGGACTCGAGCAGCAAGAAGAGCTGATCGAGCGCCGGGCCGGCGTTAACCCAGCGGCAGACCGGACCTCACACGGCCGGACCGGCCGGCCGACCGATACGCCGTTGAGATACCGGCCCGGTTCCTGTGACGGGCCGCTGCAGCGTCCCCGATTACGGTCCGTCTCGGCGACGTCCGGGGCGACATCCACTCTCAACCACGGACGCTGACCTGAGCCCGGTCCCACCCCGGGGGCCGGGCTCTTCATCTGCCCCGGAGGCAACACCCCCATGCCACGAGTCGAGGCAGCATGCGCATCACCGACGTGTGGCGAGCGACCCTCGCGCGGACGGCGTCGGCGGACGCGCCGACGACAGGCGGGTGATCGGTTCGGGAGGCGCGGGTCGGGGCGACTCGGTGCCGTTCATCTCGGTGGTGTCCATGCCGAGCATCTGCCGGTACAGGTCGATGTAGTCGTCGGTCATCCGGGCTGCCGAGAATCGCTCGAGCACGTACTTTCGGATCTCGAGCCTGTCGAGCCGGTCGACCCCGTCGACCTTGAACGCCATCTGGCCGACGTCGTCGCCGAAGAAGCCGTCGACGCCGTCACGGATGATCTCGGGCAAGGCGCCGCTCCGCCGGGCGATCACCGGCGTGCCGCAGGCCATCGCCTCGATCGCGACAAGACCGAACGGTTCCGGCCAGGAGCCGGGCATGAGAGCCGCGGCACTCTCCGCGAAGAGTGCGTCCCGTTCCGCCTGCTGGAGCTCGCCAAGGAACTCGACGTCGCTGCCGGCGGCCTCGAGTGCCGGACGGAAGACGTCCTCGTAGTAGGCCCGCTCCGGCGGCGTCTCGCCGATCTTGGCCGCGATCCTCAACGGCCGGGCGGCCCGTCGGGCGATCTCCATGGCATCGACGATGCCCTTTTCCGGCGCCACCCGGCCCACAAAGCACAACGCGTCGCTGCGCCGGCGGTCGAACGGCGCGTCGGCCAGCGACAGGCCGTTGTGGATGACAGTCCAGGGCACGTCCGGGTGGGTCGACGCCTGGTTGTGGCTGATCGCGACGAGGCCGGTCGGCGGGCTGCTCAGTGCGTCGCGCGCCCACGGATGATCCAGGCGGCCGTGGAATGTCGACACGACCGGGACGCTCAGGACCTGGTGGAGCAGGAGGCTCCACCACTCGAGGTGCGAGTGGACGATGTCGAACTCGCCCGCCTGATCGATGACCCGGCGCATCGTCGCGAGCATGTATGGCCCGACGTCGCCGCCGTAGCCCGACGGCCGGAGCGCGACGGGCACCGTCTCGACATGGCGACCGGGTATATCGGAGTCTCCGCTGGCGAACGTCGTGACGTCGTGACCGCGACGTGTCAGCTCGACGACGAGTTCGTGGACGATCCGCTCCGTTCCGCCGTACGCGTGGGGCGGCACGCGCTCGATCGGCGGAGCGACGTGAGCGATCCGGAGTGCAGGGGACATCGGTGGGCACCTCAAAGACGGCCCCGACCGGGCGGGCCAACCCGGGCCAACGGTAGTCGCCGTGCGGTCCGGGCGCCATCGCCAGCCGTTCAGGACGATATTGCAGCGGCATCGCAGCTTCGTGTGGTATCCATGCGCCACACCGGAGGACCGCATTGACTGCTCAGGGCAAGGAACGTCGGGCCATGATGCGCACCGCTCGCAATGCCATCCGCCGCGACCGGCGGAGCATGGCCGCGGTCGTGGGTCCACCCGTGACCGCGATACAGGAGATCGCGATCGGTGCCCTGATCGGTGCCGGCTCGATCGTCGCGAAGGCGGCTTTCAACGCGCTCCTCGGCGGCGAAACGGGGTTCATCATCCTGTTCGCCGGCGCACTGGTCGGCGCGTGGTTCGGCGGCCTGCGGGGCGGAGTGGCCGCGACCCTCACTGCGGCGGTCCTCAACGTCATGGTCTTCATCGCGCCCCGGTCCTTGCCGATGACCGGGCTCGACGCGGGCCGGACGGTCCTGTACGTGCTCGGCGGGCTGCTGGTGACATGGCTCATCCACACGCTGCGGACGTCAAGGGATCGACTCGCCGCGTCATTGGTCGATCTCGGGGCGATGGCGGCTGCGGTCGAACGTCGCGACGAACGTCTTGAGATGGTCCTCGCGTCCTCGGGCACCGGGTTCTGGGAGTGGGACGTACGAACTGGCGAGCTGACATGGTCGGAAACGATCTACCGCCAGCACGGCCTCGATCCGGAAGGCGAAGCACCGTCCTTCGAGCGATACATCGAGACCATCCATCCAGACGATCGTGAGCGGTTTCGCCGCACGATGGACGAGACGCTCGAATCGCGCGACACGTTCAGCCTCGAGTTCCGGATCGTCTGGGCGGACGGTTCCGTCCGCTGGACCCACGGCGTCGGCCGCATCTTCCGAGATCCCGATGGACGTCCGACGCGGCTGATCGGGACCGGCACCGACATCACCGAGCAGCACCGGCTCGAGGCCGACCGGGATCGGCTCCTTGCCGACGAACGGCGCGCGGGCGCCTTCCGCGAGGCATTCATCGACGTCATCTCGCACGAGCTGCGCACGCCCATCACCACCATCTTCGGGCTGACACGGATCCTCGCCCGACCGGGCCGCGTCGACGACGCAACCGAGCGCGCCGGGCTCATCGACGACATCGCGGTGGAATCCGAGCGTCTGTTCCGACTGGTCGAGGACCTCCTGGTTCTCACACGGGCCGAGCGTGGCCAGTTCGCCGTCGAGGCCGAACCACTCGAGCTCCGACGGCTCCTCGCCCGCGTGGTCGCTCGAGAGCAGGCGAGGCTGCCCGGTCTGATGATCAGTACCGAGATCGCCCGCGACCTCCCGGTCGTCGCCGGCGAGCAGACGTACGTCGAGCAGATCGTCCGGAACATGCTCTCGAATGCTGCCAAGTACACCCCGCCGGGTACCCAGGTCATCGTCCGCGCCGAGCAGAAGGACTCCGCTGTCGCCGTTCGTGTGCTCGATTCGGGCCCGGGCATCGACCCCGCGGCCGCCGAGCGCGCGTTCGAGCTGTTCTATCGAGACCCAGACAGGGCGCGCTCGGTCGCCGGCTCGGGCATCGGTCTCTTCGTCTGCGCCAGTCTCGTCGAAGCGATGGGCGGCAGGATCTGGGCGCAGCCGCGGCCCGAGGGCGGTGCCGAGTTCGGCTTCACATTGCGGGTCCTCCCAGATGACGAATCGATGCTCGCGAGCCGGCCGCTCCGGTCCGCCGCCGGTGTGGCGTCGGGAGCTGACCCGGACTGACCATCGCCCGAACCCATACCAACTCTTGACGAAAGGGGCCCGTTCGTCGCACGGTGTTACGGCGGAATCCGCGCGGACCTGCAACTCCCGCGGACGTGTGTAGGTATGGGGAAGACGGGTGGCCGACGACGCGGTGATCCGGCTGCTGCAATTCAGAGCGCTGGGCACAGCCTTCGACGAGGTTCTTCGCGATGATGTGATCCCGCGCCTCTGTGCTCGGCGGGGGATCGTCGATTGCGTCTGCGGTCGGCAGGGTCCGGAACAGGCCGGACCCCGGATCATCGCCTCCGTATGGCCGAGTGAAGCGACCATGCGAACGGCCTTGGCCGAAGACGCCGGAGACGAGCTCGGTCCCGAGGGTGAGGGGGAGACGGGTGACCACCTCGTCGAGGTCCTTCCGTTGCGGGTCGCCAAGCGCTTTGTCCTCGATGGTCCACCGCGCATCTTGCGGGTCCTTCGCGGGCATGTCCGCGTCGGCGAGATGGACCTCTACGAGCAGGACATGCGCGACGGGACGGACGTGGATGCCGCTGGACTCCACAGCCCATCCGTGGTCTACATGGCAGAGGTCGGACCCGAGGAGCTGGTCTCGATTTCCACCTGGCGGCGCTGGCAGGACATCGAATACGCGACCGGCGGAGACATCTTCCAGCCGCGGGCGACGCAACACCGGGACCGCCTCATCGACTGGGACGTTCGACACTTCGAGATCATCGGGAACGACTGACTGTTATGCCGCTGCAAGGTCGGCACCGCCTCGGAGTATCGAACGTTGCATGGCCGGGACCGTAGGGTAATCACGCAACAGGGGCGACACCCCGAACCCGAGCCTCTCGGATGAGGTTCGATCACATCGCAATATCCCCAGGGCGACTCGTGACGGTGGCCCGCAGCACGGACGGTCCGGTCCCCCTCCCGGACCGTCCGTCGCCGCGTCTGGGGGTTTCTTGCGGGGCGGGCCGGTTGTCTCCGGAGTAGTTACCTTGTCCCCGACGTGGGCCGCGCGCGTGATGCTGTCCGCGTGGGATCGACCGGACGCGAGCCCGCCAGCTCGAAATCCGGGCATCGATGTGTCGGGGCTCGTGTCGCCACTGGGTCCGCGGGTCGAAGAGTGCATTCGTCGTTCGCGCGCGTCATCAGGGCCTTGGGGCGCTATGCCGATCCGGTGCGCTGTAATGGCGTTGCAACATGTATAAACGGACGGGGACCGTCGGTGGCACGGACGGGACGCCATGCTGGGTGCTCAACCACCCACGAAGGATCGTCTGGTCGCGAACGCCATAAGACGCGTCGGGCCACGTCACCAACCCAGGAGGTGCCGGTGAGTACCCAACCGCTCGTGCTCGTCGCAGACGACGAACCTCGCATCACAAAGCTCGTCTCGATCGCCCTCGGAGAAGAGGGATTCCGAGTGGTCACGGCCAACAGCGGCGAGGAGGCGCTCCAGAAGGCGGAGGACGTTCGCCCGGACATCGTCCTCCTCGACATCGTGATGCCGGATCTCGACGGCATCGAGGTGATGCGCCAGCTCCGCGAGCGCCGCCCGGTCGCGGTGATCCTCCTGACAGCGAAGGGTTCGACCGCCGACAAGGCGAAAGGCCTCGACCTCGGCGCCGACGACTACATCGCCAAGCCGTTCCACCCCGACGAGCTGGCCGCCCGCGTCCGCGCCGTGCTGCGGCGATCATCGGGAGCCCAGCCGGGAGCCGGCATCCTCGCCTTCGACGATGTCGAGATCGACCTCGAACGGCGGATGGTGACGCGAAACGGCGAGCTAGTGCAGCTCTCCCGAACCGAATGGCTTCTCCTCCAGCATCTCGCCGCGAACGCCGGCAAGGTCGTCCTCCACACCGAGCTCCTGACGAAGGTCTGGGGACCGGAATATCGCGACGACCTCCAGTACCTGCGGGTGTGGGTGTCCCGGGTCCGCCGCAAGCTCGGAGCCGAACCGGGCGAGCCCGGCCGGATCAAGACCTTCCAGGGCATCGGCTACCTGCTCGATGTCGAGCCGCCGTCGGCGGCACCGGTGGAACCGCAGATGGTCAAGGACGAGCGCTCTGCGCTGATCGGCTAGACCCTCGTCTGCGAGCCTGGCCCGGCCCCCGCCGGGTCAGGCGGCGTGGCGATCGGCGACCGGCCGCGTGGCCCGTTCTACCCGATCGGTGTCCCGAGCAGCCGATCGAACTCGGCCTGGATCAGGCCGTAGCATTCGCAGGTCTCACGCTCGATGCCGGGCCGGTCGATGATGCAGACAGAGCCCCGGTCGTTCTGGATGATCCGCTTTCGCGCGAGGGCCCCCAGCGCACCGGAAACCTTTGGTCGTGACGTGCCGAGCATCATCGCGAGGAAGTCGTGGGTGAGCGGCATGGCGTCGCTCCGGTAGCGGTCGTCCATCGTCAGCAGCCACCGCGCTGTGCGCTGCTGGAGGTCGTGGAGCCGGTTGCACGCCACGCTCTGGCTGGTCTGGAACAGCAGCGCGGCGACGTATCGGTCGACCACCTGGTGGAACGATTCGCCGCGCTCGTGCTCAGCACGCATGACTTCGGCGGGGAGCGAAGCCGCCGTTCCCGGCAGCTGGACGATCGCCTGCAACGGCATCGTGATCGTCCCGAGGATGATGGGCAGTCCGAGCAGTCCCTCGTATCCGACCGATCCCACTTCGACGCCGGAGCCCGACGCATCGAAGGCGATCAGGGACAGGGCGCCGTCGAGCGGGAAGTAGCCGCGGCTGAGCGGTGCGTCCGGATGCATCAGGATCTGTCGGGCGTGGAGCGGCTTCACCTCGAACGCCGGCTCGAGCCGGTCGGACGTCTCCGAATCCAGGAGGGCGAGCAGCCGATTGGCGTGCAGCCCCGGGGATCCCATTCACTGACCTCCTGGGTTGCCGGCTCGAAACGACGGCCGAGGCGCGTCGTCGATGCGCGCAGCGTGCGCTTGATGCCCGTCGCGAGTCAAATGGTCCCGTACGGGACCGACGGTACGGCTGGTGTCGTCTAGCATCGCGACGCTCGATAACGCCACACAAGGACCTTGCCCTCGTCATGCTCCCGTGACCTGCGACGACCCCACCGACAAGCCGGGACCGAGTTCACTGCGCCTGATCTGCTATCCCCGCGAGGATACGGCCCTCGTGGATCGGGCCAGGACCATCGTTGAAGAATCGGGCAGGTTGGGCCGGGTGGTCGCCCCCCAGCAGGTCGCCGATCGTCTTCGGGCCTGGTATCCGCACATCTCCATCTCGGTCCGCGAGCCATTCGCCGACCTGTGGGGAAGCCAGGATCCGACCTGGTACGTCTATCGCGACGGCAGCATCCTGCCGGACCGGAGAGCCGACGCCACCTCGGTCTAGCCGGTCACACCCACCGGGTCGTGGCGCCGTGGCGTGAGGGCGCCCGGCGCCGACCCGGCGCGGTGACTTGCGCCGACCCCGGGCCCGAGATCCCGCCGTAACGCCGTTGCAAGCCTTGCGCGCAGCGCTGCGACTGCCCGACACCAGCAGGCGACTGAATATCGGGACACCACCCACCGGATCCGTCCGACAGGGTCTCGGGGGCCGTTCGGCGCGAGGTCCTGATGACGGAACAGGTCAGCGATCCCATCATCCATGTCCTTCGACCCGGCGAAGAGCTACGCGGGCGCGCGCCGCTGATCGATGCGACGGTCGCAGTCACCGACGATCGTCTGGTCGTCGCCCGCGGTCCGAAGATCGCCGTCGACATCCCGTGGGGCCGCCTCCGGCGCATCCAGCTCGACATCGAACGGCAGCGCCCCGCGACGCTTGTAGTCGTCCCGGAGTGGCCGAGCGATCCCCCACAGGTGCTGTCGGTCCCTGCCGCTTCATACCGTTCGGTCACCGACGTCGTGGCCCACATCGCGGAGCGACTTGCGGGCGCCGACCCGAACGACGGGAGTTCCTGATCGGCGCGTAACTGAACTGGGAGACGGGGAGACCAGACATAGAAGCCGCTCACCGGCCGGCCGGTCACCCGGCTTGAGCCCGCCTGTACCGATCGTGCAGACCATCCCCTCGGACGACGCAGGGTTCCGTGAGCATGTCCAGCGGCTGGTCCGCCGGCAGCACGTGACCCGGCCTGCCGTGCTCCAGTCGCAGCTCGTATCGATCTTTCCGAAGGTCGTCGTTCGCGAGCGCGATCTGTCAGGCGAGAAACCCGTCTGGTATGTCTACCGTGATGGCCGCTGGACGCCGTCCGAGCGCGCGCGGTGGTGGGAGGCTCCGCGGCTTCCGATGATCACCGTCCGGCGCGACGGAACCCTCTCGTCGGCGAACGCGGGGGCAGCCAGCCTGCTTGGGCTTTCGGACGTCACCAGCGACGATCGGTGGTTCTCGGACCTCGTGGCGCCTGATGCGACGAGGGAAGCCATGGAGCTGCTTGGCGTCGTCCTTGATGGCCACGACCTCACAGCCACCGTGCTCGTCCGAGCAAGGGGTGCCGAGGCGATCGCGTGTGAGCTCCACGCGACCCGTCAGGGCGATGAGATGGTCGCCGTCCTCCGCCTGGCTGAGGAGCCAGGGGAGCCAGTGGGCCGGTCGAGATCCACGTCGCGACCTGCTCGTGTCGTCAGTCTGCCGGAGGCGGATGTCGGTTTCGCCGACTACGTCAAGCTCGTCTACGACGGCATGCGGGCACCGACGCTCGATGGCCTCGCGCTCCGACTTCGCCGGCTCTATCCGCACGCGCGGGTCGAACGTGACGGCTCGGACTGGGTCGTGCACCGGGACGCGGACGGCGTCACGGGCCCACTCGAGGGCTGGTGGCTGGATGCGGGGCTGCCGACGGTGATGTACGACGACGACGCGCTGATCGTCGATGCCAACGAGGCTGCCAGGCGGCTTCTCGGCAGCCCGCTGATCGGCCATCACTGGCAGGAGTTCGTGACGCCCGGCGGGACCGGCCGGGTGGCCGAGTTCCTGCCGATCATCCGTCGCGCCGGAGTGGTGAACTCGAGGTTTCGGATGCCCCGCGAGGACGGCTCGCTGGTCGAATTCGACTCGCATACCGAGGTCCACGGCGACCGGTTCCGGACCGTCATGCGACCCCGTGAGTGACCGGCCAGCGCCGGTCAGCTCGCCGAGTCACCGGCAATGGGCCTGTCGCGCGCCTGAAATATCCGCATCGGTGGTCAGGATGGAGCACCTTTCGGCGGCCATGGGAGCCTGATACAAGCAGCTCGTCGTTCGGGAGATAGTCAGATGGCGCGATTCGAGGACACGATCGAAGTCGAGGTTCCGGTTCGTGTCGCGTACGACCAGTGGACCCAGTTCAGGGAATTCCCGAAGTTCATGGAGGGGGTCGAAAGCGTCGAATTGTCGGATTCGATGACGCTGCGATGGGTCGTCACGAGCGGCGGCCGACAGCGCACTTGGAGGGCGAGGATCATCGAGCGGACACCAGATGTCCGGATCGCGTGGCAGAGCATCGATGGGGGAGCCAACGACGGGACCGTCCTGTTCCGTTCGCTCGGGCTCGACCGGAGCCTCGTGACGCTTCGGCTCGACGTACAGTCCGACGGTCCGATGGAAGCCGCCGGAACGACTCCCGCCTCGATGGAACGCCAGGTCCGCGGCGACCTGCGCCGGTTCAAGGCCTTTGTCGAGGAGCAGCTGGTCCCGACAGGCGCCTGGTGGGTTCCTGGTCAGGCCGGCCGCGACGGTCCGCGGCGCTCAGACGCGAGGATGGGGCACTAACGCAACACTGCAATCGAATGTAACCCGGTGTGTAGTGCTCCGCTGCCGAATGTAATGGACGCTGTTATGCCGGGCTGCGGGCCATACCGGGACGATGTCGCGACACATCCTCGACATGCCGGACCCGGAGGATTCGCTGCGCCTTGGACCTGCTGACGCTGGTTATCCAGCTAGCGTTCTACGCCCTGTTCGCGGCGGCCCTCTGGCGATACGCGCGGAGGCGGACTGCCGCTTGATCTCGCGGTCGTCCTGGTCTTCGCCACGACGGCTGCCCTGTTCGCGATCTCCATCGCCAACCAGATCTTCGGGCCTGACGTCGCTGCCCTGCTTCGTCCCGTCACGCTTACGGTCCTGTTCGCACAGCCGTACCTGATCGTCCGCCTGATCCACGTCATCTCCCCTGTGCCCTCGGCGCTCGCGCGCTCGCGTTCGCGGGGTTCGTCGCGACGACCGCTGGCGTTCCTCGTGCTCGGGACCCGAAGCGTGCCGGCCATCCTCCTCCTCGTCCTGTATTTCGGGATCGGCGAGGCGGTCGCGGCATACCAGATCGTGCGCCTGGCGCGCCGGCGTCTGGGCCTGCCTCGGGTGCGTCTCCTCCTTGCCGCCGCGGGCACGGCGATGTTCGGCCTCACGATCGTCGTCGCGGGGGTCGGTGCGGCATCCGCCGGTGGCACGTCAAGCAGCGCAGTCACGCTGGTCAGTCGCGTGTTGGCGTTGCTGGCCGGCCTCAGCTATCTCGCCGCATTCCTGACGCCCAGCTGGTTGACCGGTCTCGTGCACCGGGCCGTGGCATTCGATCTGACGCGGTCTGTGGTAACGGCCGGCACCGGGACGGAGCCGGCGGCGGTCCTGTGGAACAGGCTCGAGGTCGCGGCCCAGACGATCCTCGGCGCGCGGACGGTCGTCATCCGCGATCGCGACGGACGGCCGTCGTCGGGCGCCCGCGATGACGCCGGCCGGGAGCCCCGACGATGCCGCGGACATCGATGACGACGCCTGGTCAGCCGGAGGCCGGACGGTCGTCGCCCTCCCGCTCGAGGCCGACGGCGAGTCGGTCGTTCTGCACGCGTATCTCGACGGTCGACCGCTGTTCGTGGAAGACGATGTAGCGGTCCTGACCCTGCTCGGCTCGCTGACGATCCGCTCCGTGGCTCACGAGGAGGCGATCCAGCGCCTGCGCGCCACGCTGATGGACCTCCAGCAGTCCGCCGCGGTGCGGGCGAGTGAGGCACGCTTCCGGGCGCTCCTCGAGGCTCATCCGTATGCAGTCCTCGCGACCGATGAGGACGGCAGGATCAGCTGGAGCACCGATTCCACCGCCCAGCTGTTCGGCCACGGCGAGAATGACCTCGTCGGCCGCTTCCTGGGCGAGCTCGTCGAGCTCACCGGCGCCGCACCGCAAGGATCTCGCGCCGGAGGATGAAGCGGTGCGGCGGATCGAGACGACAGCCCATCGAGCCGACGGGACGACGTTCCCGGCCGAAGTCGCGCTCAAGGACTTCGAGCTCGAGGGCCGACCAAGCCGCCTGGCGCTCATCTCGGACATCACCTGGCGCCACGAAGCGAACGAGATCCGCGACCGGTTCATCGGGATCCTGTCGCACGAGCTGCGGACCCCGATCACGTCGATCTACGGCGGCGCGCAGGTCCTGGCAAAGCGCGCGATGCAGCTCGACGACGAGACGCGCAGCGAGCTGCTGGCAGGGCTCGCGGGCGAATCAGAGCGGCTCCAGCGGATGATCGAGAACCTGCTCATCCTCGCTCGGGTCGAGCGAGGTGCCGATTTCTTCGGGCCCGGGCCGGTCCTCGTCGATCGCGTCCTGCGCGAGGTCATCACCCGGGAACGAGGCCTGTGGCCGTCAGCGACGATCGACCTCCGGATCAGCGGACCGATCCCGGTGGTCTCCGGCGACGAGGACCATCTCGCCCAGATCATGCGCAACCTGCTTGCCAATGCGGTCAAGTACGCCGGCGACGACGCCCACGTGCTCGTCAACGTCAGCTATGAAGCGCCATGGGTCAGCGTCGCCGTACGCGACGACGGCCCCGGATTCCCGCCCGAGGAGGCCGAGCAGCTGTTCGGGCTCTACTTCCGGTCGGCACAGAGCACCACGGCGCCCGGCGCAGGTATCGGCCTGTTCGTGTGCCGCCAGCTCGTGTCGGCGATGGGCGGCACGATCTGGTGCCGAACGCTACCGGAGGGCGGCGCCGAGTTTGGCTTCACGTTGGCGGCCTACGACGAGGAGGAGATGCCGGTGCCCCGGCCGCGTCCGGTGGAGGAGCCCGTCGCGACCGCGGAAGCGGCTCGGCGTGACGGTGCGGCGGCCATGGTCGAGGCGGTCCATCCCGGGACCGTCACTGCCGCCTGACGACAGAACCTGGCTTCTCTCCGTCGCCGGCTGGCGTGTCGGCGAGTGCGTCGCGTTCGCGGCGGGACTGGCAGACGCGCGGCCGCGCTGGCTGAGCCATTCGCTTTTGTCATCCGTCCACGTGGTGCGCCTTGGCCGGCTGGAAAGCGATCCTCAAGGCCGTCGAGGCGTGCCGCGCGACCGCCGGCGAAACTCGATGAGCACGAACGAAGTCATGGATGACGCGAGATCGGCGTGCGGCGTCGTGGGCCAGCCGGTCGAAGGTTCACTGCGTGGACGGATGACAGGAACGGTCCCCGGGGACGGGAACCGCGAAGAGCTGGTCGCCTGTTGTCTCGCGCGAGGGCGGTGACGCTTTTCGTCTCGCGCCACGGCGCCTACCATCGACGCGTCCGCGTCGTCGACCGACCAGCGAAGCGGGCGGCTTCTTGGGCAGGAGGTGTGAGATGGAAGAGCGAATCACCCTCGCTGGCGCTGGCGAGGAGATGGACACAGCCGATGCTGGCTCCACGTTCACATTCGGCGCGGAGGGCTGGGAGGCGGTCGATTACGTCGACCCGATGGACGACTGGATGCTCCAATCCGACGGATCGCTTCGCGTCACCGGACGGTCTGACCCGGACCTGGCCGCTCGCAGGACCCGAGCCGGGCTGACGATCCAGGAGTCATCGCTGCCGGATCCGCGGCGGCGCGTCCTGACGCGGCGCGCGAGACGCAGCGACCCGCGGCCCGCGGCCCGCCGCCGTAGGGTAGGGTCACGGCCGAGGCGGCAGGGCCTGACGGTCGACGGCCGAAGGAGCCGGCAACCATCGTTGAGGGGAGACCACGGAATGGGCAGCTTCCTCGTCACTGGCGCGGCGAGCGGGATCGGGCTGGCCACCGCCCGTGCGCTCGCGCGCGAGGGCCATCGCGTCTTCGCGCTCGATCGCGACGGAGATCGGCTGGCCACGCGCGTTTGACGGGCTCGACGGACCCGCTCCCGAGCCGTTCGTCGCGGACGTCGCGGACGCACGCCTCGGTCGCGGCCGCGATCGAAGCGATCACACGGCAGACGACCGCCCTCGATGGCCTCGTCAACGCGGCCGGGATCGTGCTGATCGTGCCATTCGAGGACCTGACGGCCGAGGACTGGGAGCGGATCTATCGGGTCAATGTGGTCGGCACGTTCCTCGTGCTCCAGGCCGCCTTGCCACTGCTGCGCGCGGCAGCGGCGCCCGCGGTCGTGAACCTGGCGTCGATGGCCGGAAAGATCGCCAGCGCCTACACCGCCCCGTACAACGCGAGCAAGGCGGCGGTGATCAGCCTGACCCGGTCGGCCGCGCTCACCCTGGCCCCCCAGATCCGAGTCAACGCCGTCTGCCCGGGGATCGTCGACACGCCGATGTACGAGCAGATCGACCGGCGAATGAGGGAGGTGGGCGCCCCCGAGGAATTCCGCTTCCACCGGCGGGCTCCACAGGCGCCACTCGGACGGGCCGCAACGGCCGACGAGGTCGCCAGCGTGATCGTCTTCCTGCTCGGCTCCGGTGCCACGTTCATGACCGGCGAGGATGTCAACGTGACCGGCGGGTTCGTGATGCATTGACCGATACAGGGTGGCCATACTTCCGGAGCGTCACGGCACACGTGACAGAGCCCACATTGAAGGGCGATCGAGGGGAAGGCGACCGACGGTATGGGCGGACACGATCCCTTCCCCGAGCCGGGCGACGTATGGTCGACGCCGCGCGATGCGCCGACGTACCCCCGCTATCCCATCGAATTCCGCGACTGTGAGCTCCTGTCGATCCAGTACCGGACGGATCCCGACGCCGTCCGCTCGCTCGTGCCGGCGCCTCTTGAGCCGGTGGGCGACGTCGTGCTGTTCCACGTCGCGCGGTGGGGCGACGTGCCCGGCCTGGGAGCGGACCTCCACGAGTGCAACATCATGGTCGGCGCCGCGCTTCCCGCGCTTCCTGGCCGGGATGGCGAAGTTCGAGGCGCGTACTCGCCGTGGTTCTTTCTCGACAACGACAGAGCGATCGCCCAGGGCCGCGAGGTCCAGGGCCAGCCGAAACGCGCCGCGACGATCTCGCTCGAGGTTCGAGGCGACCTCCATGTCGGAACAGTGACCATGAACGGCATCGACATCATCACCGCGACTCTTCCATACAAGCACCGGCCGTCGAGCCTCGAAACGCTGATCGAGAACGTCGACATGCGGACGAACATCAACCTCAAGGCTATCCCGCATATCGACGGGCGGATGGCCGTCCTCCAGCTGGTGGCAAGGGAGCTGGCGGACGTCAAGGTGGAGGAGTGCTGGCAGGGACCGTCAACGGTGGAGCTCCGGCCGAATGCGGCAGCGCCGGTCCATCGGCTTCCGGTGCGCGAGTTCCTCGATGGCTTCTACTGGCGGGGCTCGTTCTCGCTCGTGGGCGGGACGGTCCTCCACGACTACCTCCCGCAGAGATGAGGACCAGGGGAGCCACGTTCGCACGCTGACGCGGGCGAGCCGAGGGAGGAAGACGATGCCGAGATCGAAGGCGGACCAGACCAAGCAGAGCGTCGAGCTCGCCGATATCTGGGCCGACCCGCCCGTCGAAGAGCTCGGTGCGACCGTCCGGACACTGTCGAACAAGGCGTATCTCCGCGAGCTGTCGACCCTCCAGATCGAGCTCGTCAAGCTCCAGGAGTGGATCCGCCATACGGGGATGAAGGTCGTCGTGATCTTCGAAGGCCGCGACGCAGCCGGCAAGGGCGGCGCGATCAAGACCATCACCCTGAGCCTCAACCCGCGGTACGCGCGGGTCGTCGCGCTCGGCACGCCGACCGAGCGCGAGAAGTCCCAGTGGTACTTCCAGCGCTACGTGCGCACCTGCCGGCGGCCGGCGAGATGGTCCTGTTCGATCGCAGCTGGTACAACCGCGCCGGCGTCGAGCGCGTGATGGGCTTCTGCACCGACGAGGAGTACCGCGAGTTCTTCCGCTCGGTGCCCGAGTTCGAGCGGATGCTCGTCCGTTCGGGCATCGTCCTCGTCAAGTACTGGTTCTCGGTCAGCGACGCGGAGCAGGAGCGCCGTTTCCAGAGCCGGATCGAGGACCCGACCAAGCGCTGGAAGCTGAGCCCGATGGACCTCGAGTCACGGGCCCGATGGGTCGAGTACTCGAGGGCCAAGGACGAGATGTTCGCGTACACCGACATCAAGCAGGCGCCGTGGTATGTCGTCAACGCCGACAACAAGAAGCGCGCCCGGCTGAACGTGATCCGGCATCTCCTGAGCCTGATCCCGTACGAGGACCTGACCCCCGATCCGATCGAGTTGCCGCCGCGACAAGCCGACGCCGGGTACATCCGGCCGCCGATCACCGACCAGACCTTCGTGCCCGAGGTCTACTGACCCGGGCCTCGTTACCATGCGTCGATGGACGGACATGCCCGCGCCGGCGCTCGCGGTCGTCCGGATTCGGACCGGCGCCCCTGAACCAGTTGTGACTCGTCCGACACGCCACGTCCTTCTTGGCGTCAGCGCGGTCGCGGTCGGGCTGCTTGCCGCTGCCGTCCTCCAGCCGGTCGGGCTCCTCCTTTCCGCCGCCGGCCTGCTGCTCGCGATCGGCGGTCTCGGCGAGCTGCGCGCACGCCGCCGAGCGTGGCACTCCTACGAGATCGTCGCCGAGCCCGACGGCGTGACGACGGTCTTCCAGACGAGCACGCCGTTCGTGCCGGGGACCCTGATCGTGTTCGTGGATGGCATCGCCCACGCGACGATCGTCGAGCATCCGGCCTCGGGCAGCTTCGCGCTCGGCTGGGCGCCGGAGAAGGGGAGCAGCCTCGAAGCGTCCTGGCGAGAGGGCTAGGTCCGCTTCGAGGTCACCGGCAACCCGTCAATTGCCGCGGCAAAGTCAGTTGCCGCGGGCAACGTTGCTGCAGGGAGGTCAGTGCCGCGCGCGGTCAGTTGCCGCAGGGCGCGACGTTCCTCCAGTTGTCGATCGTGTCGGCGACCACCTGGTGGCCGGAAGCGCCGTAGCTCAACGTGAGCTGCCGGTCGCTGATCTCGGCGCAACTCACGTCCTTTTCGACATGGTCCCAGTCACCGAGCGTGTACTTGTACGCGATCTGGGTCAATTCCTTGCCCGGTGAAGTCGATCGTCCAGTGGGTTGCGTCCACGCGAGTCAGCGAAACCGCGCCCGGGTCCCACTGCGGGTAGCCGCCGTCGAAGCGGTCGAGGAACCCCGCGATATGCACGGAGCGGCCGGTCGCGTCCGTCGTTGCTGGCACCGTGACGTTGAACGTCACCGACACCGTCCGGAGCTCGGCGGTGGCTTGCACCTCGGCCGAGGGCGCGGAGCGATTGAAGGACGTGTCGACCGAGCGAACGACGTAGAAGTACGTCTCGCCTTCGGTGACGCCGGTGTCGCTGAATGTCGTCGCCGAGGTCGCCCCGATCGTGCTGTACGGCCCACCAGCCGTCGCGCTTCGCCGGACCTCATACCCGTACAGGCTCGGAATCGCCCGTGACGGCATCCCAGGCGAGTTCGATCCCGGCGGGTGAGGCCGCCGTGGAGTGGAGGTTGGCCGGGCTCGCCGGCGCGCGCTGTGTCGGCGCTCGGGTTGACCGTCAGCGAACCCGCCTGGTCGGGCGAGTACGCCGTTGGCGATCCCGTCGAGGTCGGCATAGATCCAGTCGCGACCGTCGGTGACGGTGTAGCGATAGGCGTAGTCGAATGTGCCTGTCGTGTCCGGTTGGAGGGACGCCACGAACTCGTCGTTGTTGCCGGCGTCGGTGTTGAAGGCGGCCGCGACCCAGCTCCACGCCGGGTTCCCGGCAGGATCCGAGCCGTCCGGGCCGAAGCCGAGCTGGGCGATGAGGCCGGGTGTCGGGCCCGGCTGGCTGGTCGCGCCGTCGATCCAGACCTGCCCGTAGACGTTGTCCGTCCGGTTCACCGCCGAGATCGTGTGGGTCAGCGTCGGCGGCCACTGCAGGTTCGCCCAGCCGACGATGAGGTGGGGGACCGCGACGACTTCATTGGACGGACCGCTGGCGTTCCCTGGAGCATCGAGGGCGCGAACGACGATGTACGCCCGCCGGGCGTTGTCGAGCCCCGTAACCGTGAATGACGTGCCCGTGACGGGACTCGTATTGGCCTTCACATACCCGCCACCCGACAGCGGGCTGACCCACACGTCGTAGCCGGCGGCCCCGCCGACGGCGGACCAGGCCACCGTCACGGTCCCGTCGCCTTCGCCGGTGACCTGCAGCCCGATCGGGGCCTTCGGTGGCTTGAGGTCGACGGATTTGCCGGTCGCGAGGACGATCCCCGACATCGCCGGGAGCGAGACGGCGACCGAACCGCCGGCGACCGACACGGAGCCCGTCGCCGCGACGCCGACCCCGAAGCGGCGCTCCAGCGACGTCCCGTCGGGAAGATAGCCGCCGACCGGGATCGTGAGGGTCTGGCTCGAGGACGAGCGGTTCAGGGCAACGATGGCAGCAGAATCACCCGTCCGCCGGCCGTAGGCGACCGTCTGCGACGAGTCGTCCGCGAGCAGGACCCGGAAGTCGCCGTCGGTCAGTGCCTTGACCTTGTCACGGAGCGCGGCGAGACCGGTGTAGTGAGCGAGCGTCGCCGTGTCCGGTGAGCCACCCAGGTCGGCCCACGGATACGTCCGCCGGTCGTCGGGATCGTCGTCGCCGGTCATGCCGACCTCGTCGCCGTAGTAGACCGTCGGCGCGCCCGGGACAGTGAACTGGATCAGTGAGGCGAGCTGCGCGCGCAGCTTCCCGGCGGCCACGTTCGAGGGCGTTCCCTCGCGTCCGGCGGTCGTCTCCGGGCCGGGCGTCAGCGTCCACAGCAGCCGTTCCGTGTCGTGGCTGTCGAGGAGGTTCATCAGCGAGTAGTACGCGGCGTCGGGATAGTCCTCGCGAGTCGATGCCAGCCGGTTCGCGAACTGCGAAACCGTGATCGGCTGGCCGCTGCCGGCAAAGCCCTTCGAGTCGAAGCTCCCGGGGGCGAGCAGGCCGATGACGGCGTCGCGGAGCCGATAGTTCATGGTCGTGTCCAGCCGGTCGCCGCGGAGCATCCGGAGCAGCGTGGAATCCTTCTGCCAGGTCTCCGAGATGGTGAGGGCCTGGGGGTCGGCCTTCTTGACGACAGTCCGGAAGGACTCCCAGTAGCCGTCCGGGAAGGATGGGTCGCCGGAGACGTCGAGGCGCCAGCCTGACGCGCCGTCCTTGATCCAGTGCTTCGCGACGCTGTCCTTGGAGGTCAGGAAGTACTCCTGGACCGAGGCGAGCGACTTGGTCAGGACGGGGATCGAGTCGAACCCGAACCATCCGTCGTAGAGCGCGGAATCTGCCTCGCCCGTGGACGACACACACGTCCCGGTGCCCGGGTCGACGTCGTGGAAGGTGAACCACGAGCGATAGGGCGAGGTCGCCAATTCACACGCCCCGACCGTCGAGTAGCGGTGATAGCGGTCGAACAGGGGGCTGTCGGACGACATGTGGTTGTAGACCCCGTCGAGGATCACCCGGATCCCGCGCGCCTTGGCGTGCTTGATGAGGTCGTCGAAATCCTTCTGTGTCCCGAAATAGGGATCGATCTTCAGGTAGTCCTGGGTGTCGTAGCCGTGATTCGAACCGCCATCGAAGATCGGGTTGAAGTAGATCGCCGTCACACCGAGCTTCTCGAGGTACGGCAGCTCCTGGTCCACGCCCTTCAGATCGCCGCCGTAGTAATCGCGACCACGCGGCGACTCCTTCGTCGGGCTGTAGTCCGGCGGCGTCGTATCGAACCGCCACGGGCAGTTGGCGTCACCGTCCGCGTAGTTCCGGCAGTAGCCCTCCGGCTTGACGCCCCAGGCGAGGGTCTGGACGGGATCGTCGTAGCGGGGGTCCCCGGTCTTGGGGTCGTTCGCGGTCGACCCGTTGCGGAATCGGTCCGGGAAGATCTGGTAGATGACCGCATCCTTCGCCCATTTCGGGCCGGTGAAGCCGGGCACGTACTGCATCAGCGCCCAGCTCTGGTCGATCGGGTCGTCGGATGCGGCTCCGAGGCCGCCGTCGAGCGCCGCCGTGTCGTCCGCGTAGTAGTCGGTATCGGTGCCGTCGGCGACGATGAACCGATACCACAGGTTGTCGGGCTCATCCGCGATCGAGGCCGGCATCGTCAGCTGCCAGAAGTCACAGGTCTCGGCTTCCAGCCCTGGCTGGTAGCACGGCACTCCGGACGCCGCGATCGACATCGCCACGACCTCCTGCCCGGCGCGATCGACGCTGAAGAAGCGCGCCTGCACCGACGTCACGTCACCGTGGAAGGTCCGGAACCGGAGCGTGACCGGGGTGCCGGCCGGGACAGCGCCGCCCGGCGTCCGGTAGACATCCGAGCGCGAGTCGTGACGGAGTCCATCCCATTCGACGTTGTTGTCGTGACCGTGGCCGGCGAGCACCGTCAGGATGTGGGTCGAGGCGACGTATCGGAAGGTCACCTTGGCGTTGTTCGCCGGGACGGTGAAAGCGATGTTCGCGGGCCCCCCGCCCTGGCCGTAGCTCTCATCCCACGACTCGTTGATGGCGACCTTCGTCTCGTAGCTGCCCGCGGGCAGTGCGGTGGTCTCGAAGGTGTAGACCCCGTCGCCGTCGACATCCTCGAGCCACGAGCGGAGGCAGCCTGGGTCCCAGTCCCCCGGACAACCCAGTTCGCTCTGGAAGCTGCCGGGCGCCACGGCGATGACGGACGAGCGGTTGTCGGTCGGCCAGTGCGACTTGTCGTCGTAGTAGAACTTGACGGGGCCGGACGCCGCCGTCGTGAATGGGATGTTGTCGGCGCCGGCGTGGAGACCGTAGTTGCCCTTGGCCCAGTCGTCGTCGAGTACGGCCTTGTACGCCCAGCTTCCCGCGGGGATCGTCCAGGTGCCCTGCCAGACGTCATCGGCTGCGTCGAAGGTGAGGTGCGTCGCGGCGCAGGCGGGGTCCCAATCCCCGCCGCAGCCGACCTCGGACTGCATGTCGCCCGCGATGGTGACCGAGCCCGGGGCGGGGCTGGCAGAGACCGGGATCGGCCCTGCCGCCGGGAGCAGCGTCCCGAGGAGCACGGCCGTGGCCGCGAGCGCGCGGAATCTGGCTCGACGGCCGCCCGCACGAACGTGGGCAGGACGGGGCGATGCGGGCATCGGTCGTACCTCCGAGAGCGGCTGCCGGCCGACTCTCCTCCTCCAAGGACGATGAAACGTCCTGTGCACCGGGTCAGCGTTCTGAGTTTCCCGAGGATGGGACCGGAGGTGACCCATGTCAACGGTCGAGGCACCCGCCGACCGACTCGGCCGGACCGAGCATGGCCGGACGCCCACTCCACCTCGAAGCGAACGTCTGAATGACACGGTACGTCGCTCGTGATGACCGACGGATAGGGCCGTGTCGGACCCTCTGTTGCGAGGATTTGAGGAGCGGCGCCACGACAGAGGACAAGGACGCCGGCGAGGTCTCGACGTCCGTTCCGACGAGCAGGCGGGCGGTTCTCAGCCGCCGAGCGCGGCGACCTGGGCTGATGCACCGCTCGAGATCGGGTCGCCGTGTCCGACGAGCAGCGTCTCGAATGTGAGCCGGCCGAGCTTGGCGATCGAGGCCTTCGCCTGGTTCATGTCGACCGTGAAGGAGGCGTTCGGCAGCGTCGGCGATCCACCCGACGTCCCGAGCGCGTCGCCGGCCACGAGGATCCCGCCGGAGTCGTCGAACACCGCGATGTGACCTGCCGTGTGCCCCGGCGTCGTCACGATCCGCAGACCGAAGACGGTGTCGCCGTCGGCCGCCGCGACGAGCGGTCGAGGCGTCGTGATGCCCGGGATGTCCTCTGCCCCTGCGTACCCGGTCGCAGTCGAGGCGGCGCCGAGGACCGCCGCTGCGCTCCCGGCGTGATCGTTGTGGAGGTGAGTGAGGATGACGTTTCCCACGGCGCTCCAGTCGAGCCCGACCGCCGTCAAGTCCGGTCTCGATCGCGCCTTCGCTGCCGGGTGTACCGGTGTCGACGACAGCTGCCTCGCCGGCCCTGACGAGGATGTATGCCGACACGAACCCGAGGTTGACCCGCTGCCACGTCACCCCTGTGACTGAGCCGGCAGGCGAAGCCACCGTCGATGGCGGCGCGGCCGATCCTTGTGACGGGCTCGCCGGTACCCCCGACGCCGCCGAAGTCGCGGCGCCCCCAGAGCTCGCGGGGAACCGCCGGCACCGGTCGAGTTCTCCGGTGAGGCAGCTCTGCTCGCCGACGTCCCGGAGACGGACGGCCGAACCGTCGACGCCGGCGCACACGCTGCAATGCCGAGGATCGCGATCGCGATGCTGCCACGGCCTGCATGGACGAGGAACGTCCGTCGGCTGAGCGCTGGGCCGGTCGTCATAGTCGTCGATCTTATGGCGGCGGGCGACGCCACCGTCGAGCCGTCATCGGCGAGGGACGAGAACGGCCAGTGCGCGCGGCTTGACCCGAACGTTGAGCGGAGTGGTGCCGATGACTCGTCCATCGCTCTCGACCAGGCGAGGCGACGGCGTCTCGACGGTGATCTCCGTCGCTCGGGCGCGAAAGACGTGACCGCCGCCGCTGATTCCCAGCTGCTTCTGCCGCACGACTTCCCAGTTCGCGAGAAGCCCGGGGATCAATCCGGAGGCACTCACCACGATGACATCGAGGCGGCCGTCGTCGGGGCGCACCGGCTGGCGCGGCTTGATCACGGGCAACAACTTCCCGAAGTTGGCGATGAAGACCTGGCTGGCGTCGACGATCCGGGTTTCGCCGTCGATCGTGAGCTGATGGGGGATATTCCGGATCTCGCCGATCTGCCGGACGGCGTTCGCAAGGTAGGCGGCCTTGCCCCAGGGAAGCGTCTTCGGCTTGTCGGTCGCGTCGCCGACCGTGGCGTCATAGCCGATGCCGCACGCCACTGCGAAACTGCGCCGCTTGCCTTCGATCGACGCGCGACCGAGGTCGATGACTCGCTTTCGACCCGTCAGGATGACGCGGGCGGCGTCCGAGGGACGGGCAGGGATCCCGAGATTGCCGGCCAGCAGATCGCCCGCGCCCGTCGGTACGACGCCCAGTGCCACCTGGCTTCGAGCGAGCCCGGCGGCGGCCTGAACGACGGCATCATCGCCACCCACGGCAACGACGACGTCATAGCCGGCAGCCACGCTCGATGCGCTGCTGCGACGGATCTCGCGCTTCTTCGTTACAGCTGGCTGTCGGTCGCCCAGCCACCTGCCTTGAGCGCTTGCTCGACCTCGCTGACGATCCGGCCGTTCGTCCGGCCCTTCTCTCGGCGGCCGATGATCAGCGCTCGAGCCACTTCAGTGCGAGCGATGTGCAGGGCCCAAAGATCAGCTGCGCCGGATCAACGGTCAGACCGTCGACGCGCCACGCCGGCCGTTGATGGCCCGCCAGACGACGAGGACGACGACGGCGCCGAAGATCGGCCACGAGGATGCTCTCGATGTTGAGCCCGGTGACGTCGGCGATGCCGAGCACGGTAGCCGGCGATGAAGCCACCGACGACGGCTCCGACGATGCCCAGCAGGATCGTCATGATCAGCCCCTCGCCGCCACCGGCGATGAGGTTGGCGATGAAGCCGGCGATGGCTCCGAGGATGATCCAGGCGATGATGCCCATGGCTGTCGACCTCTGCTCCGGTTGGTTGGCTCCGCGTGACGGTCCCGCGTCAGGCGCCGGGTCGCACGCGGTCCGCGTGAGAGGGCCAGGCCGGTGCGTGGACCTGGTCGCGCCCGCGTCCGGAGCGCTTCTGGCCCAGCGACCTCGGCATCAGGACCGGCTGGGTCCCGTATCGGCTGACCCACAGGACCACCACAGCATCGAAGGCGAGAGCCTCCGTTGCCAGCATCAGGATCTGCGAGGTGGTCACGATCGAAGTGTCGACCTCGGTCTGTAAC
This sequence comes from uncultured Chloroflexia bacterium, assembly GCA_963816675.1. Lineage (GTDB taxonomy): Bacteria > Chloroflexota > Limnocylindria > Limnocylindrales > CSP1-4 > SPCO01. Next base: position 70,473 of record CAWFLS010000017.1, read on the forward strand.
GGACGTTCGGTCGTCGTCTCTTAACGCGTTGCATCGTCGCGAGAGCTGACCGACGCCCGGCCGGGCTGGAGAGAGGCCCTCTACGCTCCTCCGCCGAGCACCCGAAATGGGCATGAAATCCGGCTGCAACCGCCCTCCCTTCCACGACCGACCGACTGCAGCGCGCTGTTGATTAGGGTTTCCGGAGGGCCTGGGTGACCCCGACGACCTTCGTCGACCGTTGCCCGGCGCCGGAGACCCGACTGGAGGCACGCATGAGCGAGCTGGACACCAAGAAGCGCGAGTCCCTCCCGAAATCGCAATTCGGACTACCCGAGGAACGCAAGTACCCGATGCCGGACAAGTCGCACGCGCGGAATGCGAAAGCGCGGGCGGCCCAGCAGGAGAAGAAGGGCCAGTTGACGAAGGCCGAAGAGCAGAAGATCGACCGCAAGGCCGACAAGATCCTCGACAACTAGACGCCATCGACCGCATGAAAGCCCGGCCGCGACTGCCGGCCGGGCTTTCGCACGCCTCGTCGCGCGGTGGCGTGCGCCAGTCGGCGGACGATTCGCCGATGATTACCGGGCGCGAGGTTCGTGACGTACCGGCCGAGATAGTGGAGGGGTGATGACGACGCAAGAGACGCGCGACGAGGCCGCACCAGGCGCGAGTGATGCCGCAGACGACGTCCTCGCGGCCGTGGCGGCCCAGGACCTCGACGGTGCACCTGCGGAGCTCTGGGCTGCGCTCTCGGAGGCGCTCGCCGGCGAGGCGTCCGGTTCCGACGAGTCCGCTTCCGACCCGTCGAGCGGCACGAACGGGGCTACGCGCTCCGGCGTCGGCCGCGGTCTCGAGGCCACTACCGCGATGATCGAGCAGTTCCTCGATGAGGGATTGCTTCGGGTGGTCGTCGTCGACATCGGAAGCATGCGACGGCCCGAGCCTGCGTCGAACCCGGCCGGCCAGACGCTCCGCGACGCCGTGGACGCGATGACGGCAGCCCGCCCCACGGCGGAGATCCGCTACCTCGGCCCGAGTGATACCCGGACGGGGTTCGACGACCCGATGGCGGAGCTCGTCGCCGGGGCGGGAACGGCCTCGCCCGAACTTGTAAGCGGCGCACTCGAACGCGCATTCGGCCGCGATCCGGGGACCCTCGTCCGGTTCGTCGCCACGCTTCGTGAGGCTCTCCCTGCCGACACCGCGATCGTCCTGCGGGGGAGCTCGGTGACAGGCCACGCCTACACATCGGGTGAGCCGTTCGACGCCGCGGGACCGGGGACGAGCGACCTCGACATCGTCGCCATCAGCAGCGACGCGCTGGAGCTGTTCGACCCGGAGGCGCGACTGTTCGGCGGTGTCAACACGCTGCCGCTCTCTGACCATGCCCCAGGGATCGCGCCGGCGCTCGAGCCTGCCCGCCGGAAGTGTCAGGAGATGGTCGGCCGTCCGGTCAACATCCAGGTGATGTCTCGCTGGTTCCTCGATCTGCGGGCGGCGGTCCAGGGCACGCCGTACGTCGATCTCTTCGTCCCGCCGGACTGACCGTGCGAATCGCCAGCTACAACATCCGGAAGGGCGGCTCGCGTCGCCGATCGGCCATCGCCGACGTGCTGATCGCGCTCGATGCCGAAGTAACGGTCCTCCAGGAGGCGACCGATCCCGAAGTCGTCGCTTGGCTGGCGGCCAAGGTCGGGTACCCGTTCTGGACGAGCCGGCCCGATCATTCGGTGGCGTTGCTCGCGCGCGAGAAGCCAGCTGAAGTTCGGTGGCACGAGATGGGTCCCAACCGCACGTTCATCGAAGCTTCGCTGCCGGGCGACGTGCGTCTTTTCGGCCTGCATCTCTCGTCCGGCCTTTCCCGGCGCGGCGAGCGTCGTCGCCTTCGGGAGCTGGCCGCCGTCCTCGAGGTCGCCGGCGACGACGCTGACCGCGGGCGGACGATGATCGTCGGTGACTTCAACTCGATCGCCCCCGGGGACAGTCTCAAGGTCGCGAGCCTGCCCGGCTGGATCCGGATGCTCCTGCGACTCGATGGCGGGATCCAGACCGAGGTCATCGCCTCGGTTCGTGCGGCGGGGTTCGTGGACGCATATCGTCGCTTCCAGCCGCACGATGGGGCAACGCTGCCGAGCGTCGCCCCCGTGGTCCGGCTCGATTACGCCATGGTCGGCGAGCGCGTCCAGCCTGCCGTGGCGTCCTGCTCGATCGGGGGCGCGAGCCGGTCATTGATGGCGATCGCATCGGACCACTTGCCCTTGCTGACTGTGCTCGACACCGGGATCCTGGGAGGACCGGCGCAGGGCCACTGAGGCCGCCGGGGCCGGTCGGCGGGCGTCGCCCGGCATCGAACGTCCGGTGGTACCGGACAAGCACCAGGCCCGGCCTCGAGAGGGAGGGAAGGCCGGGCCTGGGATCATGTCGACGGCTCTATCGGGGATGCGTCTCCAGCCGCCAACACAAGCACCATATCGGCCGACGCCTCATCGCTACGACCTCACTGCCCGGATGCGTCATCGCAGATCCATCGCAGGGTTCGGCGCGTCCGTCGGGGCGGTCGTTCCGCCGCCGGTACCCTCGGCTACGAGCGCTTCTGCGGGCTGACCCAGTGTCCGTCGCGGTAGACGTACCACACGGTCATCGGTTCGCCGGTGAGGTCGCGAGGGCGGACGGCAACGCGGGGATAGCGGCGCTGAAGTGCCGCCTGGAGTGCCTGGGGTCCGCCGGCGTCGGAGTCAACGGCAGCGCGAGCTGATGCCGCAAATGCAGCATCGTCGGCTGGGTTGAGGATGAGCACGGGCATGGTAGGTATGCGCATTCCTCCCGAGGATGGCCTGTACCCGGGAGCCGCAGGTTGCCATTCCGCGGGAGGCGCCGTTACAAGGGGATGACAGAACGGCCACTCCGGCAGCCGGGTCGGGCCGCGTTGGCGATCTCGCGCATGTTCCGGTTGGGCCGACGGCTGGAGCCGAGTCGCTCCGTCGCCGAGGCGTCCCGACGAACGGTCGCTGGCGTGGCGACGGTCAGGCCGGGCGCCTCGCCTCGCGTGCCGGCGGTGTTCCGGACATCCGGCAGATGGATCGTCCTTCATGCGCCTGTGTCACAACGGCCGGCGGCCGTGGCCGACGCAACACGGCCGTAACACGACCACCGAAGCGCGAATCCGTGAGCCCACAGGCCGATAACTATCGTCCCAGGAGCACCGATCGACCCTATTTGCCCGGAGATACCGACATGACAGGACCGACCCTGGGATACGCCCTCTCGTCAGAGGAGCACGCGCCGGCCAAGCTCGTGGACACCGCCGTCGCGGCGGAACGCGCCGGCTTCACGTTCACGCTGGTATCGGATCATTACCACCCGTGGGTCCCGTCCCAGGGACACAGCCCGTTCGTGTGGACGATCCTCGGCGCGATCGCATCGCGGACATCGACCCTCACCCTCGGGACCGGGGTGACCTGCCCGATCATCCGAACACATCCGGCGATCATCGCCCAGGCGGCGGCGACGACCGCGGCCCTCTCGGGCGATCGATTCTGGCTGGGGCTCGGCACGGGCGAGCGACTCAACGAGCACGTCGTCGGGGCCCAGTGGCCGCCGGCTGATGTCCGCCAGGAGATGCTCGAAGAGGCGGTCGACGTCATCCGAGAGCTGTGGACCGGCGAGGAGGTCGACCATCACGGCCGGCACTTCGACGTGGAGAACGCGCGGGTCTACACCCGGCCGACGCAGCCGCCGCCGATCATGGTCGCAGCCAGCGGCCCGATCGCCGCGACGGCGGCAGGCAAGATCGGAGATGGACTGATCTCGACTTCCCCGAAGCCGGAGCTCGTCGAGAAGTACCAGTCGACCGCCGGTCGGAACCCAGGCCCGCGGATCGGTCAGCTGTCGGTCTGCTGGGCCCAATCCGAAAACGAGGCCCGCGCGACAGCCCGCCAGTGGTGGCCGAATTCCGCACTGGGGGGCTCGGCCTCGCAGGAACTCGCCCGCCCCGAGGACTTCGAGGCCCTGACGCAGAACGTCACCGAAGACCAGGTCGCCGAGTCCGTCGTCTGCGGTCCCGATCCCCAGAAGTATCTCGCGGCGGTCGACGAATTCGAGAAGGCCGGCTTCGATCACGTGTACTTCCACCAGATCGGACCTGACCAGGCCGGGTTCATCAACTTCGCGAAGAGCCACCTGCTCTAGGCGCTCGGTACTCGACGGCCGTGGGGGAGTGCCTCCCGCGGCCGTTCAGTTGTTCGCCGCAGCCCGGACGCGAGTCCCGCCCGTGGCCGGCCTTGGAGCCGCGTAGCACGGCCTCGCGGCACCGTGGCACGGCCTCGTCGAGGTCGCTCGCTCTCCTGGGCGTCGCGATGTCGCGCGCGACGAGGCCGTGTTCCCCACGGAACGGCTTTCGCATGAGTCTCTCGTGGACCTTCGCCCAGACTGCAACTCGATGTCGTTCCTGCGTACGTCCACGAGGCGTTCGTCACGAAACCGTTCCGTGGCGAACGACTGACGACAGGCGATCGCGCCCGCCGGTTCTCCTTCGAGCCGCGGCCAGTCAGCGCGGTTTTGGACAAAAGCACACCACGCGAGCGTTCGGCGAAGGATCTCCGACGATCGCGCGCCTGACGAGCATTTGGCACGAAACCCCGCAACGAAGGTCGTGATCTACGCTCGAAGGTGACTTGACCTAAGCGCCCACGCCCGGGAATCGATGACGAGTGCTCGTCTGGCGAGCATTTGGCACGAACTTCGCGCCGCGCGTCTCGCGGGTCTCGGCACGACGCGTTCGTCAGCCGTGGTGAACGAGCACCAGCCGACGCTCCTCCGGGCCGGCCGCGGTCAGCCGTCGCGCCGCCATGGAACGCCGCAGCAGGTACCAGCCGACGAGGATCGATACCGCCGCGATCGCGCCGAGGGCGGTCATCGCCCGGACGTCGGGTGCCTCGCCGAAGAGCATCACGTCCTGGAGCTGGCTGATGGCGTGCGTGACCGGGAGCAGCTGGCTCAGGTACTGGACGGGCTGGCTGAACAGGTCGAGGCTGATCACGAACCCGGAGAAGAAGATCGACGCGAGGAGGAGCAGGAGCGAGGCCTGGATCGCCATGCGCTCGGAGTCGGACAGCACGGCCACCAGCAGGCCGATCCCGATCGAGGCGAGGAGGAGCAACGCGATGACGGCCAGTCACGCTCGCAGGTGGCCCCAGGAACGGCTGGTTGAGTGCCACCAGGATGAACACCAGGCTCGCACCCGCGATCACCGCCCCGAGCGCGACGTACGACAGGATCTTCGCGGTGACGATCTCCCAGGCGCTCGTCGGGCCCACCCGGTAGAGCTCGAGGATCCCGCTCGTCCGCTCCCGGATCAGGGACAGCGCCACGAGCGTGATGCACAGGTGCTGCAGCACGAGGGCGAGGACCGCGGGAGCAAAGAAGTTCACGAGGCTCGGCGCCGCGGGAGCGATGTCGACCAGCTTCGCGTCGGTCGGAGCGGCGACGACGTCAGGCGGGATCTCGGTCTCGCCAGTGGACGCCTGCCCGTTCTGGACGGCGGTCTCGATGATCTTCTGGTTGACTCGAGCGGAGAGCTGTTGGGCCATGATGGTGGCGAAATTGACCTGAGCGGGGTCGACCATGTTGACCATGACGTCGATGGTCGAGCGCTGGCCCGCCTTGAACTTGGCTTCCACGTCCGCCGGCACGACGATGACCGCGTCGACCTCACGCGCCCGAAGGACCGTCTCGGCCGCCGCACGGTCCTCCGTCACCTCGTCGACGATGAGCCCGTCCGCGGCGCCGGCGTAGCTCGCCGGATCTGTCGGAAGGCCAGAGCCGGCAGGAAGCACAAGGATGGAGTGGACCGCCGGCCGGACGCCCTGGTAACCGATGCCGAAGATCGCGAGGACCAGGAACGGCCCGAGGATCAGGCTGGCCAGCGTGGCTGGCCGCCGGGTGATCTCGATCAGCTCCTTGCCGACGAGCGCGAGGATCCGGGTGATGATGCCGAGGATCGTCACGCCGCGGGTGCCACTGAACCATCCTCGGCGGTGGACGTCTGCTCGACGAGCTCGGCGAAGATCTCGTCGTACGTCGGGCGCCACTCCCGCGATGACACGACGGTCGCTCCAGCGTCGCCGATCACATTGAGGATGAGCGGCATCGCCAGACCTGCATCATCGACCACGACGCGCATCGTCCGAAGGCCGAGCTGACGGACGGCACGAACGCCCTCGATGTCGTGGAGGGCGTCGACGTCGAACGTGCCCGAGGTCTCGAGCTCGATGACCTCGCCACCGGTGGCCTGGCGGCGAAGGTTGTCCGGGGTGTCGAGCGCCACGAGCCGACCGCCGGCGATCAGCGCGACGAGATCGCACGACTCGGCCTCGGTGACGTACTGGGTCGTGACAAGGAGGGTCCGTCCCGGTATCGCGGAGTCGTCGGAGCTCGGTCCAGACGTCAGCTCGCAACAGCGGATCGAGGCCGACGGTCGGTTCGTCGAGGATGAGGAGATCGGGGTCGTGCACGAGCGCGGAGCCGAGGGCGACGCGGCGCTGCATCCCGCCTGACAGGTTCCGTGCCAGCCGCCCGCGGACAGGGGTGAGGTCGAGGAGCTCGAGAACCTCTTTGACCCTTTGGCGGCGCTGCCCCCACAACATCCCGAACAGGCTTGCCGCGAGGTCGATGTTCTCGGACGCGCTCAGGTCCGGCTGGAGCGTCAGCAGCTGCGGCATGTAGCCGATCCGGCGCCGTGCGCTCGGCGTCAGCCGAACGGGATCTTGGCCGAGTACCCGGACGGTCCCCGACGTCGGCCGAAGCGCGCCGGTGATCAGGCGGAGGCACGTCGTCTTGCCGGCACCCGAAGGCCCGATGACACCGAGGACGGTCCCTCCCGGGACGCTGATGGTGACCTTGTCGAGGGCGACCTGGTCGTCAAAGCTGCGCGAGAGCTCGTTGGCGACGACAGGGGCATCCGAGGGATCGTGTGGACCGGTCACCAGCGGATGGTCGACTGCAGGTGGTCTCGCGGACCCTAGCCGAGCGGCCACCGGCAGTTACAGCGGTGTGCCACTGCGACGCGCCGGAGCGCAGCGGGTCATAGACGCGCATGCTCGCGTTCGGGGACGACCGAGGGGGTATCTTCCGTTCGGTCGCCGTCAGCCCCGTCGCTACGTTGTCGGCGGTCTGTAACGAGGGCGATGATCGTGTCGGTCGATACGCGAGTCGTGGTGTGAATGGTTTCACTGGCACGGAGTGATGAGGAGTAAGGCCACGATGAACCCGACCGGTTCGCCGACGCGCACGCGTCGGCCCGGCAGGATTCCGCGGCCCCCGAGGCCCGGTGTCCCTGGCGCCAGCCAGGCTCGATCCGCATGAAGGACCTCGCGGCCGCGGCGGCACCCGACCCCGATACCGAGGACCACACCACCGACGCGGAAGTCGGTGACGAGCCCGGTGATTGGGTTCGACGAGCGGTCGCCGGGACGATCGGTGTCCTGGTGGTCATCGGTCTCGTCTGGATCGGGATCCAGGCGCTGAACGTCCTGATCCTTGTGTTCGCCGCCGTCCTGCTGGCCGCCGGTCTCGAGCCCGCCGTCGATTCCATGAGAAAGCGGCTGCCGATCGGCCTCGGATCAAGCATCCTCCTCGGCTACGGCCTCTTCGCGGTGTCGGTCGTGGCGGTGGCGTTCCTGGTCGTGCCGACAGCAGTCGGCCAGATCGACCGGTTCACGACCGAACTGCCCGCTTCCTTGGACCGGGCGCGCGAGTGGGCGCAGACGGTCCGGCCCGAGGGGTTGTCCTCGATGGTGATGGCCGTCATCGACTCGATCTCCGGCAACTTCGCCGGCGGCGGAGCTCCGAAGCCCGACGACGTCGTGTCGGTCGGCCTCACCGTCGCGGAGGCCGTAGCCTCCCTCGTGACGCTGCTCACGCTGGTCTTCTTCTGGATGACCGAGCATGCCCGGCTCCAACGCTACGCGCTGGCGTTCGTCTCGCTCGAACGCCGTGCCGGGATGCGCCAGGCGTGGGACGAGGTCGAGACGCGGCTGGGGCTCTGGGTCCGCGGCCAACTGATCCTGATGGGATCGATGGCGGTAGCGACAGGGGCGATCTATTCGGTCCTTGGCCTTCCGTCGGCGCTACTCCTCGGGATCATCGCCGGGCTGGCCGAAGCGATCCCGCTCGTTGGCCCCTTGATCGGGGTGATCCCGGCCTTGGTCGTCGCCGCGACCGTCGACGACCAATTGGTCCTTGCGGTCGCGATCGCGTACATCGTCATCCAGTTCGTCGAGGGCAACATCCTGGTCCCGATGGTCATGCGCAACACGATCCGGCTGTCGTCGTTCCTTGTCATCGCCAGCCTCCTGGTCGGTGGCGCGGTCGGTGGGCTCGTCGGGGCGTTCCTCGCCGTACCGATCGTCGCGGCCGTCGAGGTCATCCTCGAGCGCTTCCAGGCACGCGAAAGTCCGGTCACCCAGGCGCCCGGCGGGATAAAGACCGATGACGAGGACGCCGACGAGATCGATCCGTCGGGTGAGACAGCCGGGGCGGAACGGCCGCTACAGGAAGCCGACGGGCTGTCGAGCGCCGGCCCGTAGACGATCGTCGTCGCGATCGGACGCGCGGTGCGTTTCGGTGTTGTCGCAGTCTCGAGGCCCCGGACGCCCCCGAACCTCCAGTCCCCGGTTGCGACAAGACCGCAACGGCCGGGATAGACACCGGGATGTGCTTGCCGGTGGCCGTGTGGGACCGTCACGCGGAGCCAACCAACCGGAGCAGAGGTCGACAGCCATGGGCATCATCGCCTGGATCATCCTGGGAGCCATCGCCGGCTTCATCGCCAACCTGATCGCCGGTGGCGGCGAGGGGCTGATCATGACGATCCTGCTGGGCATCGTCGGGGCCGTCGTCGGTGGCTTCATCGCCGGCTCCGTGCTCGGCATCGCCGACGTCACCGGGCTCAACATCCAGAGCATCGTGGTGGCCGTCTTCGGCGCCGTCGTCGTCCTCGCCGTCTGGCGGGCCATCAACGGCCGGCGTGGCGCGTCGACGGTCTGACCGTGGCCCGACGCAAGGAGCTTCGCCTCCAAACGGTGTCGTGGTGATCCGGCGCCTGCGAGCCCTCGCTCGCATCCTGATGACCCCGGCGGCCATCGAGCTCGCCTCGACAGCCCTTCACTCGCCGACGGCCCGCGGCCTCGCTCGCCAAGCCGTCCGCGACCCCGCCGGGCTGGCGAGGCGTCTCGCCGACCCGAAGGAGAGCGTCCCGCTTATCCGCGACGCGAGCCGGCAGGTTCGGATGCGCGACATGGCCCAATTCGGATTCCTGTTCGCCCCGCTCCGCTACGGTCTCCTGAGCGAGCTTGCACTCTGGGGAGCCCGGCGGGCGACGGGCAGAGGCGGACGTGGCGATGCGGGTGGGCGCGTCATCAAGGACGTCACCCCGCGTGAAGCGCCCGGCGCCCCCCCGATGCCGTGGGCCCCGAGACGACCCGTGGGTCGGCTCGGTCTCGGGCGTCGTAGCGGCGGCCGGTAACGCGCTGCAAGGGTGCTGTCGCGTTCCGGCCGTTGGAACTCGACCTGCCGAAGTCGCACCCGCCACACCATCGCCGTGGTGACGTCATGGCTTCTCCCATGTCGTCCGCGACCCGAGAAGGAGCGCGCCCCATGACCGACCCATCCAGCACGAGCCCGCAGGACGAGCCCAGCGGCATCGACGACCCATACGCTCGGCCCGCAGATCCCGGCGCCTACGTCGGCAACCGGCCCGAACGCCAGGCTGAGACGATCCCGGGCGGCGTCGGCGACGACGACGAGCGGATCGCCGCGCATTCGACCCAGCGCGCGCCGGGTCACGACGACTCCGCTGACCCGCCCGATCTGCGCGAGGCCGGCGAGAACGAGTAGTCGGGGCTTCGCCGCGCGCAGCGGCTGAGTCCGAGCCGGTCCGCACGTCGTTTCGACGAACGGAAGTCGTGGTGCGAGGCCGTACCCAAGGGGCAAAGCGCGATCCGTGACGTTCGGTACCATTCAGGCGCACCACTGGGGCGTGACGTGTCTGAGGGGACCCGAGCACATGGAATTCATCGTGGCCACGGGAATCGAGTGCTCCGCGCCGAAGATCCGCGGAGGGATCCGCCGGGACCAGCTGCTGATGTCCGATCACTGGCGACGGTACGAGGAGGACTTCGACCTCGTCGCGGCGCTCGGCATCACGCACCTCCGCTACGGTGTGCCGTTCCACGTCGTCGCTCGCGATCCGACCGTCTTCGACTGGACGTGGACGGACCTGGCGTTGGAGGCGCTGCGATCGCGGGGCATCGAGCCCATCGCCGACCTGATGCATTTCGCGGTCCCGGACCGGCTCCACGGGATCGGCGATCCCGGTGTGCCGGCATCGTTCCTGGCGTACGCGGCGGCGTTCGCCGATCGGTATCCGTGGATCCGCTGGTATACCCCCGTCAACGAGCCGTTCATCACCGCGCTTTTCTCGGCCCTGAGGGGTTGGTGGAATGAGCGCGAGCGGACCAACCGGGCGTTCGTCCGAGCGCTCGACAACGTGGTCACGTGCGCCGTCGAAGCGATGCGCCTCATCCGTGAACGCCGGTCGGATGCGATCTTTCTCCAGAGCGACGCTTGCAAATCGTTCTCCGCGGCCAACCCGGGCTTCGAGCGTCGAGCGACCTTTCTGACGGAGCGCGCGTATCTCGGCTTCGACCTCACGTACGGGCGGCCTGTCAGTCCGGCGATGCGCGCCTGGTTGAGGCGCGCCGGGATGACGAAGGAGCGCCATGCGTGGTTGGAAGCGCAGGGCTCAGACCACAACTGCATCGTCGGACTCGACTACTACGAGGGGAACGAGCGCATCGTCGGCGGCGACGCCGGCTTGTCGGCCACCCGGCGAGGGTTCGGGTCGATCGCGCGCGACGTTCATGCCCGATATGGCCTGCCGCTGATGCTCGCCGAGACCAACAACTACGCCGATCGGGCGGTCGATTGGCTGGCCGAGACCTGGAATGACACGATCGCGATGCGCGACGACGGGCTACCGGTGCGCGGCTTCTGCTGGTACAGCCTCACCGATCAGATCGACTGGGACACGTGCATGCGAGAAGCAAACGATCGCGTAAACAGCTTCGGCCTCGCCGACATGGACCGGATCCGGCGGCCCGTCGGTCACGCCTACGCGGAGCTCGCGTACCAGGCCCGGACGGGGAATGCCGTCAGCATGGATCGAGGCGAATCCCAGGCTGCCTGAGTTGGCGCCCCAGTGCTTGGAGTAGCGCCGCGGGCTCGGCGCTGTCCGCCGTGGAGCAGCCTTCGGGCGAGCCACTCGAGGACCATCGCTCAGCGCGCACGTGGATCTCGTTTCTCCACGGATCGACGAGGGGTTCGTTCGGAATCCGTTCCCCATGGAACGGCGCAGTGGCTGTCCCGGACCGGCCGTTCGGCGCGAGACTCCGGCTTCTGGACGCCTGTCATGCCGGTGAAACATGCCGACCGTAGCCCGTTCTTTAGCGACCGGCACGGACTCGCTTAGATAGTCGCCGACCCCCGGACCGGTGGCCTTCGCCATGAGGGCCTGATGTACAGGAGGTAGTCCATGGCGTCCAACCGAGGGAGCCAGGGCGGAACGCGCGGCGGCGGAGGCGAGGGTCGTCGCGATCAGCGTGGCTTCGCCAGCATGGACGACGAAAAGCAGCGCGAGATCGCCCGCAAGGGCGGGGAGGCAAGCGCCGCCAAGCAGGGTCGTGACGCGCAGGGCCAGTTCACGGGGACCCGCAGTGGCTCGAGCAGTTCGAGCAGCAGCGGTGGCGCCCGAAGCTCAAGTGGGTCGGGCAGCCGCGGCGGCTCCAACCGCTAACCCAACACCATCGAAGACCACGTAAAACGAACGGAGGCGCCTTCCCCGGGGCGCCTCCGTCTCGTTGTCTAGAACCGCCTGAGTTATCGCCTGGAACGCCCAGTCGACGCGCCGGCGCACAAATGGAGGGGTTCTCGCCTCGTGGCCCGGCGAGGCCGGCGCCGCCGGCCAGCGACGCCGCGGAGACGCGCTCCTCGCGTCAGGCGGCGATGTCGGGGGCCGGGACCGGCAGGAGGCGATCGGGCTGGCGCCACCAACCCGGTCCGACCGGGTTCACGGGTCGCCCCGCGGCGGTCGCCGCAACGGCCTCGCCGAGTGGCGTCCGCACCGCTTCTCCCGAGCGCACGTCGAAGCAGCCAGGTCGGTAGTAGCCGGCCTCGAAGCGGAGCAGGCTGTTCCAGTCCACGCCACCGAAGGCCGCCCAGCTGGTGACGCCCTCAACGTCCATCCCTTCGGCGACGGCCCATCCCGCTTGCTCCCAGGCCTCGAGCCACCACGCCACCTCGTCGTCAGGATCGCCACCGAGGTGGACCTCGGTCAGGGCCATCGGCAGCTGATAGCGGTCCCAGGTCTGGCGAAGGCTGCGCCAGAAACCATCGACTTCGAACCCCGGGATGCGGGCGACCTCGACGTCCACGAACCGCTCGTGCGTCCGACTGCGTTCGATGTCAGCCGGGTACGCCTCGGTCCTGTGATCGAGGAACCGGTCGCTCGTGATGTAGTGGTCGAGCCCCAGAAGGTCGGGGTACTCGGGGTCGTCGGCCAGCTCCTCGAGGGCGGCCTCGACACCCGGCGCCACCGTGAGGTGCTCCCACATCGGATGGTGCGCATCGACCTTGCCGGTCACCAGGTCGAAGGTCAACCAGCGTCGCGTGTTGTAGAAGCTGACGACGTCGGCTACCTCGATCGTGCCGTAGGTCTCGCCAGCGTCGTCGTTGACGAGGATCCGGATGGATGGATCGAGTCGGCGGAGGGCCCGGCTGGCTTCCCTGATGGCCTGGCACTCGGCGACGATCAGCCTGGCGAACGTCGCCTCGTCACGGGCGCACGGATCCCACCAGCCGTAGAGGCCGGAAAATCGGGCCGTCGTCAGGGGTTCGTTGACGGGCAGGAACGTCCGGATCTCCGGGAAGCGACGCGCGACTTCCACCGCGTACGCCGCCAGTTGCGCCGGATACTCCGGGTCCAGCGGGTCGATGGCATCGGGTCCCCAGCCGTGATGGACGATGCCGACGATCGGCTCGATCCCGACGGACACGAGGCGGCGCAGCCTCGTCTCGGCCCATTGCCAGTCCGTCGGCTCGCCTCGCCAGCCCCACAGCACCGGGTAGCGAACGGCCGAGACGCCAAGCTCGATGAGGCGCTCGACGTCCTCGACGCGGTCACCATGACCGGTCTCCGCGAGCTGGTCGCGGCGCCGACCCGCGATCGTGAGGTGGGATGGTTCGACCCCCGCCCAGACCGCCGGCCGTGACGGCCCGGTCACGCCGCCTCGCTCTCCGCCTCGGAGATCTTGCGGAAGGTGGACAGCGCCTGGGCGACGACCTGATCCATGTTGTAGTACTTGTACGTCGCCAGGCGGCCGACGAAATGGACACCGCGCGTCGCGTCCGCGAGCGCACGGTAGCGTGCGTACAGCTCGCCGTTCTCGGGGCGGGGGATGGGGTAGTACGGATCGCCCGTCGCCTGGGGATACTCGCGGACGATGGTCGTCGCGTCGTGATCCTGCCCGGTGATGTACTTGAATTCGCTGATCCGGGTGTAGGGCACCGCCGTCTCGTCGGGATAGTTCACCGTCCCGGTCGGCTGGAACGTGGGAACCGGCAGCGTCTCGAACTCGAACCGGAGCGATCGGTAGGGCAGCCGGCCGAACCGGTGGCCGAAGAAGGCGTCGACCGGACCGGTGTACACGAGCGTGCCGTAATCCAGGCTGTCCTCGATGTCGTGGAAGTCGACTCCCGTCCGAACTTCGATGCGCGGGTGATCGAGCATCCGCTCGAACATGGGGGTGTATCCCTCGGCCGGCATCAACTGGAACTTGTCGGTGAAGTAGCGGTCGTCGTCGTTCGTCCGGGTCGGGACCCGGGCCGTGACCGACGCGTCGAGCTGGCTCGGATCGAGACCCCATTGCTTCCGGGTATAGCCCCGAAAGAACAGCTCGTACAACTCGCGACCGACGGCACCGACGACGACGTCCTCGGACGTTCGCTTCTGCTCGACAGGCTCCGCCCGCTCGGCGTAGAAGGCCGCGACCTCGTCCTCGGTCCGCAGGTCCAGCTTGAACAGCCGATTGACCGTGGTCCGGTTGATGGGGATCGGGACGAGCTGGCCACGGACGGACGCGAGCACGCGGTGCTCGTAAGGCCGCCAGCGGGTGAACGACGACAGGTAGTCGACGATCTCGGCCGAGTTCGTGTGGAAGATGTGGGGGCCGTAGCGGTGGATGAGGATGCCAGCCGCATCGGGCTCGTCATAGGCGTTGCCGCCGATGTGCGGCCGACGATCGAGGACGAGCACTCGCTTGCCAGCCTGGCGAGCGTACCGCTCGGCCATGACGCTGCCGGCGAATCCGGCACCGACTACGACGACGTCGTGTCCCATGGCTATTCGAGGCCTGCGCCTGACCGCCCATCGGTCGACGCGGGCTGCGGGGGCACGAGCGGGCGGATCGTCTGTCCGATGGACGGTCCGGACCCGCTTCCGCGCGAGGATGACGACGCCGCTCCACGCGACGTTGCCGACGCGGGCTTCGAGCCGCCGGCGCTTGCGGGTGCCGCCGGCCGGCGACGGATCCTTGAGGAGCGCCCCGCCATCGCGGTCGCGTTGGCGGATGCGCTGCTCGCCGACGCCGTAGTGGCCGATCGGGTATTCGCGGAGGCGGCGCGCGCGTGTGCGCCCGTGGCCGCGGCGGCGGTTGCCGTCGTGGCCGCGGCCGGGTATGCCACTCGGTTCGCGACCGGGGTCGCTGCCGGAGTGGCGGCCGCAGCCGGAGTGACTGTCGCCGGGACCCTGCTGCGGACGAGCGTGGCCGGCGCAGCAACAGGCACCCGGCGCGTCTGAGTCCGACGCTCGATCCCGGTGGTGATCAGCCGGTCGATGGCGGCCCATGTCCGATCCCACGACATCTCGGAAAGGAGCGCGTCGGCGTGGTGACGGTGCTCGACGACGTCCTTGGCGAGGGCCTGCTCGCAGGCCTCGAGGAACCCGTCGGCGCCGTCGCCGATCTGTGCCACGTCGCGATGGCCGTACGGCTCGACGACGTCATGGATGCTCGTGCTGACGACGCGGAGGCCTGCCGCCAGGTACTCGGGCGTCTTGGTGGGGCTGATGTACCGGGTCGCCTCGTTGTGGGCGAACGGCATCATCCCGACGTCCCAGCCCGCGAGGTACGCCGGCAGCTCCTCGTACTTCTTCATGCCGAGGTAGTGGATATTCGTCGCCTGGGGAAGGTCGGCCGGGTCGATCTTGACCACCGGACCCAGCATCACGAACTGCCAATCGGGCCGGCTCGCGGCGGTGGCCGCGACGAGGCCGATGTCGAGCCGTTCGTCGATGACGCCGCAGTAGCCGAAACGCGGATGTGGGATCGCGATCTGATCTGCGGGGTCGATGAGACCCTCCCGCGCCTTCGCGAAGTGGGCGACATCGACGCTGCTGGGAAAGCAGTGGACATTCGAATGGCTTCGGCGCTTCGCCCCGTAGAGCTGCGCCCCGCCGGTGAGCACAAGGTCCGCCTGTTCGAGAAGGCTCGCCTCGAGCGCGAGGAGTCCGGCCGGGGCTCCCTTGAAGCCCGCCAGGTGGTCCATGCAGTCGAAGACGGTGAGCGAGCGGCTCAGGTGCTCGGTCCAGGGGAGAGCCATCGGCGTGTAGTACCAGAGGACCGGATCCTCGATCGCGGCCACCCGGACGAGGTCATCGACCATTCGACGAAGGGATCCCTGGGGGCGATCCTGATCGGCGACCGGCAGGCGGGGTGTCACGACCGTGACACCGCCGCGCTCGGCGAGGTCGAATCGAGCGGCATCGATCTCGTCGTACGTCGGCTCCTCGAAGAAGAAAACCCGTCCGTCACGAGCGGCACGAGCCATCAGATGGTTCGGGCGCTGGTACACGAAATCCCATCGAAGGTGCGAGAAGCACAGAAAGTCACGCGACAAGGTCTCTCCTCAAACGCAAGGAACAATCGCCGGGGTGCGGTGCACGCCTCTGGCCGTCCGCATCATCCGCGGGTGTTCGAAACAGGCGTTGCCTTGGCGCAACCGTGCGGCATATCAGAAGAGTTT
This sequence comes from uncultured Chloroflexia bacterium, assembly GCA_963816675.1. Lineage (GTDB taxonomy): Bacteria > Chloroflexota > Limnocylindria > Limnocylindrales > CSP1-4 > SPCO01. The sequence goes on from CAWFLS010000017.1 coordinate 86,589, forward strand.
CGGAGAGGTCCGCAGGAAGGAGCCGATCCTGCGAGGCTCGCGGCGCGCTACGGCCGGTGTTCAGACACCCCTCTGCTACGGGACTGCAAGCAGCGCCACGGCTGGCAGAAACTTCTCGAAACCCTGGTGCGGAATACTCGGTCCAGAGGTTCTCTCGATGGTCGCAGCCGGATCCGGTCCGTCCGGTAGCGACGCGGATGATCCGGTGTTGGTGCGGGCGACCGTCGCCCGGGAAAGGACGCCATGCCTGCTCGACGACCTTTGCGACCGGCGCTCGCACTGTTGGTCACGCTCGTTCTCGTCGGCTGTTCTTCGGGTGAATCGGGATCGCCTGGTGCATCAGGTGCCTCAGGCGCATCTGCCGGCCAGCAGAGCGCCGCGGCCAGCGCCGCCGCTCCGAGCGTCGAGGCATCGGCCTCCGCGGAGGCCTCGGGCTCTGCCGAAGCGTCAGGCGCCGCGTCGCCGGCCGCCTCGGCCAGTTCCGCTTCGGGATCCTCGGGACCCGTGGCGATCGAGGCGAGCGGAACCCTCAACGTGATGGGCTTCGACTGCACCAAGGGCGACGACATCGCGACCAACCGGATCGCGGAGTTCAAGAGCAAGTACAGCGGGGTCACGCTCAACTGCACCGAGGGCGGGCTCGATGACCAGCAGTTCCTGACCGCGGTCCGGAGCAGCAACCCGCCCGACCTCATCTATATGGACCGCAGCAAGATCGGCGGGTTCGCCTCGCAGAGCGCGATCCAGCCCATGGACGAGTGCGTGTCCAAGGCCGGCATCAACATGTCCGACTTCCGCGAGGCCGCGGTCCAGCAGGTGACGTACCAGGACAAGGTCTACGGCATCCCCGAGTTCCTCAACGTCGCGGTCGTCGTCATCAACAACAAGATCGCCAAGGAAGCCGGCGTCGATCCGGCAACGCTCGACATGAGCGACTGGGACGCGCTCAAGGCTGCCAACGAGAAGATGCTCAAGAAGGGCAGCAGCGGCATCACCCGGCTTGGCTTCGATCCCAAGCTCCCCGAATTCCTGCCCCTGTGGGCGAAGATCAACGGCGTAGACATCCTGAGTGCCGACGGCAAGACGTCGAACCTCGATGACCCCAAGGTCGCAGAGGCGCTGACGGCCGCGCGTGACCTCGTCCTCGCCCACGGCAAGGCGTCCGACTTCTTTGCCGCTCGAGATGCCTTGAGCCCCGACTTCTTCGGGGCGGGCAACCCGATCGCGAAGGACGTCCTGGGTGCCTTCCCGATCGAGCAGTTCTTCCTCAACGTGCTGGCCGGGAACTCGCCCGACGTCGACATCACGGGGCTGTCGCCCAAAGGTCGTGACGGACAGCCGGTCACCTACGCCACGGGCCTGACCTGGGCTCTGCCGCAGGGCTCGAAGAACGTTGACGCGGCCTGCGCCCTCGCGGCGACGATGACCGCGAAGGACACCTGGATCACCGCCTCCACCAAGCGGTCCGAGGCGCGCAAGGCCGACAACAAGCCGTACACCGGCACCTACACGGGCAACAAGCCGGCGGACGACGAGATCTTCTCGACGCTGGTCGACCTGTCGGCGATGCCCAAGTTCGACGCCGCTGTCAAGGCGACGCTCGAGGCATCGGATCATGCCTTTGCCCTTCCGCCGACCGGCGGCTCGGTCGACTTCGAAAAGGCCTGGCGAGATGCCGTCAACCGCGTCCTTAACGAAGGAGCGGACCCCGCCGAAGCCCTCAAGGATGCCGACGCCGACGGCCAGGCGGCCCTTGACGCGGCGGGCCAATGAAGGAGCGGGAAATGAACGCTGCCCGTGAGGAGCTGACTGGATGACTGCTGTGGCGGCGGCGCGCCCACCGGGACGGTGGGCGCGCTTCCGGCGGGATATCGGGCGCGAGGAGACGCGCTGGGCATTCCTGTTCCTGTTGCCCTGGATCATCGGGTTCATCATCTTCACCGGCGGTCCGATGATCGCCAGCCTGGTGATCTCGTTCACCAACATGGGCCTCGCGCGGGACTTCGACGTCGTCGGCACCGCGAACTACGAGCGACTGATAGCCGACCCGCGGGTCGCGCTCGCGTTGCAGAACACGATCTTCTACGCGGTCCTGCACGTCCCGCTCGCGATGGGCCTCGGACTTCTCCTCGCGATGATGCTGCTCCGTGTCGGGCGAGCGGCCGGCTTCTTCCGGACGGTCTTCTACCTGCCCACAGTCACGCCGACGGTAGCCGTCGGGGCGCTTTTCCTGTTCCTGCTGAACGGTCAGGTCGGTATCGTGAACCGCGCACTCGCGCTGTTCGGGATCGACGGGCCCAACTGGACAACGGACCCGAACTGGATCAAGCCGGGCATCGTGCTGATGAGCCTGTGGGCCCTGGGTAGCACCGTGGTCATCTATTTCGCGGCGCTCCGCAACGTCCCTCTGGAGCTCTATGAAGCCGCCCGTGTCGACGGCGCGGGTGCCTGGCAGCAGTTCCGGAATATCACCGTCCCGATGATCAGCGGGGCCCTCTTCTTTACCCTCATCGTGAATACGATCGCGGCCCTCCAGATGTTCGATCAGGTCTACGCCATGTACTTCGGGAACCAGCCGTCCACGGCCGGGGATAGACAGGGGTTGTTCTACGTCGTCTACCTCTTCAACGAGGCGTTCAAGAACTTCCGTCTCGGCTACGCCTCCGCGCTGGCCTGGGTGCTCTTCATCGTGATCATGGTGATCACCGTCGTTCAACTGCGCCTCAGCAGGCGCTGGGTCTACTACGAGAACGAGTGATGGCAGCAGGATCCGAGCTCCAACGCATAGGCACACCGACCACCCGGGCTGAGGCGGCGCGCGAGGAGCAAGCCACCCGAAGTCTCTGGGCTCGTCGCATCGGGTTCGGCATCGCGCTGGTGATCTTCTCGGTGCTGTTCCTGGCGCCGTTCGTGTGGCTGGTGTCCGCGTCGCTCAAGACGCGCGCGACGGTCTTTGACGGCAACTGGATTCCCAATCCGGCCCAGTTCAACAACTACGTCGAGGTATGGAACGTCGCCCCGATCCTTCACTGGTTCACGAACAGTGCGATCGTGAGCGTACTCGCGGCGGTGTCGGTGACCCTGAGCTCGGCTCTCGTCGCATTCGCGTTTGCGTATTTCCGTTTCCCGTTCCGGAACCTGCTGTTCGGGCTTGTGCTCGCCTCGATGATGCTGCCAGGCGCCGTGACGATGGTCCCGACGTTCCTGATCTGGGACAATCTCGGCAAGATCATCCCGGCGATCGGCATCAACACGCTTACCCCACTCTGGGCGACGAACCTGTTCGGGTCCGCCTTCTACATCTTCCTGCTACGCCAGTTCTATCTGGGCCTGCCGCGCGAGGTGTTCGAGGCTGCGCGGGTCGACGGCGCGAACTATTTCCGGATGTGGTGGGCGATCGCCGTGCCGTTGACGCTGCCGGCGCTCGTTGTGGTGTTCATCTTCGAGCTCAAGGCGAGCTGGACCGACTTCCTGCGGCCCCTCATCTACATCCGCGACGTGGACCTGTTCACCCTTCCCCGCGGCCTGAAGCTGCTGATCGACCAGTTCAGCATCCACGGCGGCGAGGGTGAGATCCAGCTCGTGATGGCGGCTGCGGTGTTGGTTACCGTGCCGATCATCATCATCTTCTTCCTCGGTCAGCGCTACTTCGTCGAGGGGATCGCGACGACCGGCCGAAAGGGCTGACGGAGCCGAGCGTTCCGGCTGGCAGGGCCGTCAGCGTTCCCGGCGACCGGACGCGCGCTCCGGCGCCCGACGCGCGCTCGGGTGACGACCGAGCGTGGCCCACGTTCCCGGCCCGGGGTTGCGATCGCGGGTTGATGCCAGAACCCGCGGGAAGGACGTCCCTGCCGGTTGATGCCAACCGTTGGCATCATCAACCGCGAACTGATGTCCGGCGAGCCAGCGAGGGGCCCGAAGCGACGGCGAGGCGCCGGTCCGACTCCGCGCGCGGCACGCCCGCCGTTCCGTGAGGCATGGTTTTGGACAATTGCACAACACACGAGCGTTCGGCGAAGGATTTGGGACGATCGCACGCCTGGCGAGCATGTGACACAAAGGTCTCGACGGGTCGGTCGCGACCTACGCTCGAATCTACCCGCGCCGCCCTTCGACGGAGGGGAACCTCTGACGAGCGCTCGTGTGGCGCGCATTTGGCACAAACGTCGACTGGCCGCACCTGCCGCGACATCTCCAATCTGCTGTCGTTGATTTCAGGCGGCGCGGCACACCGCTCGAGCACCGGCCGAGACTCGATCGCGGAGAACAGCGCCCGGGGCGCTAGCGGTCTTGGACAAATGCGAACTCGCGCCGCGCGGGGCCGCGGCGCGCGCGACGGCCTACGTTCTCGCGCGGGTCCGAAGGCGGGCGCGCGTGATCGCGTTGTCGGGTGCGCGCCGTTCTGCTGGGGTCGTCCGATGCAGCCGAAGGCGTCGGACGCCCTCGCCAAGGACCGCGATAGCCGCCGCACCCGCTACGACCCAGAGCGCCTTCTCGAGCGTCGCGAGCGATCCGAAGGCGACCAGCATCGCGGTCGCGGCGGCCGGCGGGTGCTGTGCCTCGAGGAGGTCGCCGACGAGAACCGTCACGGCGACCGCGAAGGACGCGGCGAGGACGCGTGACAGGACGATCTGGCCGTCAGTGAGGACCGAGGGGGCGTCCATCGCGCCAAAGAGCAGGATGCCGGCGAAACCGGCCAACAAACCGCCAATGTGCCCGACAACGTGTTCCACACCCGTGCGGTCGGGTGAGCGGGCAGGACGGCGAGGAGGACGGCCGTAGGGCCGAGACTCGGCAGGAGCCAGGGCTTCCCGATCATCAGACCGAGCGCCCCGACAGCCAGGAGCAAGCCGCCGGCCGCGGCGGGTCCCCACGCCATGTCCGGGATGCTCGCGAGATCGGTCGGACGGGCGGGGACCGCCATGCGGGCCTGGCCCTTGGGGTCGTGGGCGATCGCGATAGCGTCGGGGGCCTCGTGCTCGATCTGGGTCCGAAGCCATGCGAGCTGGCGGCGGTTGTGTTCGCGGGCCTCGGTGGCGACGTCGACGAGGGCCTTGTCGTGAAGCTCCTTGGCTCCTTGGGCCAGGATCGTCCAGGCCATCGATGCCTGCTCGACCAGGACCGCGAGATCGGCGATGTCGGCGAGCTCGCCCATGACGCCGGCGCGCGTGCCGCCAAGCAGCGCGGCGCGAAGGCGTGCCGGCGTGTCGTGGTCGGTCGAGCCGTACCGGGAGATCGGCGCTTCGAGCCACGCGAGGTGCTCGGTCGACCACCCCGCCAGCGTCGCGGCACCTCGGGAGATCTCGGGATTGCGCTCATGTCGCTCCGACACCAGGATCAGAGCGTCGCGAAGCTCGGTCTCGATCGCCCGGACAAGGCCCGAGGTAGTGGGCGACCTGCGGTTTGACCGCCTCGGGCGCATGGCCGGTAGGCTGATGAACGCCGGCTCCATCGCCTGGGCGACTTCGACGGTCGATTTCGTCGGGAGTCGTCATGGCCTTCGCCTCAGTGATGCCGTCTCCTTGGGTTCGGCGCGTTGCGACCTCGACGCGGCGCGCGTGTCCTCGACGACCGGGAGCATTCGGCGACTCACGCCGCGTTCCGAGCGCCTTGATCGCGACGGCGGCGTACTTGAAGTGCGGCTGCTTGCTTACGGGGTCCCAGCCGGTCAGCGTCAGGCGGTTGACGGCGCTTGGGTCGTCGTCGGTGCCGTCGTCGCCGTAGTGGAACGGGAGGAACACGACGTCCCGGCTCGACGCCACCGAGACGGACCGGCGCGACGACACGGCCGCGACGGGACCGGACCTCGATGAGGTCGCCTTCCGTGACACCGAGCTCGCGGGCGTCGACGTCGGCCATCTCGACGAAGACCGCCGGAGCCGCCGCATTCAGAGCCGGCGACCGGCCGGTCTTGGTGCGCGTATGGAAGTGGTAGGTCACGCCGCCCGGTGGTGAGCAGGAACGGATACTCGTCGTCGGGCTCTTCGGGAGGCGGCAGGTATTCGGCGCCCTTGATGATCGCTCGACCGCCGGGGTCGCGGGACGCGTACTCCTCGGCGGTGACCGCCGCACCGGTCGCGAGGTCGTGGCCGTAGGTCTCGCAAAACGACGCGGAGGTGTTGAAGACGCCGTCCTCGTACAGCCGTTCACGTCCCTCGGGGTAGCGGTCGTTGCACGGCCACTGGATCGGGCCTGTCGTGCGAGTCGTTCGTGGGTCATTCCGGAGTAGTCGCACGGCCGGCCGCGGCTGCAGGCCTTCCAGGCATCGAACGCGCCGGCGGCGTCGGTCCACTGGACGAGCGGAGCGCCGTCCTTGTCGCGGAAGTCCATCCGCCGTGCGTAGTCGACGAGGATGTCGAGGTCGGACCGAGCCTCGCCGGGCGGATCGATCGACCTTGCTCGGCGAGGTGGACGGTGCGGTCGACGTTGGTGACGCAACCGGTCTTCTCGCCCCAGATCGCGGCGGGCAGGACGACGTCGGCGAGGGCCGCGGTCTCGGTCAGGAACGCGTCCGAGACGATGACGAACAGGTCCTCCTGCGCGAGGATCTCGTGGATCCGTGCGAGCTCGGGCATCGACACGGCGGGGTTCGTCGCCATGATCCACAGGAAGCGGATCGAGCCTGACTCGGCGAGATGGAAGATCTGCATCGCGTGCGTCGGCGGCGTCCAGTCGGGGAGTGTCGAGGGCTCGACGTTCCAGATACGGGCAGTGTCGGCGACGTGCTCGGGGTTGTTCCAGTTGCGGAACGCGACGAACTCGCCGTTGACGCCGCACTCGCGGGTGTTCTGCGCCGTCGGCTGGCCGTTCATCTGGAAGACGGTCGCGCCGGGCTTGCCGATCAACCCGCGAATCAGGTGCAGGTTGTTGACCTGGACCGCGCTCGCGGTCGCCTGGAGCGACTGGTAGACACCCTGGAGGCAGGACGAGACGAGGGTCGGCGAGGTGCCGAGGATCTCGGCGGCGGCCTCGAGGCTCAGCGGCCGGCACGCCTCGTCACCGCCTGGACACGCTCCGGGGTCCAGGGATCGGTGTGGTGGACGAGCGTCTCGATGTCGACGGTGTGGTCGCGGATGAACGCGGCGTCGGTCCAGCCCTTCTCGAGGATGATCCGCAGCAAGCCGTTCAGGAGCGGCGAGGTTGGTCCCGGGCGCGGCGCCAGGTGGACGTCCGCACGGCGGGCCGCCATGGTCCGACGCGGATCGACGACGACCAGGCGCGGCGGCGAGGGCCCGTCGAGCCGGTCGAGCATGCGCGACCAGAGCACCGTCTGCGGTCGACGGCCATGTTGTGGCCGACGAGGAAGAGCGCGTCTGTCACGATCGAAGTCGGTCAGCGAGCCGGGGGCGCCGTCCGAGCCGAACGATTCGACGAGCGCGGTGGCCGCGGTCGCGGTGCACAGCCGGGTGTTGCCGTCGACGTGGGCCGTGCCGATGCCCGCCTCGCTGACCAGCGCCAACGTGTAGTACTCCTCGAGCATCAGCTGGCCGGAGTTGTAGAACCCGTGCGAACCGGCGCCGAAGTCGGCGATCAGCTGCTTCGACCTGTTCGACGATGCGGTCCATCGCGTCGTCCCAGCTGGTCGGGACGAGCCGATCGTCCTGGCGCACCAGGGGTCTCGTCAGCCGATCGGCTGCGTGATTCGCCTCCCAGCCGTGGAGACCCTTCGGCCCGAGCCGTCCGTGGTTGACGCGGTCACCGGCTCGGCCCCGGATGGCGACCATCCGGCCGCCGGCCTCACCGACCTCGACGCCGCAGCCGAGGGAGCAGAGGACGCAGACCGAGGGAACCCAGCGCTCGGCGGTCGCGATCGATCGCTCATCTACACGTTCCGGCCACTCTCCGACGAACGGCGTGCGCGGCCCCCACACGTCGCGGATGCTGTCCCGTGTCGCGCGCTCTGCGGCTCCCGTCTGTGGTTCTTGCCGGACGGCCTCCGCGGCGGTCATCTCGGCGCCTTCGAACGTGCGTCGACCTTCTTCTCGATTCGCTGGATCGCACCGATCGCGATGCTGAGGCTGTAATCGCCCCAAAGGCGGGCTAACGGCCCGGTCTTTTGCTGGGGCGAAGTGGCGACTCGCGTAGCCATGCGCGGAGGGTGACCGGCAATAGGTCGCGCCGATACATCGAACCGCGCTGCTCGGCTTGCGGACCGATTGCAGGTCGATATGGCAGGCACGCGAGGTGCCTATGGCAGGCGGTGACGACCGCGACGAGCTGGACTGGCAGACCGCTGCAACGGGGGCGCCGGTCCGTCACGACGAGTGTGACCGGCCATTCACGCGACGCTGTAGGCACGGCCGGATCGACTTCTTCGGTCGGTTCTTCGGGATCCTGGAGGCGGGCGATGGCGGAAAAACGCACCGGCACGGCGGAAGCCGACACCCGGCTGCGCACGTACCGGGCGAAGCGCGACTTCCGACGCACTCCCGAGCCTGCCGGCCCAGCGCCCGAAGCGGCCCGAGAGGCACGGAAGCGCTCGCGATCGAGCATGGCGGTCGCGACCGGCCGATTCGTGGTCCAGCGTCACCGGGCATCGAGCCTGCACTACGACTTCCGGCTCGAGGTGGACGGCGTCCTGGTGTCGTGGGCCGTGCCGCGAGGACCAACGCTCGATCCGGGCCAGCGCCGGCTGGCCGTCCGGGTCGAGGACCACCCGCTGGGCTACTACGACTTCGAAGGCGTGATCCCGTCCGGGCAGTACGGCTCGGGTGATGTGATCGTCTGGGACATGGGCACGTACGAGGCCGATCCGGCGACGCCCGATGCTGCGAGCGCCATCGCGTCGGGTGAGCTCAAGTTCCGGCTCGATGGCCAGAAGTTGCGGGGCGCGTTCGTCCTCATCCGTACTGCCGGCTTCGGCCGGCGCCGGCCGCCGCCGGGTGACCTGCGCCAGAAATGGCTGCTGATCCACCGGCGCGACGACGCGGCCGTCGAGGGTTGGGACGCCGAGGATGCGCCGTGGAGCGTCAAGTCGGGGCGGACGAACGACGAGGTGGCCGCCGGGACGCCGTCGCCGCGGGGTCGTCGTGGGCACTGAGGCGGTCGGCGCTGAGGCGGTCATCGGCGCCGACGTCGCCCGCGTAGCGAGGCCGTGGTCAGGCCAGGCCTTCTGTACCGGCCCGTTGGATGAGCCGTTTGTGGTGTCGCGCCTCGTCACCCGCGACAGCAATCGATGGAGTGGGTCCGACGAGCCAACTGTTTATCTCTCCGGTGACCCGGGCGTCGCCATCACCGAGTTGGGCCGGCACTGGGGCGAACGGGAACAACCCACCGCGATATGGGCCCTGAAGGTCGATCTCGCGGCGACGATCGACCTGCGCGACCCGGCCGCAAACGGCGAATTCGGGTTGCCGGACGATCCTCGGTGGATCCTCGACCTCGAGGTTTGCAGGGCGATCGCGGCAGGGATTCGCGAGCGCGGCGAATGCGACGGGATCATCGTGCCGTCGGCCGCGTTCGTGGACGACCCATCGCGATGGAATCTCGTCGTGTTCGTGGAGCGGCTGCGAACGGACGTTGACACGGCGATCCAGGCCGAAGGCACCCTCGTCGAGGTCGTGCCCAGGGATCGATAGCCGACGTAGGAGGGTCGCGACCAGCCGGCACCCCGCGTGGGCGCGGGATTCAGCCGTTCGTCAGGGAACCGATCCTTGAGGTGCGGACTCCGCTCACGCCCGTCTCGGCGGCGAGGTCACGGACCGCGGCGACGATCTCGTCTGGTGTGACCATCCGGAGACAGGCGTTGTGGACGAGCGGACATACGCTCTTGCGGCAGCCGCGACACGGGACGTCGTACGACAGCACCCTGGAAGGCGACCGACCACGGCGTGTGCTGGAGGTTCGTCAGCGCGTACAGGACGACGACGGGCGTCGCGACGGCCGCCGCCAGATGGACGGGCCCGGTGTTGTTGGAGACGAGCAGCGGCGCCATCGCGATCAGCGCCGAGGCCTCGCCGATCGACAGCTCACCGGCAAGCGAGATCGCCCCATCGCCGACCGCCGCACGAACCGATTCGACGAGGCCGACCTCGGACCGATCACCCGTGAGCACGACGCGCCAGCCGTCTTCTCGGACGAGGCGCCGAAGCGCTCGACCGTATCCTTCGGCCGGGTAGCGGCGCGACGGGGCGCTCGCCCCGGGATGCGCGACCAACCAGGGGCGGCCGTCAGCGAGGCCCGCGTCCCGCGCCCATGCCCGCATCCGACGCGAATCCCCTGGCGGGACACGGACCGACAGGTGGACATCGTCGATCCGGTACCCGACTGACGACACCAGGTCGAGCTGACGCTGGACCTCGTGGCGGATCGGTTCGTCGGCTTCGGGGTCGGGGACCCAGTCGGTGAGGAGGTGATAGGGGTTCTCGCGGCAGTGTGCGAGGCGGAGCGGGATGCCGGCGAGGTGGCACGCGAGCGCCGCGGGCAGCGCGCTCTGCGAATGTACGGTCAAGACGATGGCGGCATCGAACTCGCGCGCGGCGAGGTCCCGAATGAAGGACAGGTCGCGGCCGGCATCGACACCGCCCGAGGGGACCGGCTTGAGCCACGGCGCTTCGTACACGATGACCTCGTCGAGCTCGTCGATCAGCGATGCGATGGCCGCGCCGGCGGGGGAGGTGAGCAGCGCGAGGTGGGCATCCGGTCGGGCCGCGCGAATGGCGCGAAACGCCGGCGTCGTCATGAGGACATCGCCCATGGCATCGAGCCGGACGGCCAGGATCCGGCGCGCCTTCGCCCAGCCACTCGGGGGCGTGGCGGCATGGCCGGACGTCTCGGCGACCGGGCTGCCGCCGTCGGCCATGGCGTCGGCGCGTGGGATGCCAGTGGTCATCGCCGGTGGCCGGCGAGCGCCGTCCCCTTCCCCGGCGTCGGCTTCTTTGTCTCGGTCGGCTTCTTGGTTTCGGTTCCCACGTCGAGGACTCGCTCGATGATGCGGCTCGTCGACCTGTCGTCGACCAGCGGCAGGATCTGGACGACACCGCCACAGCGCTCGACGACCTCGGCCTCGGGCAGCCGGTCGATGGTGTAATCACCGCCCTTGGTGAAGACATCGGGTCTGATGCGGTGGATCAGCTCGATCGGCGTGTCGTCCTCGAACGGCACCACGAGGTCGACGCACGACAGCGCCTCGAGCACCCCGATCCGGTCGTCGAGCTGGTTGATCGGTCGGCTCTCGCCTTTCAGCCGGCGAACGCTGGCGTCCGAGTTGACGCCGACGACGAGGAGGTCGCCGAGCGCCTTCGCCCGGTTCAGGTACGTGACGTGGCCGCGATGGAGGATGTCGAAGCAGCCGTTGGTGAAGACGATCCGCCGACCCCGCGCCCGCTCGAAGGCGATCCTGACGGCGAGTCGATCCGGCTCATCCACGCGCTTGACGCCGACGAGCAGCGATGCACGCAGCTCGTCCGCCGAGCACGTCGACGTGCCGTCCTTCGACACGACCACGGCGGCGGCCGCGGACGCCAGTTCGGACGCCGCGGGAGTCCCGGCTCCCGCGGCGAGTGCCAGGGCCAGCGCGCTGACGAACGTATCGCCGGCGCCGGCGCACCGGCTGTGGTTCTGGGGCTGTGCGTAGGTCCGGTACGGCGCATGGTCGCGCTCGAAGATGAAGGCGCCGTCGGTGTCGATCGTGACGGCTGCGATCCGGGCGCCGGTGAGGTCGAGCAGTCGAGGCCCGAGAGCCGCGATCTGGGCCGCCCGCGCCCGCGGTTCGGGCCGCTCGCGTTCGCCGAGCAGCCGGCATGCCTCGCCATAGTTGGGCTTGACTGCGGTCGCGCCCAGGCGGCGGTGACGGGTGAGGTCACGCGCATCCACGACCAGCGTGCGCGGGCTTCGCCGCTGGAGCTCGGCGATCGCCTCGATCATCGCTGGAGTGACCACGCCGTAGCCGTAGTCCGAGACGACCACGGTGTCGGACTCATGCCAGGCCTCGGTCAGAAGACCGATTAGGACCTCCTCGGTCGCCACGTCGATGCGCTCCGTCGAGCCGGAGTCGAACCGCACGAGGATCTGGTCGCCGGCGATGACGCGATGCTTGGCAAGCGTCGCGCGGTCGGCTCGCGAGATGACGCCGTCGCCATCCACGCCGCGGTTTCCGAGGGCCGTGCGCAGCCGCTCCGCTTCCGGATCGTCACCGACGACCGAGACCAGCCGGACGGTGGCGCCGAGCCCGGCCACGTTCACGGCGGTGTTCGCGGCGCCGCCCGGAGCGTCGTCGCGGCGCTCCAGCGAGACGATCGGGACCGGCGCCTCGCGTGACAGCCGTTCGGCCGAGCCGTGGAGGTACGAGTCGAGCATCGCCTCGCCGACGACGAGCACGCGCCGGTCGCCGAAGCCCACGAGGAGGTCGGCGAGGATCGGGCTCATCGAGCGACCTCCGCTGTCTCCCGAGGCGTCGCGTGGGGCGCGTCGGCCGCCCGGGCGGCACCGTGTAGGTGGGCCGCGGCTCCTCCGGGCGCCGCCGCGCCGCGCCGGCGTCGCGCGCCTCGGCCGCGTCGCCGACGTGGTCCGCCAGGATGATCTCGGCGGCGAGCAGCAGGTTGTCGACCGCGAAGTCCGGCCGCCGCTCGGGTTCCAGTCGATCCGCGGACCGGGCATCAGGACCGACGAGGATCGTGCGACAGCCGGCCGCGCGGCCGGCGACGACGTCCATCCACGTATCGCCGACGAACCACGCGCCCTCAGGCGACAACCCGAGGTCGGCACAAGCGGTCGTCACCATCCCGGGCTCGGGCTTTCGGCAGTCGCAGATCCGGGCGTAGTCGTTGACGCCTTCGCCCGGCTCGACGTGGGGACAGAAGTAGAAGCCCGCCAGTCGGGCGCCGAGATCTGCGAACACGCCCGAGAGGTGACGCTCGACGCCACCGAGGTCGTCTTCGGTGAAATACCCGCGAGCGACGCCCGACTGGTTGGTCACGATCACCAGCGTGGCGCCGGCCTCGCCGAGGCGCGCGATCGCCTGTCGGGCGCCGGGTGCAAGCCGGATCCGGCGCGGATCGACGTTGTACGGGACGTCCTCGATGACCGTCCCGTCCTTGTCGAGGAACACGAGCGGCCCAGGGGTAGCGCTCCGATGGTTCACGGCCACGACGTCTCTCGGACGGGGAGGACGGTGATCTCGGGGATCACGGTGTCGGGCGGCATCTCGAGCGCGAACCGGATGGCCAGCGCCACGTTGCGGGGATCCTGGAGCACGTCCAGCGGCACATCGGGAAAGCGGTCGAGGATGAACGGCGTTCGCATCCCGCCCGCGAACACCGTCGTCACCCGGATCCCGACGTCACGGAGCTCGGTGAAGAGCCCCTGGCCGAGGCCGCGGATCCCCCACTTGGAGGCGTGGTACGCGCTTGCGTTCGACCAGCCTCGGAAGGACGCCGTCGAGCCGATGTTGACGATATGGGCACGGTCCGATGCCGTCAGGTGCGGCAGCGCCGCCCGGATCATGACGGCCGGCCCGAGCAGATTGACGTCGATGACGCGCTCGAGCGACTCGGCCGAGAGGTCGGCGAAGGGCGCAGTGACGTCCGTACCAGCGCTGTTGATGAGGACGTCGAGGCCACCGAAACGATCGACCACGGCCTCCGTCGCGCGGGCGGCGTCATCGGCCGACCGAACATCGACTGCGACGGCGATAGCGTTGACCGCCTCCGTCGCGGATGCTCGCCGCCGTCGCCTCGGCCGTCTCGGGGAGCAGATCGGCCACCGCGACGCACATCCCGGCTGCCGCGAGGACATGTGCGGTCGCTGCACCGAGGCCGCTTCCGCCTCCGGTGACGAGGACCGTCCGGCCGCCGATCCCGTCGACGGTGAGCCGAGTCGGCGGCGCGAGGGGATGCGGGTCACTCCCGGGTGTGGGCTCGTTTGCGCGGACGGTCATCGTCGGGCACCTCTGGGTAGTCGCGGCGCGGGCGTCGCGCGGCGGATCGGTAGGCGGGGCACTTCCACTGGTCGTCCCGTCCGAGCCGCGCGGCCCGCTGCGGCCGGCGCATCAGGCGACACAGATCGGTGATCGGCAGACGCTCGCCGTGAACGGATCTCCGGGGCCGGCCGGGCAGTCATGTCACGTGCAGCCGCCCCGTCAACGCCGAGGACCTCCTCGTACACGCTGGCCACACCGGCAGCCACGCGTCCCCAGGTGAAGAGGTCGTTGACGCGCCGGATGGCCTGGCGGCCGAGGACGGAGAGGAGCTTCGGGTGCCGGTAGAGGTGGGCGATCCGCTCGGCAAGCGCGGCGGGGTCGTTCGGCGGCACCAGGTAGCCGGTCTCGCCATCACGCACGCTGAACTTGATCCCGCCGACGTTCGAGCCGACCACCGGCGTCCCACACGCCATGGCCTCGAGCGGGGTGATCCCGAACGGCTCGTACCAGGGCGTCGAGACGAAGATGTCGGCAGCGTTGTAGTAGGCGGCGAGCTCGGCCCGGTCGCGACGGCCGACGAACGTCACTCGCTCGCGCACGCCCTCCTCGTCCGCTATGGCGATCAGGCGGGCCAGCTCGGGCAGGCGGGTCGGGTCCGGGACGCGATCCGAGCCACCGACCACGAGGAGACGCGGCGCGAGGCCGTGGTCGCGGCTCAGCACGCCGAGGGCCCGGATGACGTTGTCGACGCCCTTGCGCGGGACGAGGCGTCCGAGCTGGAGCAGGATCGGCTCGCTGGCGTTCAGGCCAAGCTTCAGCCGCGCCTCTTCTCGGCTCGTCGGGGCGAACTCGGCGGCATCGAAGCCGCACGGCACGATGCTGATCCGCGACGGATCCGCCTCGTAGAGCGTGACCAGGTCCTCTTCGTCCCGGGGGCACTCGGCGATGATCCGGTCGGCCTCGGCGACGACCCTCTCTTCGATCTCGAACCGCTCGTCGGGAAAGCGATCCTCGCCGCGCTGGAACTGGCGCCGGACGCGGCCGAGCGCATGGAATGTCACGACGAAGGGCGGACCAAGCCGCAGCTTCAGGTCGGCGGCCGCGAGGGCCGAGAGGAAGAAGTTGGCATGGACGATGTCGTACGGCGCGGGTGCGCGCTCGATGAAGTCCGTCATCCAGTCCGTGAACGCCGGCATATGGGGCAGCAGGTCCTCCTTGGCCACCTCCTCGGCGGGTCCCGCGGGCACGTGGATCACCCGGACGCCGGGCGCGAGTGGCACGCATTCGGCGAGGTCGGGGCTGTCGCGCCGGGTGAAGACGTCGACCCTGTGGCCGGTCGCCGCGAGCCGGCGGGCGATCTGGTCGACGTATACGTTCTGACCGCCGGCATCGACCCCGCCCAACGTCGCAAGCGGGGAGGCGTGCTCACTGATCATCGCGATGCGGAGGCTCATCGATCGGCGCTCCCGGAGTTGCCGGCTCCGACTCCGGCCGGCATCCCGGCAGCGGCGCGAGCGCGGCGCCGCTCGAGGCGGCGACGCGGCGCCGGGTGGTCGCCTGTGACCCCGGTGACCTCCGCGAAGACGGCATCCCAGTCGCGGACGAACCGCTCGATCGAGAAGCGCTCGAGGGCGATCTGGCGCGCCTGTTCGCCCATCTCGCGAGCCAGCCCGGGATCACGGAGCAGGATCCGCATGCCGTCGATGAGCCAGTCGACGTCGGTATGGACGATCCCCGAGACGCCGTCCTCGATGACCGTCGGCATCTCGGTCGTGGCGAGGCCGACGATCGGCAGGCCGACCATCATCGCCTCGCATATCGGCCATGCCGAAGCTCGTGTAGCGGATCGGATGGAAGAAGAACCGGTAGCGCGCCTCGAAGGCGGGAAGCTCGGCCCGCTTGATCTCGCCGAGCCCGCCCATGGATGTCGCGTCCATACCGACGAGGTCGAGTGGGACCGACGCCCGGGCGCGCTCGAAGACATCGGGACCAAGGCGTCGCCCGCGCGACCGCAGGTTGTTGACGACGACGATCCCGCGGTCGAGTTCACCGCTGTAACGAACGCCGTCCGGAATGGCGACACCGTGCTCGATGACGCGCGTCGGCGTACGGCCCGAGTCCCACATGAGGTCGTTGAACGCGGTGACGTGGACGAGCAGCGCGCCAGGGTCGTCGACAGGGTGGCGCGTATCGGTCGGGTGATCCCTCGGTGGGTCGTGCTCGACATGAACGCGCGGGCCGAGCAGCTGACCGTCCGACAGGATCCGAGGCGCGTCGCGGCGGTTGTTGTCGTGCTGGTACAGCACGAGGTCGACATCCAGCTCGCGGACACGCTCCTCGGGGATGTCGTGGACCGTATCCGGCCAGCCCCAATCACCCTTGCCGCCCTTCCCGTCCGGGGCGACCGGCAGGAAGAAGTCGTGGCCCGTCCGGACCAGTGAGTCGAGATAGCTCCCGTGGACGTGCCAGGTCAGGATGCGGAGACGGCGCATGGCTCCTCCTGCGCTGGGATTCGGGTCCCGAGCCCGAGGAGGCGGAGCGCCGCATCGACGACCTCCGATGGTTCGATGTCTAGGCACTGCATCTCAAAGGGACACTCGAAGCGGTAGCACGGGCTGCATGCCGTCTCGCGCCGCAAGAGGATCGAGGCCGCCTGCCGCGGCCGCCACTGCGATTCGAGCTCCGTCCCGGAATACATCGCAACGACGGGCCGCCGAAGCGCGTCTGCGAGGTGGAGTGCCGCCGAGTTGCCGCAGACCACGAGGTCCGAGGCTGCGACCAGCGCCGCGAGCTCCGCGATCGCCGTCCGGCCCATGACCGAGACGACCCCGGCCACGCCGAGGAACGCTGGTCCCATGCGGTCCGCTTCCTTCTGCGTCCCTGCGACGACGATGGGCATCCCAGTCCGCTCGTGCAGCGTCCGCGCCGCTTCCGCGTATCGCTCAGGCGGGTATCGCCGGGCGGCGCAGCTGGCGCCCGGGACGATGAGGATGTAGCCATCGGCGGTGGCCGGCGTAGTGCGCGAGCAGTCGCTCGACGGATGCGATGGCGGCGGGCGGAATCTCGATGGCGGCCGTCCGATCCGCGACCTCGATCCCAACCCCTTCGACGAGGTCGAGCGCCCGTTCGGCCTGGTGGACTTCCCACTCGGGCGGTGCCACGGGATGCGTCAGCAGCGCGCCGCCGAAGTCGCGGGCGTGGCCGGCTCGGACGGGGATGCCGGCGAGGTAGCCGGCGTAGGCGGCCCCGAACGCCGTCTGCGAGAAGCTGGTGAATATCACCAGCGCGTCCCAGCGACCGGCGCGGAGCCGCTCGATGAAGCCGAGCTCCCGGTCCGGGTCAAGCTTCGGCGAGGGCGAGGCGTCCTGCCACACGACCTGCTCGACCATGACCTCGTCGATCGACGGCAAGAGGACGGTGGCCGTCGCGCCGGCGGGCGATGCGAGCAGGCCGATCGTCGCGTCCGGATGAGCAGCACGAATGGCGCGGATCGCGGGCGCGAGGAGCACGACGTCGCCGATGTTGTCGGGACGCACGAGGAGGATCCGGCGGCACCCGGTGAGGGCATCAGGCGGCATGGCTGCGCCTCCTCGGCCGCTCCCGGTGGCGCTGCAGAAGGTCGAGGGCCTCGCCGGTCGCAACCGCCTCGCTGGTGGCGGCCCCCTGGCTCGTGGCCGCGACCGCACTGCCGTCCACCCTGCGATGGAGCCCGGCATCGAGCGGCGCCCAGCGGTCCATCTCGGAGTTCGTAAAGAGGACGACGCTCGGCGTGCCAAGCGCGTCGGCGATATGCGAGATCCCCGTGTCGTTGCAGACCACGAGAGCGGCATCGCGGACGATGGAGGCCAGGCCATCCAGGTTCGTGCGCCCCGACAGGTCGAGAGGCTGCGAACGCATCGAGCGTCCGACCTCCCACGTCACCTCCCGTTCCTCGGCCGTGCCGGTGAGGACGATCGAGGCACCCGCCCTCGCAAGGGCGTCGGCCACGGCGGCAAAGCTCCGCGCCGGCCACCGCCGCGAGGGCACGGAGGCCCCCGGATGGACGACCACAAGCGGCTTATCGCCTGTCGGCGGCACGCCTGGCCTCGCAGCCGCGTCATCGATCGGGAACTCGAGCGACTCATCGGTCGCCGACCAGCCGATCCTGCGGCACAGGTCGA
Source organism: uncultured Chloroflexia bacterium (assembly GCA_963816675.1). Classification (GTDB taxonomy): domain Bacteria; phylum Chloroflexota; class Limnocylindria; order Limnocylindrales; family CSP1-4; genus SPCO01. Next base: position 104,607 of record CAWFLS010000017.1, read on the forward strand.
GCCACCGCCGGACCTCGGGGACCGCGTCATCGGCCGTCACGAAGTGGCCCTGACTCGGGTCGCCATTCCCCCTTGCGGTGATATCCGGCGACCCGGGTCGCGCCGAACAGCGACACGATCATGGTCGTGACCGGCCCGAACCCGTGGAGGTTGATCGCGAGGTCGAATCGACGTTTCTGCAGGTCGGCGATGAACCGAGGGATCGCCCGCAGGTCCGGTTCGACCTCGGGCAGACCCGGGAACCCTGGAAAGTCGATGAACTCGTCGACGTACCCGTTGAAATCGCTCGACGAGCGGACGGGTGGCCGGCACGCCGACAAGCGAGATGCGCGCCTCGGGGGCGTTCGCCCGCACCGCACGCAGCGCGGGTACGGCGCAGAGTAGATCTCCCAATCCTGGGAGAGCGCGCAGAACGACGATCGATCGTTGGCCGCGGTCAGACGTGCCGCGGCGAGCGACGCCAGAGATGATCCACCTCCGCTTTCGCGAGGCCGGGCTGGGGGGTCTTTAACGTTGGGACCCGGCCGTTGTCAGTGAGCGAACAGCCGGGTGCCCGCTGTTGCAGTCGTCTTGCGGGGACCTATCAGTTCTCTCGTGGCCTGCTCACGGCCGTCCCAGGACCCCTCCTGCAGTCGTTGTCGACGTGCGGCGATTAGGCTACGAGGCGGCGCAGGGAGGCGACCGATACCCGGGTTGGCGCGGCTTCGGAGGTGACGGTCGTGACTGAGGAAGTGAGACCCACGACGTCCGATCGACGCCGGAACCCGCTGACGTTCCTCGCGCAGCAGCTGCTCGTCGGCGCGGTCGCCGGCGGCAGCGAGGCGGTTCGCTGACGTGGCCTCAAGCGGCGGTCTGCCCGGTGATCGGATCGTCGTGGACGGTGCGTGGTACCGGCTCACGACATCCATCGGCGCGCCGGTCGTGACGCTCGAGGACCGCAGCGGCGGCCGCTGGGCCGACCTCCGGGTCCTCGCTTCGATCGACGCCCTGGAGGGGCCCGACGAGACGCTGGGCGTCCAGGGTCCGACTCTCGAGGCATTCGCCGGCGGGACCCGGTTGACGTGGACGCTCGAGAGCAGCCGATGGACGAGCAAGCGACTGGTGCTCGAGGCCACCGAAGCGACGATCGAGATCCACGTCGAGGTGGCCGGCGTGGGACACGTCACGGACATGACCTTCCTTTCCGGTCGGGCCGTGATGCCGGGATCGACAGGGACCCTCATGAGCCGGGCGTGGTTCGAGACTGCGTTCTCTCCGTCGCCGTCGGATCCCACGCGCATCGTCCAGGGGGCCTCGGATCCGGCGGTCATCGGCGTCGTCTCCGGGTCGGAGGCCGGTCGCGGCGATTGGTTCTTCACGCCCGGCCCGTTCTGCTTCGCGGTCAGCCGGTCCGCCCGGGCCGACGCGATGTCGATCCCGCCGGGGCCGTGGCTGTCGTTCGGCCTCGTCGCCGAACCGGGTGCCGCTACGTTCACCGGCTTCAGTTATCGGGCCGTCGACCGCGGCTTCGGCTTCGGGCTCGCGTACGACGGCAAACCGGCGGTCGGTGGTGCGGCCGGTGCCCGCGCCGGTGGCGGTGCCGATGCAGCGTCCGAATGGCGCTCGCCGCTGCTCGTGCTCGCCCAGGCCGACGATCCGTACGACGCCATCGACCGCCACCGACGGGATCTCGAACGCCGCGGTGTCGTCGTACCAGCGTCGAAGACCGGGTCTCGCCGTCTCTCGGCCCCGCCCGCGTGGTGGCGCGAACCGATGTTCTGCGGCTGGGGCGCCCAATGCGCCCTCGCGCGCGCGGACGGGCTGCCGATGAGTGCGGCCTCGAGCTACGCGACCGAGGTCGTGTACGACGAATTCCTCCGTGTCCTGACTGCGAACGGCGTCGTCCCGGGCACGGTCGTGATCGACGACAAGTGGCACCGCGAATACGGGACGTGCGAGCCAGACGTGGCGAAATGGCCGGACCTGCGGCGCTGGATCGCCGGACGTCACGACGCCGGTCAGCGCGTCCTCCTCTGGTACAAGGCCTGGGATGCCGGCGGCCTCCCCGAGCAGGCCTGCATCACCTCGGAGAACGGCAGCGTCCTCGGGCTGGATCCCTCGAGCCCGGCGGGCAACGCGGCGATCCGCGCGGCGGTCCACCGGATGCTCGCGTCCGACGAGCTCGATGCCGATGGCCTCAAGATCGACTTCACGGCGAGAACGCCGAGCGGCGTCGCGACCCGGAGCCACGGCGACGCGTGGGGCGTCGAACTCCTCCGGCTCCTGCTCGACACGGTCGCCGATGAGGCCCGCCGGATCAAGCCCGAGGCGCTGCTCGTCGGGCAGACGCCGAACGCGATCATCGCCCCGGCCGTCGACATGATCCGGCTCAACGACGCGCTACGACTTGACGACCCGCCGTCACGCGTCGACCTCGTCGGCCAGATGCGATACAGGGCGGCGATCGCGAAGGCTGCCTGTCCAGAGCACCTGATCGACACCGACGACTGGTGTGTCCCCGACCTCGCTTCGTGGCGAGCGTACGCGGCTGTGAAGTCCGAGCTTGGCGTCCCGGCGCTGTACTACGCCACCGGGGTGGACCTGACCGGCGAGGCGTTCGAGGAGCGCGACTACGAGCTGATCGCGCGAACGTGGGCCGAATACCGCCGCCGCGAGGGACTGCCGGCCCGAGCGGTGGAGTAGGGAGGGCTTCATGGCGGACCGTCGTCCGCCCGCCTCGGTTCTCTCGGCAGCGAGGCTACGATATCCATCGTGCCCGCCAACCTTGATAACGGACCCGACGCCTCCGCGACGCACCCATCATCCGCCGGCCAGGCGCGCCAGTCGCCGCCCGGCGCCCGACGCCTCCCAGACCCCGACGACCTCGTCCTCGGTCTCGACATCGGTGGGACGAAGCTGGCCGCCGGGGTGGTGGCCGGAGACGGCCGGGTGCTGTCGCAGCTGACGATCCCGGCTCGAAAGCTCGAAGGCCCGGACGCGATGATCGCCCGCCTCGTGGGGCTCGGCCGCGACGCCGTCGAGGGTGCCCGCGTCGACTGGGGCCGCATTCGCTCGATCGGGATCTCATGCGGTGGCCCGCTCGACCCGATCAACGGCATCATCCTCACGCCGCCGAACCTTCCGGGCTGGGACGAGATCCCTCTCGCCCGGATCGTCAGCGACGCGCTCGACCGTCCGGTCGCCGTGGAGAACGATGCCACGGCCGCGGCCATCGCCGAGTGGTGGTACGGCGCGGGCCGGACGCGCGACATCCAGAACCTGATCTACCTCACGATCTCGACGGGCATCGGCGGTGGTCTGATCCTCGAAGGCCGTCCGTTCCGCGGCGTTGCCGGCAACGCCGGTGAGCTAGGCCATCTGACGATCGATTACCGGGGCCGGCAATGCGGTTGCGGTCGTCAGGGCTGTCTCGAGGCGCATGCATCAGGAACGAACATCGGACTTCGGGCACGAGAGGCGCTCGCGAGCGGCGAGCCATCGAGTCTGTCGGGTATCGATGAGGTGTCCGCCCGCGATGTCGCCGAAGCCGCCGCCGCCGGCGACCCGCTGGCCAGGAGGATCTGGGACGAGTCGATGACGATGCTGGCCTCGGGCATCGCCAACATCCTCGACGTGTTCAACCCTGAGCTGGTCGTCCTGGGCGGTGGCGTCACCCAGGCAGGCGACATGCTCCTCGTGCCCGTCCGGGAGCAGGCGCTCGCGTGGGCGATGCCGCCGATGGCCGCGACTGCCGAGATCGTGCTGGCCGAGCTCGGGACTCGGCTTAGCGTCGTGGGTGCCGCGGTCGTCGCCTTCGAGCGGTTCGCCGACGGCCTGCCCGAGCGCGGGGCCGGAAGTGCTTCGACGGCGGCAGCCGGCGCGCCCGCAGCAGCCGCGGCGGGGGAGGGCGCATGACCGTCGAGCCGACCCCGGACACCGCGGCCGCCAGCGACACCCACGACACCCCGGACACCCCGGACACCCCGGACACGTTCGCTTCGCTCGAAGATCACCGAGCGCTCGTGGCCTCGATCGACGACCTCGTGCCCATCGTCAATTCGCTGGCGGACCGGATCTGCGACGCCTTCACCCGCGGTGGCCGCCTCTACGCATTCGGCAACGGCGGAAGTGCGGCCGACGCCCAGCACCTCGCCGGCGAGCTCATCGGGCGCTACCGGCTCGATCGCCGGCCCCTGCCGGCCGTCGCCCTCAGCACCGATCCGTCGGTGATGACCTGCATCGCCAACGACTACGCGTTCGAGGACGTCTTCGCCAGACAGGTCGAAGCTCTTGCGGTGGCCGGCGACATCGTCGTCGCCTTCTCGACGAGCGGGCGGTCGCCCAACGTCGTCGATGGTCTGCGAGCTGGGCGTGCTGCGGGCGCGACGACCGTGCTGTTCACCGGCGCCCAGGGCGGACCGGCCGGAACGCACGCCGACGTCGTCCTGTGTGTCCCGTCGACGACGACCGCGCGCGTCCAGGAGATGCACGTGCTGCTGCTCCACCTGTTGAGCGAGCGCATCGATGCGTGGGCGGCTGCTCGCGACCGGGCGGTCGCACCCGAGCCAGGCAACCAGGGATCACTCGACGAGGGATGAGTCAACGATGACGGACGGCCGCGGCACATCGAGGGTGCTGCACATGATCGGCAACTCCCATATCGACCCCGTGTGGCTGTGGCAGTGGCCCGAGGGCTACCAGGCGATCCGGGCGACCTTCCGTTCGGCGCTCGACCGGATGAAGGAGTACCCGGAGTTCATCTTCACCTGCGATTCCGCGGCCTACTACGAGTGGATCGAGGAGGTCGATCCCCAGATGTTCGAGGAGATCCGCGATCGGGTCGCCGAAGGACGTTGGGAGATCGTCGGCGGCTGGTGGGTCGAGCCCGATTGCAACCTCCCCGGCGGGGAGTCGTTCGTCCGCCAGGCCCTTATCTCGCAGCGCTACTTCCTCGAGAAGTTCGGGCGGATCGCGACCGTCGGCTACAACGTCGACCCGTTCGGGCACAACGGGATGCTGCCGCAGCTCCTGCGCCGGGCCGGCATGGACAGCTACGTCTTCATGCGGCCCGGGCCGCACGAATTCCGCCTTCCGGCTCCTGTGTTCTGGTGGGAATCGGCGGACGGCTCGCGAGTCCTCGCGTATCGGTTGCCCCACGAGTACTGCGCCCCGCAGGAGGACCTCGGCTACCACATCGACAAGTCGATCGCCCAGCTCCCCGACGGCTGGTCCGAGATGATGGCCTTCTACGGCGTCGGCAACCACGGTGGCGGGCCGACCCGGCAGAACCTCGACAGCCTCCGGCGGCTCGACGGCGCGGGCGCCATGCCCCGTCTCCGCCACAGCACGCCGCGCCGCTTCTTCGACCGCATCCTCGAGTCAGAACGGGACATCCCCGTCGTCCGTGGCGACCTCCAGCACCACGGCGGTCGGCTGCTATTCGGCCCATTCGGGCATCAAGCGCTGGATGCGCCGCGCCGAGAACGCGCTCCAGGCCGCCGAGGCGTGGGCGACGGTCGACAGCGTGGTGGGTTTGCGGCCGTACCCGCACGACGAGCTGCAGCGCGCCTGGAAGCAGGTGCTCTTCAACCAGTTCCACGACACCGTGTGCGGCACCGCCATCGAGCCCGCGTATCGTGACGCTCGCGACCAGCTCGGCGAGGCCGCCTCGATCGCCGGCCGGGTCCACAACCTGGCGATCCAGTCGCTGAGCCAGCTCATCGACATCCCGAACGATCCAGGGGTCACCCCGATCGTCGTGTTCAACCCGCTCGCGTGGCCGGTCCGCACGATGGTCGAGCTCGAGTACGGCGGGCTCAAGCCGACCGACGGCCTGCTCGACGACGACGGCCGGCACGTGCCGTTCCAGCAGGTCCAGTCGTATGCGACCGTGTCGTCGTGGCGAAGCCGGCTGGCCTTCGAGGCCGAGGTGCCGGCGCTGGGCTACCGGACCTACGCCGTGACTGCCGGCGCTCGGCCGGTCTCGGACATGCCGCTGCGGACGGCGGCGTCGCTCATCGAGAACGACCACATTCGCCTCGAGCTCGACCCCACCAGCGGCCGGATCGCACACCTCGTGCTGCGCGAGGACGGTCGGGACCTTGCCGACCTCGCCGACGCATCGCGACGACGGACGGTCGTCGTAGACGACACCTCGGATACGTGGGGGCACCGCCGGCTGGCGTACCGCGACGAGCTCGGGGCGTTCGAGGCGACGAGCGTCGAGCTCGTCGAATCGGGGCCTGTCAGGGCGATCCTGCGGGTCAACAGCCGCTATGAGGACTCCGTCCTCACCGAGGACTTCATCGTCTCGGCTAATGCCGACACCGTCGAGCTTCGCGTGATCCTCGACTGGCGCCAGAAGGCCGAGCTCCTCAAGATCCGGATGCCGACCGCGTTGACCGACGTGGTCGCCGCGTATGAGATCCCATATGGCGCCATCGAGCGCCCGGCCGACGGCGAGGAGGAGCCCGGCCAGCGCTGGATCGACGTTTCTGGGACGTTGCCCGGGACGCCGGGGCGCTTCGGGCTGGCCGTCCTCAACGACGCGAAGTACGGCTTCGACATCCTCGACGGAGAGCTCGGCGTGACCGCCGTGCGAAGCCCGATCTACGCCCATCACGAGCCGACGGTCCCTGCCGTGGGCGTCCGCTACCAGTTCCAGGACCAGGGGCTTCAGCGCTTCACGCTGTGGCTCGTCCCGCACCGCGGCGAGTGGCCGGATGCGGGTCTGACCCGGCGCGCGCTCGAGCTGAACCAGCGGCCGACGGCGCTCATCGAGTCCTTCCACGCGGGTCGGCTCGGACCGACGGCATCGTTCGCGTCCGTCGAACCCGACAACGTCATCCTCGGCGCGGTGAAGCAGGCCGAGGACGGCGACGGCATCGTGGTTCGCCTTGCCGAGACGGCCGGCCGGTCGACGACGGCGACCGTCCGTTTTCCAACCTGGGACCGCGAGTTCGAGGTGGAGATCGGCGCCTTCGAGATCCGGACGTTCCGGGTGCTGGCGAACGGCTCGGTCGAGCCCGTCGAGACGGATCTTCTGGAGCGTCCGCTGGCCGTGGCCGACGGGTCGATGCCGGACGACGCGACCGTGGTGACCGACGAAGCTGAGCCCGATGCGGAGGTCGCTACAGGGACTTCGAGGGCGGGCTCGGCCGACTGACACGCCGATGCAACGGCGTCTTGGAGACGGGCGCGGCGCTTTGGTCGTCGGTCGCGAGAGGCTAGTAGCAACCCACCGGCAGGTGCTGGTGCAGGCCGTCCCGCAGCCCGGAGGATGATGTCATGTCGAGATTCGAAGAGTCCATCAAGGTCGCCGTTCCCGTTCGAGTCGCCTACAACCAGTGGACCCAGTTCGAGGACTTCCCGAAGTTCATGGACGGCGTGAAGTCCGTCAAGCAGCTCGACGATCGGACGCTGGTCTGGACGGCGAGCGTCGCCGGCAAGGAGAAGCAGTGGGAGGCCGACGATCACCGATCAGACGCCCGACACGCGCATCGCATGGAAGAGCACAGACGGGGCCGAGAACGCCGGAGCCGTCCTCTTCAACCCGGTCGGCCCGACCGAGACCGAAGTGACCCTCCGCATCGATGCCGAGCCGGAAGGCCCGATCGAGTCGGCGGGTGACGCACTCGGGTTCCTGAAGCGACGTGTCCACGGGGATCTCGAAAAGTTCAAGGAGACGATCGAGCGCCAGGGCGGTAATGGCCAGGGCTGGCGCGGCGAGATCCACGGTAGCGACGTGCAGCCCGATCCGACGGAGACGACCACGGCCGGGCAGTCGACGTACCGGTCATGACCGACAACGCGGGAGAGCCCGTCAGCCCGCGTCACGATCCGGGCGCGACGAGCCTCGATAAACCGCACGAGGTTCGAGGTCCGGACGATCAGCGGCGAGACGGCCGCCCGACCGCGACAGACAAGACGGGCATCCAGCCCGGCGTTGCACACCACGAGGCGCCGACCGTAGCGCCCGAAGAAGAGGGCGAGGTGCCCTCCACCGAGCACGCGCCAGGCGGCGATCTGTAGCTGACGCGGGGCGTTCCGAGCGCCTGACGACATATCAATGAGGCGGTGGCGTGACGCGCCACCGCCTTTCGCGTGTCCGGACCTTCGCGGCGGCCCGATCAGCCGGTGCCGGGCGGCTCCTCGCGTGGGACCTCGCGCACGACGTCGCTTGCGGCCTTGGCGACCTCGATCCCCTTGTAGCTCGCCTGGCGGACGTTTCCATCGCCGGTCCAGCCAGCGAATTCGGCCCGGATGACGAGCTCCGGCCGTACCCAGTTCGCCTCGCGCCGCAGCCGCCCGGTGGGAGGGTTCTCGACTGCCGGGTCACCTACTGCCAGTGGCGTGAGCCGCTGGACCAGCTCCAGCCGGGAGTCCTGGTTGAAGCCCGCCCCGACCTTGCCGACATATCGGAGGCTTCCGCGCTCGTTGACGGCCACCAGCAAGGCGGCGAGCTCCGTCGCATAGCCGATGCCCGTCGTCCACCCGACGACCACCAGCTCCTGCTCCGGGCGGATCTTGATCTTCAGCCACGTCGCGGCACGACGGCCGGGCAGGTAGGGCGACTGGCGGTGCTTCGCGACGATCCCCTCGAGCCGGCGCTCACGGGCAGCCTCGAAGAACGCTCGACCATCGCCGATGACGTGATCACTCACGCGGATCCGCGGATCGTCGCGGAGGACCGCTCTCAGTCGGGCCTTCCGGTCCTCGAGCGGAAGGTCGACCAGGCTGGTCCCATCGAGGTACATGAGGTCGAACGCCTGATACACCACCGCGCTCGCGCCCGTCGCGCCATCGCGCCGCCCGATCCGTTGCTGGAGCAGGCCGAAATCGGGCTCCCCGTGCTCGTCGAGCGCGATGACCTCGCCATCGATGACCGCTTCCTCCGCGTCGAGCCAGGTGGCCGGCGAGAGAAACGGGCCGAAATATGTCGCTGCGTCCTTCCGACCGCGGGTCCATAGGCGGATCTCACCGCCGGCGATGCACGCCTCGACCCGGAAGCCGTCCCACTTGGTCTCGAACAGCCATAGGGGATCGTCGAACGGCTCGCGAACGAGCGTCGCGAGCATCGGCTCGACGTACAGGTCCGCTGCGGTTGTCGGCGGCCGCGCCACTACCACCCCTCTATCGCGACGGCGGCGCCAGCCTCGTTCAAGTGGTCCGCGGCCGTCGGATGGAGCGTACTACCGGTTCGTCTGTCGATCGCCCCTGTCACCCTGCCCGCGCTGCGCCGGCGTTTCGGAATGCTGGCGACGATCCGACGCCGTCGACCGGCCGGTGTCGACCTGATCGCTCGTGAATCGGCCGCGAGCGTCCCGGCGGATGTAACGCTTGTCCGACCCCGTGTCGATGAGTTCGCGTTTGGTTGCAGGCATGTCCATCTCCTCGGCGGGGCAGCGACCGGCGGGCTCCCGGTCCGACATGCCCTTTTGCGGATGGTCGCCGTGTGCGCGATTCCCGGACGCCGCCCCGCGGCGGCAGCAGCGCGTCGGTTGCATTACAGCGGTGGGTGGCCGACCCCGCGGCACCATCCAGGCGACTGCCCGCGGCGAAACCGGGACAAGCCGAGTCGAGTGACCTTGTTATGGCCCTGTCAGGGCGCACCGGAGGCGGTCGGTGACGGATGGCACCGACGGCAGGTCACCATTGCGGTCCGCCGGCCGCGAGTCGAGCGGGGCAACCCCCGAAAGGCCGCAACGGCCAACGCAGCACCGAGGTGAAGTCATGGCGAGCACTACGAGCGGACGATCCAAGGCGACGGCAGCGGACCCGTCGCTCGAGACACAGAGCCAGGAGTCGGCGCCGCTTCAGGAGGCCGCAGGCGAGATCGCCGATCAGGCCGGCCGGACCGCCGATGCGAAGGCATCGACGATGATGACCCAGGCGGGTGACGCGCTCGAGCAGGTCGCCCGAGCCGCCCGCGAAGCGGCCAACAGCCTTCGCCAGGAGCGCCCCGAAGTCGCCGGCTTCGTGGAGACCGGCGCGACGAAGGCCGAGGAAGCAGCCCAGTATCTGCGCCAGCACAGCGGGCGAGAGGCCATCGCCACGGCCGAGGAAGCCGCCCGAAAGCAGCCGGCCCTCGTGATCGCCGGGGGCCTTGCCCTCGGACTCGTCGCCGCGCGCTTCCTGCGAAGCGCCGGTGGTTCCAGCTCGATGTCGGGATACCGGTCAGGGATGTCAGGGATGAGCGGATCCCAGGGCAGCTCCGATTGGTACGACGTCGGGTCGGGTTCGTTGGTCGGTTCCGCGCAGAACGTCGGCACCCGCCCGTACGCCATGGGCGAGACGACCGGAGGCAGCTCCCAGTCCGGAACGGGCAACGGCTCCGGCACCGAGAGCGCGTACCGGCTCTCCGAATCGGGGGAATGAGCGATGGACCAATCGGCCAGGCTGACAACCGTTCCCTTGGCCAGCTGTTCGGCGACCTGAGTCGCCAGCTCAGCACGCTGATTCGCCAGGAGATCGTCCTGGCGCGGACGGAGATGACCTCGAAGGCCACCGCAGTCGGCCGCGATGCCGCGACCATCGGTCTCGGCGGAGCGATGCTCTACGCAGCGTTTCTGACGCTGCTCGGCGCCATCGTCCTCTTGCTGATCGACATCGGCGTGCCGGCCTGGGTGGCAGCCCTCGGTGTCGCGGCGGTCGTCGGCATCATCGGCGGAATCATGATCATGGCCGGCCGGCAATCGCTGGCGAACCAGGATCTCGCCCCGGCGAGGACCGTCGAAACCCTCAAGGACGACGCCGATTGGGCGAAGGAGCGAATGCGATGACAGACCAATGGACCACCACGGACCGGGAGACGACGACGGATCGCGACATGGTCGAAGACACGTGGGCGACCGATCCGACGGGATCCCTCGAATCGACACCCTCCGTCTCGGAGGGCGATGAGGCCGTCGAGGTGACGGTCGCTGAGATCGAACAGACCCGACAGGAGTTGACCGGGACCGTCGAGGCGATCGGTGATCGCCTTGCCCCCTCAAACATCGTCAACGACGCGAAACAGGCCGTGAAGGATGCCACGGTCGGGAAGGTGGAGAACATGGCGAGCCAGGCGAGTGGTTTCATCGGCGGCGCGACGTCGAGCGCGCAGGGCGCCGGCGGTGGCGTCATCGACACCATCAAGAGCAACCCGATCCCGGCCCTCATGACCGGCGTCGGCGTGGCTTGGCTGTGGAAGAGCTTCTCCAGCGGGAGCAGCAGCAAGAGCTCCTGGCAGAACCAGGCTTCGTGGGACGCCGGGCGGAGCGGCTCGTATGGCGAGTACCGCCCGCTGAGCGGCTCCGGCAGCAGTGGCCCCGGCCAGATGTTCGATACGGTCGGTGACAAGGTCAGCGGCGCCGGCGAGACCGTCGGGAACGCGGCGAGCCAGGTGACCGATACCGTCGGCAACGCCGCAAGCACGGTGACCGGTGGCGTCGGCAGCGCCGCGAACACGGTCGGCGGGACGGCTCGCGATGTCGCCGGAACTGCGCGTGAGACGGCCGGCTCGGTGACCCAGATCATCGGCCAGAATCCGCTCGCTGCGGCGGCGATCGCCGCAGCGGCCGGAGCCGCGATCGGGCTCATCATCCCGGCGACCGAAGCCGAGAAGCGCGTCATGGGCGACGCCGGCACCAAGGCCATCGACACGGCGAAGTCGACCGTGACCGAGACCATGGCCAAGGCGGAAAGTGCGCCCGCCTGATCGGGCCATCTCCTCGCAAAGCAGAACGGCCGGGGTCGCCCCCCGGCCGTTCTTTGTTTCCGTGGCGCCTTGATGCCGCTGCGGATCGGAACGTCAGGCTTCCTCTACGGCCATTGGCGTGGCCGCTTCTATCGCCCGCCGACCAGAAACCGGGAACTGGAGACGTACGCCGCGCACTTCGACACCGTCGAGCTGAACGTCACGTTCTACCGGATGCCCCCGAGCGCGTCGTTCCGCTCGTGGGCCACCCGCGTTCCCGAGGGGTTTCTCTACGCGGTCAAGGCGAGCCGATACCTGACGCACATCCGTCGACTCCGGGACCCGCGCGAGCCGGTCGAGTTCCTCATGGAGCGCGCCTCCGAGTTGGGCCGTCACCTCGGCCCGATCCTGCTGCAGCTGCCGCCGGACATGCCGGCGGACATCGACCGGCTGGCCGATACGCTCGACGCGTTTCCGCGGTCGGCCCGCGTCGCGGTCGAGCCGCGGCACGAATCGTGGTTCACCGAAGACGTCCGCAGGCTTCTCGTGTCGCGTGGTGCGGCCCTCTGTCTCGCCGATCGGCGGGGACCGGTGACACCGATCTGGCGAACGGCCGACTGGACCTATGTCCGGTTCCATACCGGGCGCGCCTCGCCGGCGCCGTGCTACGGCGAGCGCGCACTCGAGACGTGGGCGACACGACTCCGCGATGGATGGGGCGAAGATGCCGACGGCTACGTCTACTTCAACAACGACCATCGCGGCTGCGCACTGCGCGACGCGGGCATCCTCGCGAGGCTGCTGGCGCGCCAGGGAGTGGCGACCGGAGAGCGGCCGGATCCCGCTGACCGGGTCCTGGCAGCCGCTGCCGATCCGCTCCCGGTGACCCGTGATATGTCCCTGTAATCATGCAACCGCGGCTGTCACACGAGGCAGTAACGGGTGCTACGTAAGAGTCTGCGAGCGACGTCGGCGTTCTGGGGAATGTCGGCGATCCTGGACCCGGTCTCCCACCGTGCCTACTCGGGAGTCCGGGTCCGTTTATGTCCGGGAGGTGCGGGACGGCGCCTGACCGGTAAGTCGCCTCACTACGACCCAGGCAGCGCACCGAGCTGGCGCATCATCCCCATCGAGTCGAACTGGTGCCAGTGGTCGACGACCTTGCCGTCGCTGATCCGGAAGATGTGGATCTCGCCGATGGAGTAGGTCTTGCCGCTTGCCGGCATGCCCATGAAGTCGCCGGTGTGCCGGGCACTCGCAGTGAGGCGCACGGCCACGCGGTCGTCCTCGGCGATCATGTCCTCGATGGTGAAGGTGGAGTCGGTCAGCCCCTGCGAGACGCGCTCGATCGCGCTCTTCAGGTCGGCCTTGCCATCTCCGGTCGAAGGCCACGTGTGCCCCACGAAGTCGTCGGCCAGCAGCTCGATCGACGGCGTCGAAGCTGCCCTTGACGAAGATCTCGTCGACGAACCGCCGGACGAGGGCCTTGTTGTCGTCGATCGTCATCGGTCTGTCTCCTCCGCTCTGACGTTGCCTGCGTTGCGCGGTGATCGTGCCACTGGATCGCGTCTGGACCGCTCGGCTATCGTGGCGCCATGAAGGGCGATCGTGTCGAGGCCGTCGTGGATACGGGTCAGGGCACCCAGACCTTTGAGATCGTCGCGACCCGGGCCGGGCGACGGATCGAGGTCGTCACCTCGCGTGGCGTCGTGGAGGTTCGCGAGGTGACCCGGACCGGAGTGCCGGTCCGAACCGGCCGGTTCATGACATCACGTCTGATCGCCCTTGTCGAGCACCCCGCGGCAGACGAACGCGGTCGAGTCGAGGTGACGACCCGTCACCGCCTCGAGCCGGCGGCGCGCTCGGGCAAGGGCTGACGACCGCCCACTCGAGCGGCGGCGACGCGTCGAACCGTCAGGCCCGCAGATCGCGCCGGGCGAACCCCCACACGCCGAGCGCGACGCCACCGACGGCGAGCAGCAGCGACACGACGATTCCCACCGGGTCCCACACGCCGAGCATCGGCTGGCCGAAGTGGGCCGTCAGCGCCAGGTCGTGGACGAACGCCGGCAGGCCGAGCGCCGGAACGACGATGTCGATCAGCCAGATGACAGCGGTCAGGATGGCGATCGCCGCGCCGGCCGCAGCGGTGCTGACCAGCCCCGCGATCGCCACGCCGATCCCGCCCAGCGCGACCGCGTAAAGGCCGAGCGCGACGGTACCGATGACCGGCGTGGTCAGATCGCCGCCGGAGAGGATGCCGCCGATCGCGATCCCCGCAGCACCGAGCGCCACGATCACGACGATTCCGGCGAGGATGGCAACCGCACCCGACACGACCCACCGGCCGCGCTGGAGCGGGGTGGCGAGCACCATGTCGAGCCTGCCCGAGGTCTCGTCGGACGCCCAGTTCGCGACAAGAGTGGCGGCCGCGAGTCCGGCAAGGATCAAGCCGAACTGGATGAATGCCAGCTCCAGGAAACCGCCGACGGAGCCGATGTCGACGCCTGGGAAGATGCTGTCGACGAGGCGCTTGAAATCCGGGCTGTTGTCCAGCTGCTCGAAGAACGACCGCCCCGATCCCGCGATGACGAGGCCGAACACGCCGATACCGATACCCCACGCGACCGCCGCCGGGATCAGCTCGCTCGTGGCCCGCGAAGCGGGTCCGCGGAGGCCGACCAGGGATCGCGGCAGGCTCGGTGTCGGGATGGCGCTCGTTGCGCCAAGGTCGCGCCGCATGAACGCCACGACACCGGCCCCGAGGAGCACGACGGTGACGACCGCGACGAGCGCCACCGAAGCCCAGTCGTACATCCCGGCCAGCGGAACGTGGTTGAAGGTCCAGCCGAACCACGTCAGGTTCGCGAATGGGGCGAGCTCGGGGATCGCCAGCTGGTAGCCATTCAGGATGAACCCACCGAAGACGACGGCGCCCGCGATGCCGGCGGCCGCGCTACGGCCGACCAGCGGCGCGAGTGCGAAGGCCACGGATCCACCCGCGAGCGCGAGCAGGAACAGCCAGATCGCATAACCGCCGCCGCGCCGATCGAGATCTCGTCGCCGGGGAGCGTCGCGACCGCGCTGCCGACCAGCGCGAGCGACAGGAAGATCACGACGATCGCGATCGCCAGCGAGACGACGTGTCCGAACAGCTTTTCGAGCGCGATCCGCCCCCGGCCGAGCGGTGTGGCAGCGACGAACTCGAGGCTGCCGCGTCGCGCCTCGCCGGCAAGCGTGCCCGACAGTGCCAGGATCGACCAGAGGCTCAGGATCAGCGGGAAGAACGTGCCGTACTTGTAGGAGACGTATCCCGCCGAGCGTCTCGACGGCGATCGGCCGGCCCGCCATGCCCTGGAGGATCGGCGGCACCGCGGCGATCACATCGACCAGCTGCTGTCGCGAAGCTGCCGTGGCGAACTCGGTGACGATCGCCTTGCTGACGGCGATCAGGATCAGCCCGAGGACGACGCCGACGATGATCACGGCGCGCCGGGAGTCCCGGACGCGTCTTGCCGAAGACGCTGCCAAGACCGTAGATCCGGGCGCGGAGCGGAACGGTGTCGATCGGCGCAGCGGCGATCGGTCGCTCGACTTCGGTCGCCATGTCAGTGCACCTCGGCCGCGTCGTGCTCGTACTCGGCGAGGAATGTCTCCTCGAGACTCGGCTCGCGGCTGACGAAGTCGACGACCTCGTGCCGAGCGGCGACGCCGACCACCGGCGCGATCGAACCGGAGACGCGCATCCGGAGGGTCTGACCGTCGGCAACGAGGTCGCTCACCCCGGGTAGCGCCGCGAACTCGCCGACCGGCACCTCACCGCCGAAGATCAGCTCGACCTGGTGGTGGGCGAGGTCGCGGAGGTCCTCGACGCGGCCGATCCGGGCGAGCCGGCCGTCGCGGATGATCGCGACCCGGTCACAGGTCCGCTCGACCTCGGACAGGATGTGGCTCGAGAGGAAGATCGTCCGACCCTCGGCCTTCGCCTCGCGGATCACCGCGTAGAACGTCTGCTGGACCAGCGGATCGAGGCCCGACGTCGGCTCGTCGAGGATCAGCAGCTCGGGCCGGTGCTGGAGGGCGATGACGAGGCCGATCTTCTGCTTGTTGCCCTTCGAGTACTCCTTGAACTTGCGGCTCGGGTCGATCTCGAGCCGGGCGATCAGTTCGGCCTGGTAGGTCGGATCGACGCCGCCCCGGAGGTTGGCGAAGTATTCGATGGTGTCGCCGCCGCTCAGCTTGTCGTACAGGCTGAACTCGCCCGGCAGATAGCCGACCCGCCTGTGGATCGCGGTCGGATCGGTCCTCGTGTCGATGCCGAAGACGCGGGCTCGACCGGACGTCGGGCGGAGGTGGTCGAGCAAGGTCCGGATCGTGGTCGTCTTGCCGGCGCCGTTCGGACCGAGGAAGCCGAACGCCTCGCCCTCGTTGACGACGAGGTCGAGATCGATGATCCCGCGATGGGCGCCATACGACTTCGTGAGCTTCTCGGTCTCGATGATGGCGGTCATGGGTTCTCCTCTCAGTGAACGGGGTGGGGGAGTGGTTTACCGGGTCATCCGTACCAACGGCGCAGCGTGGCCTCGTCGGCGAGCCGCAATGACCCCGCAGGCGTGCCGAGGATCCGCTCGAGGGCGTCGGTGTAGGCATCGAACGTTCGGAGGACTTCGTCGAACGTGACGCGATCCGACTGGCGGGCGACGTAGAGGTCGACTGCTGTCTGGTTCGCGCCGAGGATCAGCGACACGACGACGCGGGCCGTCTCGTGCGCAGACCGAGCCGTAAATCCCTCGGCGATGCCCTGACGAACGATGTCGGACATCGGCGGGCACGAGCTTGACCGTCAGCCCATGGCGGTACTTCTCGCGGACGATCGCGTTGTCGTCCGAAAGCCAGACCCGCAGGAGCTCCGCCGACGAGCTCGGGCCGGTCGGCCTTCCAGCGGGCGATGCCGCCGAAGAAGGCCTCGAATTTCTCGATCGCCGTCATCGACGGATCGGCGACGACCGGCGCGAGGCTCTCGAGGACCGTGTCGACCATCCGCTCGAGGACCGCACCCAGCAGCGTCGCCTTCGAATCGAAGTAGTGGTAGAACGCACCCCTCGAGGCGTCGAGCTCGTCGAGGACGTCCTGGATGCTCATCTCCTCGTAGCCCTTGACCTGGATCAGGGTCAGCGCGGCGTCGAGGAAGGCTTCGCGACGGACGGCGTGGGCGGTGGCATTGACGGGTGCGGGCCACGAGTGGGTGCGTGCCTCGGATAAATAGACCGACTGTCGGTCTGATAATACGCCGGTCGTCAACTGGCGGAGCGACGTGGCGTCCCCAGCCGGGCCGTTCTCGACGGAACGGCTTTGCGACGAGTCTCTCGTGGACCTTCTGCCCAAACGACAGCCGAGTGCTGTCTGGGGATCGGTCCACGAGGATCTCGTGCGAATTCCGTTCTCTTCGGAACGGACAGCGCCGGAGGCCGCGTCCCACGTCCGTCAGGGGCCGCGGCCTGCGTCACCGGCCCGTGGCGCCGACGATCCTGTTGCGAACGAGGGCGACCGAGAGGTATCCGGTCAGGTCGTGGTTGTTGCGCGCGTCGTTGTTGACCTCGGCGTCCCGGGCGAAGCTCCTCGGCTCGAACTCGTCGCCGAGGGTCGCGTCGAGCGCCACCGGGTCGAACCGGTCCGCGAAGTTCGACCATGCCCCAAGCGATGGCGGGACGGGGTTCGGACGGCCGGCCCGGTCGCGCAACCTGTTCTGGACGTTGCCGATGCCGAGCGGGCATCCGACCGTCACAAGGACGTCGACGGAGAGATGGGCGAGTGCCGGCTCCGAGAGGACGTCGTAGAGGATGATCGTCCCGAGACTATGGGCCACGACCACCCGTGGCGGCGGGTCCTGGAGGAGCGTCTGGCGGACGGGTGCCCGCATCGCCTCCGTGTACGGGCCATACAGGTAGTCGACGACGTCGGTCGCGAACCTGCCGACGACGAACCGGAAGATCGGATCCGGGAACGTGATGCCGAGGGCGAGACTGGGCGCCGGGACGGACGAGCGGACGGCGACGTGGTCGGCGCGACGGTACAGCTGCCGGACGAGTCGTTTCGCTTCGGCCACGTCTTCGGGTCCGGCGACAGCCTGAGCCGTGGCGCCCGCAGCAGCATCGGCACCGGCACGGCGGCCGCGGGTACGGCCCGCAGGCTCGAGCGAAGCGGCGACGATGGCATCGGCTGCGGCGCGAGCGCTGACGTCGGGCGCCATCGAGGACGTGATGGCTCGCATTCGTCGGGCGCGGCCGGGCGCCGCGGGGACGGAGGCTGCGGCACCTCCGGCCGTGGACCTTCCGCCCCAGCGGATATCGGCGTAGTAGGCGACCCGCGTGGTCGGCACTGCGGCGCCGAACAGGATCCGGTCAAGTTGGCCCTTCAACGTGGCGACGGGCGCCTGCGGACCGGCGCCGTGGACGTAGACGAGCGGCAGCGGTGGCATCGATCGTCCCCTAGAACTGGCCGGCTGGATCGCGTCCCGCGTAGGGGGCGCGGAAGAAGCAGAACGTCGTCGGGTCGGGCCTCGAATATACCGGGACGACGGCGGCGCGCGGGTCCGAGATGTCGAGCGAGAGGGTTACGTCATCGTCGCCGGGCCAGTTGGGGTCGCAGATCCGGATCGTCAACTGCGACCCGACGAGGTCGTAGCCGTAAGCGAGGACCTGGTGGTTGCGGCCCAGCATCTTCAGGTCGAGGCTGACGGCCCGGACAAGGCCGAGCGTTGAGAGACGGCCCTCGTCGAGGTCCTTCTTGATAGCCGGCCACTCGTCGTGGATCATCACGTAGGTCCGGCTGTGGCGGTCGAGCCTGACGAAACCCATCACCTGCGCCCACCACGGCTCGCGCTCCTGCCGGACCGGGCTCATGAGGCTGAAGAACCGCGCCGGTACGATGCCGCGGTCGAAGCTGTCGATCTGGCGCTGGACGATGTAGTCATGCAGGCGGCCGGTGTCGGGAGCGGCCGGATCGGACGGCGGCGGCAGGTGGTGTTCGAACAGGTCCCGGGTCGTGAACGACATGCCGCCGCACAGTCCGTTGGCGGCGTCCCCGATGTCGAGCGTCTTGTCGCCAAGCTTGAACTGGCGGATCGGTCGCGATGGGAACCGATTGGCGAAATGGAAGCCGTTGTCCTTCGCCGTGAACCCGACGCGCACGCTGGTCATGTCCCCGCCCTCCCGTTCGGCAGATCACGCTCGAGCTGCAGTACCTAACGATACGAGGCTGGGCGCTCGCGGACGACCGAATTCCTTGGCACATACGAGGGACCACCGTCGCTGGAGGGCGAACGGCGCACTGGACGTCGAGTCGCGGCAGCCTCTACGCTCGCCCGGCCCGCCGCCGCACGATGAGGCACAGCGCTGTTCAACGCCCCGACCGCCGACCAGGTCCGCGCCCTCGCGCCTGACCCCTCCGTCGGCCGGGCCGGCGAGGGGCTGGCGAGCGCCCGACACTGGACCATGCTCGGCCGATCGGCGCGGGCCGCCTGGGGTCTGTGCCAGGGATCTGGTGCTAATCCCTACCAGGTGGCCGTCGATATCGCGGGTCCGGCATTCAAGTGCTCGTGCCCGAGCCGCAAGTTCCCCTGCAAGCACGCGTTCGCGATTTTGCTCCTGCTGGCAAAGGATTTGACGGCGTTCGCCGAGGGCGAGCCGCCGCCGTGGGCCGCCGATTGGCTGGCGTCGCGCGACACCCGAGCGACCGCGGCGCAGGAACGGGCATCGAAGCCGGCGGCCGACATCGACGAGGCAGCACAAGCGAGGCGCGCCGAAGCCCGAATGCGCAAGGTCGAGGCCGGGCTGGAAGAATTCGACCGCTGGCTTCGGGACCTGGTGCGCCGTGGCTTCGTGGCCGCGCGAGGCGAGGGGTACGGCTACTGGGATGCCGCCGCGGCGCGGCTCGTCGACGCCCAGGCGCCATCGCTCGCCCGATCGGTCCGTGCGCTGGGGGCGATCGCGAGCGGCGGCCCTGCCTGGGGCGAGCGTGCCCTCGAGCACGCCGCGCGGCTCCACCTCATCGTCGAAGGCCACCGCCGTCTCGGCGATCTGCCCGAGCCGCTGACTGCCGATGTTCGGACGCTCGTCGGCTGGACGATCCGCGAGGACGACCTCGCGAACGAGGGAGGCGTCACCGATCGATGGCTTGCGGTCGGTCGTTCCGTCGGCGGCGACCAGCGCATCACGACCGCGCGGACCTGGCTGCTTGGCGAGCGGACCGGCCGTTGGGCTCTTCATCTCGCGTTCGCGCCCGGCGGGATGCCGGTGCCCATCGTCCTCACCGGCGGTTCCATCGAGGCGACCGTCGACTTCTACCCGTCGGCGACGCCGTTGCGTGGGGCCGTGCGCGAAGGCGCGGTGGCGGGACGTGCTGTCACCACGCTCCCGCAAGGCTTCGGTATCGCCGCCGCTGCAGCCGCGTTCACGGACGTCCTCGCTGCGAACCCCTTCGTCGAAGCTTGGCCGGTCGTGCTCCGCGACGTCGTCCCAACGATGAGTGGTGACCGCCTGGTCGTGCGCGACGGCGGCGTCGATGACGCCGCCACGGTGCCGGTCATGCCCGGTGGTCTCGCCGCCCGCCTCCTTGCCTCTTGCGGCGGCCTGCCGATCACGATCGCCTGCCTGTGGTCCGGGCGGTCCGTGCGACTGCTTTCGGTGCTCGCGGATGGTCGCCTGATCGATATGGCCGCGGACTCGGCGGGCGAGGGGAGCGTCGCCGAGACGTCGTCCGCCCAGACCGGCCTGGCCGGACACGACCCGGCCTGGGAGCGGCTCGTGAGCACCGCGCTGCTCGGGACGGAGCGTCTCGGTGGGGAGCGTGACCGCGACCGCCAGGTTGTCATGGCAGGGCATCCGTTGGAGGCCGCGCTCGTGACGCGCGAGCCAGAGGCGGCACTGCTTGGCTCGGCGGCAGTCGTGGCCCTTCGTCGCCGTGCCGGCTGGGTGCCGCCCTCGACGAACGACGCACCGCCGCCGTCGGCCGAACCGGATCCGCGACCCGTGGTCGGGGCTGATCCGGCCTGGCACCTGCGACGGATCCTCGACGAGCGGCTTGACGTCCTCGGCGAGTGGCTGGAACTCGCCGCACCGACGCACAAGCGGCCGCCCGACGAGGAGCTCCCGCGGCTGCTGGCCATCGCCGCCGGAGATCCCGCCGTCAGGGACGCCCTCGCGCCGCTGCTCGGACCCCGGGCGACGTGGCTCGGCGCGATGTTTCCCGAACTCTTGGCCGGGTTGAGCCGAACCGCGGAGCGCGTCCAGTCGTCCGACGCTGTCGGCGCCTTCGAAGCCGAGATGGACCCAGCGGCCAAGGCGGCCCTGATCGAGACACTCCGCACCACGGATCCTGACCGCGGGCGCGACCTCGTGGAGGCTGCCTGGGACGGCGCCCCCGCCGATGAGCGCGTGCTGTTCGTTCGGGCCCTCGCGACCGGCAGTTCCTCCTCCGACGAGCCGTTGCTCGAGCGCGCCCGCACCGACCGCCGCCAGGAGGTACGCGCGGCCGCCGCCGAGATCCTCGCCGGCATCCCTGGATCCGCCTTCGCAACGCTGGCCGAGGAGACGGCACGTCCGTTGCTCGCGATGACCGGCCGCTTCCGCCCGAGCCTGGAGGTCACCCTGCCGGCATGGGAGGAGCGTCTCGAGCATCTGGTCGTCTCCCGGAAGCCGCCAAAGGGGATCGGGGAGCGCACCTGGTGGCTTCGCCAGCTCCTCGAGCGCGTCGACCCCGCGAGGTGGCCAGCATGGCTCGGCACCGACCCGGAAACGACCGTCGAACGGGCGCTACGGACGGACCACGCAAGGCCCCTCCTCGAAGGCTGGGTGACGGCCGCTATCCGCTTCGAGGACGCCACCTGGGCTGCGGCGCTGCTGTCGGAGGACAAGGTCCGCGATCCTGCCGTGGCGCCGGGGGTCGACCCGTTCGACCTGCTCACGGTGCTGCCCGTACCCGAGCGACAGGCCGTCGTCGCACATCTTCTCGATGGGGCGGACGCCGAACTGGCCGCCCGCCTCGTCGCGTCCTGCCCGAGGCCGTGGTCCGCGGAGCTGTGTCGGGCCTCGCTCGCGGCCCTCGCGCGCGAAGCGACCGCCGCGTATCGACCGCCGGGATTCCATCAGCACCTCCGGCTGGCAGTTCGCCGGATGCCGACCGAGTACGCCGACGACCTCGAATCGGTGCTCACGGCCGACGACGCACGACGGTCGGACACCATCACCGACGCCCTCGACCTGTTGCGCACACGCCAGCAGATGGCCAAGGCATTCAAGGAGCAACGATGACCGCACCGATCATCCCGCCCGTCCCGCCCGCCATCCAGCGTGCCCATGCCGAGCAGGAATACGCCGCCGAGTTGGAGACGCTCGCCCGCCTTGACGACCGTCAACGACCGCCGGGCTGGCTCCTTTCGCCGTGGGCGGTCGTGACCTACATCGCCGGCGGCAAGCTCGCCGACGGCAGCGCGATCGTCGCCGAAGTACATCGGCGACCGGCGGCTCATCGAGATCGCCGTCGCCACCCTCGCCACCGACCGCGCGCTGCTGCTGCTCGGCGTCCCGGGCACCGCCAAGACGTGGATGTCTGAGCATCTGGCGGCGGCCATCAGCGGCGATTCGACGCTCCTGGTCCAGGGAACGGCGGGAACGGGCGAGGAGGCCATCCGCTACGGCTGGAACTACGCACGCCTGCTGTCCGACGGTCCCAGCCGGGCGGCCATGGTCGCGAGCCCGACGATGGTCGCGATGGCGACGGGCAAGATCGCCCGGGTCGAGGAGCTGACCCGGATCCCGTCGGACGTCCAGGACGCGCTGATCACGATCCTGTCCGAGAAGTCGCTGCCGATCCCTGAGCTCGGCGAGGAGGTCCAGGCGACCAAGGGCTTCAACGTCATCGCGACCGCGAACAACCGCGACCGAGGGGTGAATGAGCTCAGTTCCGCGCTCAAGCGACGGTTCAACACCGTCATCCTGCCCGGTCCCGGCGCGCCCCGAGGAGGAGGTCGAGATCGTTCGCCAGCGCGTCGAGCAGCTCGGCCGCGCCCTCGAGCTACCCGCGGAGCCGCCGGCGCTCGAGGAGATCCGGCGGATCGTGACGATCTTCCGCGAGCTGCGGTCCGGCGTGACCGAGGACGGCAAGTCGAAGCTCAAGGTGCCCTCGGCCACCCTATCGACCGCCGAGGCCATCGCGGTGGTGAACCAGGGACTGTCTCTCGCTGCGCATTTCGGCAACGGCAGGCTCAGTCCGCGGGACGTCGCCGCCGGCCTCACCGGCGCGGTGGTCCGGGACCCTGTCCAGGATGCTGTCGTCTGGCGCGAATACCTGGAGACCGTGATGAAGGAGCGCGACGGCTGGCGCGACCTGTACCGCGCGTGCCGAGAGGTCGCCGACTGACCCGCGCGCGATGACGGTCACGGTCTTCGGGATCCGCCACCACGGTCCGGGCTCCGCCAGGAGTCTCGTCTCGGCCCTCGAGGCCCTCGCGCCCGACTGCGTGCTGATCGAGGGTCCATCGGAGGCTGACGGACTGATCCCGCTCGCATCGCACGAGGGCATGCGACCGCCCGTCGCGTTGCTCGTGTACGACCCGGACCACACCGCCGACGCCGGGTTCTTTCCGTTCGCCGTCTTCAGCCCGAGTGGCAAGCGCTCCAGTATGCCCTCGCGGCCGGCGTCGCGGTCCGGTTCATCGACCTCCCGTACGGCCAGCTGCTCGCACTCCGCCGCGAGCGAGGCCGCGCTGCGGAGGCGGTCCTCGAGCGGCTCGCGGCCGACGATGGCGACATCTCCGAAGCCGAAGCGGCGGCAGCCCTCGAAGCCGCCTGGCCGGCGATGCGCGCCGACCCGATCGGAGAGCTCGCGACCGCCGCCGGCGAGGCAGACGGCGAGCGCTGGTGGGATCGGTTGGTCGAATCGCGGCGTGTCGCAGGCGACGTCTTCGAGGCGATCACAGAGGCCATGGTCGCGGTTCGAGCCGAGATCCCCGACGAGGATCCCGAGACCGCGCTTCGCGAAGCCGCCATGCGCCGGGCGATCCGCGCGGCCGACGCGGCGGGCCACGAACGGATCGCGGTGGTCTGCGGCGCGTGGCACGTCCCGGCGCTCGTCGACCGGCCATCGGCTGCCCATGACGCCAGGCTGCTGAAGGCCTCGCCGCCGGCTGTCAAGGTCAGCGCGGCGTGGGTGCCCTGGACATACGAACGCATCTCGGCCGCCTCGGGGTATGGGGCCGGCGTCCCGTCGCCCGGCTGGTACGAGCACCTCTGGTCCGGCCGCGAGCCGCTCGTCGTCACGTGGATGGCACGAGTCGCCCGGACGTTCCGTGCCGAGGACCTCGACATCTCGCCGGCGCATCTGATCGAGGCCACACGCCTGGCCGAGACCCTGGCCGCGTTGCGCGGCCGGGCGATTCCGTCCCTCGACGAGCTGACCGAGGCCATTCGCACGGTCGTCACGCTCGGGTCGGACGTCGAGATGGCGATCGTGCGCGACCGATTGATCGTCGGTCGGGCGATGGGCACGGTTCCCGACGATGCGCCGATCGCTCCGCTCGCGGCGGACCTCGCCAGACAGCAACGGCGGCTTCGGCTGCGCCCCGAGGAGGGCGCAAGGACGATCGACCTCGACCTCCGCGGCGCGATCGACCTCGATCGCAGCCGTCTCCTCCATCGACTTCGGACGCTCGAGGTCCCGTGGGGCATCGCCGCAGGTCGCCCGGGGCAAGGCCGGCACGTTCCACGAGATCTGGACGCTCGCGTGGAAGCCCGATTTCGTCATCTCGCTGATCGCGATGAGCCGCTATGGCCCGACGATCCCCGAGGCGGCTTCGGCCCGGATCATGGAGGTCGCCAAGGCGTCGGACCGTCTGGCGGAGCTCACCGGGCTCGTCGAGGCGGCCCTGCTCGCCGACCTCCCCGGTGCCGTCGAGAAGGTCGTCGAGCGCATCGGCGAGATCGCCGCGATCGCGACGGACGTGCCGGCGTTGATGGCCGCTCTTCCCTCGCTGGCACGCGTCGTCCGCTACGGCAACGTCCGCTCGACCGATGCCGGGGCGGTCGCGACGGTCGTCAACGGCTTCGTCGAGCGGATCGCCATCGGGCTGCCGGGTGCGTGCGCGTCGCTCGACGACGACGCCGCAGACGCGATGCTGCCGCTGATCGTGAGCACCGACGCCGCGATCGCCCTGCTCGACGATGCGGAGCAGGTCGCGACATGGCGCGCGACGCTCGCCGTGCTCCAGGACCAGGCGGGTCTTCACGGGCTCGTCGCCGGCCGCGTCTGCCGCCTCCTGCTTGACGACCGGGCGATCGACATCGAGGAGGCGACTCGCAGGATGCGGTTCGCCCTCTCGCGCGGAGCCTCGCCGGCGGCTGCCGCGAGCTGGGTCGAGGGGTTCCTCAGGGACAGTGGAACGATCCTCATCCACGACGAGGCGCTGTTCGGCGTGTTCGACGCGTGGGTGATGAGCCTCGCCGCTGACGCATTCGAGCCGGTGCTGCCGCTGCTGCGCCGGACCGTCGCAACGTTCCCGGCGCCGGAACGTCGGACGCTCGGCGAGCGGGTCAGGAGCGCGCCGATGGCTGGGGAGGCCCGCGACGACGGAGGTCTCGACACGGCCCGCGCCGACGCGGTCCTGCCGGTCCTCGCCCTTCTTCTCGGCGTCGAGCTGCCGGTGGAGGAGCGGTCGTGACCGACGAACGCACTGAGCTCGAACCCCGGCCCGGCGCAAACCCGGCCGCCTCGGCTGGTTCGATGGCGTCTTCGGACGAGCGCCTCCGTCGCTGGCGGCTCATCCTCGGTGGAGCCGCCGCGGACGGGATCGGCCTGACGCTCGAGGGATCCGACATCGCGCGGGATCGGGCGCTGGCTGCGCTGTACGAGGCCGATCGAAGCGCGGGGCTCGGCGGATCGGCGCCCTCGGTGGCCCGCTGGCTCGGTGACATCCGCGAATACTTCCCCTCGAGCGTCGTCCAGGTCATGCAGCGGGACGCGATCGACCGCCTCGGCCTGCACCAGATGCTCCTCGAACCCGAGCTGCTCGAGAGCCTCGAGCCCGACGTCAACCTCGTCGGCACGCTGATCGCGCTGGGTCGGGCGATGCCGTCGAAGACGCGCGAAACGGCTCGAGTCGTGATCCGCAAGGTCGTCGACGACATCGAGCGCCGCGTCGCGAACGCGATGCGCCAGGCCGTCGCCGGTGCGCTCAACCGGACCGAGGTGACAAGGCGCCCGCGACACGCCGACATCGACTGGGACCGCACGATCCGCCGGAACCTCCGCCACTACCAGGCCGAATACCGCACGGTCATCCCCGAGGTCCTGCTCGGGCACGCCCGCCGGCAGTCAGCCTTGCGCGACGTGGTGATCGCGGTCGATCAGTCGGGCTCGATGGCGGCGTCGATCGTCTATTCCTCCGTGTTCGCTGCGGTGATGGCCTCGATCCGCGCGATCCAGACGAAGCTCGTCGTTTTCGACACGGCGGTCGTGGACCTGTCGGACGAGCTTGACGATCCGGTCGACGTGCTGTTCGGGACACAGCTCGGCGGCGGCACCGACATCAACCGAGCGGTCGCCTACTGCCAGACGCTCGTACGCCGGCCGGCCGACACGATCTTCGTCCTGATCTCCGATCTCTACGAAGGCGGCGTCGAGGACGAGCTCACAAAACGAGTCGCGTCGATGATCACGAGCGGAGTCACGGTGATCGTCCTTCTCGCCCTGTCGGACCAGGGGGCGCCGTCGTACGACCATCGGATCGCCGCCAGGCTGGCAGGTCTCGGAGCTCCGGCGTTCGCCTGCACTCCCGATCTGTTCCCCGATCTGATGGCCGCCGCGATCGGCCGCCGTGATGTGGCTGCGTGGGCGGCCGAGCGCGGCCTGCAGACGGCGGGATGATCTGGCTTCGAGTCGCGGGTCGCCGTTCGCGGTCGTCGGTCGCCGGTCGCCGCGTCGAGTTCCGCACCCGCCCGCGACGGTAGGATTCGCCGATGCTGACCGAGGTCGACGACGAGCTCCGCGACGACCGCTCGCCCGGTGGAGCGCCTCCGCCGCTCGTCGACTACGGCCTCGCGCTGTCGGGCGGCGGTATCCGCGCCACGCTCTTCCACCTTGGTGCTCTCTGGCGGATCAACGAGCTGGGGAGGCTTCGCGACCTCGGACGGATCAGCTCGGTCTCCGGTGGGTCGATCGCGTCGGCGCTGCTGGCCATCGCCTGGCCGGACCTCGAGTTCGACGACCTGGGCCGGGCGACAAACCTCGGCGAGACGTTCGCAAAGCCGGTGATGCGGCTGGCGAAGCTGCCGCTCGACGCTCCCATCGTCGCCCTCGGGATGGTCCCCGGGATCGAACCCGCGGCGGTCCTCGCAGAGGCCCTCGACCGCTACTTCTTCGATGGCCGGACGCTCGCCGATCTGCCGGCCGAAGGCGCCGGACCGCTCTTCGTATTCAACGCGACCGATCTCACGAGCGGAACGGACTGGCGCTTTTCCCGCCCGTACATGGGGTCGTATCGGATCGGGCTCGTCCGCAACCCGACGGTCCGTCTCGCTCGACGCGGTCGCCGCTTCCGCTGCGTTCCCGCCGATCGTCTCGCCATTGACGGTCTCGTTCGACCCCGAGAAGCTCGAAGCGACCGAAGGCGCCGACCTCCACGACGAGATCGCGCGCACTTGGCCGAGTCGCTCTCACCGACGGCGGCGCATACGACAACCTCGGGCCTTGCCCCGATCATGCGTCGATGCCGAACGCTCCTCGTCTCGGACGCCGGCGGCAACCTGGGCGTCGCCCGCCACCGCCGCAAGTGGCAGCTCTGGTCGCTTCAGGTCAGGCGCGCGCTCGATATCGCCACTTCGCAGGAGCGGGCGCAGCGGCGGCACACCCTCGTGGCCGGCGCGAGCGACCACCGTCCCCTCGCGTTCTGGCGGACCCTCACCGATCCCCACGACGACAAGTTCAACCCGACGCCGTTCGACGTCGACTCCGGCTGGCGGACCTACCTCGCGAGCCGACCGACCCGCCTCTGGCCGTTCCCGGAAGGCGACCGGCATCGGCTCGTGAATTGGGGCTATCTGCTCTCCGATGTCGTCCTCCGGACCTTCATCTGGAAGGAAGCGGAGCCGCCCGGTCGATTGCCCTTCTGGCGCGATGATTTCGCCGGTCCACCTCCCGGTGCGGCGCCGGTGGGCGGTCCTAGCTGACGAGCGCGTCGTGACCCGATCGTGATCTCCGGGTCAGGCACACTCCCGGCGACCGCCGACGTCGTCGTCATCGGCGGTGGGATCGCCGGCGCGAGCGACGCCTTCTTCCTCGCCCGGGCGGGGCTTTCGGTCGTCGTCGTCGAACGGGGCGAGCAGCTGGCCGGGCTGACGACGGCCCAGTCGGTCGCGTGCTTCCGTGCGCAATGGGACGAGCCCGACTACGCCGCCCTCGTTCTTCCGAGCATCGAGTTCTACGGCGCGTTCGCCGAGCGCGTCGGCTTGCCTGGATGGGACATCGGGCTGCGCCGCGACGGCTGGCTGTTCGTGACCGGCGCCGACGACGGACCTGCCGTCGTCGAGCGATTTGTGGCCGGCCACCGCCGGCTGGGCGTCGAGGATTCGGAGGCGCTGAGCGGTGACGAAGCACGCCGACGGTTCGGCTTCCTCGGGCCAGACGTCACCGCGGCCTCGTATCGAGCCGACGACGGCTGGGTGTCGCCGTACGAGGTCACGTATGGCTTCGCGCGGGCGAGTGGCGCGACGCTCGTGACGCGGACGACCGCGACACGGATCCTCACGGAGGCCGACGTGGTCAGTGGCGTCGAGACGAGTGCCGGAACGATCGCGACGCGGCCTGATCGTTCTCGCTGCGGGCCCCTTCTCGGGCCAGCTCGCCGCGACCGCCGGCGTCGTGCTGCCGATGTGGCCGCTCCGGCGGCATCGCGCGATGGTCGGGCCGCGGCCGGAGATCCCACTCGGCGGGCCGATGGTCGTCGACATGGAATCGGGCGCGTACTGGCGGCCCGAGGGCGCCGGCGCGTTCCTCGGCTGCAGCCTTCCCGAGGAGGCGAGCGAGCCGGCCGTCCAGGTGCCGGTCGACTGGACGTTCCCGGCCGTCGCGATGGATGCCGCCGGACGTCTGAGCCCGTTCTGGCGCGATGTCGCGGGCCACATCGCCCAGTCCGAGATCTCGCTCGGTGCCGGCCAGTACACGATGACGGCCGACGGCAAGCCGATCATCGGCTCGACCGGCGGTGTCGATGGGCTGTTCGTCCACGGCGGCGACAACGGCTGGGGCGTCGAGTCCGCGCCCGAGGCCGGGCGTCGGCTGGCGGAGATCGTCGTTCAGGGGACGGATGGTGCCGACAACCCGTTCCGCATCGACCGTCCGTCGATGGTCGAGCCGAAGGCGCAACGCGTCACCTACTGACCGACGAACTGCGTCGCGACTGCCGTCAGGGATCGAGCACCGGGTGGAACGGCTGCCGCAGTGCCACCGGATCGCCCAGCCACTGGGTCGCCGGCATCGCCAGATACTCCGCCATCGCCTCGAGGCGGGCGCATATGTTGCGCGAGCGGCCTCGAACGCCGGCCACGCGTCGTCCTCGGCCTCGAGCTTGTATCCCGCCTCGCGGAGCCGATAGCACGCGGCTTCGAAATCCGATCGGTTCAACGGAGCCGGCTCGCCGGCGCCGAAGCCCGAGGTAGTAGATATCGTCGACGAGATGTGTCCCGACCCGCTTGAACAGCTTGGCCCGGCCTCTTGCCGGTCCATCGATCGTGGTGAGCACGAGACTCGCGGTGTCGAGCACGGTCCCGAGCGCGCTGATCCACGAGAGGTTGTCATGGCTCGATCGGAAGAAGACGAGCAGGGGATAGGCGATATGGGAGTCGAGGACCTCGGCAGCCCACTCCTCCCACTCGCGGAACAGATCCGGCAGTTGTTCGACGAGGCCCAGCAGCGCGTACGTCTCGAGAAGTGCGACCGCCGAAGGGGGCGCCCCAGCCGCGGCCTGGAGCGCCACGACCTGTCGCTCACGTCGCTGATACGACCCGAACAGCGAGAACAGGAACGTGACCACAAGCGCAACCGCGCCGAGGCCGGTGATGGCTGCGATCGTCGCGAAGATCCTCGCCGCGGCGCCGTCGGCCACAAAGTCGCCGAACCCGAGCGTGAGAAGGGACGTCGCGGCGAAGTACAGGGCGTCGCCAAGGTCGGTCGGGACCGGCCGAAGCTGGTCGCGCAGGGCATAGAAGACGAGGCCGTATCCGAAGATCAGGGTGACGAGCCAGGCGAGCAGCAGGCCGACCGTCGCCGCAGGCGCGAACAGCCCGAGCACCCGGTCGAATGAGTTCCCGGGCCGGCCATTGCGAACCGCGCCCAATGCCCGCCATGAGCCGCGGACGAGATAGCGCGCGATGCGAAACCAGCCGGGCGTCGGGCGAGGGACGACGACCGTCTCGAACAGGTCCCAGAACGTCAGCGTCAGCAGGAAGATGCCGAGGGCGAAGGCGACGGCTTCCATGGGCGCCGATCATCGCACGCAAGGTCGCTCGATCGACGCCGTGTTCGACGCCGGCCGCCCTCGGCCCCGGTCCTGCGTTGATCAGCCGACGAGGAACCCTGTGTACGTATTCGTGTTGCCACAGTTCGGGTCGTCGTTCGGAATGGTGCTGCCCTGCCCGCTGCCGGTCAGGTGCCGGTAGGCGCCGGTTCCGCCCTGGATGCTCCACGCGAACGTCTCGCCGACGGCGAAGTCGACGTGAAGCGACCTGACGTTCTCAAGGCTCGACTCCTTCCCATCGTGCGCAGTCGGCATGGCTGCGTCACCAGGGATGGCGTCGCAATCGGCCGATCGGTTCTCCGTTTCGGTCAGGCTCGACAGGGTGGTTCAGCCTTGGCTCATAGACCGACCGTATCCGCCAGGTCCCGAGCCTCGTCCGCGCGGTCGAGCAGGAACCGGCTGAGGCTGACGAACCCCTCGAGCACGTCGCTCGATCGGACGTCGCGCGCTCGTCCGAACAACGGCCGGGCCTCGGGATCACCGAGGTTCCGCAACGTGTCGCGGACGAGCCAGCACCTCAAGGCGAGGCTCGTCACGTAGCCGAGGCGGACGATCCATCGATCCGCGTCCCAGCCAGCATCGCGAAGCCCGTCGACGTACGCGGTGAACACAGTCTCGTCGAGGGCTGACACCTCGGCGGCCGGGAAGTCGCCCTTCCGAACGCTGCCAGACACGAGAGTGGCGATATCCGCGGCGAGCGTGCCCGGCCCTACCGATTCCCAGTCGATGGCCACGACGTCCGCGCGACCGTCGGACGACTCGCGCACCACGAGATTGGAGCGCGCTGCGTCGTGGTGGCAGAGCGTCTGGGGAGGCCAGCCAGCGTATCGATGAAGCGGCGCTGGTCATCGAGCATCCGGATGACGCGCGTTCCGGCGTCCGCACCGAACGCGTGTCTGACGGCCTGCTGTAGCGGCCAACGCCGCGATCTCGGCTTGGGCGGCCGGCATGTCGACGGGTTCGCTCTGGCGCTCTGCCCAAGCGGTCATGAGCCAATCGTGGTCCGGGACGCCGCGAAGGAGCCATGTCCCGTTGAAGCGCCCGAGCCCGCGAGCCGCCGCGGCGTACGTCTCGAGCGTCCACCGTTCCTCGTCGGCACCGACGTCCTCGATCCAGATCTCCACTGGGCCGCCGTCGTGGATATCGATCGCGAAGGCGTTCGGCATGCGCACGCCGTCGCTCGCGTGAGCGACGCCCGAGCGGTACGCGAGCGCCTCTCGCCGCGCGCCCTCGAGCGGTGCGGCGGGCGTATCGGCGCGAGCGTCCGTCCTTTTGCGGATCGCGGACCACGTGATCTGGCGACCGCGCGATGGCCGCGCGACCCTCCACCCGACTCACGGCCCGTCCCGGGCGGTAGGCGTCGTAGTCGATCGGACTGACGGTGTGGCCCTCGATGACGGCGTCAGGGGCCGCGAGCACGCGCCGGGCGACGCGTTCGATCGCCGCGGCGTCGGGGAGTGTCATGGGCGGCGCCTCCGACGAACCGCCGGCGCGCGTGACGGGTCACGGCTCCGAATGGATGAAACCCTCGACCGCCCAGCCCGTTGTCCTCGGGATGTACCGATAGATCGTGATGATCTGCGGGTCAGGATCACCGTTCTCATCGAACTTGAAGTCGCCGATCACGCTCGTGTGGGTGACCGATGGGTCGACAGCCGCCGCCCGAACGCGCTCCCGAAGGTCGCACGAGATCGGCCGAGTCGCCGGCCCGCGCGATCGCGTCGAGGACGACCGCGGCACACGCATGCGCCGTTGCGCTGTACGTTCCGGGCGCGACACCGAACGCGGTCTGGTAGCGAGCGTTGAAGGCGGTATTGCCCGGAAAATCTTCGGCGGCGGCCAAGGACGTGAAGACGTTCGTCGTCAGATCTGCGCCAGCCAGGTCACGAAAGGTCGTGTCGGCCTTGATCTCGCCGGACGCGACGAATGGGACGGCACCGAACTCGGCCCTGGTCGCCTTGAAGAACCTGGCCACGATCTCGGAGGAGCCGGACGACCCACTGAAGAAGAGGACATCCGGTCGCTTGGCGGTCACATCGGCCACGACCGCGGCCAGCTCGGCGTCGGTCGCCTTCTTCGCCAGCGAGCCCTGTCCGACGACGGTGCCGCCGTGTCCGTTGAAATACTTCGAAAACAGGGTGGCTCGCTGTTGCGCGGTGCTCACCTTGTTGTCGACGACGTAGACGTTCGACCTCCGAAGGTTCTCGAGGATGAACTTCGCCGTTGCGGGTGCGTCGGCGGAATTCGTCGAAACCGTGCGGACGAAGTTGACCTTGTCCGGCTGGCTCGAGCGCAGCTTCAGGGCTCCTGCATCCGGCTTCGTCAGGCCGTCGCTCGCCGCCGACGGCGAACATTGCAGCAGTCCGGCGGCGTTCGAGATCGGGATCTGCCCGCTCGCGATCCCCGACTGTTGGGGGCCGATGACGGCGACCACCCGATCCTGGCCGACGATTGCCTGCATGTTGTCCTTGCCGCGCTGAACGTCGCCGCCATCGTCGAGGACCGCCGAGTCGGGGATCTCGACCTTCCAACCGCCCGCCACGCCGCCGGCTTCCGAGACGGCGAGCTTCACTCCGTTCGCGATCCCGACCGATGCGACGCTCTTCGAAGGCATGAGCTCGAGCGCGATGTCGATCGTGCCCTTCGTCGCACCGGCGCCGCCGGCGATCGCCGTTGACGGAGCGGACCCGGGCGAACCAGATGGCGACACCTCACCTCCACCACCGAGGAGGCGGCTCACGAGGAGACCGCCGCCCAGTAGGACCCCCACCGAAATGATCCCGACGACTGCGATCGACCGCGGTCGCGCATTCAGGATCGGCTTCGTCGCCGACGCTGGAATCGGCGCCGAGATTGCGGCCGCGTCCGGGACGTGGGCCGATCCCTCGATCGCCGATGCAACGCCTGGTTGGAAATCGGCCGCGACCCGTGGTTCGGCGGCGATCGAAGCGGCCACCGGAGGCGGTGTCGCCGCGGCCGCTGGCACTGATGCCGCCTCCGCGGCCGGGGTCCCGGCCGGCCCGTCTGCCACCCCGGCTGCGACCGCCGCAGCATCTGGCGTATCGGCGGCCGCAACCGCAGCCCCTGACGTCAGCCCATCGGGCGCCGGCGCCGCGGCAGCCCCCGCTACCGGGCCCGCCGTGATCGGCGCAACGATGGCGCCAACCGGAGCTGCGGCCGCGCGGCCGCGCCACCGATGCCGCGCCCGCGGTCGACCGGCGTCCGTGCCGACTGCCGCGGGCGGATCGACGCGATCGCCCGTCCCGCGCGCCGCACCGCCAGCGGCTGCCTTCGAGCGGTGCATCCGGAACAGGACGCCGTCGTCGGTTCGCATGAACAGGACCGGCGTGCCCCATTCGAGCGTGCTGCTCATCTGGATCGACAGCGACTTTCGGGCCTCGGCGACGGCGATGTCGACCGGTGAACCATCCGCGATCGCTTCATAGAAGGCCCGACCGAATTCCTTCGCCGCGTCGTCGGTGATCTCGTACTGCATGGCGACGACGGCCGGCGTACCCGCGGCGGACGAGCGTCGCGGCCGTGCTCGAGAACAGGTCGTGCGTGCTCCCACGGGCCCCCTCGCATGCGTTGAGCACGGCCAGGCGAAGCGGATTGTGGTCACCGAGCAGTCGACCGAGCTGCGTCGCTGGGACCCGCACCGCGGACCCGTCTTCGTCGACCAGCGCCACGACCCCTTCGTCGATCGTCGGGTCGAAGCCGCCATGACCGGCGAAGTGGAAGATGTGCCACTTCTCACGACGGAGCGCGGCCTGTAGCTCGCGCGGCGTCGCCGGATCGAGCCAGTGGAGCTCCACCAGGCCTTGAGCCTGGAGCGCGGCCGTCGCCTCCTGGATCCGCGACCGCTCACGCTCGACGTCGAGCGGCGTCAACCCGACAGGGCTGGCCACCATGCCGAGGATCCGCAGCGGTCCGGTGACGGTGAACGGCTTGAGCGTCTCGGCGACTTCGATGTATCGAACCAGCGGCGTGTTCGCGGACAGGACGAGGTAATCGGGTTGTCGCTGGTCGTAGAGGAACTCCCACGGCAGCGCCGCGAGGGCAGGCGCGTCGAACCGCAGTCTGATCCGAAGCGGTTTGTCGGTCCGTTCAGCCTCGGCGAGGCTGGCGTCGAATCGGCTCCGGACGTCGCCCTGGATCAGGGCGTCGAACAGGTCGCGGCCGAAGTCCCGGACCTTCTGGCCATCGGTGCTGTCGAGCTGGCGGCGAGTCCCTCCCGAACGGAGGAGGGCGATCTCGAGCGCCTGGAGTCTCGTCTGCAGCTCGAGCCCATCGAACGGGAAGCGCATCGTCGCATGCGCCTCTCCGACCGGCGAACGCAGGACGCTGACCTCAAAGTCGCTCCCCGCGATCGACTTGATCCCAAGCTCGAAGTCAAGTGGATCCATCAACGATGGAGTGTACGGACCCGAGATTCCAGCGTGCAGACAGAGCCGCGG
>CAWFLS010000018.1:0-21870 GCA_963816675.1 uncultured Chloroflexia bacterium
GCATCTGACCGAAATCCTCTGCCCAATGCTCGGGTGGCGAGAATTTGTTCCCGATTCGTCCCGAGAGCTGCCGACGCTCGAGGCTCGTAGTCGAGCCCGCGATGCGCTCGCGCCTGCGCCACGCCTTTCGCCCAGCCGCCTGCGCGGTGACGTCGTCGTGCCCACGCGACGCCCAATGAACGATTGGGCGACGACGACGCCATACCCTGTCGAGCACGACCGCCCTGGTCGTGTCGCAGTCGAGGCGACCGTGGACCAGCGAGCACTCGTCGACCGAGCGAAGCGAGGCGATCATGACGCCTTCGCCGGACTCGTCGACCCTGCGCTCGCGCGGCTGGACGCGGCAGCCCGGCTGATCCTCCGCGACCCGGAGCTCGCGCACGACGCGGTCCAGGAGGCTCTCATCAGGGCCTGGCGTGACTTGCCCGGACTTCGTGATCCGGCCAGGTTCGATGCCTGGCTTCGTCGTCTGACCGTGAATGCATGCCTCGATCTTGCCCGCCGTCGCAAGCGGCGCGCCATCGAGGTCGAGCTCACTCCGATGGACTCGCCGGCGACGTCCGATGTGTCCGGCGCCCTCGCCGACCGCGAACTGGTCGATTCCGCGCTCCGCCGCCTGGATCCCGGCCATCGTGCGGTCGTTGCGATGTACTACCTCTTGGGGATGCCGTTGCCTGAGGTGGCGTCATCCCTGGGTATCCCCTTGGGCACGGCCAAGTCCCGCCTGCATTACGCGCTGGCCGCGATGCGGGTGACGGTGACAGCCGAACCCGCCCCGGCCTCGGAACAGGTCCGCGGAGGGCACATGGCATGACCGTCGATCGACGCTTCGAACGCCACCTGCCCGAGATCCTCGAAGACCTCTACCTGGGGCCGTCACCCATGTATCGAGACGAGGTCCTTGCCGCCGCCGTCCGTCCGCGGCAGCGCTCGGCGTGGACCTTCCCAGGAAGGTGGCTCCCCATGGACGTCGCGACTCGCATCGCACCAAGGACCCGGCTGCCGTTGCGGCAGATCGGCATCCTTGCCCTCATCGCGGTCCTCGTCGCCGTCGCGGTCGCCGTGGCGGTCGGCTCGCAGAAGCACGTGCCGGCGCCGTTCGGTCCGGCGAGGAACGGCGTGATCCCGTACGTCTCGGACGGTGATGTCTATGCGGGAGACCCCGTGACCGGGAATACCAGGTTGCTCTACCGAAGCCCCAAGGACCAGGGTGTGGCTGGTCCCGGCTTCTCCCCGACGGGACGCGGATGGCCTTCATCCAGCCCGCCGTCGCCGATACGGGTGCCGGAGGGGTGCCCGTCGACTTGTATGTGATGGACGACGACGGCACCGACATCATGAAGATCACGAGCGCTCCGATAGACAAGGTGGTCTGGGCCAACTGGACGCCTGACGGCCGTCACCTCGCGGTCATCGAACCGATCGACGGAACCAACCGCCTCGAGCTGTTCTCGACCGAGAAACAGGCGCCGCCTGTGCGGCTGGAGACCGGGACGATCCCTGATCAGATCGCCTTCCGACCCCCGCTCGGGAACCAGATCCTGTTCCGCGCCTTGAAGGACGGAAAGTACGGACTGTTCGTCATGAACGCCGACGGCACGAATGTTCAGACGCTAGTAGCGCCGGTCGAGACCGAAACCCTCGACCAAGACCTCAACAATGCGACGTACTCCGTTGATGGGAAGCGGATCTTCTACCAGCGCTGGACGCCCGAGTCGATCCAGCTGTGGGTGATGAACGCGGACGGCACTGATCCCCACGAGTTCAAACCAGAACCTGGGCAAGGCTGGGACGGCTTGCCCAGCCCTTCTCCCGATGGCCGATGGCTCGCCTACTGGCATGTGATCGAGGACGGCCGGACCATCCAGCACGTGTCGGTGGTTCGAGCGGATGGGAACGGACCCATCATGGCGACCGGCCCGGACCTCACGGGCCTCGCGAACTGGGTCTGGTCGCCCGATTCCACGAAGATCCTGATGTACTCGGAAGACTCCGGCAGCAACTCGGCGTACCTGCTCGATCCCGAGGGTGGCCCGTACACGACGGTCCCCTGGCAATCCGACGCGGACCTCGATTGGCAGCGCCTCGCGCAATGACCTCACGCGACCAAGCAAGCGGGCGTCCGAACGCGACGCCCGCTTCTTCATGAATCGGGAATCCAATTCGCTCCACGGACGCCATACGCTGTACGCGGGACAACGCCGCGCATCGAGAGGGGTTGGCGTGGACCAGCGACTACTCGTCGATCGAGCGAAGCAAGGCGATCATGACGCCTTCGCCGAGCTTGTCGACGGGTCGGTCGTGCGGCTGGACGCGGCAGCCCGGCTGATCCTCCGGGACGCGGAACTCGCACGTGACGCGGTTCAGGAGGGATACATCCGAGCCTGGAAGCACCTCCCCGGCCTTCGCGACCCGGAGCGGTTCGACGCCTGGCTCCATCGACTTGTCGTCCACTCATGCATCGATGTGGCACGCCGGCGCCGGCGTCGTCCGATCGAGGTCGAGCTGACCCCGATCGACGGACCGGCGATTCACGATGTCGCCTCGTTGGTCGCCGACCGTGAACTCCTCGACAGCGTTCTTCGAAAGCTGGACCCCGACTGGCGGGCGGTCATCGTTATGCACTATTTCCTCGGGATCCCGCTGCACGAAGTTGCCGCAACCCTCGGTCTGCCACTCGGCACAGTCAAGTCGCGACTCCATCGGTCGCTCAGTGCGATGCGTATCGCGATCACCCTCGAGGAGCTGGGACCGCCGATGGCGGTTCCGGGGGAGCAGTTCTCGTGACCGACATGAACCGCCTCGAACGCCGGCTCCCCGTGCTCCTCGACGAACTGGCCGCGCCCCGGACCCCCGACTACCTCGATGACCTCCACACGCAGCTCGCCGCCGCGACGCAGCGCCCGGCGTGGTCACTCCCCGAAAGGTGGATTCCCATGGCTGACATCGCCAGCCGTCCCGCGATCGCACGGCACCTGCCGTGGCGCACGATCGGGGCGGCACTCATCATCGTCGCACTGCTTGTCGCCATCGCGGCCGTATACGTCGGCTCGCGACAGACAAAGCTTCCGCCGCCGTTCGGCAACGCGCGGAATGGGCTCGTGGCCTACTCGAGCGGTGGCGACATCTATAACGTCGATCCTCGGACCGGCGCCGCTACGGCGATCATCATCGGGCCCGAGGTCGACGGCCAACCCGAGTATTCCCCGGACGGGACCAAGATCTCGTTCGTCCGGCAGAGGGCTGCGGGCGGGTATGACATCGTCGTCGCCGCTTCCGACGGATCCGGCGCGCGCGTGGTCAGTGCGGACCATCCGGTCACCGACGATGACTTCGCGCAGTGGTCTCCAGACTCTGCCGCGATATTGGTGGGGACGGCCAACGGTTCGTTCCTGCGACTCGACGCCACCGGAACGGCAGCGCCTGTGCTAGTCGCCCAGGGGATTCGCTTCGTGGCCGGGGAGGCTCGACCGCCCGATGGCCGTCAGATCCTCCATGACCCCGACAGCACGCCCGAGGTCGACCTATGGATCATGAACGGCGACGGTAGCGGCGCGAAGCTCCTTGTTCCAGCAAGCGCCTTGACCGGTGGCCAGCACGACCTCTCGGCCGTCCGCTGGTCTCCGGACGGAACGATGATCGCTTTCAACTGCGGCTCACCGACGAGATCGGATGCCTCACACATCTGTGTCATGAACGCGGACGGGACCGGTATCAGGCACCTCTCGGACGAGTCCGACGCCTGGTTCGAGACCGATTTCGCATGGTCCCCGGATAGCACGCGGATCGCGTTCGGCCGGTGGTACACCGATCCGCCGCCACCGGGACCACGACCGTCCGACCGATCGGGGTGGCGTCGATCACAGGCGGTCCCGTCAAAGACGCCGGTCCTGCGCCGGCCGCCGAAGGGGCGATCTTCGATTGGTCGCCCGACGGAACCACCCTTCTGTCACTCCCAGCTGAGTTGCTCCACTCGCCTTCGGGAGCCGCGCCGGTTCGACCGCTCGGGATCGACGTTGCGACCGGGAACGCCCGTGAAGTGGAATGGAAAGTCGGCGGAGAGGCCAGCTGGCAACGCGTCGCCGACTAGCCCTCGGGCCAAATAGGCCCGCGAAAAGGAAGAACCCCGGGTGGTCGGGCCCGGGGTTCAAGGTATAGACGGCATTGGTTGCGGGGAGGGGATTCGAACCCCTGACCTTCGGGTTATGAGCCCGACGAGCTGCCGCTGCTCCACCCCGCGACCACTGATTATGAAGCCCTCGCGGCGTTTGGTCAAACCCGGCGGCCGCGGGGCGTAAGATCGTCGAAATCGGTTGATGATCATGATGCTAGAATTGCGACATCATGCGCACAACACTCACCCTGGATGACGATGTCGCGGCACTGATCGAGAGCGAGCGAGCGCGCACCGGCGAGTCGTTGCGCAGCACCGTCAACCGATTGCTTCGACGGAGTACGCGCGACGTCCCGGGCGCCGTACCGCGAGCGCTGCCCGAACTCCCCGGGCGTCCCGAGATCGACCTCTCCGACGTCTCGGCGGTCCTCGCCGCGCTCGACGACGAGCGACGCGCGCAGCGCGGCGTCCCATGACACTCGTCGACACGAACCTGCTCATCTACGCCACGTTCGTCGATACCGCGGAGCACGAACGTGCGCGCGAGTGGCTGGAGGCCCGCCTCGCCGAACGCGACGGAACCGTCGCGCTTTGCTGGCCCGTCGTCTACGCGTTCGTCCGGTTGATCACGAGCACCAGAGTGTTTGGCGCGCACGCGGTCACTGTGCGGGACGGATGGGTGGCCGCAGCCGGGTATTTGGAGCAGCCGGCCGTACGGCTCGTGGCCGCGGGCGCCGGGCACGCAACGATCGCGGCCGAGCTCGCGAAGACTCCCGGTCTCCGCAGCGACGACGTACCCGACATCGAGATCGCAGCCCTTGCGATCGAGCACGGGCTCGTTCTCGCCTCGCACGACCATGGCTTCCGTCGCTTCTCCGGCCTGCGCGTGATCGACCCGCTGACCGCCGACGCTGGCATCGGCTGACGAACCCGATCACGTCGGCGTCTGGCGTACGATCGTCGCGTGCTTCTCCCTGCCCCGTGGTTGCTCGCGCTCGCGCTCGGCGTCGCGTTGGTCGTGCTCCTGCCGGCGCGTCGGCTGCAGCTCGGTGGTCTTTCGAGCCGGGCCATAGGCGGCTACGCGCTGTTCCTGTGGTTGCTCGGGATGGCCGTCGTCGTGCGCCCCGGCGTGACCCGCTTCCTGATCCCGATCCTGCTGGTGGCGTACATCGCGCCGTTCGTCGCCGGGCCTGACCGGATCGCGCGCCTCCATCGACGCGGCCGGCGTCGCCCGCCAGCGAGGCCGATGAAGGACGTCACTCCGCCGACCGAGCGCATCGACTCGCCGTAAGCGGCTGGGCGTGACGCACTTCCCGGTCATGTGGACCGACGTGTTGGTTGGGTATCCGTCTCGTCGGTGTTGTGGTGGCTGGCGTCGTCCTGGCGCTCACGGCGCGGTTGTGAGATGGACGTCCGGGCGGCCCGGAGGAGGTCGGACCGCCCGGATGCCAGTCGGGAGCTAGGTCGCCGGCACGGTGCCTGGCGCTTGGGTGCTCGGCGCGCCGGAGCTACCCGAATCGCCGGAACTGCCCGAGTCGCCCGAGCCGCCCGAGTTCCCAGTCGTGCCGCCGCCCTTGTTCGGGCAGTCGACCTTGGTGCCGCCGGCCGTTCCGTGGTGCGGTCGAGTCGTCGGCGGAGTCGCCGGGTTCGAGGGATCGGTGGCCGGGTTCGACGGATCGGTCGTGGTCGGAGCCGAGGAGGCCGCCGGGGCCGGACTCGCCGCGGAAACGACGGCGACTGCGCCGCCCATGACCAGGAGTGCGGCGAGCGAGGCGGTCAGCACCGTCCGCCGCAAACCTGGCTTCCCGGATGGTGGCGTTGGAGCCGGCGGCTGCGAGACCGTGGACGCCGGTGGTGTCATGGGTTCCGGTCCGGCCGGGGTCAGAGGCTCCGGCAGCGCCGAGGGGTCATGCCATTCCAATGGTCATCTCCTTGTGTGGGTCGATCGTTCGGTGGTTCCCAGTCGTTCACGGTTGGCCCATGGCACCTCCGGGCCCGTGGGCTCGGGCAACGAGATCGGTCGGTACGGCTTGCTTGTGCCGACCTGATTCGATCCTCGCCGTGTCGTCTGAGAATGGTGTGAGGGCGTCGCCGGATCACTCAGGTCGGTAAGCCACCGCCGAGTAGATCGCCCCAAGGAACCGGCTCGGCACCCGACCGATCTCCGCCACGTCGACAAGCCCGGCGGCACCGGCAAGTCGCGTCCACGCGCGATAGCTGAATGGATGGGGCACGTACGGGTTGCCCCGATCGGCGTCGTACTCGACCACGACGAACCGACCGCCGGGCCGGAGGTGCGCCGCGAGCGCGCGGACGACTTCGGCCTGCTGGTCGCGAGCGACGAAATGAAGGCTGTTGGCCGCAACAAGGCCGTCCAGGGCCGGAACGGCAAGCGGGCCGCGGAAGTCCCCGACGATCGCGTCGACCGGCACGTCCGGGAACGCCCGTCGAACCACCGACTCCATCTGCCGCAAAGCGCCCGCATCGCGGTCGACCCCGAAGATCCGACCGCCCTGCCCAACCAAATCGGCGAGGGCCAGCGTGAACGCACCCGATCCCGCTCCGATATCGGCCCACGTGCCACCCGGTTCGACTGCTGCGCTGAGTAGCCGAACATGGTCACGGTGATCCATCGCCTATCCGGTGTTCTGGAGCCCGGCCGCGACGCCGTTCACGGTCAACTGGACGAGCCGCAGGACGCGGTCGCGCTCGGGGTCGTCGGGCGCGAGCCGCCGAAGCCGGGCGAGGAGCCGCACCTGAAGCTCCGAGAGCGAATCAACGTATGGATTGCGCAGCGCCACCGACCGCTGCAGCACCGGCGCACCGTCGAGCAGGCGATCCCGTCCGGTAACCCGGCCGAGGAGCGCAACCGTCCGCCGGAACTCAGCTTCGATGGCCGCCCATCGGCGTTCGTCGCCAGGCGCAGTCGCGAGCGCGGCGTATGTGCGGGCGACCCCCATGTCGGCCTTGGCCAGGCTCATCTCGGCGTTGTCGAACAGGCTCGCGAGGAACGGCCAGTCGGTCGCGAGCCTCGCGATCGAGTCGAGCCCCGCCTCGCCGTGGCGGGTCCCGTACGCCTCGAGCGCCGTGCCCAGCCCGTACCAGCCCGGCAGGTTGATCCGGGCCTGCGACCACGCGAACGTCCACGGGATCGCCCGGAGCGAATCGATCGTCGGCGCCTGATCGCGCCGTCCTCGGGCCGCAGGTCGCGAGC
This sequence comes from uncultured Chloroflexia bacterium, assembly GCA_963816675.1. GTDB lineage: Bacteria > Chloroflexota > Limnocylindria > Limnocylindrales > CSP1-4 > SPCO01. The sequence continues at coordinate 7,329 of CAWFLS010000018.1, forward strand.
CGAGCCGAAGCGCCGACAGCTCGCGGATGGGCGTGACGGCCGCGAAGAACTCGGCGAAGCCGGCGTCGTCGTGAACGAGCGAGCGGTAGGCCTGTCTGGCCGTATCGGCCAGCTCGTCGAGGATCGGCGCACCGACCTCGATCGCCCGCTCGAGCCTGGCGGCATGCTCGGGCGTGGAGGCGATCAGGACGGCGCCGGTCATCTGCTCGAGGTGGCGGCGCGCGATGGTCGCGTCGGCGTAATTGGCGGCGATGACCTCGCCCTGCTCGGTCAGCTTGAGGCGACCGTCGACGGAACCCGGCGCCTGACCGAGGATCGCCCGGTTGGTCGGCCCGCCGCCGCGCCCGATCGCTCCGCCGCGGCCATGGAACAGGGTCAATTCGATGCCTCGAGAGCGCGCCAGCGCCGCGAGCTCGCCCTGCGCCCGGTGGAGCATCCAGGCGGCCGCGAGGAACCCGGACTCCTTGTTCGAATCGGAGTAGCCGAGCATCACCTCCTGACGATCGCCGCGCGCGGCGAGACCCGCTCGGTAGGCTGGGTCGTCGAGGAGGGCGGCGAGGATCGCGCCAGCAGTCCCGAGTGCCGCGCTCGACTCGAACAGGGGGACGACGTCGAGCACCGGCACGGCGCCCGACGGACCGTCGCCGGCGGCGTGCCCCGCGGCAGCGAGCCTTGCGAGCTCCAGGACGTCGGTGACGTCGGAGGCCGATGACGTGAAGCTGATGACGTAGCGATGACAAGCCTCGACACCGAAGCGCGCCTGGGCCTCCGCGATCGCCCGGAAGGTGTCGAGGACCTCGCCGAGTGTCACACCGGCCGAGAGCTCCGTGGTCGGTCGGGCGTCCCTCGCGGATCGCGGCCAGCGCGGCGGCATGGACCGAGGCGTGCTGGCGGACTTCCAGCTCGGCAAGGTGGAACCCGAACGTGCCCAGCTGCCACCGCAGCTCGGCGACCTCGCCCCAGGCGACGCGTTCGAGGCCGTCGGCCACGAGCGCGTCGGTGATCTCGACCGAGCTCGGCATCGAGATCGGCGGCCGTGGCGTATCGCCCGGTGAGCGCGGCCGGCTCACCGACGAGATGCGCGCGCGTCCGGCGCAGTCGCTCGGCGATGAACCCGAACCGCTGGCGGTACGGCTCGTCGGGGAACCTGCGTCGCAGCTCGCGGTCGGTCTCGGGCAGGTCCTCGGCATCGCGGGCGAGACGCGACGCCAGCGCCCGAGGGACACGGTCGCCAGAGTCGGCCGCGGCGATCGTCTGCATCAGCCTGGTCGCCACCGCCTCGTAGCCGTGGAGGACGTGATCTGCCTGGATGCGGAGGGTTCGCAGCGTGACGTCCGCGGTCACTTCAGGGTTGCCGTCCCGGTCGCCGCCGATCCAGCTCCCCGGTCGAAGGAATGGACCGACCCGAGGCGGCCGGGTGCCTGTCCGCCCGGTGTCGGCGGCCGGTCCTCGCGAGCGGCCGGGTCCACGATCGAGCGCCCCGTCGAGGGCGCGATACAGCCGGGGCACGACCGTGAACAGCGTCGCATCGAAGAACGCCATCGCCGTCCGGACCTCGTCGAGCGGGGTCGGCGTCACGATCCGCAGATCGGATGTCCGCCACAGCAGCGTGATCTCCTCGCGCAGGCGACGGCGCACCTCGCGATCCTCGGACGGCGTGAGCCGCGTGTCGTCGAGCCGTTCGAGCAGCGCGGCACACCGTCGAAGCGCGACCAGGGTCGTCCGCCGACGCGCCTCGGTGGGATGGGCCGTCAGGACCGGGGAGACGGAGAGCCTCGCCACGAGAGCGTCGAGGTCTGCGTTGGACCGCCCGCTCCGCCGCAGCCGTCCGACCGCATCGGCGACCGAATCATCGAGGACCCCGTCGCGCGCGGCCCGCTCCCGCCGGCGAAGCGTTCGGACGCGCGCGTGGGCCTCGGCGAGGTTGACGAGTCCGAAATAGAGCCCGAAGGCCTCGATGACCGCCTCGGCGTCGTCGAGGTCGAGCGCCCGGAGCTCCTCGTCGAGGCGCGCTCGCTCGAGGGGGTCGTCGTCACGCCGGAGGGCGATGGTGCGGCGGCGGATCCGCTCGACGGTGGCGAACAGCTCGGGGCCTGCCTGCTCCGAGATGACCTGGCCGAGGAGGGCGCCGAGGAGCCGCACCTCGACGGCGAGCGGGTCGCGAGCGCCGCTGGTGCCGATACCGAGCGGCTCGGCAGCAACGGCCGCAGACGGGCGCGCGGACGCGGCCTGGGGCCGCCTGGCCGATACGGTCGTTTCCGGAAGGGCGTTTCCGGTCGTCGGCGGTCGTGTCGAGCCGTTCGTCTCCGGTTCGCTACCAGTCGCGGGTGTCTCGGTCGCCTTCGCCTTCTCGGTCGCCTTCGGTCGTCGCTCGCTCGTGCTCATCGCGGTGCTCCCGGCGAACCGTTCAGCGTCCCAGCGGCGACGCGGCCGCAACCTTCATGACCGCAACCTTTCCATACGCTTGTATGGTGATGGGCGTGACTACGACGCGGTCCGTGCCGCCCCCCGCTCGCGCGCCCGCCGAGACGCGAGGCTCGATGCCGTCCGGGAGCGCCGCCCATCAACTCGAACAGCTGCGCTTCCTGCACGAGGTCGCCCGCCTCGCGACGACCGCGCGCACGTGGGACGAGTTGCTCGAGACGGTCGTCGACCGGACCAGGGACGTGCTCCACGCGGACGTTTCCTCGCTGTATCTGCTCGACCGCGATGGAGCGTACCTGACCTTGGCCGCGACGAACGGCCTCGACCGGTTCCAGATCGGCCGTGCTCGGGTGCCGTTCGGTGAAGGCGTCACGGGCCAGGTCGCCAAGGAACAGCAGCCGCTGGTCATCCCCGACGTGAAGGCTGACGCCAGGTTCCTGTGGGTTCGCGGCATCGACCAGCGCCGCTTCGTGGCATCGATGCTGTCGGTGCCGCTCAGCTGGCACGACCAGACGGTCGGAGTGCTGAACGTCCAGACCGAGGAACACCGAGCGTTCACCGCTGACGACGTTGCCCAGCTCGGCGCGGTCGCGGACCTCCTCGCCGGGATCATCGAAAAGGGACGCCAGCAGGCCGAGGCCGAGGCCCGTGTCGTCGCGCTCAAGGCGATCGACGAGGCGCGGAGCGAGCTGATCGCGCTCGTCACCCACGAGCTCCGAACCCCACTCGCCGTGGTCCGCGCCTATGCCGACCTCCTCGCCGACGAACCGCCGCTGCGGGGCCGTGAATCCCGCGACATGGAGCGCCGGGCGCGCCGGGCCGACTGGCATCGAGCGACGCTCGAGCAGATCGAGCGGCTCGATCGCCTGGTGGACTCGATCCTCGCCTCGGTGAGAGTCGTCCCCGAGGCGCCGGCGTCGGTCACTCCGGTCGATACCGCTGCGCTCGTTGACGAGGTCGTGACATCGCTCCGTCCGATCCTCGAGCGCCACCGCGTCGTCGTCGTCCCGGGCATCCGGTTGCACGCCCTCGCCGATCCGCCTCGACTCCGCCAGATCGTCGAGCATCTCGTCGAGAACGCGGTCAAATACGCGCCGCCGGACACCGCCATCCGTATCGACTGGACGTTGGCCGAGGGCCTCGTGCTGCTCGGCGTATCGGACGAGGGACCCGGCATCCCCGATGAGTGGCGCGAGCGGATCTTCGAGCCGTACGCTCGCCGCGACACGCACACCGCCCGCGGCTCGGGATCGGGCTGTACGCGGCGAAACGGCTCGGGAATCCATGGGTGCCCGGCTCTGGTGCGAACCCGCCCGACCGCACGGAGCGCGATTCGTCGTCGCGCTGCCGGCTGCGGTCGCCATCTAGACCGGACACGAGAGGGACTAATGACAATGGCGAGCCGCCCGCTACGGATCCTCGTGGTCGATGACGACCCCGCGATGGTGGGCGCCATCACGGCCTTGGTCGGCACTGAGGGCCACCAGGTGATCACGGCGTACGACGGTTTGACGGCGGTCAAGCGGTTCCGAGAGGAGCACCCGGATCTGGTGCTGTTGGACCTCGCCATGCCCGGGCCTGATGGATTCAACGTGGCGGGCCAGATGCGCGCCGTCGGCCAGGCACCGATCCTGGTGGTCTCGGGCGAGAGCGGCGAGGCCGCCAAGGTCCGCGCGCTGGGGCTTGGCGCCGACGACTACCTGACGAAGCCGTTCGGCAAGGCCGAGCTGCTGGCCCGGATCGCGGCGATCATGCGGCGGGTCGACCGGTCGGCGGGGCCGGGGGGTGGCGGCGGCGGCGGGCCGTTGAGTGCCGGAAACCTTGTCCTGGAGCCCGGCCGTCATGAGGCCCGGGTCGGCGATACCGCGCTCGCGCTCACGCCGACCGAATTCCGGTTGCTGGAAGCCTTGGTCCGGGCCGGCGGGGATATCGTCCCGCACCTGCAGCTGGCCCGTGCCGGCTGGCCGGCCGAGACCGATCCGGACCTGCTGTGGCTCAAGCCGCACCTCGCCCGGCTGCGCGGGAAGGTCCAGGATGCGGGAGGGCCGCAGGTCGTGGCGGTACGTGGCGTCGGGTATCGGATCTACGTCGGGGACGAGGGTGAGGCCGAGGCCACGGAGGCGGCTCACGGGGCCACGAACTAGGCGCCCCGGAGCGGCCGAGCCGCGCCGGACGCTGAACCACGGGGCGATCCGCGCCCGACCGTCGGCTGGCGAGTGTCGGGCTCGCTGAGGACCGATCTCGCCCTCGATGCGCTCGAGATGGCGCTGTTCAGCCGGGGCCCGAGCCGACCCGCGCTCGTCCATCACTCCGATCGGGGGATCCAGTACGTCGCAGTCCGCTACACGGAGCGGCTGGCGGCCGCCGGGGCGCTACCCTCGGTCGGGTCCCGCGGCGACAGCTACGACAACGCCCTCGCCGAATCGGTCAACAGCCTGTACAAGGCCGAACTGATCCGGCGCCGGGCGTGGCAGTCGACCGCCGAGGTCGAACTCGCCACCGCCGGCTGGGTCGGTTGGTGGAACCAGACGCGGCTCCATGCGGCCTGCGGCTACACCCCGCCAGCGGAGTACGAAGCGGCCTACCATCGCGCCAGGCCTGCCCCGAGCGAGGCAGCCTGAGTCAACCGTCCGAGTCTCCAGAAAACCCAGGGCGAACGACCGTTCCTGTGTGCTCCCGGTGCAACGCTTGCTGCCGGTGCAACAGAACCTGCTAGCGTCAGCTCCCAGCCGAGATCGTGGCCGGCACACCGTCGCCGACATGCGGCGACAGCCAGTCAGACCGTGCCCGTCAGACTCCTGCCCGTCAGCTAGGACCCGTGCGGAGGACGGTTAGACGGCGACGGCGATCGCCCTGCCTTGCGCGTCGTGGGCCGCATCCACACAGGCGACCCGACACCCGCGGGCGTCACGGCCGCCCAGCGGATTGAAGTGGAAGTACGTGTCACCGGACTGCGTGAGTCGACACCCGCACGCGGCGCATGTGACCGGCGCGCTGCGACCGTCGCGCACGGCGATCGGGCCGGACCTCGGAGTCTGAGGGATGGATCATCGTGGACCTCCGGGCGGGTCGGACGCAATTCGATCGAGGGCACGGTCAACCGGGGCGGGCAGACCCACGCTGGCGCGACGGTACGACCAGCAGCCCGCTGCGTCGGCACCGGGCCGGGAACGGCATGGTTGCGAATTGGTCGCGGCTGCCACCAGGTTCAACTCCGGACGCGGAAGGGGACCAAGGTCTCTCGGTAACGACGGGCACGATCGGCTCGGCCTCAACCTTCATCGGTCGTCTCGACGAGCCACATGATCCGATCCGCGAGCGCGTTCTCCTCCGGATTCGCGACAAGCAGACCTTCGAGTGTCTCGGCCAGCAGCCCAACACCTCCGATCGACCGAGGGAAGCGCCGGGGGTTTGTGAAGACGATCCCGGCATGGGCTCCGCCGACACGTGCAAGTTCGCCTGCGATGGCCAGGAAGTCGGCGACATTCTCGGTGACGAGGACGCGGCCGGCATCACGGGCCGCCGAGAGCAGTTGCCGATCGGCGAGTCCGGCCAGGTCCGACCTAGCGACTGCGACAACGTCATGTCCCCGGGCACGAAGCGCCTCGGCCACCCGCGGGCTGAAGTGCTCGTCGAGGAGCAGCTTCACGCCCGACGCATGACCCGTTGACGGTACAGCTGCTCCTCACGCTCGGCCATCGACTCATTGGTGTCGATCCAGCGGTCGATCTCGTCGGCAAATTCGGCGCTATATCGAGCCGCCGCGTCGACGGCCGCGGGCGGGACGCCGAGATAGTCGGCCGAATCCTGCACCGAGCCGCCGTTGACGCGAAGCGTCGCCACGACCTCCCAGACGTCGAGCCCGGCCCCAACCACGAATGGTCGCCGGCCAGCGGGGCCATCGACGAAATCGATCCGAGGATGCCGAAGGCGTCGGAGCCCTTCGTCAAGCAGCCGTTCGGCGAGCGCGGTGCGCGTCATCCCGGATTCGGCCGCGCTCAGGTCGAGCCGCGAAGCGGTATCAGCGGGTAGGCGGAAGCTTCGCAGCTCGCGGACGGCGTGTGCGGGTCGGGCACGCTCGCTCATGTATCACAGTGTATTACGCATTGAGAAGCGACGGCGGGTTACGAGGCGGCGGCGACCTCAGATGCGCGGCGCGGACTCCGATCCCGGTGTTCTCGGTGACGACCGGCACGGCGACACCCACGCTCGTGGTTGCGGGCGCGATCGGCTCGACCAGCCAGAAGGTGGCCGCCAGGTCGGGCTCTCGGAGGACGTGCTCGGCCAAAGCGGATCCGGCGCCGCGCTGGGCCTCGAGGAGACGCACCAACTCGATCAGCCGAGTAGGCCCATCGGTCCGCTCGGCCAGAACGGTACCCAGCCGGACCGCGGTTACGCTTCGGTCGTCGAGGGCCGCCGTGTGCCGGCCGCTCGGGTCGTACAGGTAGGCACGACCGCCCGTCATGCCGGCCCCGAAGTTCGCCCCGACCGGTCCGAGGACCACGACGGTGCCACCCGTCATGTACTCGCAGCCATGGGGGCCGATCCCCTCGACGACGGCCTCTGCGCCCGAGTTTCGGACCGCGAAGCGCATCCCGGCTCGACCGACGAGATGCAACCGCCCGCCCGTAGCCCCGTATAGGCAGGTGTTGCCGGCGATGGCCTCGCCACCCGCCGCGGTGCCCAGGTCGGGTTCCGGCGTGACCGTGATCGAGCCGCCCGACAGGCCCTTCGCCACGTAGTCGTTGGCCTGCCCGGTCAGGCGCAGTTCGATGCCGGGCCCCGCGAACGCTCCGAAGGACTGACCCGCGGCACCGCGCAGTTCGATCCGCACCGGCCCGTGCAGCTCACCTCGTTCCAGCGCGCCAGTGAGACCGGCCCCGAACGACCGGTCCGCAGTCGTGACGCGAAGCCCGGAAGCGGAGACCGAGGCCTGGCCACGCAGCGCCGTCGCGATCCCCACCTCGAGCGCCGACGCCGGTGCGCGGCCGATGTCGCGACCCGCAGACCGTGGATCAGCACGCCGGGCCGCGCCGGCTCCCCATGACCCCGCCCCGATCACCGGCGCAAGCTCGGCTCGCGCGTCGGGGAGCGCCCGCAGCAGCCGACGGCTCTCGCCGACGACCTCGCCCACGGAACGGGCACCGACCGCCGCCAGCTCGCGACGGACGTCTTCGGCGATGGCCGTGAAGTACCGCACCACGGCAGCAGGTGTCCCGGTGAACTTCGCCCGCAGGTCCTCGCGCTGGCTCGCGATGCCGGTCGGGCACGTGTCGAGGTGGCACTGGCGGGCCATGTCGCAGCCGATCGAGACGAGCGCCGCCGTCCCGAACGCGAACTCCTCGGCCCCGAGCAAGGCGGCCACCAAGAGGTCGCGGCCGGTCTGGAGACCACCATCGGTGCGGAGGGCGACCCGGTCGCGCAGATCGTTGCGAAGCAGGACCTGGTGGACCTCGGCAAGTCCCAGCTCCCACGGCGCACCGACGTGCTTGATCGAGGAAAGTGGCGATGCGCCCGTTCCGCCGGCGTGCCCCGACAGATGGATGTACGACGCACCCGCCTTCGCGACCCCGGCCGCGATGGTGCCCACACCTCGGCTCGCGACGAGCTTCACGCCGATCCGTGCCGACGGATTGATCGCGCGGAGGTCGGCGATGAGCTGCGCCAGGTCCTCGATCGAGTAGATGTCGTGATGCGGCGGCGGGCTGATGTAGCTCTGGCCGGGCTGGCCGCGACGGAGGGCCGCGATGTAGGCCGTTGCCTTGCGACCGGGAAGCTGGCCGCCCTCGCCCGGCTTCGAACCCTGGGCGATCTTGATCTCGAGCTGATCCGCACGCGCCAGGTAGGCCGCGGTAACCCCGAACCGCGCCGACGCGACCTGCTTGATGCTTGCATCGCGTCGCTCGCCGTCCGCTCCAGGGACGTACCAGGCCGGGTCTTCCCCACCCTCGCCGGTGTTCGCGGCGCCGCCGGCCATCTGGATGCCGATGGTCAGGGCCTGATGGGCCTCGGGGCTCAGCGCGCCGACGCTCATCGCGGACACGACGAACCGGCGAACGATCGAAGGGGCATCCTCGACGTCGGCCAGGTCGACCGAGGCGGCGACCGCCCGAACCCGCAGCTCGTCACGCGGAACGGCATGGTCCGTGCTCGGCCGCGCGAGCGCGGCACGGTACCGCGCGAGTGCGTCATCGATGGCGACGGTGGTCCCCGCGGCACCCGAGTCGTTCGGCTCGAGCCCGTGGGCCGCCAAGACCTGGATCTCCCCGGCGATACGCGGCGAGAACAGGTGCGCCTCGCCGTCGGCCCGGAAGCGGGCGAAGCCGGGGTCCGGCAGCCGCGGCTCGCGACCGGGCGGCGGTTCAGGGATCGCCATCGCGGCAGCGCGACGTCGCAACTGGCGGTCGGCGATGTCGCGAAGGGTCGTCCGGCCCGGCCACGCCGCGGCCGTCGGGAAGCATCGCTCCACGACCGAGGTATGGAGATCGACAACGTCGATGAGCGCCCCGCCGATGTACGAAGCGACGGCGCTGATCCCCATCCGGGCCAGCGTCTTGCGAAGGCCGGCCTCGAAGGCGGTGATAAGGCTGGCGACGGCTTCGGTCGAGGTCAGCGTCTCGGCTCCGCGCGTGCCAGCGAGCTCGGCGGCAAGCTCGATCGCCAGACGCGGGTGGACCGCCGTCGCGCCAACGGCGAGGACCATCGCCATGGCATGGACGTCGAGGACGTCGACGGTGGTGACCGCCACGTCCGTGCGTCCTCGGAGCCCGGCCGCGGTCAGCGCCGTGTGGACAGCGCCGGTGGCAAGGATCGACGCGATGGGCAACCGGTCGACGGACCAGCGCCTCGTCGGTCAGCGAGCAGCACCTCGGTGCCGCGGCGGGCGGCCGCGACGGCCTCGGCAGCGAGTCGATCGAGGGCCGCCTCGAGGCCCGCCGGACCAGCCCCGGATCCCACGTCGCATCCAGCGTTCGGATGGCGACACCCGCCTCCTCGACCGCTCGGCGAAGACCGTCGAGATCGGCCACGATCGGCCTCGGCAAGCGCGCCGTGCGCGGCCCGCGCGGCAGCCCGCCGAGCAACGCCGGCCGGCGGCCGAGCTCGACGCGCAGGTCCATCACGACGCGCTCGCGCTCGGGGTCGATGGCTGGGTTCGTGACCTGTGCGAACGCCTGGCGGAGATGATCGGCCACGGGACGGTCGAGCCGGCCACGCCCGGGGGTCGGGGTGTCGTCACCCATGCTCCAGAGCGGCTCGTGGCCCTCGAGGGCCATGGTCTTGATGTCCAGCCGAGCGCGCTCGGCATCCAGACCGGCCAGGTAGCGCAGCGTGTGGTCGGTGGTGGCGCGCTCGCCATGTCCGCTCTTGCCGTCGGCGGCCGGCTCGGTCGAATGGGCTTCCCAGCGATCCTCGTGGACCGGCCGGGGCGCGTCGTGGATCGGCAACGCACGGAGGACCCACGCCTTCGCCTCGGCGTCTTCGAGGATCGCGCGGCGTCCCGGCTCGACCAGGAGGAGCTCACCTGGCCCGAGGCGCCCGCGCCTGACCGTCTCGGCCGCCGTGAACGGCACCGCTCCGGCTTCCGAGGCGACCGCGACGAGTCGGTCTCGCGTGACGGCGAAGGCAGCGGGTCGGAGTCCGTTTCGATCGACGAGGGCGCCAACGCGCCGGCCGTCCGCGAACGCGAGAGCAGCCGGGCCATCCCACGGGGCAAGGAACCCGGCCGTGCGGCGGCGGAGCGTCGCCACATGCGGGTGCGGGCCGCGGCGGAGGGCGAGCGCCTCGGGAATCGTCGTCAGGAGGGCCGTCGTCAGGTCCCAGCCGGTCGCGACGAGCAGTTCGAGGGACTCATCGAGCGACAGCGAATTGGAGCCGTCGGGTGAGAGGAGCGGCCCAGCCGCCAGGAGGTCCCTCGCGATCGCCGAGCCCGCCGTGTCCGCCGCCCGGCCTCGGACCTCTTCGCGATTGCCACGGACCGTGTTGATCTCGCCGTTGTGGGCGATCGAGCGGAACGGCTGGGCGAGCCGCCAGACCGGACGCGTGTTGGTGGCATAGCGCTGGTGGAAGACGGCGTACGACACCGAAACCGCAGCGCGAAGGTCCGGATACAGATCTGGCAGTCGGCCACCGATGACCAAGCCCTTGTAGACGATCGTCCGCGCAGACGCCGACGGAACCGCGATCTCGGCCATGACGCCGCCGGCAGACCGGGCAGCCGCCTCGAGGCGTCGGCGAGCAACGACCAGCCGCCGTTCGAACGCGTCGTCGCTGAGCGGCCGGTGATCCTCGGCCGCCCGGGTCGGGCGCGCAACGATCGCCTGCGCGAATGCCGGGCGAGATTCGGCCGCCGACGCTCCAAGCGCGGAAAGGTCGACCGGCACTTCACGCCAGGCAGCGACCGTCAGTCCGGTCTCGCCAAAGACGCCCTCGACAAGGGCACGCGCGCGTCGCTCGACCGCCCGGCCTCGTGGCAGGAACAGCGACACGATCCCAGGTCGGCCCGCGGCCTCGCGCCCAGCGAGCAGCTCGAGGAGCGAACGGTCGAGCGGAAGCGACACCCCGGCTCCGTCGCTCGACTCGCCGTCGGCTCCGAACGCGCCGCGGTGTCCCAGCGCAGCCAGCCCGGCAAGGGCTAGGGGCAGGACCCGGTCACGCGAGCGGCCACCCGCGTCCGCGACGAACCCTACGCCGCACGCGTCGTGTTCGAACCGCGCGTCGTAGAGCGGGGTGGCGGGTTGACCCTGGCGCTGACGGCGAGACCGGTTCGGATCCATGGCCTGTGTCTCCGGCTGGGGACGGCGCAGCCGCCGTCGATCTCGACGGCGGCCGGTGCCCGGGATGTGCGGGTCGATGTCGGGACGAACGGGCGCCGGTGGGAGTCCGGCGCCCGCGTCGTCACGCTTGATAGGCAGCCTCTCCATGGACGGACAGGTCGAGTCCCATCGCTTCGACTTCGGGCTTCACCCGCATGCCGAGGAGGAGGTCGACGACCTTGACGATGGCGAACGTTCCGATGGCGGCGAAGCCCACAGTCGCAGCGACGGCGACGACCTGGGTCACGAGCTGCTGGGGATTGCCGTCGAGGAGCCCGGAGTAGGCGGCCTGGACGGTGGACGAGGCGAAGATGCCCGTGGCGACGGCACCGAACATCCCGCCGACGCCGTGAACCGCGAAGACGTCGAGCGCGTCATCGACCTTCGAGCGGGCCCGCAGGAGCGTCGCGCTGTAGCACAGCCCGCCGGCGGCGAGACCGATGAGGAGCGCTCCACCGGGGGTGACGAAGCCCGAGGCCGGCGTGATCGCGACGAGACCGGCGACCGCACCGCAGGCGGCCCCGACGACGCTGACTTTCCGGCCGTGCGCGTAGCTCGCCAGGACCCAGGTGATCGTGGCAGCGGCAGCGGCGATGTTCGTGACGGTGAATGCACTGGCCGCGAGGCCGCCGGCGGTCAGCGCGGACCCGGCGTTGAAACCGAACCAGCCGAACCACAGGAGGCCGGCGCCGAGGACCGTCATCGGGACGTCGTGCGGCTCGGACCGCTCGCCGTTCATCTGGCGGCGGCCGATCATCAGCGCGACGACGAGCGCCGACACGCCCGAGCTGATGTGGACGACCGTCCCGCCGGCGAAGTCAAGGGCGCCGAGCTTGAACAGCCAGCCATCGACCGACCAGACCCAGTGGGCGATCGGCGAGTAGATGAGGATCGACCACAGGATCGTGAAGAGGACGAAGGCACCGAAACGCTTGCGCTCCGCAAAGGCGCCGGTGATGAGCGCCGGCGTGATCGCCGCGAACATCAGCTGGAACATCGCGAACAACATGAACGGGATCGTCGTCCCGTAGACCGTCGACGGCTCCTGCCCGACGCCGTTGAACATCGCGAAGTCGAGCCCGCCGATGAGGCCCATACCGTTGACGTCAGGCCCGAAGGCGAGGGTGAACCCGACGATGACCCAGACGATGGTGACGAGGGCGAGCCCGAAGAAGCTGTGCATGACCGTCGAGAGCACGTTCTTGGCCCGGACCAGGCCGCCGTAGAACAGCGCGAGGCCCGGCAGCATGATCATCACGAGCGCCGTGGACATCAGCATCCACGCGGTGTCGCCGGTGTTCATATGGCCTTCCGACCTCCGAGACGTTCGGGACCCGGCTGCGGTCCGGGCATTGACGGAAGGCTAGGCAGCGGCGGCCCGACGTCGGCCCCGCCGCAGGTCCGAGAAGGTATCCGTTCGGTGCCGCGCGTCAGGCTGCGGGTCGGTTTTGTTGCGGCTCGGGGTTGGTCCCGCTCGCAGGCGCTTTCAGCCGCGGTCCGGCCACGTCAGGCGGCGATCGCGGGTCCCCACCAGACGGACGCCGCGATGATCACGTACAGGCCGATGAGCGCGAGCGCCCTCGAGCCAGTTGCTCTCGCCGTCGACGACGATCGCGAACGTCAGGAGGGCCGAGAAGGCCACTGCGCCTGCCAGCAATGGCGTGACCACGAGGGTCAGCGGCTCGCCGCCCATGAACATCGAGAGCAGGACGAGGGCGGGTGTGAGGGCGAGCGCGACCTGCAAGGATGAATTGAGGATCAGGCTGACCGCGAGTTCGGCCTTGTCCCGGGCGGCCGCCGTGCACGCCAACGACGTTCTCGACAGCGTTGCCCGCGATCGCTACGACGACGAGTCCTGCGAACGCCTCCGACATCCCGAGTTGCGGCCATCGCCGGACGTAGCGCCTCGACGAACCAGTCGGCCACGAACGCGGCCCCCACCGCCGAGAGCGCAAGGATCCCGATGGCCAACGCGAGAGGCCATGCCTGCTCGCCGGCCTCGGCCTCCGCTGCACCTCGGGCGGTCGCTACCCCGCCCGGATGGCTCACTGCGTAGGGCACCGAGGCCGCGAAGACCACAAGCAGGACGATCGACACGATCGACTGAGAGGTCAGTCGCATGCCCCGCGTCGGGCGCCCCGGGTTCCGTGGCCAGAGTCGGGATGACGAGGGCGGCCACGGCCAGCAGCAGGAGCGTCGCGATTGCGCGCACGTTCCGGCCTTCGAAGCGCTGCGCCCCGTGGCGGAGCCCGCCCACGACGAACGCGATGCCCAGCACGAGGAGGCTGTTCGCGAGGATCGATCCGATGAGCGCCGACTGGACGACCACGACCAGACCGGCCTGCAGCGAGAAGATCGCGATGAACAGCTCCGGCAGGTTGCCGAGGCCCGATTGCAGGATCCCCGTCGCGGCGGGAGACATACGCGCACTGATCTGGTCGGTGCCTTCGCCGACGAGACTCGCCAGCACTCCAAGCCCGACGGCCGTCGCCGCAAACGTGATGACGGCCGGCGCGCCGCTGACGACGAGGATGAGCGAGACGACGATGGCGACGACTGCCGCGATCAGCAGCGCAGTGGTGCGACGACCGAGCACGGACAGGATGGGCATCACGGGCGCTCCGGACGAGCCGTCGACAAGCCGTTCGAGGCGAAGTGGACATAGCGGCCAACGCCCGCGACGGTGTCGAGCGCGCCGAAAACGTACCGCCGGTGGGATTTCGATTCCCGACTTCTCGCTCGAGTCCCGCTAAAACCGGCTCACAATCTCGCGAGGCTCGGGGGATTCGCCGCGAGGTCGGTCGTTCCCTCAGGTGGCGGCCGTATCTGTCCAGCCGTCCCCAAGGAGCCGAGCCGTCCCGCCACCCGAGGGACGGACACGCGCCTGTACTCGGGCCGACCTGCCGTCCACACCGTCAAGCGGGACCTTCACGCGAAACGCCCATGCGGCGTTCGGATCGCCGTCCGGCCGGCATGAGAGGTAGAGGAAGAAGGCTCCCAGACGTCCGTGAACGATCGGCCCGCGGAGACTGACGGTCCCGTCCCCGACCGTGACGGCACGGATCTCGCCTTCGAACCGCAGTGAGCCGTCGCGTTCCTCCACACCATGGTCGAGCGACCCAGACTTGTCCTGGAGGCCGAAGACGAATCCCGGCGGCACGGGCGGGGCTTCGCAGATCACCGAGACGTGGACACGCTGTTCCGCACCGGCACTCGACTTGGTCACGTAGCGATTGTCGCACCCGGCCGCGGCTCACCGAACGGTGTAATGCTTTGGGCGAACCCCGAGACCCAAGTGGCACTGG
>CAWFLS010000019.1:0-68736 GCA_963816675.1 uncultured Chloroflexia bacterium
CGTCAGCGGGCGCTCGCCGGAGGCGATGCAGTCGACGAAGTGCTGGAGCTCGACTCGAAGTGGCTCGACGAAGTCGACCTTCGGGATCAGGACGTCGCCGGCGCGGAGCAGCAGCTGGAACTCGCCGAACGTCTCGTAGCTCCCGAGCGACGCCGCGTCCCGCTCACGCCGAGTGCGACTCACGCCCTTGTCGTAGATCGTGATCCGGGCGTCGGCGCTGACGTCGTCGTAGACGATCATCTTCTCGCTGCCGACGACGGTCATCCGGCGGATCTTCAACGGATCCAGCCAGCTGATGTGGACGTTCGCCCCGACGCCACCGGGATAGTCGAGGGTCATGAACACGACGTCCTCGATGCCGGGCTGGACGTACGAGTAGCCGCGAGCGATGACGCGTTCCGGATCGCCGCCGAGCCAGTAGCGCAGGATCGACAGGTCGTGCGGGGCGAAGTTCCAGAGCGCGTTGACGTCGTGGCGGACCTGGCCGAGGTTGAGCCGCTGCGAGTAGACGTACCGGACCTCGCCGAGCTCGCCCGAGTCGATGTAGTCCTTCATCCGGCGGACGGCGGCGTTGTAGAGGAAGACGTGGCCGACCATCAGGGTCAGGCCGCCCTGCTCGGCGAGGTCGACGAGCTCCGCGCACTCGGCGCTCGTCCGCGCGAGCGGCTTCTCGACCATCACGTGCTTGCCCGCGCAGAAGGGCCTGCTTCGCCAGGTCGAAATGGGTCGCGACCGGCGTGGCGAGGACGACGGCGTCGACGGCGTCGATCGGCCAGGACCGAATCGAAGTCGCCGGTCAGGCGAGTCCCGGGTACTGGCGCCCGACGCGCTGCGAGGCGGTCGGCTGCGCGTCGCACAGCGTGTGTAGTTGCGCGTTGTCGAGGATCGGCCAGGTTCCGCGCGAGGTTCGGGCCCCAGTAGCCGAGGCCGACCAGGGCGACGTTCGTGGTCACGACGCGAATCGGCAGACCTGGTCCACCACGTACGACTGCTGCTCCTCGGTCAGCTCGGGGAACAACGGCAGGGACAGGACCTCGCTCGGCGGCGCGCTCCGTGTGCGGGAGCGAGACCGGCGCGAGCTCGCGATACGCCGGCTGCCGGTGGAGCGGCACGGGGTAGTGGATCCCGGCGCCGACCCCGGCGGCGTTGAGGTGCGCCAGCAGCTCGTCGCGCCGGTCCGAGCGCAGGACGTACAGGTGGAAGACGTGCTCGTCGAGCGGATCTTCCGTGCGGCGTCGCGAGCCCGCTCCCGCCCAGAAGCGCGTTGTAGCGCCGCGCGTGCGCCGGCGCGCCTCGGTCCAGTCGGCGAGGTGCGGGCAGCTTGGCGCCGAGGATCGCGGCCTGGAGCGCGTCGATGCGCTCGCCGTAGCCGATCTCGTCGTGCTCGTACTTGCTCGTCCGGCCGTGGTCGCGCAGCTTGCGGACGCGCGCGAGCAGGTCGGGGTCGTTGCTCGGTCACCGCGCCGGCGTCGCCGTACGCGCCCAGGTTCTTGCCCGGGTAGAAGCTGAAGCAGCCCGATCGTCCCGATCGTCCCGCACGCCTGGCCGCGGTAGCGGGCGCCGTGCGCCTGCGCCGCGTCCTCGATCGACGACGAGGCCGTGCCGCTCGGCGATGTCGCAGGAGCGCGTCCATGTCGGCCGGCCGGCCGTAGAGGTGCACCGGCATGATCGCCTTCGTCCGCGGCGTGATCGCGCGCCTCGACGCGCTCGGGGTCGATGTTGAAGGTCGTCGGGTCGATGTCGACGAAGACCGGCGTCGCGCCGACGATGCGAGATCGGCTCGGCGCGTGGCGATGAACGTGTGGGCCGTGGTGATGACCTCGTCGCCGGGCCCGACGCCGCAGGCCTCGAGCGCCAGCTGGAGGGCGGACGTGCCGGAGGCGACGCCGACGGCGCCGCTCGCGCGCCGAGGTAGTCGGCGAACGCCTCCTCGAACGCTTGACCTCCTCGCCGAGGATGAAGCTGGTGTTGTCGAGGACGCGCTGCGATCGCGGCATCGACTTCGGGCTTGATCGACGCGTACTGCGCCTTCAGATCGACGAGCGGGACCTTCACCGGACCTCCTCGGACAGGCCCGCCATGCAGCGGGCGATAGGCTTCGATATCGGCGACGGTGCCGATGACTCTGGCTGGGTTGCCGACGACGATCGCGCCGTCGGGCACGTCGCGGACGACGACGCTACCGGCACCGACGAGCGCATCGACGCCGATCACGACGCCGGGCAGCAGCGTGGCGTTCGCGCCGATCTTCGCGCCGCGCATCAGGTGCGGGCCCTTGAGGTTGCCGCTTGGCGTCGGGCGCGAGCGGGTAGACGCGCGTTCGTGAAGACGACGTGCGGCCCGAGCCACGCCCCCTCCTCGAGGATCGAGAACTCGGGGACGAAGGCGCCGGTGTGGATCCGCACGCCGTCGGCGAGACGCACGTGGTGCTCGACGACCGAGTGGGACCCGATGCTGACGCGGTCGCCGATCTCGTTCTCCTCGCGGACGAGGGCGCCGTGGCCGGCCATGAACCGATCGCCGATCACGCTGCCGGCGTAGATCACGGTGTGCGAGCGGATGAGGGCGCCGCTGCCGATCCGAAGGACGCGCGGCCATCGGCGCGCCGGCGCGGTAGCCGAGCTCGACCCACGCTTCGACGGTCGCGTCATCGCCGAGCTCGACCCACGGGTGGACGATCGCCTGGGGCGATATGCGCTGTGACATCGGGCAGGGTGACCTCGAACCGGCCGCCGGCAGGCGTCGGGAAGGACAATCTAGCGGAGCATGCTGGTCCTAGTCCTGGGCTCGGCGGTCCCTGGCCGCACGTGACCATGGGTGCATCGGGGCACGTGGCCGACCGCCGGTATCATCCCGGCCGAATGTCGAAGAGCCTTCGAACTGCCGTCGCGCGTGACGGTGACAGCCCGCCCGTATCGCCCGGACATCGACGGATTGCGAGCCGTCGCGGTCATGAGCGTCCTGTTGTTCCACGTCGGCTTCCAGCGCTTCGCCGGGGGCTTCGTCGGCGTCGACGTCTTCTTTGTGATCAGCGGGTTCCTGATCACGGGGATCATCCGAGACCAGGCAGACGCGGCACCTTCACTTTCAGCGGGTTCTACCTCCGCCGGATGCGGCGCCTGTTTCCGGCCCTCGCGACGACCGTGGCGGTGACCCTCGTCGTCGCGGCGGTCTTCTTACGCCCCGGAACTGTTGCGGGAGATCGCGGCGTCCGGGGCCGCGACGATCGGGTCGGTCAGCAACATCTACTTCTGGCTCGACTCGGGCTATTTCGACGTCACCAATGCCCTCAAGCCGCTCCTCCACACCTGGTCGCTCAGCGTCGAGGAGCAGTTCTACATCCTGTGGCCGGTCGTGCTCGCCACGGCGGTGCGCTACCGCGTCGCACTGCCAGCCCTCGTCGCGCTCTTCATCGGGAGCCTCGTCGCCGGCTTCCTCTTCAGCCACGACCCGACCGCCGTCTTTTACCTGATGCCCTTCCGCGTATACGAGCTGGCCCTCGGCGGGATGCTCGTGTGGGGCGTCGAACGAATTCGGCTCGGCCAGCACCTCGAGGAGCTCGGGTTGGCCGTCGGCCTCGCCCTCATCGCGATCGCGGCGATGACGTTCACCGAGACGACGCCGTTCCCGATCAACGGGCTCGTGCCGTGCGTCGGGGCCGCCCTGGTCATCCTGACCGGTACGGCACCGCGGGTCGGGCTGCTCCTCCGGAATTCGGTCGCGGTCGGGATCGGCCTGATCAGCTACTCGGTCTACCTCGTGCACTGGCCGATCATCGTGTTCGATCGCTACGTCATTCACGACGCGGGCGGACTCGAGCCCAACGGACTCGGCGGACGCCGAGCGGGTCGGGCTGCTGGCAGCCGCCCTGGTAGCCGGCCTCGCGCTCAACCGACTCGTCGAGGACCGGTTCCGACGTCCTCGACCGGGCGTCAGCGAGGCCACGTCGCTTCGTGGCGTCGGCCGCGTCAGTCGCGGTCGTGCATAATCGCGCTGTGGCCTGCATGGGTCGGCGACCGGGTGGTCCTGGCGTCTCGGGTCGGCGTGAGGCGGCCTACCTCGACGTTCGCAACGTCTACGGTGGCGACGCGTGCAATCCTCACCGGTGCGAGGCCGGGAGCGGCGAGCCCTTGATCGTGAGTCGGCGACTCCCACGGTCGCGCCTATTTCGCCGGCCTCGCCGAACTCATGCCGGATCGCCACCTGATCGTCTACGAGAGTGCGGGCTGTCCGTTCTTCTCCATCGCCACGACGCGCGACTTTCTCGGGCGTCCTGCCTACGACGAGTCCTGTCGGGAGACGCGTCGCCAGGCGTTCGACGAGATCCGGGCGACCGGCGCCGACGTAATCGTCGCCCAGAGCTGGTGGAACATGCCGCTCACGTCGGAGACGGCGTCGGAGACGTGGTCATTCGACAGCGATGCCGAATTCGCCGACTTCGCAGCGACCGAGCTCCAGCGCCTCAAGGCCGACCTCGGGATCGTCGACTTGGTCGTCATCGGCAACGTGCCCACTAACCGCGACCAGGTGTCCCCGCTCGACTGCATCGGCCGACCCGTCCGGCTGAACGAGGTCCGCTGTGCGACGACGCCATTGAACGATCCCGAGCTGCGCTGGCGTGCCGAGGTCAATGCCGTGCTCCGGGCTCGATCGCCGCGACGGCATGACGTTCGTCGACCCGTTCGACTACCTCTGCGACGGCCAGGACTGCGCTAACTTCGCCGGCGACCGGCCCCTCTACGTCGATCCGACCCACCTCTCGACGTGGGGCAGCGAACGGGTCGTCGCCGGAATGCTCGCCGGACCGGCCAGGGCCGCGCTCGGGCGCTGAGTCGGCGTAAACGTCTGAGGTTTCGCGGCGGTCTCGATCACCACAGCGCTGCTGGCGCGCGGCGATGTCCATGAGCTCGGCCATCGCGGCCTGGCGGTAGAGGCGGACCGGCAGGATCGCCTTCGTCCGCGGCGTGATCCGCGGCCTCGACGCGTTCGGAATCGAGGTTGAAAGTGCGCCGGGTCGATGTCGACGAAGACCGGAATCGCCCCGCGATGCGAGATGGGCTCCGCGGTCGCGATGAACGTGTGGGCCGTGGTGACGACTTCATCGCCAGGCCCGACACCGCAGGCCTCGAGGGCCAGTTGCAGGGCGGAGGTGCCGTACGCGACCCGGACCGCACCGCCAGCCCCGAGATACGACGCGAACGCGGCTTCCCACTCGTGAACGATCGCCTGGCGCGATATCCGCTCGCGACATCAGGCAGGGATCTTACCTCGGAGAGGACGCCGCCAAGCGTCGGGAAGGAGCGATCTAGCCCACGGAGCGTGCCTAGGGAGTGGGTCGGCCGTCGCGGGACGCATATGACCTTTGGCGCGCCAAGGCACCGGCTATCGTCCGATGCTCGGTTTGGCGGCACATTGCTACAGTCGGCCACATGACACGACGCGCGCCGCGCCCTGCGGGAGCGGTAAGGCGACTCTACGAAACCCGTGGGCTGAGCTGACATTGGACGCTCCTTGAGCATCATCGCCCGCGACATGCCGGCGTTCGTCACCCCGCGGGTCCATCTCGTGCTGTTCGCTGCAGCCGTTCTCGGCGTCATCCTCGGCATCGAGACGACCATCCTGCACTTGTCGTACGACCCACTCGCGGATGTCCATGCGTACTACGACGCGGGGGCGCGCCTCAACGCGGGATTGCCGCTGTACGTTCAGCCGTCGGACACGAACGCCGCCGAGTTTTACCGCTATCCGCCCTTGCTTGCCATCGCCTTCCGGCCACTTGCACTGCTTCCATTCAACACGGCGGGATTGATCTGGGAGGCGATTCTGATCGCGGCGACCGTCCTCACATTTCGCCGACTCGGTCTCAGGGAATTGGTCATCCTCGTCGCCTGCTGGCTGGGGCTGGCGATCATGTGGTCCCTGGTGATCGGGCAGGCACAGGTCCTCGTCACGTTGCTGCTGGCCTACGGAACGCCGTTCGGAGTGGCCCTCGCGGCCAACTTGAAGCTGTTTCCCGCAGTGGCTGCGATCTACTGGGTGGGTCGACGCGACTGGCGGCGGCTCGGCACCTTCGCCGCGTGGATGGCGGCGATCATCGGGCTTCAGTTCGTGCTGGAGCCGTCCGCGACGCTTGCGTATCTCGGGTTCCTGAGCCTTGAGCAGGTCGGCCAGGTCGCGAATCGCTCGCTGTACGCGATCTCGCCGGCCCTGTGGGCGGCATCGATCGTGGTGATGGGCGTCGTGGCGCTGCGATTCGCGAAGACTCGCTGGGGATGGCCTGCCGCCGTCGTCCTGTCGGTGTTCGTGACACCTCGCTTGCTTATCTACCAGCTGTCGACGCTTCTTGCGGCGACGCGCGAGCCCGATGACGATCGAGGAACGTCGTCTCACTGACCGCGTCCCGACGCGTCCGCCACCACCAGGCGGCCACAGGGAGCAACAGCAACGGGATCTCCTGGATCGAGTAGACGAGTCCACCCTCGCGCGAGTTCACCACCGTCGTTACCCAATCGCCCCACATCGGCCCGAACGGCAGGCAAAGCGCGCCGAATATCGCGAGGCCGACCCACCACGATCGCCGATGGACCCCGAAGAGGGCGAACGGAAAGAGGCTTGGCTTGATCAGGACGAAGACCGACGGCCACCGGTAGAGACAGCCGAGCGCCATCGCCGCCGCGACCCAGATCACCGGGTTGCCGGTGATGAGCTTGACCTGGGTCGGTGGCCACGCCAGGCAGAGCGCGATGATCGGCCACGCGAGCGGGGCGGGCCGGAGTCGTAGAACGACGGCGCTGACGACGCCGAGCGGCACGACCCACCAGAGCGCCGCCGGCAGGAACGTGAACGGTACGAACAGCCAGAGAGCCACAGGCGGATAGAGGATGTCGCCGGCTTTGATCGTATAGGGCCCTTCGAGCTGGTACGGCTGGTAGAAGGGCCCGCCGTCGAGCCACCGTTGGGTCGCGTCCATGTACAGCCTGTAATCGACGCCGCCGTAGCCGTTGACGCTCGGTCGGCCGAAGGCCTCGATGAGGCTCGGGACCTGCGATGACGAGCAACAGGATCGCGACAGTGGCGCACGCGACGACCAGCCGGCGCGACCCGACGAGATGCGCCGCGGCGGGCATCGTGTCGCGTCGGCCCGGATCGTCGTGCGTCACGCCATCGTTCAAGGTCGCGCAAGCCTACTGCGCGCCACTTAGGAGTCATGCCCTCTCGAGCGCGCCGGGTAGACTGCCGCAGATGTCCACCCCCCCGACTGCACCGAGCCTCACGATCGTGCTGCCCGCGTACAACGAGGCGAACCGGATCGGACCTGGTCTCGACGAGCTGTTCGGCTATCTGCGACCGGCATGGCGACCGCGCCCGCGCGGGCGCACCGGGTTCGGCGGCCCTGCCGGACGACGTCGAAGTCCTCGTCATCGATGACGGAAGCACCGACGGGACTGCGGCCATCGTCGCAGCCCGGCCCGAGGCCAAAGCTGAGGCCAGCGGACCGCCGCGGCTTCGGGTCGTGACGGTCCCGCACGGCGGCAAGGGCGCGGCCGTTCGGGCCGGGATGCTCCTCGCAGAGACGGACCTCGTCGTCTTCGCCGACGCCGACATGGCGACGCCGCCCGACCAGCTGCCGCTCCTCGTCGCGGCACTGGCCGACCATGACCTCGCACTCGGTTCCCGGATCCAGCCGGACGGCTCCGACATGCGCGCCAGCCAGCCCGGCTATCGGCGGCTGCTCGGCAAGGCGTTCCACGCGCTCGCCTCGATCTGGGCGGTCGGTCCGGTCGCAGGACACGCAGTGCGGATTCAAGGGCTTCACTCGCGCAGGCGGCCCACGACCTGTTCGAGATGCAGCGGGTGACCAGCATCGTCTTCGACGTCGAGGTCATCTTCCTCGCCCGCCGGCGCGGCTACCGGATCGCCGTCGTCCCGATCCGCTGGGAGGACCGCCACGGTTCTCGCATGCACCCGAGCCCGGGTCTGGCTCTGCGCGTGGCGTGGGACCTGCTCCGGATCCCGCTGATCCATCGGCGCATCCGCCGCCACGCCATCCAGCCGACCTGATGGACCACGGCAGGCTGGGTCGACTCGGTCGAGCCTGCCTGCCGACCGTCGCGATCGCCGTCTTCGCGATCACGATGCTCGCGATCCTGGGCACGGCCGGCGACGACGCTCGGCTACGACTATCAGGCGTACGTCGGCGCGGCGCAGCGGGCGCTCGATGGGCTCCCGCTCTACGACGTGAGCATCGATGTCGCCGGCGGGTTCGCGATCTTCCTGTACCCGCCGATGTTCGCGCTGACGTTCGTGCCGTTCGCGCTCCTGCCGGACGACCTCGGCCTGTGGCTTTGGGAAGGGCTCGCGATCGCTTCGTTCCTCGCGGGCGTCGCGATCCTGCCCGTGCGGGCGGGGGTTCGGTGGGGCGTGCTGCTCCTGGGCGCGCTCGACTGGCCGCTGCTGTACGCGGTCAAGCTCGGCCAGGTCGGGCCGCTGCTGTTCCTGCTGTTCGCCGTCGGCTGGCGATGCCTCGACCGCGCGGTCCCGCTCGGGCTCAGCATGGCGGCCGGCGCGATGATCAAGGTCCAGCCGCTCATCCTGCTGGTCTGGGCAGGGCTGACGGGCCGCTGGCGCGCGGTAGGTGTCGCGGTCGGCGGTCCTTGTCGCCGCGGCGCTCGTCGCCACGATCGCGTTCGGGCCGGGCGTCTGGGCGGACTACGTCGCGCTGCTGCGGCGAGTCAGCTCCCCGGTGACGACGCCGCACAACTTCACGCCCGGCGCGGTCGCCTACCAGGCCGGGATGTCCGAGGCTGCCGCAGGCGTCCTCCAGGTCGTCGCGATGGTCGGCGGTGGTCGCCGTCGTCCTCGTCTCGATCCGCGTCTCGTCGCCCGAGGTCAGCTACCTGACGACGGTCGTCGCGAGCCAGCTGCTGTCGCCGCTCCTGTGGGACCACTACGCGGTCGTGCTGCTGCTGCCGGTCGCCTGGCTGCTCGAACGACGGCAGTGGTGGGCGGCCGCGATCCCCCTGGCGACGTCGCTGCCGCTGATCGGCGTGGTGCCCGCGGCCGTCTACCCGGCCGTGTTCGCGGCGGGATTGCTCGGTCCATTCGCCGTGGAACTCGCCGTTCGGCGTCCCAAGGCCGCAGGCCGGCGCGCCCGTCGCGAGCGCCACGCGATGACGTTCCGCCACATGACGTGGCGCCGGATCATCCGTGACGGACTGGTCCTGCTCGGGATCATCGCCGCGGTCGTCTACTGGTGGTATCTCACCTCGACGGGCGGTCTGCCGGTCGACGTCCGGTACTACTGGGAAGCGGATCCGACGAACCTCTACCCGCACCCCGAGCTCGCTGAGCACAACGGCTACAACTACTCGCCGGCGTTCGAGTTCGTCGTCGGCTGGTGGCGGTGGCTGCCGTTCGAGGTGTTCGTGGCGATCTGGCGGGCGATCCTGCTCGGCGCTGCTCGTGTGGATGGCGGGACCGTTCACGATCTTCGTGCTCTTCACCGAGCCGGTCGCGGCCGAGATCAACGCCGGCAACATCCAGATCATGCTGGCCGCGGCGATCGTCATCGGCTTCCGCTTCCCGGCCTCGTGGGCGTTCGTCGTCCTGACCAAGGTGACGCCGGGCATCGGGCTCATCTGGTTCGCGATCCGCCGTCGATGGCGGGACCTCGGCGATCGCGCTCGGGGCGACAGCCGTCATCGCGGCGGTCTCGTTCGTGCTCCACCCGGACCTGTGGCGCGACTACCTCGCGTTCCTCTCGGGTGGGCTGACGGGCGGCGCTTCGGCGGGTGTCGCGCCGTACTACCTGCCGTTCTCGGTGCGCCTCGATCCCGGCGCTGGCGTTCATCGTCTGGGGCGGCTGGAAGGGGTACCGCTGGCCGGTCGTCGTCGGTTCGACACTCGCTTTGCCCGTGTACTACATCATCAGCACCTCCATGCTCGTCGGTGTGCTCCCGTTCGCGCGCGAGGCGCTGGGCAAGTGGCTCGATCGCCGCTTCCCGGGTGCCGCCGCGCCCGCGTCCGCCGCCCCTGTCACTGCCGCGCCTGACGCCGCGTGAACCGACGACTCTCGTTCGACCGGGCGACGGTGCTCGGTTTCGGGCTCGTGGCTGTCTCTGCGGTCGTCTACTGGCTGCGCGAACCGGCAGCTACGACGCCGGCCGTGGCGACTTCTTCTACCTGGCCGACGCATTCCTCCACGGCCGCACGTGGCTCGGGTTCCAGCCCGGCCCGTACGACGTGATCATCGTGGACGGTCGGTTCTACGTGCCGTTCGCGCCGTTCCCGGCGATCGCGCTGATGCCGGTCGTCGCGGTCCTTGGCGCGATCGGCGCCGACCAGGTCGAGTCCGGGATCAACGCCTTGCTCGCCGCGAGCGGCGTCGGCCTGTGCTGGATGCTGCTCGGGCGGATCGGCGTCCCGCGTCTGATCGATCGACTTTGGCTGGCGATCCTGTTCGGCTTCTCGACGCAGATCCTGTGGGTGACCACCCGCGGCGGTGTCTGGCACACCGGACATCTCGTCGCCACGATCCTGACGTTCGCCTGCCTCATCGAGCTGTGGGGCAGGCAGCGGGCCTGGCTGATCGGTCTGTTCGCTGGTGCGGCGTTCCTGACGCGCGCTCCGCTCGCCTTCGCCATCCCGTTCTACGCCCTGATGCTCGAGCCGAAGCCCGTCGTCGAGTTCCGGCGCAGGCCGCCGCGGCCGCTGGTCGAGCGGCAGGCTCGTACATCGCCAGCACTGCCCGAACCATGGCCTGGCGACGGTGGATCGCCCTCGGGCTCGGCGTGCTTCCTTCGATCGTCTTCTTCTTCTGGTACAACCAGATCCGGTTCGGGACGCCCATCGGAGAGCGGCTATGCCCTCGCGACGCTCCCCGAGTTCCTCCAGCGGCAGCGCGACCTCGGCCTGTTCTCGGTCGCCCACATCGGGATGAACCTCGATTACTTCCTGTACCACCTCCCGAAGTCGATCGACGCGTTCCCGTACTTCAAGCCGGACGGCCTCGGCATGTCTGTCCTGATCACGAGCCCCGGTCTGCTGTTCGCATCGCAGGCCGACTGGCGTCGGCCGCGGGCTTGGTGGCTGCTCGGCGCGACGCATCGCCGTCCTCATCCCGACGCTGCTGTACTACGGCGGCGGCTGGCTCCAGTACGGTTACCGCTACTTCCTCGACTCCGTGCCGTTCGTCATGCGCCCTGTGCGGGCTGGCGGCGCGTATCGCGGGATCGTCGGGATGGGCTGGAAGCTCCTCATCGCCTTCGGCGTCGTCGTCATGACCTTCGGCGTCTACTGGGCGTACACGATCTGACGCGGGTGACGTAGCCGATGAGCAGTCGCCGCGAGTTGGTCGACATGAAACTGCCGCGAGTGGTCACCTAGCGCTCGCTGCGACCGCCATCGCGGACGTCCGACATGCGCTCCTTGGCGCCGATGGAAGATCCTCGTGACTCGCCGGACAGGCCCACGTAGAGCCGATGCTATCCTCCGTCCGGTGACCCTCCAGACCTGCCGTCGGCACGCGCGCATCCGACGGGTGTCGGGAGGCGTTGCGGCGTGACCGGGGCCTCGAAACGCGCCGTCCTCCTCGCGATCTTCGTCCTGTCGGGCGCGGCCGCGCTCATCGACGAGATCGTCTGGTCGCGCCAGCTCGTCCTGGTGTTCGGGAATACGACCCAGGCGGTTTCGGCGATCCTCGCGGGGTTCTTCGGCGGGATCGCGGTCGGCAGCTTCATTGGCGGACGGATCGCCGATCGCGTCCGAGTGCCGGTACGGATGTACGCGTTCCTCGAGCTCGTGCTCGCTGTGGTCGTGCTCATCACGCCGTTCTCGTTCCGGCTCATCAACACGCTCTATCGCGACATCTACCCGAGCCTCGAGGCGTCGCCCGGGCTCCTCGCGCTCGCACGCGTCGGGCTGGCCGTGCTGGCACTCGCGCCCGCGACGATCCTCATGGGCGCCACGCTGCCGACGCTGACCCGGCAGTTCGCCGGCGACGTGTCACTCGCCGGAGCGTTCAGCCGGCTGTATGCAGCGAACACGATCGGAGCCATCGTCGGGACGGTCGTGGCCGGCTTCCTGCTCATCGAGCTGCTCGGGCTGTCGGGGGCGCTGGCGGTGGGTGCGGCCTGCTCGGCTATTGCGGGGTTGGCGGCGTTGTGGCTTGCGCGGGACGTGGGGGTGGCTCGGGTCGCGGTTGCGACCGCGGGCGCCATCGAAGGAGGGGACGCACGCGCGGTCTCGAACGCGCCGGCGAGCGTGAGTGTGAGTGTGAGCTCGCCCGAAAGCGCACCCGCGGGCACGAGCTCGCCGGCGACCGGCGTCGCGGTTGCAAGTTCACCCGCGGCCGCGACGGCGACCGTGGCCCCACGCGACCTCGCCAACCGGAGCCGCCGAAGCATCCCGGCGCTCGCCCTCGGCGTCGCGTTCATCTCGGGTCTCACGTCGCTCGGTTACCAGGTGACGTGGACTCGCCTGCTCGCCTCCGGGACTGGCAACACCACATACGTCTTCACGACGATCCTCGCGATGTTCCTGCTGGGCCTCGCCATCGGTGCCGTGCTGTTCGCCGTCCTCCGAACCCGGCTGGGCGACCCGATCCGCCTGCTTGCCGTCAGCCAGATCCTCGCCGCCGTTCTCGCGACCCTCGGGCTCGTCTTCGTGCTCGTCGCAGCCGACGTCCCGACCCCCAACAAGTGGCAGGAATTGCTCGAGACGCTCTTCCGCTCGTCGTTCATCGTCGTGCTGCCGGTGACGATCGCGCTCGGCGTGGCGTTCCCGGCGTCCTCGGCGCTGCTTCCGAACGAGGCCGCACACGCCGGGGAGGGTTCGGGCGCCCTGCTCGCGGTGAACACGATCGGTTCGATCGCGGGAAGCCTGCTCGTGCCGTTCATCCTCATCCCGCTCGTCGGTTCGCCGGTGCTCGTCGCGGGACTCGCGGCGGTCAATGCGACGGTCGGTCTCGTCCTCGGCTGGAAGATCTCGAGGCGCCCCGCCACGACGCCGGAAACGCCCGATGACGGCGCGCGCCGCTCCGCCGGCACCGGTCGGGTCATCTCGGCCGTCGCCGCCGTCGTCCTCGTCGCGATCGTCGTGACCATCGTCCGACCCGGCGTCCTCGTCCAGCCCGGCGCGGCCTACGTCGAATTGGTCGGCGGCAAGCTCTTCGAGTCGACCGAGGACGAGATCGCCTCGGTCCAGGCCGGGCAGGTCATGGCGACACCCGAGCTGTGGGTCGCCGGCACGTCGATGACGCTCCTCACCATCGACGCCAAGCTCATGCCGGTCCTGCCCGTGATCGCCCGGCCCGCCTCGACGCGAGCGCTCGTCGTGGCCTTCGGCATGGGTTCGGCCTTCCGAGGCGCCCTGATCACCGGCCTGCGCACCGACGCCATCGAGCTCGTCCCCAGCGTCCCGAAGATGTTCGGCTGGTATTACGCGGACGCTGACGCCGTCCTCGCGGACCCGAATGGCCGAGTGATCGTCACCGATGGCCGCAACCACCTCGAGCTCGCCGAGGAAAAGTTCGACATCATCGTCACCGATCCGCCGCCGCCGATCGAGAGCTCGGGCGCTTCGGTCATCTCCTCGAAGGAATATTTCGAGGCGGGCCGCGACCACCTGACGGACGGCGGGATCATGATGCAGTGGGTCCCGTACGGCGGGCTGATATCAGACTTCAACGACAGCATCCGAACGTTCGCCTCGGTGTTCCCCGAGGTGACGCTGGTCAGGGGGGCCGGCGGGTACGGCGTCTACATGATGGGATCGTCGAAGCCCATCACCCTGCCGGAATCGGATATCCGGGAGGTCCTCGCCCGGCCCGGCGTCCTGGAGGACATCTCGTCCGCGTACGACTCGCCCGCGAAGACGGTCGATGCGTGGGTCCAGTCGATCGCCAGCCAGACCTTGGTGACCGGCGGCGACGCTGTGCGGGCGTCTGTCGGGCCGGGTCCGGTGGTGACGGACGACCGTCCCCGCCCGGAGTACTTCCTGTTGCGGCGGGTGTTCGGCATCGACCGCCCGTAACTCGGTGGGCGCGCTTCAGCGCCCGAGACGCGACACCCAGGCGGCCGCGCGCGAGGACCGTGCTGCGACTGAAACGCTTCCCGGTAGGTTGCCGTCGCAACCAAATCGCCACCGAGGTGTAGCATCCCCCCGTGACTTCCCCCGCCCTTGACGTGGAGCCTGCCTGTCCGGCGCACGACACATCGATCGCCGACGACGGAGCGCCGACCGCCCCGCTCCGTGTCGAACGCCGTACGGTCGCCGACATCCCGAGGGCAACGTGGGACGCGATCGCGGCCCGGAATCCATGGTCGACACCCTTCTCGGGCTGGGCATTCCAGCGAGCGTGGTGGGACGCGTACGCCGCCAACGCGCACGAAGAGACGCTCGTCGTCGTGCGCCCCGATGCACCGGCCGAGGAGCCGGTGGCAATCGTCCCGCTGATGCACCGTCACGAGGTCGAGCCGACCGACGCGGAGACCCACACGAAGATGCGCCACGGTGCCGGCTCTGCGCTCACCCCGGTTCCCCCGACCGCGACGGCGGTCTTCTTCGGCGCCTCGTACCACGCCGACTACGCGACGATCCTCGCCGCCCCCGACGACCTGCCGGCAGTTTCCGCCGCCCTCGCCGCGTATCTCGCGGAGCCCTCGAGCCGTCGGCCGTGGGATGTCGTGGACCTGCGTCGGTTGCGCTGCGGTGATCCGGCCGCGGACGCGCTCGCGGCTGCGCTCGCCGCTCGCGAGATCGCCGAGGGATGGACCGTCACCGTCGAGCGCGAGGACGTCTGCCCTGTCATCGACCTGCCGGTCGGAGGCTCGATCGACGACTTCCTCGCGACCCTCGGCAAGAAGGATCGCCACGAGATCCGGCGCAAGGTCCGTCGGGCCGAGTCGGTCGGCGAGATCCGCCTGGAGGACTCGGCCGACCCGCTCGCCGACCTCGAGGCGTTCATCGACCTCCACCAGAAGCGTTGGGGCGTCGACGGCCTGTTCCCCGATACCCCGGGCGGCGCCCAGAGCCGCGTCCTGTTCCAGCGCCTGTTCGAGCTGCACGGCCCGGACGGGCCGCTCCGGCTGGCGTTCCTGACCGTCGGTGGCCGGCGGATCGCGGCCGGGCGTCCATCTCGGTGTGACGACCGGATCCTCTACTACAACGCCGGTGTCGACCCCGATGCCCGCGACCTGTCACCCGGCGTCGTGATGGTCCACGCGTACGTAGCCCGAGCACTCGCCGAGGGCGTCGCGCCAGCTGGACTTCCTGCGCGGCGACGAGCCGTACAAGTACCAGTGGGGCGCCCACGACGAACCCATCCAGCGCGTGCTCGTCCGACGAAGGGACGGGTGACATGACCGCACCGATGCCGTGGGATCCGTGCCTGACGCCCCTCGAGCGGCCGAGCCTCAAGGGCGGCCGCGTGCGCGTCGTGGAGGTCCTCGCGACCGGCACGAACGGCGGAGCGCAGGAACACCTCTACTCGCTCGTCACCCGGATGGATCGCAGTCGGTACGACGTATCGGTCGTGTCCCTGTCGGCGGGGAGTGCCGTTCGAAAGCTCCAGCGGGCAGGCATCGCCGTCCTCGTCATCGATGACCCGGACGACACGATGGCCGTCGCAGCGCTGGCCGCCCACCTCGCGGAGTTGCGGCCGGACGTCGTGCACGCCCACATGTACCGCGCGGAGACCGTGGCGGCGCGCGCGGTCATGGCCCTCGCCGGCGCCGGTCAGCGGCGGCCCTATCTTGTCGCCACGGCCCACTCCAGCCGCGTCCGCTCCGAGGCGGACCGCCGGACGCTCCGCGAGCTGACGCCCGTCTTCGACCAGATCATCGCGGTGTCGCGCGCGATCGAGGCGAAGCTGGTCCACGAGGGCCGCGCGATCGTGCCCGTGCGGCTGATCCACAACGGCGTCGACCTCCAGCGCTACGACCACCAGGAGCCCTGTTGCACGCTGCCCGAGGAGTACGGGATGGAACCGGGCTCGCAGATCGTGGGAGTCGTCGCCCGTCTCGAGCCCGAGAAGGGCCATCCGACGCTCCTGGAAGCGTGGCCCGCGGTCCTGCGGGCGGTGCCCGACGCCTACCTCCTGATCGTCGGCGAGGGGAGCCGCCGCGACGCCCTCGAAGCGCAGGCTCGTGAGCTGCGGATCGCCCACCGGGTCGTCTTTACCGGACGGCGTGACGACGTGCCGGCCGTCACCGCTGCCCTCGACGTGGCGGTGCTGCCCTCCTACCGCGAGGCCCAGGGGCTGACGATCCTCGAGGCGATGGCGCTGTCTCGTCCGGTCGTGGCGTCGAACGTGGGCGGTATCCCCGAGATGATCGAGGATGGCGTCACCGGACTCCTGGTGCCGCCTCGGGATGCTGTCGCACTGGCGGCGGCGATCAGCCGGCTCCTGCTGGACCACCCGCTCGCAGACACGCTCGGCCGCGCCGGGCACGACTTGGTCCACGAGCGCTTCTGCATCGAGATCATGGTCGAAGCCGTCCAGTCGATCTACGACGAGGGCGCGCGGGCCGTCCGCCCGTCCGAGGTGGCGGCCGTCTAGCCCCGCACCCGGACCATGGTCCCGGTGCGCGCCGACACCACGGCTCGCTAGCATCGCCCGGTGACCCTGCCTCGCCTGTGGGCGTTCCTTGCCGTGGCGCTGCCCGCGCTCGGAGCGCCGTCATCGCCAACCTGCCGAGCGTCGACCTCACCTACCAGTTGCGGGCGGGCGCCGAGATCCTTGCCGGCACCGGCATCCCAGCCCACGACACGTGGACGTTCACCGCACCGGGCGCCGCGTGGACGGACCAGCAGTGGGGCGCGCAGGTCATCCTCCAGGCGACGTACGGGCTCGCGGGCTGGACCGGCCTCGTGCTGCTGCGCGCCGCGCTCACGGCGTTCATCTTTGGCTGCCTCTTCCTCATCGCTCGTCGGCGCGGGCTCATCGAGCGTGACGCGGCGCTACTCGCGTTCGCCGCGTTCGTCGTCTCGGCTGTCGCTCTCGGGCTCCGACCGCAGCTCCTCGGGATGGCGCTTTTCGCGGCGGTCCTCGTCCTCGTCACGGACCGACGCGCGCACCCGGCCCGGCTCTGGGCGGTGCCGCTGATCGTCCTCGTGTGGGCGAACATCCACGGCAGCTTCTTCCTCGGGCCGCTCGTGCTTGGACTCGCCTGGCTCGAGGACGTGCACGACCGCGTGACTCGACCCCATCGGACGTTGCTCGTGGCAGTCGCGTCGGTCGCCGCTTCGTGCGTCACTCCGTTCGGCCCCTGGGTCTGGGCCTACGCACTCGGCCTGTCGACCAACGCCGCCGTGACCCAGCGCATCACCGAGTGGCAGCCGACCTCGCTCCGCGACGTTCCCGGCCTGCTGTTCTTCGGGTCTGTTGTCGGCGTCGTCGTCCTGATGGCCCGTCGCGGCGAGCGGACCCCGTGGCCGACCCTGGCGTGGCTCGGTGCCTTCTTCCTCATCGGGGCGTACGCGATCAGGGGCGTTGCCTGGTGGCCGCTCGGTGCGGTCGCCGCGATCGCAGGCGTCCTCGTGACCAGCCGCGTCGCCGATCCTTCACGGCCGGTCGCGCTTGGGACGCCCGCGATGCGCCGGCTGAATGTCGTCCTCGCCGGGGCCATCGTCGTGGTCGGCGTCGCGCTGCTGCCGCTGTGGCGGCCGGTCGACCCGGAGTTGCGGGCACCGGCCGGGGTCGTCGGGATGGCGCCGCCAGGAATCACCGCGACGCTTCGCGAGCTCGGCCGTCCCGGTGACCACGTCCTGAACCCGCAGCCATGGGGATCCTGGTTCGAGTTCGAGCTGCCGCACCTCCTCGTCGCCGTCGATTCACGGATCGAGATCTTCCCGGCGGCTGTGTGGGATGCCTACGCCGGGGTCACGGCCGGGGTCGATGGCTGGCAGGCCCAGCTCGACGACTGGGACGTCTCGATCATCGTCGTCGGGGCAAGGACCAGGAGTTCTTCGATCGCCTGATGTCCGCCGGCTGGCAGTCGGTCCACGCCGATCCCGATGGCTGGGTGGTCGTCCGCGCAGATCGCTGACCCTCAGCGTCGGTCGACGGTCGGCCTCGATCGACTTTCGCACGCTGGCGTCGGTGAGGACCGAGCCACCGGCAGGGATGAACAGGAGCCGCCCTCTTCTCGGAATCCCGTTCCGGGGACGGGTTCGATCCGAACGCCCGCGCCGTCGAGCACGAGCTCTACCTCGCCACCGCCAGCCAGGCCGATTCGGTCCCTGAGCGATCGAGGAATGACCAGGCGCCCCGCCTTGTCGATCCTAGCTCTCATGACATCGACGCTATCACGCCAGGGAACCTCGGCCGTCCGGCGCCGGGGACGCCACGATCCGGCCGGAGCCTCCTGCCGTCGGGCGGCGCTGACTGATAGAGTCGAGACCATGATTGAACGAACTCCAGACCTCGACGTCGTCGTCCTCGGTGGAGGCGGCCACGTCGGGCTACCACTTAGCCTCGTCTTTGCCAAGGCCGGCCTGCGGGTCGGCATCTACGACACAAACCAGGCAACTCTGGACCGCATCGCTGCCGGCGAGATGCCGTTCCTCGAGACCGGTGCCGATGAGCTCCTCCGCGACGTCCTCGCGACTGGACGCCTCGAGCTCGGGACGACCGGCGAGATGATCTCCCGGACGATGTCCCTGGTGGTCGTGATCGGGACGCCGGTCGACGAGTTCCTCGGGCCATCGATGACGATCTTCGAGAAGGCGGTCGATCAGATCGCCCCGTTCCTGCGCGACGGCGCGCTGGTGGCCCTTCGAAGCACCGTCTATCCCGGCACGACGGCGTATGTCGCCCAGCACCTCGTCGAGCGCGGTTGCGTGGTCGACGTCGCCTTCTGTCCGGAGCGGATCGCCGAGGGACATGCCCTCGAGGAGCTGCACTCGCTGCCCCAGATCATCGGTGCCGACGACGACGTGGCCGCCGAGCGGGCGACGCAGCTGTTCGGGAAGATCGCGGCCAAGACGATCCGGACGACGACGAAGGAGGCCGAGCTCGCGAAGCTGTTCACGAATACGTGGCGGTACATGAAGTTCGCGGTCGCCAACCAGTTCTTCATGATCGCCGAGAGCGCGGGCGTCGACTACACCACGGTCCTGCGGGCGATCCGCGAGGACTATCCCCGCGCCACAGGACCTGCCGGGTCCCGGGTTCGCCGCAGGGCCGTGCCTCTTCAAGGACACGATGCAGCTCGCCGCGTTCACCGCGGACCACTTCCCGCTGGGCCAGGCCGCGATGCAGGTCAACGAGGGCCTGCCTGCCTACATCGTGTCGGCGCTCGAACGACGCTACGACGGGCTCCGCGGCAAGACCGTCGGGATCCTCGGCATGGCCTTCAAGGCCGAATCGGACGATCCTCGAGCCTCGTTGAGCTACAAGCTGCGCAAGCTGCTGACCTGGTCCGGCGCGCGCGTCCTCAGCACCGACCCCTACGTCGTGGACGATCGGCTGGTGCCGCTCCAGTGCGTCCTCGACGAGAGCGACATCCTCATCCTCGGCGCCCCGCACAAGCCGTACCGGGGTCTGGAGATCGGCGGTCGCGACGTCGTCGATGTCTGGGGGGCCCTCGGCGAGGGGATCCGGCTCTGATGCGGATCCTCGTCACGGGTGCGGCCGGGTTCATCAACGGCTACCTGGTCCCGGAGCTGCTCGAGGCCGGCCACGACGTCATCGGCCTCGATGACTTCAGCAAGTACGGCCGGCTCACGAAGTCGTACGACGACCATCCCCGCTACCGCTTCGTGGAGGGCGACGCCAAGGACGGCGACCTGATGCGCGAGCTGGCGGCCGACTGCGATCAGGTCGTGGCGGCGGCGGCGATGATCGGTGGCATCAGCTACTTCCACGAGTTCGCCTACGACCTGCTTGCCGAGAACGAGCGGATCCTCGCGACGACGTTCGACGCCGCGATCGCGGCGCACCGCGCTGGGCGACTCGAGCGGATCATCGTCGTCTCGAGCTCGATGGTCTACGAGTCTGCGACCGTCTTCCCGACGCCCGAGGGAGCGCAGCTGACCTCACCGCCGCCAGTCTCGACGTACGGGTTCCAGAAGCTCGCATCGGAGTACTTCGCGAAGGGCGCGTGGGAGCAGTACCAGTTGCCGTACACCATCGTGAGGCCGTTCAACTGCGTCGGGATCGGCGAACGGCGAGCCGTCCGCGACACCGACGTCATGTCCGGCAACGTGAAGCTGGCCCTGAGCCACGTCGTCCCGGATCTCGTCCTGAAGATCTTGAAGGGTCAGGACCCGCTCCACATCCTCGGCGCCGGCGACCAGGTCCGTCACTACACGTACGGCGGCGATCTGGCCCACGGCATCCGGTTGGCGATGGAATCGCCGGCGGCGGTCAACGACGACTTCAACCTGTCGACGGCCGCGTCGACGACCGTGCTGGAGCTTGCCGAGGCCATCTGGCAGCGGATCCACACGGACGGACGGCCGTTCCGTTACGTGAGCGACCCGCCGTTCGAGCATGACGTCCAGCTTCGGGTCCCCGATGTCCGCAAGGCGACCGAGGTCCTCGGGTTCGAGGCGACCACCTCGCTCGGGACGATGCTCGACGAGGTGATCCCGTGGATCCGGGCCGAGGCGGACGCCGGCCGGATCTGATGACGCTCGTCGGAGGAGGGGCCGACGTCGCGGTCGGGGTCGGGGTCGGCGGTGTCCGGCGCCGTGCCCGAGCTTTCGGTCGTCATGCCCGTGTTCAAGGAAGGCGAGTCCGTCGAGCCCGTCCTGCGGGCGTTGACGGCCGCTGTTTCGGTGCCCCACGAGATCCTCGTCGTCTACGACTTCGATGAAGATCCGACGGTGCCCGTGATCGATCGGCTGTCGGCGGAGCTGCCGGCGGTTCGCGGGTCTCCGGAACGACCTCGGGCGGGGGGTGTTGAACGCGATGAAGGCCGGGATAGGGGCAGCACGCGGTCCGTACGTGCTCGTCTCGATGGCCGACGGTTCCGACGAGCCCACCGTCGTCGACCCGATGGTCGCTTTGGCACGAGGCGGCGCAGACGTCGTGTCGGCATCCCGCTACATGCGCGGCGGTCGCCAGATCGGCGGACCGGCCCTCAAGCGACTGATGAGCCGGACGGCCGGCCTGACGCTCCACTGGTTCGCCGGCGTTCCGACTCACGACCCTACGAACAACTTCAAGCTCTACTCGCGCCGCTTCCTCGACACAGTGACGATCGAGAGCACCGCCGGCTTCGAGCTCGCGCTCGAGCTGACGGTCAAGGCCACGATCGCCAGGCGCCGAGTCGCCGAGGTCCCGACGACATGGCGCGACCGGACCGCAGGCGAGAGCAACTTCAAGCTGCGGAAATGGCTCCCGCATTACCTGCACTGGTATCGCGCCGCGTTCATGGCTCGATTGCGGACGTCGCGCGGCCTGATCGATGGAAGGGCTCCGTCTCGCGCTCGCGCGGATCGGGCTACCGGCCTGGTTCGTGGCGATCGATCTGCTCTGGATCACTCGCGTCGAGACGCTGGCGATCGATGCTCGGCACTACCAGCGAGCGGCGTCCGACTGGCTCGCGGGCGGCGACCCCTGGATGACGACGGAGGCCGGGATCCGCTACGCGCGCGGGCCCGCATACGCTCCTGTTCTACGCGCCAACGAGCATCTTGTCGCTCGAACTCGCTGTCGCGGTCTGGTTCGCGATCGGCCTGAGCTGCGGCGGTCTGGACGGTACGGCGGCTCGGAGTCCCGATCTGGTGGATCGCGTTCCCACCGCTATTCCACGCGATCTGGAACGGCAATCCCCAGACACTCGTCCTGGCGCTCCTGATCCTCGGTGGCACGGCGCCGGCGGCGGTGGCTGTGATGATCAAGCTGTACGCGGCGGTTCCACTGCTCGTGCGGCCCAAAGCGCTCCTGGTCGCGATGGTCGTCCTTGTGGCGACCCTGCCGTTATTGCCCTGGCAGCACTACCTGCAGGATGGACTCGGCATATCGGCACATCTCGACACGGCATGGAACGGGAGCGCATGGCGCATCCCCATCCTCGTCCCGCCGACGCTGGTCGCGCTCTGGATCCTGCGTCGCAACGGCGGAGAGTGGTTCGCTGTGCCGGCCGCGTGGCCAGCAACCCAGTTCTACTACGTCGCGATGGCCTTCCCCGCCGTGGTGCCGAGCGGCCAGCCCTCGCGGCGATGCGTGTGCGCTGCCGCGTACCGCTTCTGGTGCCGGTCGTTGTCATGGCCCTGGCCGTCTTCAAGGTCGGACGCGAAGGCCGGTCGGCCCTCGCCGGTCAGGCCGATCCTGGGTCCGAGTGTACGGGGTCCAGCCGTTCGACAGCCGGTGCCGTGCGACGCGAGCGGGCCACGAACAGCAGCCACAGACAACTGATCGCGTGAACGCAAGCATCGCCAGCGATCCGGCCACGCCAAGGGCACCGTCGACGGGCAGCAATTCGCCGATGGCCGGGGTCGGTGGCACGGCCGCGAGCAGGTTCAGGGTGAACACGATCCCGAAGCCGATCGCCAACGCCCGGACGCGGCCGCTCGACGAGCAGCAGCATGAGGAAGACGAGCGCCCCGTAGGCATACCGCTCGTGCATCGTCGTGAGGAAGCAGAACGCGATCAACGTCGACGCCGCCAGTCCGAGGATCAGCGTCCGCGGGCGTGGGTCGCGCAGGACGGCCAGGAAGACGACAGCTTCCAGGAGGCCCGTGACCAGATAGCCGATGTGCCGGAACGTGACCGGCCCGAGGACGGCCGTCGTGTCCTTGGCAAAGTCGCCACCGGCCGCCACGACCTGGAGGATCCACCACACGTTCCAGGCCCGCAGCGACAGCACCGAGAAGATGTCGTTCTGGTACTCGCCCAGGTTGCGCAGGTAGTTCGCCGGCCCGCCGGCCGGGATGAACGGCAACCAGACGAGGACGATCGACGCCGAGACCGATCGCCGCGGCCCGCGCAAAGCCGCGTAGTCCGCCTCTCGCCCAGAACCATGCGGCAAACGGGACAAGGAACGGCAGCGCCTGCGGCTTCGTCATGAGGGCGAGCGCGAGTGCGGCCGCTGCCAGGCCGTCGCGGCCGTTCACTGCGAACACGACCGCGCCCAACGCGAAAAGCACGTAGATGCTCTCGTACTGACCCCACCAGCCGCTGACGTCGAGGACCGCCGGGTGGAGGAGGATCGCGATGGCTGCCGCAGCCCCCCAAGCCGGTCGGTCGCGAAGCGCGTACAGCACGAGAAGCGCCAACCCGAGATCCGCCAGCGAGGCCGGTACCTTCATGAGCGCACGGATCCCGGGGTCGGAGGCGTCGGTGACGGTCTGGAACGCCGGTTCGACCGCCGCCAGCACGCCCCAGACGTAGGCCATCACCGGCGGAAACGACAGGTTCAGGTCGTAGGCGTTCGGCAAGCCCCCGACCGCGATCCCGTGCACCCACAGCACGAACTGGTCCAGGTCGCCGCGCAAGCCCTGTGTCGGAAGAAGGACGAGGCGGACGATGACGGCTGCCACGAGGGCAATGGCGAGCGCGGCGAGCGTTCTGTTGGACCAGGGCGGCCTGACCGCGGTAGCGGCCGGCGAGGGATCAGACGCGGCCGGAGACCCAGTACCGCTCGGCCGATCCGTCGACGCCGCCGAATTCGCCGATCGCGCGCCCATAGGACCGAACGGCGTCGGCCATCTGCCGGGTGCCATCGAACAACCGCTCGAGCTGGCTCTCGTACAGGCTGACGCCCATGATCTTGGTCTCGAGCTGGTCGGTGACGTCGGCGAACTCGGGGATGACGCTGACGTCTGCCGGCACGTTCCCGAACGGGTCGCCCGGCAGATTCGCGGATGTCCCGGAAGTCGGTCCACCAGGCGTAGGGGAAGTCTTCGTAGAACGCGACGATCCCGGCGTAGTCCGGACCCGGCATCACCCACCGGCGGCCGTCCTGAAGCAGACGCACACCGACGTCGCGACACAGTTGATGGTCGACATGACCGCCGACGCCAAGCGGCAGATATACGCGTTGCGGCTCCAACCGCGCGATCTCCTGGCGCAGCAGCTCGAACGGCGCGTCGTCATCGTCGCGGGGCATTCCCAGCAGCTGGTCGTCGCCCTCGTAGCCGCGGAATACGGCGTCCGGGAGGTCGAGGAAGACGATCGACGCCTCGGCGAAGTACGCGTATCGCTCGTCCTCGATGCGCCGCCGGGCCATGAGCTCGCCGGCGGCGGCCGCTTCGACGACGTCGTCGGTGTAGAGCGCGCCCTGGGTCGAGATGTCGTCCATCACCGCCTGCTCGGCGAGCGACTCGTTTCGGATGCTTGCCCGGCGATACCACGAGCTTCGCTGCCAGAACCGCTTGCTCGCGGCGTCGGCGTCTGCCTGCGTGGCCTCCAACCGGTCGTCCGTGGCGGCCCAGGCCGGGGCATACCCCTCGGTCGACCAGTCGGCGGCGATGGCGCTCCGGTTGAACGCCTCGGTCGCGGGCCACATCGCCTTCGTGCCGAAGCCGAGCGCCTCTCGCTGGTACGACGTCAGTCGACCATCGTTGCCGTCGCCGGAGAACACGGTCAGGATCGTGACGTTCTGACCGAGCTCCCGGAGGCTCGCGATGAGGCCTCCGCACGACAGCGCGACGTCGTCAGGGTGGGGCGCAACGAAGACGTGGGTCATGGCCGGGCGAGTATACCGAGACCCGGCCGGCGACCGGCGGGCGTCCCCCGTCAGCCGGCCGAACGCTCACGCGCGGTCCGCAGGATCGTCGGACGCGTCCTCGTCAGGGGGCGAGATGCTCGGCCCGGAGCTGCCATCGACGCTCCCAAACCCGTCGCGTCGGCCCGTACTCGACGGCCCCTCGAAGCCACCCTCCCCGATGAGCGGAACGAAGACGCAGGCGCCGTCGGTCCACTCTGTCCACTCGGTCCCGTGGCGCTCGACAACAGTCAGGAACTGGTGGTCGCGTGGCCCGACGGGGATCACCAATCGAGCGCCATCACCGAGCTGGTCGCGGAGCGGCATCGGGATCGATGGTGCGGCAGCCGTCACGATGATCCCGTCCCACGGGGCACCGGCCGCGTCGCCAAGGCTGCCGTCGGCCTCGCGGACGGTCACACGTTCGGCAAGCCCGACTTCGGCAAGCCGCTGACGGGCCGGCTCGACCAGGCTGTGCTGACGCTCGAGCGAGGTCACCTCGGCCCCGAGCCACGCAAGGATCGCGGCCTGATACCCCGATCCGGTCCCGATCTCGAGGATGCGGTCGCCGGGCGAGACCTGGAGCAGCTCCGTCATGCTCGCCACGATCACAGGCTGGCTGATGGTCTGACCGGCATCGATCGGGAGGGCCTCGTCAGCGTACGCGTCGCGACGCCAGCCCTCGGGCACGAACAGCTCGCGCGGGACCGCGCCCATCGCGTCGAGGACGCGTTCGTCCGTTATGCCGCGAGCGCGCAGCTGGCGGGCGACCATCGCAGCCCTGGCGTCCGACGGGTCCGCATCAGGGCCGGTCATGAAGGCGAGGATACGCCGCATCCAGTCGAATGCCAGCGGTCACCTCACCCTGGGTTCAGGGCGCCGCGGAGGCGGAGGGAGCGGCGGAGGTGGCGGCCGACGACGCGGCTGATGCGGACGCCGCTGGCGACGCAGAGGCCGGGGCCGATGCGGACGCGGCGGCTGATGCAGAAGCGGAGGCGGACGCCGACGGTGAGGCACTCGCGGAAGCGCTCGGGCTGGCGCTGGGGGATTCCGAGGCGCTGGGGTTCGGCGTCGTCGTCAGCAGGCCACCCTTCCCGCCGACGAGCCCGAACAGCAGGATCAGCGCGAAGACGGCGACCGACCCGATGACGAAGATCCGCGAGGGATTGTCGCGGACGCGGGTCGCGACCTCCGACGGCGTCGCGGCGCGGACCGGCGCGGGCGCTTGCCCGGCTCGACGCTTGGCTGCGCTGCTCGTCGCGGCGGATCCGGCCGCGGCTCCAGCTGCCGTTCCTGCCGCGGTGCCCCGGCCGGCCGGCGCGGGCGCGGCCTCGGCCGCTCGTGCGTCGGCGTCGCTTTCGGTGCCGAGAGTCTCGATCGTTGTCCCTTCGCCGTCGGCAGCGGCGTCGTCGGTCAGCGGTTCGTCGGCGGACGCAGCGTCATCCGGAAGCTCCGACGCGTCCCCGGACGCCCCGGTGGGTCGTTCGCTCATTCGGTGGTGTCACTCCTGGCGGGCGGCTCGGACGTTTCGGCTCGGACATCGGGCGGCTCGGACGTCGGGCGGCGCGCGGGCGCCAGTGTACCGAAGGCACCGAGCGCACGTCCGTCATGCATCGCGCACCGCGGGAATGAGGTACCCGGCGAACCCAGCCATCATCGTGACAACGCCGAACGCCGCGATCACCGGCGCGGGTCCGATGATCTCTCCGAGGACCGATCCGAGGGCCAGCGCGATCGTCATCGATCCAAAGACCAGGGCGAACCGGAAGCCGACGACGCGCCCCATCAGTTCG
This sequence comes from uncultured Chloroflexia bacterium, assembly GCA_963816675.1. Classification (GTDB taxonomy): domain Bacteria; phylum Chloroflexota; class Limnocylindria; order Limnocylindrales; family CSP1-4; genus SPCO01. Next base: position 26,450 of record CAWFLS010000019.1, read on the forward strand.
GGCGGGGTGCGCTCCTGGAAGAGGGTCTGGCTCGGGATGATGAACACCATGTTCGCGATCCCCTGGCCGAAGGCGAGTCCGATGGCGAGCCCCAGGTGGTCCGTCAGCGCGAACAGGAGCAGCAGGAAGCCCCACAGGGTGTATCCGACGATCACCATCCGGCCCTTCGCGAACCGAGAACCGACGACCCCGAGGACGAAACCGCCAAGCAGGTTGCCGACCCCGATACCGGTCTCCACGAGTCCATACGCGGTCAGGAAGCCGACGCCCGTGTCCGTGTATGTCAGCCGGATGAACGCAGGCGTGAGTGCGATCGAGATGCCGAGGCTGAACTGGCCGGCGGCGCCCTGGAGGGTGTTCGCCAGGAGCACGGTCTCGTTGCGCAGGAAGCGCCAGCCGGCCAGGAGTTCGGCGACGAAGCCGGCCGAATTCGCCTCGCCGTCAGGCTGCGTCTGGTTGGTCGCGTACACGATCGTCGACAGAAGCGCCGCTGATGCGAGATAGGTCGCGGCGTCGACCCAGAACGCGAGCGGGACGAGCGTGCCGAGCATGGTCACGAAGACGGCGGCCAAGGGGTAGCCCACGATGTCGGCGATCGTCTCGCCGATCCACATCGCCGAATTGGCGCTGAGAAGGTCCTCCTCGGGGACGATCCGCGGCAGGATCGCGGCGCGCGCGGGTCGGAAGAAGACCGAGACGGTGGTAACGAGGAAGATCAACGGGTAGACGAGGAGGATGTTCACCGTGGCGGCGAACGGGACGATCAAGACGAGTGCCGCTCGGAGCAGGTCGCTGACGACCAGCGTCCTCTTGTGGTCCCACCGATCGACGAACGTTCCGGCGATCGGGCTCAGGAGCAGGTTTGGCAGTGTCGCCACGAAGAAGGCGAGGCCGCTGGCAAGTGCCGATCCGGTCGTCACGAGGACGACTGCGACAAGGGCGAGCTGGTTGAGGCGATCGCCGAAGAGCGAGATCAGCTGACCCGCCCACATCGCCGAGAACGAGCCGTTGAGTGCGAGCCTGACATACGGGTGCTGCCGGGCCCGGGCGATGGCGCCTGGCGCGAGGCCGGCGACGGTGGCCGCTGCCGGACGTGCCGCGGCCGTCGTTGCGGCGGCCGGCGTTGCCACCGTGACCGTCGCTGCAGTGACGATCCGTGTCAGGTCGAGGTCGGCGGCTCGGATCCCCAAAGCCGTCCGGCGCCCGGATGACCATGACAACCGTGCAGCGCGCGCCGCGGACTCCGTCCCCGCCGGACTGCCGAGCGGCACGAGGGCCGGCGATGCCATCCCGGGGCTGGTTCCGCCAAGGATCAGCGGCCGCTCCAGTGCCATCGTCGCGGAGAGAGCGGGCGAGACTCCCGTGTCCTGACGCGACGAATTGACGCCCGCCCTCGGCTGCCAAGGGATCGCGATCATCTCGAGCCGTCGGCGGACGATGTCGAGGCCTTCGACATCGAGGGCATCGGGGATTCGGAGGACTCCTGCGAAGAGGAAGAACCCGAGCCCGAACGTGATGAACACGTCGCCCACCGAAATGACGTTGTTGATCAGCGGGCCGGGGATCGGGATGACGTCGGCGAGCGGCCCGAGATGACGGAGAAAATCGGCATCGAGGGCCGGCGGCAGGACGTAGTGAAGCGCCGGTGAGACGTCAGCAGGCGTGAATCCGGCGAACTCGAGGCTGGGCGCCCAGATCGGCATGTAACCGCCGTTGACGACGATGACGACACCGTTCAATAGGCTGCCGACAAAGGCCAGGCTCATGCCCGGGTAGCCGCGATTCGCCCAGAGCGCGTAGAGGAGCAGCGCGAACGATGCGGCGTACAGCGGGAGACGGAGCGCCTCGACGACGGCGACACCCGAACCAAGGAGGAACTCGGTCCCGAACCGACCGAGGACGGCTGCGAACAGCAACCCCTTGCGATGCAGCTGGACCGAGGCGAGGTTGGTCAGGCTGCCGCCGGCAAGCAAGCCAAGGACGAGCCCGAGCGCGATCCCGCCGATCAGCATGGCGGCGGAGTCATACTGATCCGGTCAACGGTGAGCGCCTGGCCGTCGTCGCCTCGGGCCAGTTTCGCGGCCTCGGATCGATGCTGTCCACACCGAGCTCCCGCACGACACCATCGGCGGACCCGAGGGTCAGGCTCGTTCGGACGTCGTTCCGACGTGGCTCTCGATCCGCGCCGCGGTCATCCGCTCGGCGGCCTCGGAGATGAGCGGGATCGGCCTTTGCCCGGCCGGTCGCCCGGGGTCCGGGATGCCATCGACATGGAGCGTCTTGACGAACGCATCGACGACGACTGGGTCGAATTGGACACCGGCGAACTTTCGGAGCTCGGCCAGCGCCTGTTCGTGAGTCAACGGCGCCATTCGATACGGCCGGGCGGCCGTCATGGCCTCGAATGCGTCGGCAACGTGAAGGATGCGCGCAAGCTTCGGGATCTCATCGCCGATGAGCCGATCGGGATAGCCCGAACCGTTGTACCACTCGTGATGATGTCGAATGATCGGCAACTCGGGCGCAAGCTTGCTGACTGGCGCGATGATCTCCGCACCCCACACTGGATGCGAATTCATCATCATCCGCTCCTCGCGGTTCAGCCGGTCCTGCTTCAACAAGACGCTATCCGCCACCCCGATCTTGCCCACGTCATGCAGCAGGCCACCCCACTCCAAGGCCTCGAGCTCGCCGTGTTCGACGCGCATCACCTTGCCGATGTCGACGGCAATGTCCTTGACCCTCTGGCTGTGCCGCGCGGTGTACGGATCGCGTTTGTCGACTGCCGCCGCGAGGGCGCCGATCGTCTGCGTGAACATGTCGCGCATCTCGACGAATCGAGCCGACGCCATTCGCGTCGTGTACAGGGGCAGGGCGAAGAGCAGGGTCGCCCACCACTGAATGGAGTACACCAGGGCCATCAGCCAACCCAAGTGGCGCAAGTCCAAGGCTGATGAAGGCACGTCTGCCGGGAGTCCCCAGTGACGACCGACCTGAAACGGCTGGCCGGTTCTCAGGGAGAGCAGCCCGGCTGCAATCGCCATATTGAGAACTGTGAAGACGGATGCACCAACGACAGTCGCAACGAAGCTCGCCGCGAGACTCCAGTCGGCAGTCCGGGATGCAGCGCCTCAATCAACTGAACTTGGACGACGCCGCCAACAATGGCAGGCAGCGTCACGCCAGCGTGGTTCGCCAAGGAGCCGTACCAAGGGATGCGCCCTCGGAGTTCGCGCATCTCCGTTGTACCGATTGCGGCAACCCATCCGGCGACGGCGGGACCGCCAAGCGACATCGCAGCGACGATCGGCGCCATGGCAAGCGCCCTGTTGGGATCCCTGGGGCAGCCGGACCGGGAGAGCCGAAGCAATGAGCGTCATGACGATCCAGAAGGCGATGCCGACGAAGACTTCGGACTTGCTCGTCGCTCGCGGTTCGGCGAGAGGCAGTCCAATCGCAACATTGGGCGGAAAAGCAAGAGTCGCGGCCAGCAGTGCCACGGCACTGAGGGTCACGACTCCGACGATGTATGCCCTGAGAGGCGTCGCGCATGACGAGCCCCGTACGTTTCAGGCGATTACCGAGACTCTACCCCCACCGGCTTCGCCAAGGTAATCGTCGCCAAACGTACTAGAAACCTCGGAGCGACGCTCCACCTGCGGACGCGATCATCGCGATCGCGGCGAGCGCGACCATGACACGGGTCAACTTAGCCTTCATCACGTTGTCCTACCAGCCCTTGACTGCGAAATCGGGATTCACGCTCGATCCTCCTTCGCGGCCCTCGTGCCCAGAGGTACACGAAAACCGACCGAAATTGTGGGGTCGGTCGGTTGCACTACTCGCTCGGCCTCACCCTAAGTGCCCAATTCAGGTGAGGCGTCAGCGCGTCCGAGCGTTTACGTTGTTCCTAGTACTGGGGTACTAGCAATTCGGCCGGACTATAGGGAGACCGAACTACCACGGTCAATACGGCACGTTCCCTATGGTCACAGGGACTCGAGCGGCGGCGGCTCGATACCGAGTTGGTCGCGCATGGCAGACGCGTAGTGGGCGTATTGCTCGGCGGCCGCGGAGTGTGCCCCGCTCGCCCGATAGAGTCGTAGCAGACGTCATCTCGACGCGGTCGGCGGTGTTGTCGATGTCGAGGACGCTCCTGGCGAGGTTGATGCCGCGGAGATAGTGTCCGGTCTCGAGGTCGGATGTAACTGCTCGCTCGACGATTTCGAGGAAGCTCGCATGGAGCCATTCGCGGTACGGCGAAGCCCATTCCTCGTACTCGAAATCGAGTGCAAATCGACCGCGATACATGCTCGGCCAACTGCGAGACCTGATCCGTTGTGGGAATTGCTGGCATCGCCTTGATCAGGCGTCGGCATTCGTTGCTTCGACTCGCGACCAGTTCTGGATCGAGCCAGATCAGGTCCGAGTCGTGATGCAGGTATCCAGGTGAAAGGTCCTCGACGTAGTTCTCCTCGAGGACTCTCCGCAGGAAATAGACCGTCTGGTTCAGCGAGTTGACTGCATCGAGTGGGTCGAGTTCCGGCCACAGCGCCTCGAGCACCTGGTCTCGCGTGCTCGACAAGTTCAGGCCGTGCGAGTAGGAAGCAAAGCAGGGCGAGTACCTTGCGGCGAACGACCTGAACCCGGCACTAGTCGATCGGCCGACCCGGATGCTTACGCGTCCTTGGTCCTCGACGAAGACGCGCTGAGCAATTCTCCTGGCAAGCCGCCGACCGAGCGACGATGCGCCCGGCGTCCGTCGATGTTTTCGCGCGAAATCGCGCAGGAGTTGAACATCCTGCTTCTCGCCGATGTCCTCGAGAAGCACTGCGGCTCTGAAGCCCTTCGGTCTGACGATTCTATGAGCTGTTCGCGAAGGACGAACCGCCATCGGGCCGGATGCAGCTGGGATGCCTCCCGGACGACCGCCAGCGCGCGTCTTCATCGAGTGTGTCGAGGCTTGTGAGCAACGAGATCAGCGACAAATGACACGTTCCATGGGGAGACTGGCCCAACGTGGCTTCAGCGCTACGTTTAGACTCCGCGTCTCCTTGGTAGCCACGCCTGAGAATGAGCTGAGACACTCGACCCATCGCGTCGCGCCCTTGCTTGTGCCGCAGCCGCATAGCGATTGTTCCGAAAGCGCAAGAGCGTCCGGTGAGTTCGCGGCGGCCGCGAGGTACGCGGCGGTCATCAGTCAGGCGACGTGGCGGTACGCGTACGCATGCCACGACCCATCCTCGTCATCTCGGGCGAAGCTCGCCCTGGGCCTCGTGATGACGTCCGCGGCGAGCCATGAACCGCGCCATCTGAATTGGCGAAAGCGACTCCCATCTTGGTCGCTCTCGGCTTTCCGTCCATCGCGTCGAGAAGCGTCCAAGCTCCGTCAGGATCGAGGAAGGAGTCCGCGAGATCGGCTGCCTCAATGACGGCTTCGGCTTGGTCAAGACCGACCGCAGCTTCTGATCGCCTCCGATGCGAGCTTGCTCAAGCTCGTCCGAGGTGCGCTAGCGCCGACAGCCTTCGCCATCAGGGCCGTCGAAAGCTCGATCTTCGACGACGTCTTCTCGAAGCGCGTCGATCGCCTCTTGCGCATAGACAGACCGCCGGTGCCGGATCGTCCTCGAGCGATCGCGATCGTCGCGAGATTTAGCATCGTTACGCCGTAGAAATGTGGCTGAAGTCCCCGTCTGTCGTTCCGCGAGGCGCAATAGAACGCGATCGAACCCGCCGAATGCTCCCAGTCGGTCGCGGCGTCAATGATCGCGATCGTCGCCTCGGCGATGAGCCTCAAGTCTTCGCTTGACGTGGTCGTCCGCAGTTGGTCAGCAACAGTCCGAGACGCCTTGTCGTTGCCGGCATGAAGGTGGATCGTCGCGAGATTCAGCAGCGCGTAATCACTCTCTCGCGTGCCGGCCGCGACAAGACTCAGAACCGCCTCGGAGGATGCGATCGCCGCCGCGACCTCGCCTTCCTGCATCTCGAGGCGCGACGCGCATCAGACCTAAGTCCCGGGGGCCAGTGGTTCATCGGGATGGCGCCGAGGAGTTCGACGGCGGTGGCGTGCTGGCCGGTGCCCATGATCTCCGGGATGGCTGACTCGATCACCGAGGCGACCGCGGCGGTGTCCTCCGCCTTTTGGAAATGGTGCGCGGCGAGGCTCCAGTCGGTGGCTGCGACAGCCTCGGCGGCGCGACGGTGCAGGGCGATGGCTGCGGCGGCCCCCATCGTCGCGACGAGCCGGGCCTCGAGGAACTCCCGCACGAGCGGGTGATACCGCTGCCGGCCACGCGCCGCTCGCGAAGGACGCGCGAGCAGAGTCAACCGCTCGGCCGTGGCGGTGAGGCGAGCGACCTCGGCTGCGTCGAGACCCGTGACGACCGCCGCCATCTCAGGTGTGACGACCTGCAGGATCGACGTGCGCATCAGGAATTGCTGGAGGTCCTCCGGCAGGTCGCCGACGACCTCCTCGGCCAGGTAGTCGTAGAGCTCCTGGTCGGCGCCGGTCATGGTGCGCACGAAGCGACGGATCTCGAGCGGGGAACGGTCCCGGAGCGCCGCCTCGACGAGCTGGAGTGATGCTGCCCACCCTTCCGTCCGAGCGGCGACGTCGGCGAGGACATCGGGCTCGAGCGTTCGGCCATACGTCTCGCTGAAGAGCTGCCCGGTCTCGATCTGGTCGAAGCGGAGATCGTCGGTGCCAAGCTCGACCACCTCGCCGGTCGCACGCAGCCGCGCGAGCGGGATCGCCGGCGTGCGCCTGCTGGCGAAGACGATCGAAAAGCGCTCAGGCCCACGCGCGACCAGATCCCGCGCGATCGCTCGGATGTCCGCCGAATCGTCGACGACATGGAAGTCGTCGAGCACCAGTACAGCGCCGTTTGTGGTGATCGTCGCGAGCTCCCGGAGGAAGACGTCCGTCGCCGCTTCTCTCGTCGGGCCGCCGACGCTCAGGTCGCTCAGCATCGCGAACGTCGTCGGTGCAAAGGTCGGGTCGTGCTCGCGACCGGCAGCGACCAAGTGACGCAGAAAGGACACCCAGTCGCGGTCGTCGTCGTCGAGCCGATACCACAGCATCCGCGACCGAGTCCGGTCGGAGAAGTCCGCGAGCAGGGTCGTCTTGCCGTAGCCCGCGTCGGCGATGACCAGGACGACCCGCTGATGGATCTTCGCGGCAAGCCAGTCGAGAAGCCGGTCACGGGCCAGGGTCCGGTCGCGAAGCGCGGGTGCCTGGACCTTTCCTGGCTGGATCGGGAATCCGTTCATGCGTTCGGCCTGCACTCCGTCAATGGCTCAGCGGCCGCGTTGCTCGGCGCGACCGTTACGGATGTTCCCGGCTCAGATCTCGCAGGAATGCCGAGCGGTTGAGGCACGAAGGATGAGAGCGACCGTCTGCGTTCCATTTTCGAGCGATCCTCGAGCATCCCCATCATGCCCGGGCTCACTCACCGTGCGATTAGCTGCGACGACCGGTCGGTCAGCCCTCGTACTCGAAGCCGATCTTGACCTCGACGCGATACTCGACGATCTCGCCGTCACGGACCACGGCGGTCGATTTCACGACTTCGACGGTCTGGATGTTTCGGACCGTCTTCGACGCCGTGGCGACCGCCTGTCTTGCCGCGTCGCTCCACGAGCGCGGGCTCGTCCCAACCATCTCGCGGATGATGATGACGCCCACGTACCCCCCTACTGCGCGATGCGCGACGAACAGAACCGCTACGGCGCGGCACATCATGCCACTGAACCGGGCTATTCGCGCCGGGCGGCGTCCGGCCCGTGATGGAGCCCCCGACTAGACCGAGACCGTCACCGGACTGATCGTTCCGGCTCGAACCTTGTCGAAGCAGGCACTGCAATAGACCGGTCGGTCGTTGCGCGGGGCGAACGGCACTACCGCCTGACCCCCGCACGCTCCGCAGACCGCCGCGTGGAACTCGCGCGGTCCCTCGTTCGCGCGCGCTCGTTTCGCGATCGCGCGGCACGACGGGCAGCGCTGTGGGTCGTTGGTCAACCCCTTGCTCTGGAAGAACGCCTGTTCGCCGGCCGAGAAGATGAACTCCTCGGAGCAGTCACGACAGGTCAAGGTGCGGTCCTGATTCACCGTCTCCAGCCTCCTCGGCTCGGCCCGCCCCGGTGGAGTACGAACCTTGTCGCGGGTCGGCAGCGGGACGCGTGGAAGGGACGCGCGCTCTGTCGGCCCGGGTCAAGTAGGCCCGGCACTCTTAGCGGAGAAGATACCGGGCGCCGTCAAGCCCCGTCCGAGCCACTCGACGGTCGTCGATCCGTTGCGGAACCGAATGTCGCGACCGGGCGTCGGGGAGCCATGCCTACCTTCCTGCGCCCTGCGCCCCTCGTCGTCATCGCCATCCTGGCAGCCGCGTGCTCGTCCGCTGGAACCGCGAGCGTAGGCCCGAGCGCCTCCGCCGCGGGTTCGAGCGCTTCGCCGCCATCGCAAGCGTCACCGACTTCGCCGCCATCACCGACTTCGGCGCCTTCGCCGAGTCCGAGCACGGGCGCCTTTGGTGCCGTCGAGCACGCGACGGGACCGACCGATGTCGTGCTCCGCTACGACCAGGGCGGCGGCTTCGTGATGCCGGCGTTTCAAGCGACCCAGGTGCCGATCTTCACCCTCTACGGGGATGGAACGGTGATCTTCAGGAACCCGACCGCCGAACCGCCGCCGGCCGTCGGCAATGTGCAGCCGTTCGGGCGATTCAAGACCGCGAAGCTGAGCGAAGACCAGATCCAGTCGCTGCTCGAGTTCGCCTTGGGAGAGGGCGGTCTGGGCATCGCGCGGCCGAACTACACGAATGACATGGTGGCGGACGCGTCCACGGCGATATTCGCCATCGATGCGGGCGGCCTCAAGAAGACCGTCTCGGTGTACGCGCTCGGCATGGACTCCGGCAATGGTGCGGACGCCCCCGCCCGCGCGGCTTTCCAGAAGCTTGCAGAACGCCTCGGGAACCTGGACGCGAATGGTGCCTTCCAGACGCAGGTCTACGCCCCCGAGCGCTATCGAGGCATCCTCAGCGAGGGCTTCGCCGGCGACCCGGGCGCCAAGCCCTGGCCGTGGAAGGATCTGAAGCCCGCCGACTTCAAGCTGCCTGCCGATCCGAACGCCTTCCAGCTCGCGACCGCGCCGTTGACGGAGGCGCAAGTAAAGGAACTCGGCATCGAGCCCTACGAGGGCGGCTTCCAGAACGTGACCCTCGTCGGCCCCAACGACGGCAAGCTCTACTCACTAGGCCTCCGCCCCCTCCTCCCCGACGAAACGTCCTAACTGCCAAGCCGTCACGGCGCACGCGACGCTGCGACAACCCACGGAACGAAGCGCGCGCCGGATCTGGCGCAGCGAACGCCGAGCGCGGCGGACGCGAACGAGCGCAGCCGCGGAACGGAGCGGGCGCAGATCTGTCGCAGCCGAAGGCGGCGGGGAGCAGCGGAGCGAGCGCACTGCAAGTGCGTGAGCGAGCAGCGGACCCGCCAACGCGCGGATGAGGCGAGATGGCGCCCGCGTTTACGCTTCGGCGTAGCGTTCGCCTGCGTAGCCGACAAACCTCGTCTGCCGCTTCTTGAACCACAGCTGTATCTCGCCGGTCGGGCCGTTGCGGTGCTTCGCCAGACGGAGGTTGATGACCTCGCCCTCCTGTTCCTGATCGTCGGCGCCCCGCTCCTTCTCGCGCCACAGGAACATCACGAGGTCGGCGTCCTGTTCGATTGCGCCCGATTCGCGCAGGTCGGACAGCCGCGGCTCCTTCGACTCGCGCATCTCGGGCTGCCGCGACAGCTGCGAGAGCGCGATCACCGGGATCGACAGCTCGCGTGCGAGCGCCTTGAGCCCACGCGAGATCTCCGAAACCTCCTGGACCCTGTTGGCGTCGCGGTTCGTCGTGGTCGCCTGCATGAGCTGGAGGTAGTCAACGATGACCAGGTCGAGACCGGCCTCGGCCTGCAGCCGGCGAGCCTTCGTCCGCAGCTCCATCGCCGAGATGTTCGGCGTGTCGTCGATGTACAGCGGCGCTTCGGACAAGGCGTTCATCGCCGGAGCGATCCGGGCGAAATCGAGCTCCTCGAGAAAGCCGCTGCGGAGACGCTGCGAATCGATGTTGGCGACGCTCGACAGGAGGCGCAGGACGAGCTGCTCCTTGCTCATCTCGAGGCTGAACAATCCGACGCTCTTCCGTTCCTTCACGGTGGCGTGCTCGGCGATGTTCAACGCGAAGCTCGTCTTTCCGACAGACGGCCGAGCGGCAAGCACGATCAGGTCGCTCTTCTGCATCCCGGTGGTCAGCGTGTCCAGGTCGGTGAAGCCGGTTCGAACGCCGCTGATCTCGCCTCGATGGGCATGCAGGTAGTCGAGCCGGTCGTACGCGTCGTGAAGGAGCGATTTCAACGGGCTGAAACCCGCCTCGATGCGCTTCTGGCTGACCGCGAACAGCTCGGCCTCGGCGCGGTCGATCGCCTCCTGGACCTCCGCCGGGTCCTCATACCCGATGCCGGCGATCCGGCCCGCCGCGCCGATCAGATTCCGCAGGACGGCCTTGCGCTCGACGATCCGGGCGTACTGGGCGACGTGGACGGCGGTCGGCGTCTCGTTCGACAGGCTCGACAGGTAGGCACGACCGCCCACCGCCTCGAGTTCGTCGCGCCGTTCGAGCGACTCGGCGACGGTCACGATGTCGACCGGTTCGCGACGCTCGTACAGGTCGAGGATCGCGGAGTAGATACGACCGTTGGCCTGCCGGTAGAAGTCGGCCGGACGAAGGAACTCCGCCACCTCGATGACCGCGTCGCGGTCGATGAGGAGCGCGCCAAGCACCGATTGCTCGGCTTCGAGACTCTGTGGCGGCAGTCGGTCGATCACGATCTGTTCGTGCTCCCCTGGCGGACACCGACCGACGACGTCGGTGGCTCGTCCGATTAGGGGGCAGGACGGACCAAAAGACCAGTCTTGACTTCCGGGTTATCCACCGCCGGCGCGATACCAAATCGCGATCAGCGTGGAGCCGGCGCCGGCTCGTGTGGACGAGCCGTGGACAACCTCAATCGAGCCGGCGAATGACCCCGATGAGCTTTCCCTGGATCCGGACATCGGGATAGAACTGCGGCGGATAGGCGGGGTTCGCCGGCTGGAGGCGGATCTGGTCCTTCTCCTTGAAGAACCGCTTGAGGGTCACCGCGTTCGTGCCGCCGCCGGCCTCCTCTACCTGGGCGACGACGATGTCGCCGTTTCGGGCAGTCGACTGTGGACGGATGAGGACGAAATCCCCGTCCGCGATGTGCGCCTCGATCATCGAATCGCCGCGGACGCGAAGAACGTAGGCGTCGCCGCTCGGGGCGAGGAGGTCAGGGACCGACATGGTCTCGCCGGCGTCCTGGTACGCCTCGATCGGGCCGCCGGCCGCGACTTCGCCGACGATCGGAAGCACGTGTGAGTCCGCGGTCGTCGCCTGCGGGACGAGCTCGCTCGTCAGGCCGAGCCGGATGGCGGCGGTGGGGGTCAGCCGGATGGCGCGCGACTGTGCGGCGCCGCGCTCGAGGTAGCCCTCGCGCTCGAGGATCTGGAGGTGGTGATGGACCGCCGACGTCGAGGCAAGACCGACGGCCCGAGCGATCTCGCGAACCGACGGCGGATACCCGCGGGCGCGCAGCGTCGCGGCGATGAAGTCGAGGATCTTGACCTTGCGCTCCGCGTCGTGTTTTGTCACTCGCGCCTCCTTGGGGTCCATGATACCGAACGGACGTTCGATGTCAAGGCAGGCCGTGGAGAGGGCGACGACCGCAAGACTGCTAGACTCCGTGGCCCGACAGAGGAGACACCAGGCGATGGCGCGCGAAACAGTCAGGCGAAGCAGGAGGTCGCCGGGCCGGGCGGGGTTCACCCGCGGCCTGTCGTTGCTCGCGTTCATGCCGGTCGCGAGCCGGATCCCGACGTATGCGCGCCTCGTGACGTCGCTGGTGCTCGACGATCGGATGCCCGGCAGCCGCAAAGTGCTGCTCGCCGGTGCTGCCGGCTACCTCGTCCTCGGTCGCGACCTCATCCCCGACGACACGCCGATCATCGGCGGGCTCGACGACCTCGTCGTCGTCGTCCTGGCCGTCGAGCTCTTCCTCGACGGTGTGCCCGAAGACCTGCTCGACGAGAAGCTCGAGGAGCTCGGCATCGATCGCGATGCCTACCGTCGTGACGTGGACCAGGTTCGGCGCTTGACGCCGGGGCCGGTCCGACGGACCATCCGCCGCGTCCCAGGGATCATCAACGGCGTCGGCGACGCCATGAGGCAACTCGGTCTCGGGCCGCGAACGCGGGCCTGGATCAACAGGGAGGATCGCAACGCGTGAAGGTCATCCTGACGCAGGACGTCGCAAAGGTCGGCAAGAGCGGAGAGATGAAACAGGTCTCCGACGGCTACGCGACCAACTTCCTCATCCCCCAGAAGCTGGCGGTTCCTGCGGCCGGCGGCGCGTATCGCGCGTGGCAGCACGACATCGCGAGCCGCGAGGACAAGCGGAAGCGCGAACGCGAGGAAGCTGAGATCGCGGCGACCCGCATCGGGAGCACGACGCTGACGATGGGAGTGAAGGTCGGCGAGGGCGGCAAGCTCTACGGCTCGATCACCTCCAAGGACATCGCCGATGCTCTCGGGCGGCGCGGTATCCAGGTCGATCGGCACAAGATCGATCTTGATGAGCCGTTGAAGTCGCTCGGCACGTACAAGGTCGCCATCAAGGTCGCGAGCGGCATGACGCCTGAGGTCACGATCGTCGTCGAGCCCAAGGGCTGACACATCGCGATCCCTCGTCGGGTCGGCGCGAGTTCGAGCCGTCACGGCCCTGGTGTTCGAGCGGACCGGGCAGCTTGACGAGTCCTCGCGCCCGCTGAGCGGCGCTGACCATCAGGTGCCGCGGATGGGCCATTTGGGCTATGCACGCGCGCACCGTTTCAAGGGACGCTGCAAGGTGGTGAGGCTAGTGTCTCCATACCGCCACACACGCCCCAAGAGGACTCGATGCTCCGCCGCTCGTCACCACCTGACCGCACGCCCGATCGCCGCCGCCGTCTGTTGGCGCACCGACATCGTTTCGCCGGCCAGTCGGTCGTCGAGTTCGCCCTTCTGCTCCCGGTCCTCCTCGCATTGGTCGGGGTGACGATCGACTTCGCCCGTGTCTACCAGGCCTGGACCAACCTCGAGTCCGCCACCCGCGACGCGGCGCAATACCTCGCGATCGAGCAACGTCGACACGACGGCGGCTCGACTACACGGTGCCCGACGCCACGGCGAACATTTCGAACGACAACACAAGGCGAAACCCGTCCTCGACAGCGAGACGGGGTCGAACTTCACGCGCTCGAGGACAGGAACTGCCGTGACGCCGGGCGGGAGCGTGCAACGCGCCGACGTTGACGACAGTGACCGGGAGTCGGGACACGACGGTCGCGAACGGCGGCTCAGATGGGTATCCGGTCCAGACAGCCAGGGTCCTGTCGTGCCGCCCGTTCCGGACGCTGTTCGCGTATCCCGTTCGTGACGACCGGCGGCACGTGGATCCTCCAGAGCGACCGCTCTTTCAAATCGATCGTGGGGCGCTGACCGATGATCGATCGAGACCCTCGCCGACACTCCCGTGGCCAGTCGCTCGTGGAATTCGCGCTCGTGATCCCGTTGTTCCTGGTGATGTTGTTCGGGATCATCGATATCGGGCGCGTGATCTGGGCGAATGACGCCCTCGCCAACGCTGCCCGCGAAGGCGCTCGATTCGCGTCCGTCACCGGATCGTCGCTGATCACGCCGGACGAGCACGAAAGCCGACATCAAGACGTACACCCGCAACTACGCGATCGCTGCCGGCACGAACGTCACTGTGACGGTGTGCTACTCCGCAGTGCAGAACTCCTCGGCCACGGCCGGTTGCACCGGTGACGTCGAACCAGCCGAACGTATCGAATGATCGCGGCAGCCTCGTCACGGTCAGGGTGACATCGACCGTGCCGATCCTGACCGGGATCCCTTCTCGGCATGGGCGCGTTCACGGTGTCGGGGGCCTCCACCGTCCTCGTCAACAACTGAGATGGGACCGCTGATGAACCTCACCCGCAGCCGCCGAGACCGCGAACGCGAAGGCGGTCAGATCATCGTCTTGTTCGCGTTGTCGATGGTCGTCATCCTGGCGCTCGGCGGCCTGCTGTTCACCGGCGCCCAGGCCCTGGTGGTCCGTCGACAGCTGCAGAATGCCGGCGATGCGGCCGCGCTTGCAGCGGCGAACCTGCTGATCGCCCAGAACGGCTGCAGTGCGGGCGGTAACGGCGGGTCTCCTCGAACCCCGCTGGTGACGGCCGCGACGACTGCGGTCCAGGCGAACATCCCCGGTTATGCCGCCGGCGACGTCGTCGTCACCTGTCCGACGGGGTACGACAACAAGGCCGTCAAGGTCGATCTCCGCGGAACAGCTCCATCCTATTTCGGCGTCGCGAACCTGAACCCAAAGACATCCAGCGTGGCCGCCAACGGGCAGATCGTGACGACGAGGTATTCGGTCGCACTGCTTGACCCGTCCAACCCGACGTGGAGCGGCGGCGGCACCCGGAACGGCTGTCCGTCGTATCGAGATCAACGGCGGCGTGACGGTCACCTACGAAGGCTCGGTCTACGTGAATTCGACCTGCACGCGCGCTGATGAGCAACAACGGCGCGGTGAAAGCCGGCAACGGTGCCTTCACCATGACGATGGCTCAACGGGGCAACGCTCCGGATCGCCGGCGAGGCTTCGTCCGGTACGGCGGCGCGCATCACGCCGGCGCCGGTCGAGAATGCGACGCCCAGCATGTCGGATCCACTCGCGGGTCTTGTCGCGCCGTGTCACGGCGACTAGTCGCGACCGGCTGCCTCGGGACGGCGGCGACCCTCCCGGCGAGGGACACCGCGACCAACGGGAGCGGACAGTGCAAGGCACCCAACGCTGACCCCTGCATCCTCCTGCCCGGAACGTACAGCGGCGGGATCCAAGCCGGTAGCGGCAGTGGTCCGTCGACGTACCTTCTTCGTCCCGGCATCTACTACATCGAGGGTGGTGGTCTCGACCTCAAGAGCAATGGCTCGAGGGTCATCTCCATCCCGGCCTCGACGGCAAACTGCGGCCTGACGCTCTGCGACGATGTGACCGCGCGTACTCGGTACGCCACGGCCTCGACCGTCCTCGACGCTGACTTGACGGCGAGGTGGCAGGCGGACTGCCCGCCGCCACCGGCGACGATGACATGCGGCGTGATGATCTACAACGCGAAGGCGGACAACACGCGACCTGGAAGACGACCGGTCAGGCTGATCAGATCAAGATCGGTGCGCAGGGCCTGCTGCTGCTGCGTGCCTACAATCCGGCGAACGACACAGTCGCGAACGCCGTCACCTTCGAGAGCTACAAGAACCTCGTCGTCTGGCAGGCGCGAACGCCGGCGCCGACCAAGACCGACCCGCAACCCGTCATCCAGATGTCAGGCGGAGGCTGCGTCGTGCTGTCGGGATCGGTGTATGGCGCCGGTGCGCAAGTGCAGTTCGGTGGATCATCGTGCGGCAGCGGCGGCGGCGGTGGCGATGCGGTCACGACGCTCCAATTCGTGGTCTGGGACCTCACGCTATCGGGCAACAACAACTTCAACTTCGCCTACCAGCAAGGCGCTTTCACGACACCGACCGCGTACGGACTCGTCGAGTAGCCGTGCGGTCCGGCGTCTATCATTCGGGCACCATGACGACGGACACGCCCGGCCGCGCCGCCTCCGATCCAGGCAGACCCGACCGATATCGCCGTCGACGGCGATGCATCGACCTATCTCGAGGAGCTCGTCGTCGGCGACCTGCCGTCGTGGGCAGACGGGGTCCCAGGTGAGAGCCAACTGGAGGTCGAGGTCGTCGGGCCGCACATTCGGCTGTCGGGCGCGATACGGATCGGCCACTTCAACCGGTTGTCGGATTTTCTGAACAACCAGCAGGGTCTGATCGAGTTGCACGACGCGACGATCCTGCGGCGCAACGGTGACCCAACGAAGGTCCGAACTCGAAACATCTGGTTGAGCCCGACCGAGGTCACGTTGATCGCGCAACGCGTCGTCGACGAGAATGCAGGACGCTCCGACCAGCGCCTCCAAAAGGTGGCGAGGAGCTCTGATCGTCGTCACGCCGGGCCACACCCTGACCGGCGCGGTCCACGTCATGCCGGAGGCGGATCTGTCGGTCTTCATCGAATCGAGTGACCCGGTGTTCGTGCCGATGACCGATGTCCGGACACGCTCGCTCGCCGATCGGCGGATCATCACTCGATACGCCTTCGGGCTCCTGAACCGTCGCCACATCGTCGCGACGACCGAACTGCTGCCGGGGATGGCACCGGCGGGGCGGTCGGTCCTGTAGTCGGACTCGGGCGCCGTCGCGGGTCCCGCGATCCCGCGGGCGCCGGCGATCCTAGGTTCCTCGCAGCCGCCAGATCGTGACGCCGTCGCGGTCGTAGGCCGTCTGGAACGCGGGGCTTGACGTGAAGTCGGTCGGCTCGCCTGAGCAGTCGAGGACTCCGCCGCTCGAGAGGACGTACGTCGCCCGGTAGGTCGCCATCCGCTCGGCGGCAACCTCTGGACCGTCGCAGTAGATCGCCTTGATGTCCTCGGCTCGCGGGTCGGGGTCGTAGCCGAGATTGGCGACGTACGGCCCGAACGTCGAGACGCGCAGCCTGCCGGCGAGGTCGACCGGGCTGTTGATGAACGCGTCGGTCACGAAGACGGCGCGCTCCGGCGTGTTCGCAGCGATCCACCGCCCGGCGGCCTCTTGCTCGGGGCTGAGCGCGACGACGTCGGAGCGGACATGCCACACCGCGATCAGCGCGGGCGACAGCGCCGAGACCACGAGGACCAGCGCGATGGCCGGCTTCGGCCAGCGCCGGATGGCCCAGCCCGCGAGTATCGCCACGGCGATCCACATGATCTGGAAGTACTTGTTCATGTCGAAGTCGACCGCGCTCACCCGGATCACGTTCGGGACGATGAAGAGCGCGAGAAGCCAGGCGACAAGGAAGCCTCGCGCTGGGAGGTGACGTGCGGTCAGGCCCGCGATGAGGCCCAGCACGAACGGGATCCCGAGGTTGGTCAGGTAGAAGAACGCGACCGCCGCTGGCCCGTCTGACAGCGGTGCCGAGGCCCAGCCGGCGACGAGCTTGAACGCCCCGATGTCGCCTTGCCGCGACACGGCATCGAGGATGAACGGCGCCGCCAGGACGACCGGCGCGAGGAACAGGACCGCGTCGCGGAGGACCGTCGGCGCTCGCCACGCACCGCTCGTCGCGACGTACAGCCCGACGATGAGGTACGTCGCCGGGAACGCGAAGAACTGGAACGGCGCGAGCAGGGCGGCCAGGATCCCGGCGAGCAGGATGCCGGCCGGCCGCCGGTCGAGGCAGGTGACGACCAACAGGACCGCCGCGACGAGCCCGGGCAGGCCGAGCGTCGTGGCGCGGTGCGGCAGGAACCCGGTCCCGAACACGGACGCGATGCGGAAGTACGGCCAGCCGTCGGCCCAGGTGTTGTCGTACGAGGTCGTGCTGACGAGGCTCAGCGGCGTCGCCCGCGCCCGCGAGGAGGTCGCCGACGAGCCGGATCCAGCCGAGGCCGCCACCGAAGCAGACGAGGATCGGCCGCGATGGTCGCGACGCGCCGGTCGGCCGTCAGGCGCAACGCCAGCGCCCACACGAGCACGCCGAGCACGCCCGCGAAGAGCGCGCTGGTGAGGAAGTAGGTGCCGATGAGGTCGACGCCGGCGACGCTCGACGCGATGGCGCCATCGAAGTCGGCGAACCAGTGGTACGTCAGCGGCTCGCCCGCGAAGTAGGGAACCTGCGGCGGGAAGTTGCCGGCCGCGATGCTCGCTCCGATCGAGACGTGGACGAGGAGGTCGCTCCAGTTCCAGCCGCCGGCGACCCAACCGTTCGGCGTCTCGGCCCAGCCGTTGACGCCGAGGATCACGAGGACGATCAGCGCCGGCCGCGCCACCGACGATCCACGCCGGGCGGTAGTCGAGGAGCGCGCGCCTCGCGTTCGGCGATAGTCGGCCGGTCAAACGGCGCGAGCCAGCGGAGGCGGATGGTCGCGAACGCCACGCTGAAGACGGCGAGCGCGACGGCGCTGACGATGACGGCCGGCCGGCCGAATCCCGTCACCCGCGCCACGACGTCGACGAGATGGGCCGACACGTAGGTGCTCGTGACGACCGCGACCCCGAGCGAGCCCGGTGGCGACAGGTCGGGCGCGACCCGCCGGACGACGATCCAGCCCGGAATGACGAAGAGGATCGGCCAGACGAGGACGATCGACGACAGCGGCACGGCCCATGCGACCAGCCCGGCCAGCCCGATCCCCACTCCCCAGGCGACGGCCGCGCGTGCCGTGAGCGGTGCCGCGAGCGCCGGCACGGCCGTCTGCGCAGGGGCTTCCACAGCGGGACGATGATAGCGACCGTGACCGACACGGACGATCCTGCACGTGGACCTCGATGCCTTCTTCGCCGCCGTCGAGCAGCGGGATCACCCCGAGCTCCGCGGCCGGCCGGTGGTCGTCGGCGGGACCGGCGGTGAGGACTCGCGCGGCGTGGTGTCCGCGGCGAGCTACGAGGCTCGCCGGTTCGGCATCCACTCGGCGATGTCGATCCGCGAGGCGTACCGGCGCTGCCCCGACGCCGTCTTCCTGCCGGTGGCCGGCCGGCGGTACCAGGCCGCGAGTCGCGACGTCATGGCGATCCTCAGGCGCTTCACGCCGGTCGTCGAGCCGATCTCGATCGACGAGGCCTTCCTTGACGTGACGGCCTCGGAGGCGCTGTTCGGCGACGGGCCGACGATCGCCCGCCAGATCAAGGACGCTGTTCGAAGCGACGTCGGCTTGACGGCGTCGGTCGGCGTCGGGTACCACGAAGCTCGTCGCCAAGATCGCTTCGGACCTGCGCAAGCCGGACGGACTTGTCGTCGTCCCGGCCGGTGAGGAGGCGCGCGTTCCTCGCGCCGCTGCCCGATCAGCCGGCTGTGGGGCGTCGGCGAGAAGACGGCCGTGGCGCTCGGCGAGTATCGAGTCCGGACGATCGGCGACCTCGCGAACCTGCCGCCGGACCTCGTCGTCCGCCGGTTCGGCAAGCACGGCGCGTCGCTGATCGACCGCGCGCGCGGGCATGGACGCCGATCCGGTCCACGAGGGCGATCCGGCGAAGTCGGTCGGCCACGAGCACACCTTCGATGTCGACACGAGCGATCCCGAGGTCATCGAGCGGACGCTGCTCGCGATGGCCGAGGGCGTCTCCGGCCGGCTGCGTTCCGCCGGCGTGCGGGCCGCGACGGTCGCCGTGAAGGTCCGCGACAGCAGCTTCCGGACGGTCACGCGCCAGCGGACGCTGCCCGAGCCGACCGACCTCACCGAGCCGATCTTTCGGGCGGCGCTCGAGCTTGCCCGACCCGAGGTCCGGGGCATCCGCATCCGGCTGCTCGGCGTGACCGCGTCGGGTCTCGGTGAGCGCGAGCAGCTCGGCCTGTTCGAGCAGATCGAGCCCAGACACCGCCGGGCGGTCGAGGCCGCCGATGCGGTCCGACGCCGGTATGGGGATCGTGCCGTGACCCGGGCGCGGCTCCTGGGTGCCGGGCTTCCGGCTCCGTTCGAGCGGGACCCGCGCAACCCGCTCGACCGTCGGGCG
This sequence comes from uncultured Chloroflexia bacterium, assembly GCA_963816675.1. Lineage (GTDB taxonomy): Bacteria > Chloroflexota > Limnocylindria > Limnocylindrales > CSP1-4 > SPCO01. The sequence continues at coordinate 46,171 of CAWFLS010000019.1, forward strand.
CGCGGCGTTCGGTCCGATGCCGACAGCGCGATGGAGGAGGAACCGCGAGGCGACCGGCCGTGACAGCCAAGGTGACACGGACCTCGACGACAGTCCGCCCGACGACCCTTGACATCGAACGCCTGTTCGGTCTAGTGTGTCGTCTCAATCGAACAGACGTTCTGTCGGACGAGTGCCCCGAACGACACGACATCAGCGCCCCCGGAAAGGAGCCATGTCCCATGGCATTCGTCCGAGTCAACCCCGTCGAGGTCCGCGTTCGGACCGATTGGTTCAGCGGTCGTCCCGCGAGAGATCACCTGGGGCGACGAGCGACTTCCCGTCCTCCGTTTCGAGGCGGTGCGCGAGGAGGTCGCTGCGTACCCGGTGATCACCGGCCCGCGAACGCTGTTCGAGGTCGACACGCCGCGAGCCCGGTTGTCACTCGCGTTCCAGCACCGTTCCCGCCGCTGGACGGTCACCGGACTGGATGAGGCAGTTCACGCCGCCTGACCGCGGCGACCATCCCGAAGGCCAGCGTCGAGACCGAGCGGCTGGCGTGCGAACGGGTGCGCGCACCTGGGGGTGCCCGAGCGAGCCCGCCGCATCGCCTGCGCCCGACCTCGATCGAAGGCCATCCCCGGCGGTCTTCTCCCAGGCCGCCGAACCGCGTCGGAGATCGGGGCGGGCGCGCCGGTACCGCGCCCGCCCCGACCCGGCACGGACCGTGACGCGCCGGTTGGAGGTCGGGCACGCGGTCGGTCAGGCCATTTCCGCACCGCGCCGCGAACGTACAATCGCCCGCGTGGATGCCGCTTCCGGTCCTCGCTTCCGTGACCTGACGGTCGACCGCTTCGTCGCGGAGCTGTCCTCGGCACAGCCGGTCCCGGGCGGGGGTAGCGCCTCGGCGATCGCCGCCGGTCTCGGGGCGAGCCTGGTCGCGATGGTCGCCGCGCTCTCGGAAGATCGCCCGAGGTACGCGCAGCACGCCGAGCTCCTCGTCGAATGCGGCTGAGACCGGCCATCGCCTCGCCGATCGGTTCCTGACCCTCGCCGACGACGACGCCTCCGCCTATGCCGGTTTCGCCGCCGCGCTGAAGCTGCCCCGCGACACGGACGACGAGCGAGAGCACCGAGCCGACGGCCCTGCGAGCGGCCGCTCGCGAGGCGGCAGAGGTCCCGTTGCTGATCGTCGAGGCATGCGTCGAGCTGGTCGAGGCCGCCGAGGCGCTCGCCGGCCGGAGCAACGTCAATGCCCAGAGCGACCTGAACGTCGCGTCACTCCTCGGCGAGGCGGCCGCTCGCGGAGCGGCGGCCAACGTGCTGGTCAACCTGCCGTCCGTCGAGGATCCGTCGTTCGAGGGCACGATGACCGCGCAGCGTCGTCGATCTTCTCGACGAGATCGAGCGTCTCGCAGGCGAGACACGTCAGGTCGTCGCCCGCGCCGAACAACGCGACCCACTTCCGTCCCCGACCGCGGGCTGAGGATGCCCGCCTCGCGCGCGAGGCTGCTCGAGGGCGCGCCCGATCGCCGACGAGCTTCGCGGCGCCGTCGCGGAGGACGTCGTGCGGTTCCGGGACGTCCGCGGTCGGCCGCCCGGGCTACGCGTCCTGATCGTCGGCCGGGACGCGCCCTCGATGGTCTATCTCGAACGGATCCTCCGCGGCTGCGCCAAGGTCGGCATCGACGCCGGGTTCGTCGAGCTCGACGGCGAGGCGACCGAGGCCCGGGTGACCGCTGCGGTCCGGGAGCTGAATGCCGACCCCGCGGTCGATGGCGTCATCGTCCAGATGCCGCTGCCTCCGACGATCCGGATGCGCGCCGTCATCGACGCGATCGACCCGGCCAAGGACATCGACGGCATCCATCCGCTGAACGCGGGTCTCCTCCGCCTGGGTTACGACGGGTTCCTGCCGGCGACGGCGCACGCCGCGGTCGAGATCCTGCGGCGCTCCGGGATCGAGATCGCCGGTCGCGACGCGACCGTGATCGGCCGGTCGGCGGTCGTCGGGATGCCCGCCGCTTTCCTGCTCGTCCAGGAGGACGCGACCGTGACGGTGTGCCACTCGCGGACGCGCGACCTCGCGTCCCACGTCCGCCGTGCCGACATCGTCGTCGTCGCGGCCGGCCATCCCGGCCTCGTGACCGGGGCGATGCTGAAGCCGGGCGCGGTCGTCGTCGATGTCGGCATCAACGTCGTCGACGGGCACATCGTCGGCGACGTCGACTTCGCGAGCGCGGTCGAGGTCGCGTCGGCGATCACGCCCGTTCCCGGTGGCGTCGGTCCGTTGACGAACGCGCTCCTGCTGAGCCACCTGATGCGCGCCGCCGAGCGACAGGCACCCTTCGACCGCCACATCGCGGGATCGGCGTCATCGCGGTCATCGCCGGCGCCGGAACCCGGCGGCGTCATCGGCGTCGACCCCGTCTCGCCCGAACACCGCCGCCCCGTTCGCTCCGGAGGAGATCGATGACCTTCCCGTCCGACCTCGAGATCGCCCGCTCCGTCACGCCGCGGCCGATCATCGAGGTCGCCCACGACCTGGGCATCCGCGACGACCGAGCTCGAGCTGTACGGACCGACGAAGGCGAAGGTGACGCTCGAGGGCATCGAGCGGCTGAAGGCCGAACGGCCCCGCGGAAAGTACGTGCTCGTGACCGCCATCTCACCGACTCCACTCGGCGAGGGCAAGTCGACGACGACGGTCGGGCTCGCTCAGGGTCTCAACGCGATCGGCCACAAGGCAGCCGTCTGCATCCGCCAGCCGTCGCTCGGCCCGGTGTTCGGGATCAAGGGTGGTGCGGCGGGCGGTGGCTACAGCCAGGTGATCCCGATGGAGGACTTCAACCTCCACCTGACTGGTGACGTGCACGCGATCGGTGCCGCCCACAACCTGGCCGGCGCGTTCATCGACAACAGCCTCCACCACAAGAACCCGCTCGGCATCGACCCGCACGGGATCCTGTGGCCCCGCGTCCTCGACATCAGCGACCGGGCGCTGCGCCACGTCGTCATCGGACTCGGTGGCCGCGAGGACGGCATCCCGCGGGAGACCGAGTTCGTGATCACGGTCGCCTCGGAGGTCATGGCCGTCCTCGCCCTCGCGACGGACCTCCAGGATCTGCGAGCCCGGCTCGGACGGATGGTCCTCGCGACGCGAACCGACGCGACGCCCGTCACAGCCGAGCGACCTCGGTGTCGCCGGCGCGATGGCCGTGCTGCTGCGCGACGCGCTCAAGCCGAACCTTCTCCAGACCCTCGAGGGCGGGCCAGCCTTCGTCCACGCCGGTCCGTTCGCGAACATCGCCCACGGCAACAACTCGATCATCGCCGACCGGATCGCCCTCGCCACGAACGAGATCGTCTGCACCGAAGCGGGCTTCGGGGCCGACATGGGCGCCGAGAAGTTCTTCGACATCAAGTGCCGGGCGTCTGGTCTCACGCCCGATGCGGCCGTCGTGGTCGCCACGGTCCGGGCGCTGAAGATGAACGGTGGCGTCGGCAGGATCGTGGCCGGCAAGCCGCTCGATCCCGCACTTGCTCGAGGACAATCCCGGACGCCGTCCGGATCGGCTGCGCCAACCTGGCGAAGCAGATCGAGAACGTCACGATGTTCGGGATCCCGGCAGTCGTGGCGATCAACTCGTTCCCGACCGACACCGCCGCAGAGGTCGAGGTGATCCGCCAGGAGGCGCATCGCCGCGGGCGCACGCGACGCCGTCGTCGCGACCCATTTCGTCGACGGCGGTCAGGGTGCAGCCGCGCTCGCCGAGGCCGTCTGGACGGCGGCGAACGACGGAAGCGCCGACTTCCGGTTCCTCTATCCCGACGAGATGCCGCTGGCGCTGAAGATCGAGACCATCGCGACGAAGGTCTACGGCGCGCGACGGCGTCGAGTTCCTGCCGGCCGCCCGCAAGTCACTGCAGCAGTACGAGGACCTCGGCTACGGCCACCTGCCCGTCTGCATGGCCAAGACGCAGTACTCGCTGAGCCACGACGCAGCCCTCAAGAACCGGCCGACTGGCTTCACGGTGCCGATCCGCGGCGTCCGGCTGTCGGCTGGCGCGGGGTTCATCACGCCGCTGTGCGGCGAGATGCGGACGATGCCCGGGCTGCCGTCGCGACCCGGCGGCGAGAAGATCGACCTGGACGCGGACGGGAACATCGTCGGTCTGTTCTAGGAGCCGACCCAAGCCCCGACGCCGGCCGCCTCAGGCCGGGCTGGTCGCCACGACGAAGCAGGCCACGATCACGAGGCCCGACGATCGCCCCGAACAGCCCGGCACCCCACGCCGCGACGTTGATCGGACCGAGCGGCTTCGTCTCCGTGGCCGTGAGCGTCGTCCCCGTGATCGGCGCCGTGAGCGTCATTCGCCTGGTCCGCAGCGGCGCCATGGGGCGTGGGCGCGTCGCTTTCGGGGTTCGAGGCATGGGTCATGTCGAGTGGACCTCCGTCGGGCATTTTCGCAGACACTTCGGGACGGCGCGCGCACCCGTAGACTCGCGCGGTGACCGACGCCCTCGATCCCGGCCTGGTGGCGAGCCTGCGCGGGCTCGATCGCGATGGGCGCTCGCTGTTCGCCCTGAGGACCGCCCGGATGTTCGCGTACGGCTTTCTCGCCGTCGTGCTCGTCCTGTATCTCGATGCGATCGGGCTCGATCCACTGGCGATCGGCATCGTCCTCACGCTGACGCTGCTCGGCGACACGCTGATCTCGCTGTGGCTGACGACCAACGCGGATCGCTTCGGTCGCCGCCGGGTGCTCGTCGCGGGCGCAGTGCTGATGGTGCTGGCGGGGATCGTCTTCGCCTTCACCAGCTGGGTCCCGCTGCTGATCCTCGTCGGGGCGATCGGCGTCATCTCGCCGACCGGCAACGAGGTCGGCCCGTTCCTCGCTGTCGAACAGGCGGGCCTCTCCCAGATCGTCCCCGACCGGCGCCGGACGGCCACGTTCGCCTGGTACAACGTCGCCGGCTACGTGGCCACGGCGACCGGGGCGCTGGCCGCCGGCCTCATCAGCGGCTGGCTGCTGTCAGGCGGCATGGCCGCGGCGGACGCGTATCGGTCCGTCGTGCTCGGCTACGCGCTCATCGGGATCGTGCTGGCGGTGGGCGCCTGGCGGCTCAGCCCGGCGGTCGAGGCGCCGCCCGCGCGCGTCCGCGACGACGGGATCCGAGAGCCGCCTCGGCCTCCATCGATCGCAAGGGTGTCGTCCTGAAGCTGTCGCTCCTCTTCTCGCTCGATGCCTTCGGTGGCGGGTTCATCCCGCAGAGCCTGATGGCCTACTGGTTCCATCTCCAGTTCGGCGTGGAGCCGGCGTCCTCGGGGCGATCTTCTTCGCGGCAAACCTGCTCGCCGCGGTGTCGTCGCTGTCTGCAGCCCGCATCGCAGCGCGGTTCGGACTCATCAACACGATGGTCTTCACCCACCTGCCATCGAACATCCTGCTGATCTTCGTCCCGCTGATGCCGACACTGCCGCTTGCGGTCGCGGTCCTCCTGCTGCGGTTCAGCCTCAGCCAGATGGACGTGCCGACCCGCCAGTCCTACGTCATGGCTGTCGTGGACCCGGACGAACGCTCTGCGGCGGCGGGGGTGACCGGCATCGCCAGGACGACCGGCGCGGCGATCTCGCCCTCGATCTCGTCGGTCATGGTCGCGAGTGCCGGCTATGCGGCCTTCCCGTTCTACCTCGCGGGCGGCCTCAAGATCGTGTACGACCTGCTGATGTACCGCGAGTTCCAGGCCGTCCGGCCGCCCGAGGAGCAGCGCGGGCGCTGACGACCGCCTTCCGGCTTCGATCAGTCGACGGTCGGTGGCGTCTCAGGGGGTCGGTGGCGTCTCGGGCTTGCTCGCTCGGCCGGGACGGCCAGGCATCCCGATGCGCCACCAGATGAACAGTCCAACCGCCGCCACGACACCGACCGCCATCGCAAGGTCGAACGGCTGCAGCGCGTGCCGGATGTCGGCCCAGTTCGCGCCGAGGACCGTGCCCGCGTAGACGAGCAACGCCGACCAGATGAAAGCACCCGCCGTCGAATAGATGATGAACGTCGAGATCCGCATCCGGGCCACGCCGGCCGGGAAGCTGATGAACGTTCGAACGACTGGCAGCAGCCGCCCGACGAAGACGGTCGCGGCACCGTGCCTGGCGAAGAACCGGTCGGCGGCCTCGATCTCGTGCGGCCGGATGAGCAGGTACTTTCCGTAGCGCTCGAGGAACGGGCGGCCGCCGTACGCGCCGATGGCATACGCGACGAGCGATCCGAGCGTGTTGCCGATCGTCGCGAAGATCGACCACCAGCCAGAAGTTCCAGGGCTGGCCGGTGAGCGGCTCGAGCTGGGAAGGGTCCGATACGAGAAATCCGGCGTACGGGAGGATCAGCTCGGACGGCAGCGGGATCATCGCCGACTCGATGGCCATGGCGACCATCACGCCGATGTAGCCGACGGCGCCGTACAGGCTGTTCAGGAACGGGATGACGATGTCGTCGATGAACGCGAGCACGCAGACCTCTGGGCGGGTAAGTGAGTAGGCCGGTCGTGAGAGGGCGAGTGGGCGCGGCCGAGCATAGCCGACTATCCTCGGACCGGTGAGCGAGCCGGATGTACCGCACTTCTACCCGGACCGCCGACCCGGCCCCGTCGCAGGCGCCCATCGTCCTCACCGGAGCCGACCTGACGATCGCCGATGTCGAGGCGGTCGCCCGCCATGGCGCGTCCGCGGCGCTCGACGTCCACGCTCGCGAGCGCATGCAGGAGGCCCGAGACGTCATCGCCGCGCTCGTGGCTGAGGGCGCGGTGGTATACGGCGTCACGACCGGGTTCGGAGCCCTCGCGTCGACGTCGATCCCAGCCGGCCGATGCACCTCGTCTCCAGGAACACCTCCTGATGAGTCACGCAGCGGGTGTCGGGCCGGCGTTCCCTCGCGAGGTCGTCCGGGCGATGCTCCTCCTGCGCGCCAACACCCTGGCCCTCGGACACAGTGGCTGCCGGCCGCTGCTCGTCGACCGGTTGCTCGCCTTCCTCGACGCCGGCATCCATCCGGTCGTCCCCGAGCAGGGGAGCGTCGGTGCGTCGGGCGATCTCGCGCCACTGGCGCACCTGGCGCTGCCGCTCATCGGGCGCGGGCAGGTCGAGCTCAACGGTTCGTTGATGCCCGCGCTCATCGCGCTTCGAGAGACCGGCATCGAGCCGCTGACGCTGGAACCGAAGGAGGGGCTCGCGCTCCTCAACGGGACCCAGATGATGAGTGCGATCGGGGCCCTGCTGCTGGCCGATGCCGACCGCCTCGGACGGACCGCGAGCGTTGTCGCTGCGATGAGCGTCGAGGCCCTGCTTGGCACCGATGTCGCGTTCGCTGCCGCATATCAGCTCGCCCGGCCCCATCCCGGTCAGGTCGCCGTCGCCGGGGAGCTGCGCCACCTGCTCCGCGACAGCGCGTCTCCAGGCCGGACATCACGGCGACGACCACAAGGTCCAGGACCCGTACTCGCTCCGCTGCATCCCGCAGGTCCACGGCGCCGTCCGTGACGCGCTGGATCATCTCCGCCGGGTCCTCGACATCGAGCTCAACTCGGCGACCGACAACCCGCTCGTCTTTCCCGGCGGCGGTGTCGCCGACGCGTCGGCACTCGCGACAGGCGGCGGGCGAGTGATCAGCGGTGGCAACTTCCACGGCGAGCCCGTCGCCCTCGCGCTCGATTTCGCGAAGCTGGCCCTCGCTGAGCTCGGCTCCATCAGCGAGCGACGCACCGCGCTGCTCCTCGACCCGCGGCTCAACGGCGGGCTGCCGCCGTTCCTCGCGACGGCGTCGGGCATCGACTCCGGGATGATGATCTACCAGTACACGGCGGCGGCCCTCGCGTCCGAGAACAAGGTGCTTGGTCCATCCGGCGTCCGCGGACAGCATCCCGACGAGCGCCAACCAGGAGGACCACGTCTCGATGGGCTCGATCGCGGCGCGGCACGCCCGGTCGGTCCTCGAGAACGTCGAGCGGATCCTGGCGATCGAAGCGGTCGTTGCCGCTCAGGCGCTCGACCTCCGGCTCGCGATGTCGGATGGGCAGGTTCCGGGCAGCCGGCGTCGCGGAGGCGCTGGTCCGCGTCCGGGCCCGGATTCGCCACCTGGATGAGGACCGCGAACCGGGTGCCGATCTTGCGGCCGCGACGGCACTCGTCCACGGCGGGGCGCTGAGCGACCTCGCCGAGTGAGACCTGGCGGCGTCTGCCGGGCGAGTCCATGCCTGACCACGGCCCGAGTCGCCGTAGACTCGCGGTCCATGGCAGGCATCCGGATCATCGACGTCACCGACGAAGAAGCGTTCGCGCTGATCCCGCCATGCGCCGATCCCACGTTCGATCATCGGTCGTGCGACTACTGGGAGGATGCCGACCACGGATCCAAAGCTGCGAGGTCGAGCTGGCTCGCGGGCAAGCTCGCTCCACGACGCCGGCGACGGCGCCACCGCGGTCGAAGCCGGCCAATCCGTTCCTCGCCGATCTCGAGGCGGCCTCGCCACAGTCCAATCCCTTCGCAGCGGCCCGCCCTGCCAACCCGTTCCTCACCCCCGGCGACGAGGACGAAGGGCCGGTCGCGAACCCGTTCGCCCCGCCGCCCAAGGCCCGTCCGACGGTCGCTGCGGACGCGCCGCGGAAACTCCAGTTGCTCGGTCGTGGTCTGGGTGTCGCCGGGAGCTACGCCAAGGTCCTCCTCCTCGACGACACGCCGGCCGCGTACGCGCAGTTCGGTCCGCTGACCGCGTATCCGCGAGCCATGCGGACTCGCGAGCTCTATCCCGCGCTCCCCGTTTCGCCGCCGCCGGCCGTCATCACGTGTATCGCGACGACCGCGGCCGCGCGTGGCGCCGGGCTGGCACAGACCTTGGTCGGTGCGGTATGTGACGATCTCTCGGACCGCGGGTTCGCCGTCGTCGAGGCCTTCCCCGAGGTCGGCGCCGACCCGGACGCCACGAGCGCAGCGACACCCGCGTTCTGGGAAACGGTCGGGTTCACGATGGCCATCGCCGACGCGCGCTTTCCGGTGATGCGGCGGGAGCTCGACATGACGCCGGCCGGGCCGCGTCCCGTTCGGGCGCCCCGCGGGTCCACGATGTCGTGCCGCGGCTGGGAGCAGGAAGCGGCTCTCCGGATGCTCATGAACAACCTCGACCCCGAGGTGGCCGAGGATCCCGACCACCTGGTCGTCTACGGCGGGACCGGCCGGGCGGCACGGTCCTGGGAGGCGTTCGACGCGATCGTCACCGAGCTGCGCCAGCTCGCGCGACGACGAGACCCTGCTGATCCAGTCGGGCAAACCCGTCGGCGTCGTGCGGACGCACCGCTGGGCGCCGCGCGTGCTCATCGCCAACTCGAATCTCGTCGGTCGATGGGCGACGTGGGACGTCTTTCGCGACCTCGAGCGCAAGGGGCTGACGATGTACGGCCAGATGACGGCCGGGTCGTGGATCTACATCGGGACCCAGGGCATCCTCCAGGGCACGTACGAGACGTTCGCCGAGGCAGCCCGCCAGCACTTCGGCGGGTCGCTCCGCGGGCACCGTGACGCTGACGGCCGGACTCGGTGGCATGGGCGGCGCGCAGCCGCTCGCGGTGACGATGAACGACGGGGTCTGCCTCGCGATCGAAGTCGATCGAGGCACGCGCCGGCCGCCGACTCGAGATCGGCTACGTCGACCGGCTCACGCACGACCCGCGCGAGGCGCTCGCATGGGCGCGTGACGCCGCGGCGCGGTCGGAAGCGACCTCGATCGCGCTCGTCGGGAATGCAGCCGAGATCGAGCCGGCGTGGGCCGCTGCCGGAGAGCACTTCGATCTCGTCACCGACCAGACCTCCGCCCACGACGCCCTCGCTGGCTATGTCCCGGCCGAGATCACGCTCGCCGATGCGCAGCTCCTGCGCGCGACCCAGCCCGATGAGTACGAGCGCCGTTCGCGCCGCTCGATGGCGGACCACGTTCGGGCGATGCTCGACTTTCAGCGCGCCGGCGCCGTCGTCTTCGACTACGGCAACAACCTGCGGGCACAGGCGTTCGAGGCGGGCGTCGCGGACGCATTCGACTACCCGGGCTTCGTCCCGGCCTTCATCCGGCCGCAGTTCTGCGAGGGCCGCGGGCCGTTCCGGTGGGCAGCGCTGTCGGGCGATCCCGCCGACATCCTCCGCACCGACCAGGCGGTCCTCGAACTGTTCCCCGACGACGCCGGCCTTCACCGATGGATCGCGATGGCCCACGAGCGGGTCCCGTTCCAGGGGCTGCCCGCCCGGATCTGCTGGCTCGGGTACGGCGAGCGGGCTCGGGCCGGGCTGGCCTTCAACGAGCTCGTCCGGACCGGTGCCGTCAGTGCCCCGATCGTCATCGGGCGCGATCATCTCGATGCCGGCTCGGTCGCCTCGCCGAACCGTGAGACCGAGGCGATGGCCGACGGTTCGGACGCCATCGCCGACTGGCCGCTCCTCAATGCGCTCGTCGAACACGGCAGCCGGCGCCTCCTGGGTCTCGATCCACCATGGCGGCGGCGTCGGCATCGGCTACTCGCAGCATGCCGGGATGGTCGTGGTCGCCGATGGCACGCCGCTTGCCGCCGAAAAGCTCGAACGCGTCCTCACCACCGATCCTGCGATGGGCGTCCTGCGCCACGTCGACGCCGGCTACGAGCGGGCCATCGAGGTCGCCCGCGAGCGTGGTATCCACGTCCCGATGCTCCCCGAGGCCTGAGGGGCGGCCGTCGGCCCACCTCGCTCCGCCGGTCCTGCCTGCGCCCGCGACGCTCGCACGGCCGGTCTGGCCGACTAGCATCCTCGTGTGCTGATCGAGTCCGTCCCGAACGTCTCCGAGGGCCGCCGGCTCGACGTCGTCGACAGGCTGGCCGAAGCCGATCGAGGCAGGCCCGGGCGTCTTTCTTCTCGATCGGACGAGCGATCGCCAGCCACAACCGGTCCGTCTTCACGATCGCCGGCGAGGACGACCGCGTATCCGACGCGCTCGAGCGCCTCGTCGGTGCGGCCGTCCACGAGATCGACATGGACCGACATGTCGGCGAGCACCCCCGGATCGGTGCGGTCGACGTCATCCCGTTCGTGCCGCTCGGCGCGACGACGATGGACGACTGCGTCGCGCTGGCCCGGACATTCGGCGAGCGCATCGCCCGCACGTTCGATCTGCCGGTCTTCCTCTACGCGAACGCGGCTTCACGATCGGACCGCGTGAAGCTTGCCGACGTCAGACGCGGCGGCTACGAAGGGCTGAAGCGCGAGATCATGCTTCCCGGGCCGCGCCCCCGAGTTCGGGCCTGCCCGGATGCACCCGTCCGCGGGGGCCGTCGCGGTCGGCGCACGGCCGTTCCTCATCGCCTACAACATCAATCTCGCCTCGGGCGACGTCGAGCTCGCCAAGCGGATCGCCCGCCGGATCCGGGAATCGGGCGGTGGTCTCCCGAAGGTCCAGGCAAACGGCTTCTGGATCGCCGAGCTCGGGCCTTGCCCAGGTTTCGATGAACGTCCTCGACTTCGGCGTCACGCCGCTGTGGCTCGTGTGGGAGACCGTCCGCGACGTCGCCGAGGAGGACGGTGTCGAGCTGCTCGAGTCGGAGCTCATCGGGCTCGCACCACTGGCCGCGTTCCTGGCGGTGGCCGACCGAGTCGGCACCGACGCCCACGCAACCGATCGAGCGCCGGCTCGCGGCTGCGGCCGCCTACCTCCGATTGCGCGACTTCTCCACGATGCAGGCGCTGGAACTGCGACTCGAGGCCGCCCGGTCAGGCCCGGCCGGAAGGTGAGCGTCGGCCCGTTCCGGGTGATCGAGGGCGGTCGGAGCGACGAAGCCACGCCCGGTCTGCTCGTCGTCGGCGCGAGCGAAGTCGTCACGATGGCCGGCGGCGTTCGCGGCGGTTCGTCGCAGGGCGAGGTGGCTCGCCTCGTGGCGGCGGACGCCGGTGGAGCGGGCTCGTCCGCGGCGCCGATCGTCGCGTGCTGGGACGGCCGCATCGTCGCCGTCGGCCCGCGTCGGGAGGTCGAGGCCGCGCTCGAGGCCGACGGATATCCGCTCGGTCGCTTCGCTCGAGTCGACGCTCGCGGGTGCGCGGTGACGCCCGGGTCTGATCGATCCGCACACCCATCTCGTGTTCGCCGGTTCCCGCGAGGGCGAGTTGCTCCTGCGCCAGCGTGGCGCGGGTTATCTCGAGATCCTGGCGGCTGGAGGCGGCATCCTCTCGACCGTCGCGGCCACCCGCGTCGCGTCGACCGACGCCTTGATGACGCATGGCCGTCGGTGGCTCGACGAGATGCTCGGTCACGGCGTCACGACGATCGAGGCGAAGTCCGGGTATGGATTGGACCTCGAGACCGAGATCCGGCTCATCGAGGTCGCCTACCGGCTCGGGCGCGAGGGACCGATCGACGTGGTGCCGACATACCTCGGCGCACACGCGGTGCCGCCCGAGTTCCGCTCGCGGCCCGATGGCACCGAGGCGTACGTCCGGTCGGTCATCGAGGAGCAGCTCCCCGGAGTGGCCGCCCACGGCCGGGCGCGATTCTGCGACGTCTTCTGCGAGACCGGGGTGTTCAGCGCGGAACAATCTCGGCGGATCCTCGCCACGGCCGCCGGGTTCGGGCTTGCGACGCGCCTCCACGCCGACGAACTCGCGCCGTCCGGCGGGGCCGAGCTCGGCGGCCGAGATCGGCGCGGCCTCGGCCGACCATCTGGCGACGCCGTCCGCCGCAGGGATCGATGCGCTGGCCGCGGCCGCCGCTGATGACCGCGCCGTCGTCGCGACCGTCCTTCCCGCGACGACGTGGTTCCTGATGAAGGACCACGGCGCACCCGCCCGAACGTTCATCGACCGCGGGATCCCGGTCGCCGTCGGCACCGACTTCAATCCCGGCACGTCGCCCACGCCCAGCCTGCCGCTTGCGATGACGCTCGCCTGCATCGAGCTCAAGATGACGCCCGACGAGGCGCTGAGCGCGGTCACGATCAACGCGGCTCGGGCCCTCGGTCTCGAGGACGAGATCGGCTCGCTCGAGGCCGGCAAGGCCGCGGACCTCGTGATCTGGCGAGTGCCGACCTCGACGCAGATCCCGTACTGGCCGGCGGCGGACCTCGTCAGGGTGGTCATCAAGCGAGGCAGGGTCGTGCTCGAACGCGCCTGACGCAGGCGGGACGGCGGCCGTCTAGCTCACGTGAGCGGCCGCCGCGCGGCCCGAATGCGCCCGCGTCGGTGCGGCTCCCGTCCCGCCTCGACCGCCGCCGCGGGTCCGTCAGGCGACCTTGCCGCGCGACTCGAGGAGCACGGTCGTCGTCTCCGCCGGCAGGCTCGTGGCCGTCACCGACAGCTTCGCCTGCGTCGTCGGCTCGGTGCCCATCTCGTGGAAGAACCGCTTCAGCACCTCTTCGCAGTCGGCGTCGTCTTCGCACAGCGGCATCGGCACGACGATCGATGGATCGAGCTGCGCCACGAGCGCGGCGGCCTGCGCCGGCGACAGCGAGCCGCCGAGCGGGACGCACACGATATCGACCGATCCGATGTCGCCGAGCTTCTCTTCCGACAGCAGGTGGCCGATCTCGCCGAGGTGCATCGTGTGGACGCCATCGAGCTCGACGACGAACGACGTCTGCTTGCCTGACTCGGCGCCGCGGGCATCGTCGCGATAGCTGCGGACGCCGGTGATGAGGACCTCCTTGATCTCATACTCGCCCGGCCCGTCGAGGACGAAGGCGTTGTCGAGGCTTGTCGGGCAGCAGCGTCTTGCCGTCGCGCGACGGCTTTCCCTTCGCCCGAGGGAGCGGCCGGTCATCGGGATGGCTGAACGTGACGATGTCGCCGCTGATCCCGCGCCCCGTCGGCCCGACGACGGCCTGGTACGGATCGGCCACGACGACGGCCTCGCGTCCCCGAAGCCGGATGCACGAATGCCCGTACCAAGTCACTTCCATCCCACGATTCTGACACAGCCCGCTGCACCACGACCCACCTCTCAGCCCGGGTCGAGACCGGCAACGGACGCCCGGCAGTCCTCCCGACCGGAGTCTGTCGACCGGCAGTCAACGAGCCCCGGGTCGAGACCGGCAACGGACGACCGGCGGCCAGGACGATCGAGGCCAAGGCGGAGGCGAGCATGCAGCCAGCTCGGAGGACCGAGAATCGGCGCCGACGACGGTCGAGGCGAAGGCGGATGCGAGCATGCGAGCGAGCGCACTGCAAGTGCGTGAGCGAACACGCGGAGCCGACAACGCCGCGCATCGGGCGTCCGTCGGCGCCGCCGAACGTGACCGCCACAGAACAAAAGGAAAGACCGGGAGCGCCTGCCCAATCGGCGCCCCCGGTCTCGAGGGAGGGAGGGATAGAACCTTTTGTGGGTTCGCCCAACGCATACGCTACGGAGCGCTCATTCAGGGGCAACGGGGGAACCGGTTAAGAAAGCGATATCGCGCGCCGTCGCGAGCGGCTACGACCGGACTCCGTGCGACAATCCCGCCCATGTCCCACCACCTCTCGGCCACGATCGCGCGCGCGTCGCGCCGCTCTCGGCTGCTCGCCGCCGCTCTCGTCATGGGGCTGCTCCTGGCCGCCTGTGGCGATGCCACGCCGTCGGTCGCACCAACGTCGTCGGCAGCAGCGCATGCGTCCGGTCCAACCGTCGAGCCCGACCGGCCGCCTCGCCGACGACGCCGGCACCTGCAGCGAGCGCTGCGCCCGCCGTCGCGTCGCCGGCGCCTTCAGCGATCACCGGAAGCCTCCGCGGACGCCGAGTCGACGGCTGCATACGAGCTGATCGAACGTCAGGTTGCGGCGATCCGCGGCCTGCAACGCCACCAAGCCCGTGCCGCGCCGGCTTCATCGATGCCGACGAGCTACGAACGCTCCTCACAGCCGACTTCGACAAGTCGACTCCCCCCGAGTACGTCGCCGCGACCGAACGGCTCTACAAGGCGCTCGGCCTGATCCCCGCCGACTCCGATCTGCGCAAGCTGACGCTCGATCTCCTGAGCGGCGGCGTCGTCGGCTTCTATCGCAACGACGAGGGTGCCCTGTACGTGCTCTCGAAGGAGGGCAAGCCCGGCGTCAACGAACGGTTCACCTTCGCTCACGAGTTCGACCACGCGCTCCAGGACCAGCACTTCTCGGTCTTCCGCGACCAGAAGGACGTCCTCGATCAGGGCGACCGTCTGCTCGCCCGCCAGGCGGTCTACGAGGGCGATGCCACGCTGCTCATGACGAAGTGGGCCTCCGAGAACCTCGATCAGGCCGAGCTGCTCGAGCTCGTCAAGGGCAGCACCGACCCCGCCGCGCAGGCCCTCATCAACAGGATGCCCGCGATCCTGAAGGAGACCCTCGTCTACCCGTACACGACGGGCCTGTCCTGGGTCCAGCGGGTCCAGGCCGAAGGCGGATGGCACGGCAGTCGACGAGCGTCTACGCCGGGATGCCCGAGTCGACCGAGCAGATCCTCCACCCCGAGAAGTACACGGCCAAGGAGGCGCCCGTCGCGGTCACGCTCCCGGCCGATCTCGCGACCCGACTCGGCACCGGCTGGACCGTGCCGCTGATGGACACGTTCGGTGAGTTCCAGACCGGGATCTGGCTTCGCGAAGGCGGCGTCGACGACCGGCCGAGGCGACCGATGCCGCGGCGGGCTGGGGCGGCGACCGGCTGGCGGTCATGAATGGACCGGACGGCGCCTGGGCCGTTGGCCTGGAAGACCGACTGGGACACCGCCGACGGACGCCGCTGCCTTCGAGAAGGCGGCCACGACGGCGCTCGGCAAGGCCGGCGGCGTCGCCAAGGTGCTGCCCGGTGAGGGCGGGAAGACGCGCTGGGTCGTCGTCGCCAACGACGAGAAGACGCTCGGCCGCGTCGCCAACGTGCTCGGCCTCGCGGGCTAGCAGCGCCCGAACACGCTACATCGAGTCGGGAGCGGAGATCCCGAGCAGACCGAGGGCTCCCGCGAGCGTGACCCGGGTCGCCTCGGCGAGCGCCAGCCTGCGCCGCCGACCGGTCGGCGGCGTCGACATCGACCACCCGCGCGTCGCGGTAGAACCCGTGGAACGTCGTCGCGAGCTCGGTGGCGTAGGCGGTGATCCCGTGGGTCTCCTCGGCGGCGACGGCGTCCTCGACGACTTCGGGGAAGCGGGCGACGGCCCGGGCCAGCGCCGCCTCGGGTGCGCCATCGAGCCAACCGGCCACGCCTGACGCCGGTGACAGTCCGGCGTCCGCCGCCTTGCGAAGGATCGAGGCGATCCGGGCGTGCGCGTACTGCACGTAGTAGACGGGGTTCTCGTTCGACTGCTTCTTGGCCAGCTCGATATCGAAGTCGATGGCGGACGTCGCTCCACGCGACGCGAAGAACCAGCGGGCGGCGTCGACGCCGACCTCGCTCAGCAGCTCGTCGAGGGTGATGAACTCGCCGGCCCGCTTGCTCATCGAGACCTCCTGGCCGTCGCGGACGAAGCGGACCCAGGAGTACAGCAGGATCTGGACGGCCTCGCGGTCGTAGCCCATCGCCTCGGCGGCGTTGCGGACGCGGGCGACCGTGCCGTGGTGGTCGGCGCCCCAGATGTAGATGAGGTGGTCGAAGCCGCGGCTGAACTTCTCGGTGACGTAGCCGATGTCGGCGGCGAAATACGTCGGCCGCCCGTCGGAGCGGATGATCACCCGATCCTTGTCGTCACCGAACGCCGTCGAGCGGAACCACAGCGCGCCGTCCTGCTCGTACACGTGGCCGCGTTCGCGCAGCCGCTCGACCGCGCGCTCGACCCAGCCCTCGTCGTGGAGCCGCGCCTCGCTCGTCCAGACATCGAAGTGGACACCGAGTCGCTCGAGGCTGGCCTCGATGCCTTCGCGGACCCGGCCTGCGGCCCAGCGACCGACGATGTCGGCCGCCGCCGCGCCATCGGGCGCTTCATCGGCAGCGGCGCCGGATGTCGTCGGGCAGCGCCTGCGCCAGGTCCTCGACGTAGTCGCCGTGGTAGCCGTCCTCGGGGATCGCCTCGCCCCGGCGGACGGCCAGGACCGATGCGCCGAGGTTGCTGATCTGGGCGCCCGAGTCGTTGAAGTAGTACTCGCTCGTGACGCGCTGGCCGCCGGCCGACAGGACCCGGCAGAGCAGGTCACCGACGAACGCGCCGCGCGCGTTGCCGATCGTCAGCGGCCCGGTCGGGTTGGCCGACACGAACTCGACGTTGACCGAGCGAGGGCGGACCGGATCGACCCGGCCCCACGCCGCCGGGATCGGCGAGGATGCCGGCCACCACGGCCTCGAGGGCCGTCGTCTCGCAGCCGCATGTTGAGGAAGCCCGGCGGCGCCGACCTCGGCCGCTCGCGATCGGCGATGGCGTCCGGCTCGCGGCCGTCTCGACGGCGAGCTTGGCCGCGAGCACCGATCGCGATCGCCATCGGCGCCATCCGATACGGGCCGGGCGAGCTTCATCGCGAGGTTGCTGGCGAAGTCGCCGTGGGCCGGATCGGCCGGCCGTTCGACCTCGATCTCGGGCGCGCGCCGCGCCTCCGGGTAGCGCGGGCAGCGATCCATCGGCGACCGCCGCGTCCCACGCGGCGCGAACCGCGTCGCGGACCTGCGTCCGGATCGGCGCGGCGGTCGGGCGCTCGGTCGAAGGTGTGTCGCTCACGCGGTGTCCTCGTTCCGAGATCGGTCAGGGCATGGTACCGACCGGCTCCAGTCGGCCGGCAGGCTTCGTAGAGCGCTGGCCGACGGTTGGCGAGGACCGGGATGCCGCGGCGGACGGCGTCGACCCGTGAGAGGTCGAGCGTCGCGTGGACGATCGCGACGGTGTCGGGCGCCTGGGCGAGGACCGTGCCCCACGGGTCGATGATCATCGAGCGTCCGTACGCCGGCTGGCCCGGCGGGACCGCCGACCTGCGAGGGCGCGAGGACGAACGCGCCGTTCTCGATGGCGCGGGCGCGAAGGAGCACCTCCCAGTGGTCGCGTCCGGTCCGCTCGGTGAAGTTGGCCGGGACCGTCAGGATCCGCGCACCGGCCAGCGGCGAGCGCTCGGTACAGCTCCGGGAAGCGAAGGTCGTAGCAGATCGTCAGGCCGACGGTCGTGCCGTCGACGTCCGCGGTGACGAGCCGGTCGCCCGCGGTCACCCGCGCCGACTCGGTGTCGACCGGGCCTTCGTCGACCGCGACATCGAACAGGTGGATCTTGCGGTACGTGGCCGCGATCGAGCCGTCCGGCGCGATCAGCGCCGAGGTGTTGTACGGCCGGTCCGGATCGCGGCTCGTCTCGGCCGTGCTGCCGACCAGGATCCAGGCGTTTCGCCGGCGGGCGACCTCGCAGAAGGGATCGGTGTGCGGGCCGGGTATCGGCCTCGCGGACGCCCGGAAACCGTCGTCGTCGCCGCGGTACTGGAGGTACTCGGGGAGGGCGACCAGGCGGGCGCCGCTCGGCGGCTGCGCCGGTCGGCCAGTTCGGCGGCGCGGGCGATGTTGGCGGCCACGATCGTCGGTGGCATCCGTCTGGACGAGGGCGACGCGAAGGGACTGACCGGTCATCGCGCCATGGTAGGGCTCGACGCTCGGCACGCGCGCGCACGCGCCCAACCGATTTCGGGCCGCTTTCGAACGGCTATGCTCGGGCCAATGGTGATCCCAGGCCTCGTCACCGTCCGGAGCTACCAGCCGGCGTGGCTCTCGAAGGACATCGTCGCCGGGCTCGTCCTGGCGAGCCTCCTCATCCCGCAGGGGATGGCCTACGCCGAGCTGGCCGGCCTGCCGCCGATCACCGGCCTGTACACCTCGATCATGTGCCTGCTGGCCTACGCGGTCTTCGGGCCATCGCGGATCCTCGTCCTGGGACCCGACTCGTCGCTCGGTCCGATGATCGCCGCGACGATCCTGCCGCTGATGGCCGCCGGCGGCGACCCGACCCGGGCGGTCGCCCTCGCCTCGGTCCTGGCGCTGATGGTCGGGGCGTTCATGATCCTCGGCGCGGTCGCGCGCCTCGGGTTCATCGCCGACCTGCTGTCCCAGCCGACCCAGATCGGGTACCTGAACGGCCTCGCCCTCACGATCTTCGTCGGCCAGCTGCCGAAGCTCTTCGGCTTCTCGACCGATGCGAACGGCCTCGTTGGCGAAGCGATCGCCTTCGTCCAGGGGGTCGCCGCCGGCAACACCGTTCCCGCGGCGCTCGCGATCGGACTGTTCGGGCTCGTCCTCATGCTCGTCCTGCAGCGCCGCATGCCGACGGTTCCGGGCGTCCTCGTCGCCGTCGTCGCCTCGATGGTCGCGGTCGTCGTCTTCGATCTCGGCAGCCGCGGCGTCGACCTCGTCGGCGTGCTGCCGAGCGGGCTGCCGCCGTTGACGATCCCGCGTGTCGAGATCTTCCGACCTCCCGATACTCGTCGGCGGTGCGCTCGGCATCGCGATCGTCTCGCTGGCCGACACCATCTCGACGTCGTCGGCGTTCGCGAGCCGTTCGGGGCAGGACGTCGACGCCAACCAGGAGATGGTCGGCATCGGCGCGGCCAACGTCGCAGCGGGCCTGTTCCAGGGCTTCCCGATCAGCACGAGTGCCTCACGGAGCTCGGTCGCCGAGCGGGCCGGCTCGAAGACCCAGCTGACCGGGCGTCATCGGGGCCGCCGTCATCGCGGTGACCCTCGTCTTCCTGCCCGGACTGTTCCAGTACCTTCCCCAGCCGATGCTCGGCGCGGTCGTCATCGTCGCGTCGCTGTCGCTGGCGGACATCCCGGGTATGCGCCGGCTCTGGCGACAGCGCCACAACGAGTTCTACCTCGCGATGGCTGCGTTCCTCGGCGTGGCCTTCCTCGGGGTGCTGCCGGGCATCGCGATCGCCGTGATCCTGTCGATCCTGAGCGTCTTCCGGCGTGCCTGGGGTCCGTACCGGACGATCCTCGGCGACGTCGAGGGCATGCCTGGCTACCACGACATCCGGATGTATCCCGATGCCCAGCAGGTGCCCGGTCTCGTGATCTACCGGTTCGACGGTCCGCTGTTCTTCGCCAACGCCCGGACGTTCCGCGACGAGATCCGGGCATTCGCCCGCGCCGACCCGCCGCCACGCTGGATCATCGTCGCCGCCGAGCCGATCACCGACGTCGACACGACGGCCGCGGACATGCTCGAGGAGCTCGACGCCGGCCTCCAGGCGCAGGGCGTCAATCTCGTCTTCGCCGAGATGAAGGACGCCGTGCGCGTCAAGATCAAGGACTACGGCCTCGAATGGCTGCGCGACGACGACGCGTTCTACCCGACCGTCAACCGCGCCGTCAAGGAGTATCGCGAGGCGACCGGCCAGCCGAAGCCGGACTGATCAGGCCGGGACGCGTCGCCGACCACGACCGCGAGCGGATCGCCGCGACGTACGCCTTGTGATCGCGTTCGTTGACGTCGGCGTACGTCTCGGCGAAGTCGGCCACCGCGCCGTCGAAGGTGTCGCTCGTCCCGAGGTAGGCCGACACCGCCACGGCGTCGCCGCTTCGGGCGTGGGCCCGGGCGAGGGCGCGCGCACACAGGCCGCCGTAGAAGGCGAGGCCCGGCGGACGCAGCGTCGCGATATCGACCGACCCCTTCATGTCCCACAGCTGGCGGAAGTAGAAGTCGCGCCCGCCCGGGACCGCGGGTCCAACCGAGGAAGATGTCCGGGGTCGCCTGCATCAGGCGCTGTCCGACGACGACGCGCTCACCGTTGTTCGCGTGGTGGCTCGACTCGAGGTACGGGTCGAGGACGGAGGCCGTCGCCTCCTTCGCCTGGAGGATGAGCGGGTCGCCGCGATCACGGCCCTCGAGCAGGACGATGAAGCAGCGCGTCCCGACGCTGCCGACCCCGACCACCTTCAACGCGAAATCCACGAACCGGTAGCGCTCGACCAGCTCGCGCCGGTTCTCGGCGAGGCTCGCCCGGTAGTCGGCGAAGGTCTCGGCGAGCGCCGTCGGTCCGCCCGGGATCTCGACGTGGTAGATCGACCGGCGGCTCGTCGACGATCCGCCAGTGGTCGTCGACGACGGCGGTCAGGCTGTCGACCGCGCGGAGCATGTCCTTGCTGCGAGCCTTCGCGAACATCGCATCGAGCCGCGCCCTTCGCCTGCTTCGGATCGACGCCCTTCGCGTTGTCCAGGTTCGCCGATCATCTCGGCCTGGATCGATCTTGACGTCGTCCGGTCGTACCAGATCTCGAGGAGGCGCATCCCGGCGAAGCGCGGCCTGAGCTTCGCGATACTCGCGGACCGTCGCGAGTACCGTGCTCCGGCCCTCGGCGGCCGTGAACTCGTTGCTGCGCGCAGCGATGAGCATGCTGGCGGCCAGCCGCTTGACATCCCACTCCCACGGCCCCGGCAGCGTTTCGTCGAAATCGTTGGCATCGAACACGAGCTGGCGCTCCGGCGAGGCGAACAGCCCGAAGTTCGAGAGGTGGGCGTCGCCGCTGGCCTGGACGATGATCCCGCTCCGGGGTGTCGTCGAAAGGTCCGCGGCCATCACCGCCGGCGTGCCCGCGGTAGTAGGCGAACGCGGACTCGGCCATCCGTGCATGACGCAGGGGCACGAGCTCCGGCAACCGGTCCGCCTCCTGGGCCGCGAGGATCGCGATCGGGTCCCGGTCGGGCGGCAGGTCGAGGGCTCCATGACTGCTGCGGGGAGCGTTGTGGCGGGCGGCGCGACCGGCCGCGACTCGTTGATCGACCGTTACCCAGGGCCGCGGCGTCCATGCTTCCGGCGACGGCTCGCCGGGCGTCCAGGCGGCCTGGAGCTCACGTTGATCGATGACGTCCTGGGTCGCGCGCGTGGCGGAGATCTGGGGTGGCGAGAGTGCGGCGCGGTCGGAGTCGTCATCGGCTGACTGTAGCACCGGGCACCAGCCGTCCGACGTCAGTCCTCGATCCCCTCACCGTCGAGGTTTATCGGCAGGCGGACGGTGAACGTCGTGTCGCCGACTTCGCTGGCGACGGCGATCTCGCCGCCGTGTTGCTGGACGATATGGCGCGTCCCGGCCAGCCCGATGCCGCTCCCGCTGACCGCGCCGGCGGCGTTCGATGCCCGGTAGTACGGCTCGAACACGCGGTTTACCTCGGCCGGCAGGGATGCCGATCCCGTGATCGCGCACCGCAAGCACGCCCCAGTCGTGCTCGCCCCGGCGCTCCTTCCCCACATGGATGGTGATCTCGCCGCCTCGCGGGCTGTACTTCACCGCGTTGGAGATCAGGTTCGAGACGATCCGCTCGATGCGCGCCTCGTCCCAGTCCCCCAGGACCCGGTGACGGCCGCTCTCCAGCGTGATCGGTGTGGCGGGGACTGATCTTCTGGTACTCGGCGGCCATCCGCGCGACGATCCGGACGAGATCGGTGGGGCCAAGGTCGAGCGCGAGCTCGTGGCCCATCCGCAATCGGGTGAGATCGAGCAGCTCGTCGACGAGCCGCACCAGCTGCGCCGTGCTCTCGTCGATGACATCGAGGCCTTCGGCGAGCTCGGCCGATCCTCCGCCATCGACTCGTGCGATCGCGCGCTGGAGGAGGTTGGCGTTGCCCTTGATGATGGTCGCCGGCGTCTTCAGGTCGTGCGAGATCGCGGCGAGGAACTCGTCCTT
>CAWFLS010000020.1:0-134186 GCA_963816675.1 uncultured Chloroflexia bacterium
AGGTCGCCCACGCGGCGGCCGTCTTCGACCTGCCGGTCGCTCCCCACTGGAACCAGGAGGTCCACGTCCACATGTCGGCCGCCGTCGCCAACTGTCTGACCGTCGAGTGGTTCGACATCGAGCAGGACATCGTCAACTTCGAGCGCCTGCTCGCCGAACCGCTGCGCCCGAGTGGCGGACGGATGCACGGTCCCCGACCGACCGGGGATCGGGCTGGTCTTCGACGACGCCGCGATCGAGCGGTACGCGATCGGCCGGGCGACCGCGTGAAGATCACCGACGTCACGATCAAGACCTTCCGGACCCACGCCGACCGGTGGGACGCCGGCCACGCGCTGCCGATCCCGCACGCGGAGCTGATGCAGACGGTCCTGACCATCGAGACCGATGAGGGCGTCGCCGGTCACTACTTCGGCGGCGGCTCGCATGGCGACCAGGACGGGCTCAACGTGGTCGATCAGCAGATCATCACCGGCCGGATCCGGGCGCTGCTCCTCGGCCAGGATCCGTTCGACCGCGAGCTGATCTGGAAGTGGATGTGGGTCGCGAACATCCCCGAGCACGTCGGCAGCGTCATCGACAACGCGCTCTGGGACCTTGCCGGGCGCGCGTTCAAGACACCGGTCTACAAATTGATGGGTGGCGCCCGCGACACGCGTCAAGGCGTACGCCTCTACCTACCCGAACATCGGGGTGCCGCGCGTCTACGCGGAGCATGCCGTCGCCTGCCGGGACGAGGGCTACGTCGCGTACAAGATCCATCCCCACTACTTCTGGGACCCGGCGACCGGTCAGCCGACGCCCGGCCGCCCCTCGAACATCAAGGCCGACATCGAGACCATCCACCTCGTCCGCGAGGCGGTCGGCCCGGACTACGTCCTGATGTACGACCCGTGGGGCACGTACATGACGATCGAGGAGGCGATCAAGGTCGGTCGCGAGCTCGAGAAGCTCGACTACTACTGGTACGAGCACCCGATGCCGGAGTACCGGGTCGAGAGCTACGTGCGGCTGGGCCGGGAGCTGTCGATCCCGATCCTGTCGCCCGAGATCGTGGCCGGTGGCGTCTTCAGCCGCGCCGAGTGGATCCTCCGCGGAGCCGGTGACATGAGCCGCATCGACGTGATGCGCGGTGGCATCACCGGCGCCCGCAAGACCGCGGTCGTGTGCGAGGCGTACGGGATCCGATGCGAGATCCACATGGCCGGCTGGGGCAATCTCCAGGTCCTCGGCGCGACGTCCGAGGACACGTCCGAGTACTACGAAAAGGGCTTGATGGCACCCGGCGTCGACATCGACGCACCCGACCCGTACCTGGCCGCGCGCTGTGACGGGATCGATGCCGCCGGGAATGTCCACCTCCCGGAACTCCCCGGCATGGGCTACGACATCGTCTGGGACTACATCGAGGACAACCTCATCGACCCGATGGCCGAGGTTCGGCGCTACTGGTAGGGAGGCTGCGGGGTCTGCGCGCCGCCGGCCGCGCCGGCGCTTCAGCCGGGTGACATCCCTGCCGCCGTGAAGGCCGCGATCACGGCATCGCTCAGGTCGGACTCGATCGCCCGGTCGTCGATCCGGACGAGCCGGCTCACGCAACCCGGGACAGGTGAGCCCCGGCATCTCGATATCGACGCGGACCGGCGGGATCTTCGAGAACGCCAGCTGGTTCGAGACCGCGACCTGAGCGCCCGGGATGCCATCGAGCGACGTTTCGCAGGACGGGCAGACGATCTCCGATCGAAAGAGGCGGCGGTGTCGTGGCGCGGCGAGCGCCTTGTGCAGCGCGTCGATGAAGTCCGGCCCGAACTCGCCGTACGGATAGCGCCTCCCCGCGCTGGTCTGCCGGAAGGACAGTCCGGTCAGGGTGACATTGACGTCACGGGATCGTCCGCTGACCGCTCCGAGGCGACCGAGGTTCGCTTCCGTCACGGTGTCAACGTCTCACTCCGGTGCGTCGCCGGGGTTCGGCGTCCGGGTGGGGACGGGTGCCAGCGCGCGAATGAGCTTGCCGCCGATGCCGTAGTAGGCCGCGCCGCCGTTGCCGTGGAAGTCGGTCGATTCGACGACGAGCGGGACGGTTCGCCGCCCGCCGGCAGCACTCACGCCGATCCCATCGTGCGCAGCCAGCGTTGGCGCAGCCGACGGCGCCGGCCCGGCGACGACTGCCGATGGCGCCGGCGTGGCGACGACCGCGGCTTCGGCCGCGCTCGGCGTCGCGACCTCGGGCGCGCGTGACAGCACCGTTCCCGCGACCCCGATTCCAACGACCGCGACCGCGACTGCACCCCACGCAGCAAGCCACGGCTTGCCAGACCCCGCCCGCACGCGCGTGGGCTCGCTGTCGTAGCGGCTGGGATCGGTCTCTTCCGGCATAGGCGGTCGACTCGGCGGCTCAGTCAGCCGGCCAGGGCTGGGTCGCGAGCCAGCGACCGCGATCACCCGGCTCGAGGACACGGTGGCGACCAGTCGCGATGTCCCACTCGTTCCTTGTGAACAGCGACTGGTTGTCGCCGGTCAGGATCAGCACGTGCGCTGGATCGCCATTGCCCGCGAGATGGCCGTGGTCGTGGAGGTCGTCGGGCGGGAGGAGCGTCGCGACATCGGTCGGCTGGAGGGAGCGCGACTCGAAGAGCTCGAGCCGCGGTTGGGCGTCGCCACCTGCGACCCGCCATCGCCGGTGCGTCTCGAGCCCGACGATCGGGGCGATCGCGACCCACGTCGAGTGATCGTGGACCGCACCCATCTCGCCCTCGCGGCGGTGGACGATCATCAGCCGTGGCCCGCGTGCCGGCGCGTGGATCGGCCGCGCTCCGCTCTCATCGCCGAGCGCTTCGACCCAGCGACGCACGTAGTCGAGATCGCTCGCGAGCTCCACGAGCGCGGCCCCGATGGGCGCGAGGTCGGGCGTTGGGGCTGCCGAGGCCGCCGCGACGACTTCGAACAGGCGGCGGACCGGTTCATCGAGGGCCGGGGCGTCTTCGGTTGCGGCGGTTCGAAGGTCCGTCATGTCGGGCGCTCCAGCAGTTCCACCCAGAATCCATCGGGGTCGGCGAAGTACGCGATCCTGCCACCGGCATTGATCGCCCGAATCCACATCGACGACGCCCGCTGAGCGCGACCGATAGCCGAGCCCGGTCATCCGGGCAAACGCGGCGGCCGCGTCCCGAACCTGGAGGCAGATGTGCCCCGAGCCCGGGTCGCACGGCCGCGCTGCCGGCCGCCATCCGTTCGAGGCCCCGGTATTCGAGCAGCTCGACCATGTTGCCGGGCACGCCCGGCACGCCGAGCAGCACGTAGCGGATCTCGCTGAACGGCAGGTCCAGCGTCTCGTGGAGATACGGCGTGTCGCGAATGGCGTCGACGATCAGCGGGAGCCCCAGGCCGTCGCGATAGAAGGCGAGCGAGGCATCCATGTCCGACACGGTGACGCCGCCGTGGAGAAGGCCGATCGACATCGGCACCCGCGGCAGCGGTCTCGGCCGTCGCGGTTCCCGGTTCGGTCGTCATCGGGCGGCCCCCGGCCTGGTGCGGACCGGACAGGACCGCGCCGCCTCGGTGGCGAGCGGCGGGGACAACGTTTCGGACTCGGTGGACACGGTTCCTCCAGTCATCAGCGCGCTTGGCGCGATCGCCCGCGCGGCCGGGATCGTCGCTCATCGCGCCGGCGTCCCGAGGTCCACAGTATCGAGCACCGAAGCCGGACTGAAGAAGTTGAGATCGACCGGCTGGTACGGATGACGGGCGATCTCCTCCGGGATCAGGCGGATCCCGAGACCCGGCCGGTCGGGGATCGCGAGATGGCCGTCGACGACCCGCGGGTTGCCCTCGACCACCTCGTCACGCCAATCGGCATCCCATGGCGTCAGCATCTCCTGGATGAGCGCGTTCGGTGCGATCGCGTCGACGACCAGGGTCGCCGCGGTGGCGACCGGACCGTTCGGGTTGTGCGGCGCGACCGGGACCATCCACGTCTCGGCCATGGCCGCGATCGCGAGCGTCTCGGCGATGCCACCGGCATGGACGACGTCAGGCTGGATGACCGACGCGCCGCCCGCCGTGAGCAGCTCCCGGTAGTCGAACCGGGAGAACAGCCGCTCGCCCGTCGCGATCTGGATCGGGCTCGCCCGGCGGACCTCGGCCATCGCCGCAGCGTTGCCGGGCGGGATCGGCTCCTCGAACCAGAAGCAATCGAATGGCGCCAGCGCGTTCGCGACCCGGATCGCCGAGTGGACGTCGAACCGGCCGTGCCCTTCGATGAGCAGGTCCACGCGCGGTCCCACGACGCGTCGCACCGCCTCGACGATGGCCACGGAACGGTCGAGCGCCTCGCGATCGATCACCGGCCCGGACGTGCCGAACGGGTCGAACTTCATCGCGTCGTAGCCGAGCTCGACTACCTCGCCGGCCCGCTCGCCCCACGAGTCCGGGCTCGAGACGCCGAAATACCAGCCGTTGGCGTAGACCCGGATGCGGTCGCGGACGCGGCCGCCGAGCAGCCGCCAGACCGGGACGCGCAGCTCCTGGCCGATGAGGTCCCACATCGCCATCTCGACAGCAGCGACGCCGGTCTGGGCGATGTAGCCGCCGGTCCAGAACGGATCGCGGGTCAGGTCGCGGACCCGGGCCCGGAGGTCGCGCGGGTCGCGCCCGACCAGCGCCCGTCGGAGATCCTCGAGGTGGCCGGCCATCGTCAGCTCGCGGCCTTCGAGCGTCGCCTCGCCGACGCCCGTCAGACCGGCGTCGGTCACGAGCTCGACGAACACCCAGTTGCGCCACATCGCGAAGCAGGTGTGGACCCGGATGTCGGTGATCAGCATCGTGCGATGGTCGGGGCGGCCTGAATCGCTGTCAATGGACGCCGCCGGTCGGCGCGTCGAGGAGGCCACGCGCCGCGAGGTTGGACATCAACCCCCGGATGCCGAGCTCCCAGGGTGGCAGCGTCTCGCTCAGGCCGACCCAGTTGACGAGGCTGCCGAGCCTGCGCTCACGGATCGTGACCCGGTCGCCCGGGCGGTGCGTGAAGCCGGACCCCGGACCGAGCCGGTCCGCGGTCGGGACGAACATCGTGCCGAGGAAGAGCGCCAGCCCGTCCGGGTACTGGTGTCGGGCGCCCATGGCGTGCTCGACGAGGTTCTGCGGCGACCGGCTGATCTCGGCGAGGCGGTTCGCCCCGGCCGTCTCGAAGCCGTCGCGGCCGGTCACCTCGAGCGCGACCTCGCCGGCCATGAGCGCCTCGAGGGTGAAGCCGTCGCCGGACGCGTCGTCGTCGAACAGCCTGATGAACGGACCGATCGCGCAGCTCGCGTTGTTGTCCTTCGCCTCGCCGAGGAGGAGGGCGCTCCGGCCTTCCATGTCGCGCAGGTTGACATCGTTGCCGAGCGTCGCGCCCGACGATCCGGCCGCGCGAGTCCACGGCGAGCACGACCTCGGGCTCGGGATTGTTCCAGGCCGAATCGCCCCGCACGCCAACCTGCTGGCCGGTCCCGACCGAGGCGAGGACCGGCGCCTTGGTGAAGATCTCCGGATCCGGGCCGATCCCGACCTCGAGGTACTGCGACCACCGGCCCGCGGCGATCAGTTCGGCCTTGAGCGCCGCGGCCCGCGGCGATCCAGGCTCGATCGCGGCAAGGTCCGAGCCGATGGCGGAAGCCAGCTGCTCGCGGATGCGTCGAGCCTCGGCAGCGTCACCACGCGCACCCTCCTCGATCACCCGCTCGATGAGGCTCGTGGCGAAGGTCACGCCACAGGCCCGGACGACCTGGAGGTCGAAGGGTGCGAGCAGATGCGCCTCGTCCGGCACCGCGTCGCGTGTGGTGGCTGGCGGCGACCACGTCGGCCAGAGGTGCGACGACCCGGCAGGTCCGCCTCGTCGAGCAACCGGACGAGGTCGTCCCGTTCGAGGAGGTCGGCGACCGTCGGCGCGATCGGCGTCGCGTCGAGCACCTGGCCATCGCGAACCACGACCGGCGTCGGGCCGCCGATGCTCCGCGGACAGGCGGCGACCGGCAGATGGATCCGGCCGACGAGCCGTCCCGACATCGGGCCACCCGGCGCCGCCCAGCCCTCCAGCTCGCGGAGAAGGTCGTCAGGACCGTCCGACCAGGCTGTCACGCCGCCGCTCAGTAGCCGATCGATCGAAGGAACGCCCGGTTGTCGAAGCAGCTCTCATCGGCCGGCGTATCACCGTACGAGGACAGCTCGACCGTTACCCAGCCGTCGTAGCCGGTCTCGGTGAAGGTCGCGAGCACGTCGGCCCAGTCGATGCCCTTGGTCCCCTGCCCCAGCGTGCAGTACTTGCCGAATGCCCAGTCCTTGAGGTGGACGTAGCCGGTCCGTCCCGCGTATCGCCGGATCTGGGCGATGTAGTCCTCGTCCATGAACGCCGAGATCCCGACATCGATGCACACCCGAAGCCTCGGGTCGGCGAACTCGAGCAGCCGGTCCTGCTCGGTCTCGCGCTCCACCGTGCAGCGGGGGTGCGAGTGGTGGTTGACGGTCATCCCAAGTGGCTCGGCGTGCTCGATCAACGCGCCGGCGACATCGGCGAGTCGCTTGAACTCGTCATCGGTCGGCAGTCGCCGCCCGACGCGGTCGCCGCCGATGAAGACGTACGCCTCGCAGCCGAGCTCTGCCCCGAAGTCGATCATCCGCTTCTGCATCTCGGTGACCCGCGTCTTGCGGGCGTCGTCGATCTGGACGACGCCGAGCATCGCGATCGCGGGCAGGCCCACGCGCTCGAGCATCGCCCGCACCCGCGAGGGCGGACCGCTCCAGTTCGCGTCGTTGTTGAGGAGCTCGACGCCTTCCCAGCCGGCCTCCTTGATCGTCGCGAAGATCCGCTCGAGGTCCGGATCGTTGTCGGCCCAGGTGAGCGTGTTGTAGCTCAAGCGGTACGGGTGCTCGGGCATGCGGCGCTCCTCGACGGTCGGCAGGGACGTGCGCTGGCGGGGCCTGGAAGCGGCCCTTCGTCATGATATGGTCTCGGCTCGGGCCGGGAAGGTTTGCAGCGTGCCGCCCAGCGCGTCTTGCCCCTGGTCCGCCGCCGGGGGCCAGCCACGACTTCGGAGCCTCACGATGTCGCCCTCGATCTTCTACAAACCCTCCGACGGATGGGTCGCCGACGTCATCCCGTTCTACTGGGACGGCGCGTATCACCTCTTCTACCTGAAGGACTATCGCGAGGACCCCAACGAGATCGCGGTCGTTCCGTGGTTCCACCTCGTGACCCGCGACTTCGTCACCTTCGAGGAGGTCGGTGAGGCGCTGGCCCGCGGTGGCGACCTCGAGCAGGATCGGTCCGTCTTCACTGGATCGGTGATCGAACGCGACGGCACGTTCCACATCTTCTACACCGGACACAACGAGACATTCCGTGGCACCGGGCGGCCGGTCGAAGCGGTCATGCACGCGACGAGCCCCGACCTCGAGCACTGGACCAAGGACCCGGATAACCCGGTCCTGTTCGCCGACGACCGCTACGACCCCGACGATTGGCGCGATCCGTTCGTGTTCCTCGAACCCGAAACCGGGGAGTACCTCATGCTCCTCGCCGCCCGAAGGCGAGAGGGCCCGCTGAATCGGCGCGGCTGCGTCGCCCTGGCGGCCTCGACGGACCTCGAGCACTGGGAGATTCGCGACCCGTTCTGGGCTCCGGATCTCTACTACACCCACGAGTGCCCCGACCTGTTCCGATCCGGCGATGAGTGGTGTCTCCTCTACTCGACGTTCAACGAACGGCTCGTGACCCATCACCGCCAGAGCGCGTCGCTGTCCGGGCCGTGGCTGGCTCCCGGAGACGATGCCTTCGATACGCGTGCCTTCTATGCCGCCAAGACGGCGACGGATGGCGACCGCCGTTTCCTGTTCGGCTGGCTGTCGACCCGAGCCGGCGAGCAGGACGACCAGCCGTGGCAATGGGGCGGCGACCTGGTGGTGCACGAGATCGTTCGCTCTGACGGTGGGTTCTCCGTCAAGCCGCCGGCCGCCGTCGTCGAACAGTTCGGCGAACCGATGGCGGTCAGTCCTGACGCCCGGATCGGGGAATGGACACTCGACGGCGAGACCTGGTCGGCCGACCGTCCGGACGGCTTCTCGTACCTCGAGGTGGCGGAGATGACCGCGTCGTGCTCGATCGAGGTCTCGATCTCGATCGCGCCTGGCACGAGGTCCGCTGGCGTGATGTTGCGAGCCGACGAGTCGCTCGACCGGTACTACCAGATCCGAATCGAACCGTCGCGGTCCCGTGCCGTCTTCGACCGCTGGCCGCGCCCCGGCGACGAGCCATTCACCTTCGAGCGGCCGCTCCCCGAGGGTGACGATGGGTCGCATCGACTGCGGATCCTCGTCGACGGCAGTTGCGTTGTCGCGTACATCGATGACCGCGTCGCGTTGAGTTCCCGGGCGTATGCCGGCACCGGTGGGTCGGTCGGTCTGTTCGTCAACGAAGGCGCCGCGGCGTTCTCGGGGTTCGCGCTCCGCGAGCCGTCGTGATGACACTCGGGCCCGTTTGGGGCGTCCTGACATGAACGAGGCCACGCGGGCCGACGGCTCGCTTGCCGGCCGCGTCGCGCTGGTGACGGGCGGGACTGCGGGGATCGGCCGCGCCGTCGTCGAGCGGTTCGCGCGTGACGGAGCTGCGGTAGTCGCCACCGGCCGCCGTGAGGACCGCGGCCGCGACTTGACCGAGGCGATGAGCGCCGAAGGCCTCGACGTCACCTACGAATCGGCCGACATGTCGGTCGCCGCGGACTGCCGCCGTGCCGTTGCGGTGACGGTGGAACGCCACGGCCGGCTCGACATCGTCGTCAACAATGCCGCGATCCTCCAGGCGACATCGGTCGAGGAGACCAGCGACGAGGCGTGGGATGAGGTCATCCGGGCCAATCTCACGAGCGTCTTCCTCGTGTCGAAGGCAGCGATCCCGCATCTCCGCGCCGCGGGCGGCGGATCGATCGTCAACTTCGCCTCAGTCCATGCCCAGGCCACCGTCGTGCGTCTGGCCGCGTACGCCGCGGCCAAAGGCGGGGTCGTCGCGCTCTCGCGCCAGATGGCCCACGACGTCGCTGTCGACCGGATCCGGGTCAACGCAGTCGTCATCGGCGCCGTCGCGACCGACATGAGTCGATTGCATGCTCGGCTGCTCGGCGACGACATGCCGTCAGGCGGGTTCGAGATCGATGAGACCGCGCTCGGCCGGACAGCGCTGCCCGAAGAGATCGCGGCCGCGGTCCGGTTCCTCGTGGGACCCGATGCGTCGTTCGTCAACGGCTCGGCGTTCGTCGTCGATGGCGGGTTGCTGGCCAAGCTCGCCATCGGGTGAGGTGGCCGCGCCACGGCGTCCGGGCCGGTCCGTAACCGCGACGCAAACGTTTTCCCTCACAACCTTGGTGCTACACTCCGTCCGGGCATCGAGACGATCACCACACGAAGGCGTGGACCATGGCGCATCCCCTCTTCCCGCGTGTGCGCTTCACCGGGGCCGCCGCTGCGAGCCACCGCTGATGGCCAATCTGAAGGATGTGGCCAAGCTCGCCGGGTACGACCCCTCGACTGTCTCGCGTGTCCTGAGCGACGCGGAGTACGGCCCGCTCCGGCCCGAGACTCGTGAGCGGATCCTGCACGCCGCGAAGGAGCTGAACTACCGGCCCAACAGCGTAGCCAGGAGCCTGCGGACGAAGCGTACGGGCGCGATCGCCTTGCTCGTCCCGGGCCTCGACAATCCGGGCTTCAGCGAGGTCATCCATGGCGTTCAGGAAGCTGCCCAGGCGGCCGGGTATCTGCTGATCATCGGCGAAGTCAACGAGATGGCGCCAAACCTCCACGAGCGACTCGTCCTCGAAGGCCGCGTCGACGGCATCCTTGCCGCGTACGCACACCTCGACGATCCGCCTCGGAAGGGCATCGAGGGGGTCCCGTTCGTCGCCCTCAACCGACAGGTCGAGTGGGCGACCAGCGGAGTCACCGTGGACGATCAGGGGGCGTCCCGGATGGCCGTGGATCACTTCGTCAAGCTCGGGCATCGACGGATCGGCCACATCACCGGCTCGCTCCGGACCGACACCGGGCTGCGGCGTGAGCGCGGCTTTCTCCTCGGCCTGACCGGCAACGGGCTGACCCTCGACGACCGCTGGCTTGTCGAGGGCGACTACACCGAGCAGGGTGGCTATCGAGCGGCCCTCCAGATCGCCCGGCTCTCCCCCCCAGAACGGCCGACCGCGCTGCTCGTCGGGAACCTGGTGACCGCCCTTGGCATGCTGCGGGCGTTTCACGAGGAGGGGGTCTGCATCCCGGAGGACATCTCGGTCATCGTCTTCGACGACCATCCGATCGCCTCGTACCTTGCGCCCGCGTTGACCACGATCAAGATGCCGCTTCGAGAGATGGGCACCGTGGCGACGCGGATGCTGATCGGCGCGATCATGGGTAAACCGAACGCGCAGACGGTGACGGTCGACGAGCCATCCCTGCTCATCGAGCGTGCCTCCGTGGCACCACCCTGTTTTGCAGATCAGCCGCTGACCCGTCGGTAGGTCCGAATCTAGCCGTGACGATCCTCGACCCCGCGAGTGGACCCCGCGAGCTCGGATCCGGGCTACAAGGGTGATGCCTGGAGCGTCACCGAACCAGCCGGGCTCGGTGGTGGGGCCGAGCCGATGCTGCTTCTCGACACCGGGCTCGACAGCGTCGGCATCGTCCGTCTCCCCGACGGCTGGTGGGACCGATCCGAGCGACCGGCCGGCGTCCACGCCCATCACCGATATGACGAGACGATCCTCATCCCGCGAGGCTCCGGAACGCTGTATCACGGTCCGGATCCTGGCCACATCTCGGCGTCGAGGTTCGCCGGGCCGGTGACGCTGGTCCTCCCGGCCGGAACCTGGCACTCGATCACCGTGGACGCCGATGTCGCGGCCGACGCGACCGCCTTCTTCACCGTCTCGGGAACGGTGATCGAGCCGTTCTCGGTCCAGATGGAGATCGTGACGCGCGGGAGGATCGCGTTCCCAGGTCTCCCGGTGGTCCACCGGGCTCCAGTCGAAGCGACGCAATGGTTGCCGCCGTCAGCGTCCGACGCGGCCGCCAGCGACGGCCACCACCGGCAACGAGGAGCCGACCCGCACCGAGGCGCCCGCACGTGTCGCCGCGCGATCATCCCGTACCCACCGCCCTCGAGACGGCCTCACGATGCCGCTCGACACGGGCGAGGACAGCCTGTTCATCATGGCCGGCGCGCCCGACCCGACCGCACCGGAACCACCCCCGCATCCTGCCGAACCGATCCTCCTCGATCTGCCCGACGTCGTCGACGTTCACCGCCACCCGGACGTCGACGAGTACATCTACCGCCGGGGCGGCGCCGGCTACATCCTGAACGGGCGGACGCCGGAGGAGATCACCCTGACGCCGTTCCGCGGGCCGTGCCTGCTCGTGATGCCGGCCGGGGCCTTCCACCGGATCGTCCAGACGGAGGAGGACCAGGTCGGGGGCGGGTTCCTGATCTACGCCGACCGGCGAGCCGTGGTCGAGCGGTACGAGACGATCATGGCAACGACGAGGTTCGCTGCTCTCGAGGCGTTCGTCGAGACGACCGCCTAACGCTCCGGCGGCCGCTACCCGCCGTCGAGGAGTCGCTGCCCCTTCGGCGCGTACCCGAGGATCATCCGCGCCTTCGTCATGTTGTGATCGACCTCGCCTTCGTCACCCGAGATGAGGATCGCGTCGAATCGGCCGCGGCCGATCTGGACGACCTCGAGCGACGACAGGATCGCGTCCGCGAGGTCCTCCTCATCCATGACGTACAGCCCCGGATGGATCGGCACGCGGCGCTCGGCGAGGAACGCCTCGCGCGTCCGCGGCCCCGTGATCCGCAGCGCGATGATCCGCATGTCGAAGTGCTGGGCAAAGTACTCGCAGATCCGTTCGCCGAGACCCTTCGTCAGGCCGTAGACGCTCGGGTTGTCGAGGGCCATGGTCTCCTCGGCCTGGAAGTAGGTCGGTCGGCCCTCGGCGGTCGTCGGCAGGTTGTGGACGGTCCGCGTGCTGATGTAGATCCCGGACTTGATCCCCATGCTCTGCGCCGTCCAGAGCAGGAGATGGACGCCCAGCGTGTTGACCTCGTGGTTGTCGATGATGTCCTGGACCGACTGGTCGCCGGGTCCCTTGCCGGGCCAGCGCATCACCATGTCGACGAAGGTGTCCATGCCCTCGAGCGCTCGAGCGAGCGCCGCCGGATCCGAGATCGACCCTTCGACGTAGTCGACGAGCTCGGCGTGGAGGGGCGGCTTCATGTCGAGGACCCGCAGTCGTGGTGTCGCGCCAGGTAGGGCGTGACGA
The DNA here is from genome assembly GCA_963816675.1 of uncultured Chloroflexia bacterium. Classification (GTDB taxonomy): domain Bacteria; phylum Chloroflexota; class Limnocylindria; order Limnocylindrales; family CSP1-4; genus SPCO01. The sequence goes on from CAWFLS010000020.1 coordinate 12,337, forward strand.
ACGTCCCGACCATGCCCGATCCACCCACGAGCAGCACCTTCACAAGCTTCGCCTCCCTTTCGGTCGCCAATGAGAAAGCCCCGGATGGACTGGGGAGTCCACCCGGGGCTTCGAGGAGGAGGAGTGCTACTCCGCGCCGGTGGGCTTGAGGTGGTAGAGGTAGAGGTAGCTGGCGTCCCAGCAGCAGTAGAACGGCGCGACGTACGGGTCTTCCTTCGTCGCGTAGCCCGTCCAGTAGTGCTCGTTGTAGGTCATCGTGTGGTACTCGTCGGTGAGGATCACCTCGGGCATCTCCTCGAGGAAGATCTCGGTCGCCCGCACGCTCCAGTCCATGTATTTGCTGTCCTGCGCGTTGTCGGCCGGGACGGCCTCCATGTTGGCCATGAGGGTGTCGAACTCGGGGTTCTTCCAGCGGCTGCAGCCGTACCACAGGGTGCACGGAGTGCCGTTAGGCGTCGCGTACTTCGACTGGTAGCCCTGGTACGCCGCGAACGGGTCGCCGAAGCTGTTGCAGTGGACGAGGACCCAGTTGTCCTGGTCGCCCGGGAAGACCTTGGAGTCCCACTTCGGGTCGAGCGCCGAGGTCGTGTTGAACCCAGCCGCGATCAGCTGCTGCTGCAGGACCGGGCCGATGGCCTTCATGAAGTCGAGGTAGCTGAAGTAGACGTCGAGCTGCTTGCCGTCCTTCTCCCAGAAGCCCGCGGCGTTCTTCTTGAAGCCGGCCTTGCCCATGTACTCATCGACCTTGGCCTGTGACTGCGTGCCGCGGTCGTACTTGTCGAGGACGGCCTGGATCCTGCCCGGGACGTACTGCGGAGCGAAGTAGCTCGAGAACGGCAGGATCGCGGTCGGCATCGCGCCTTCGAACGCGAGGTCGGTGATCTTCTGTCTGTCGAAGGCGTAGTTGACCGCGAGCCGGACGTTCACGTCGTTCCACGGCGCTTTCGACGTGTTGAAGGCGAAGTTGTAGAGGCAGCCGTCGGGAGCGCCCCAGATCGGACCCTCCTTCGACCACGACCGTACCTCCGGCTTCTGGGCCATCGTGGTCACGAGCAGACCCGTCGGGAGGTCGAAGCACATGTCGACCTCGTTGGTCATGTACAGGTTGGCGCAGGCCTGCTGGTCCTTGATCGGGATGAAGATCTCGCGCTTGACTTCGGGCCACTTCTGGAAGCCGGTATCGACGCCCCACCACTTCTCGCGGGGCTCGAGGACGAGCTTCTCCGGGGTCGACGACACGATCTTGAATGGGCCGGTGGTGCAGGGATAGCCCTTGGCCGGGTCGTAGAAGGTGAACGTCTTCGGGTCTTCCTTCTCGAAGATGTGCTTCGGCGCGATCGCGTAGGGATCCCGACCGAGGGTGAACTCCTCCTTGAACCACTTCGGAGCCGGCTTGTTGAGCGTGATCTGAACGGTCAGCTTGTCGACGATGTCGACCGACTTGATGTACTCCTTGTAGTTGGCCGAGTCGAAGTACGCCGGATCGCCGGTCTTCAACAGGTCCAGGGAGTACTTGACGTCATCGGCGGTGAACTGGACACCGTCGCACCAGGTGACGCCGTCACGCAGCTTGAGGGTGACGCCGGTGTAGTCGTCGCTGATCGTGTAGCTCTCCGCCTGCCACGGGATGAGCTCGCCGGTGTTCAGGTTGGTGTAGAAGAGCTCCTCGTACAGGCCGTACGAGTTCGAGTCCGGGTGGGATGCCTGGGCAGCCAGCGGGTTCCAGTTGTTCTCGGCTCGCAGGGTTTCGGCGACCGCCCCGAAGATCAGGGTCTGGTTGCGGGGAGTGTCACCGGTCGCCTGGGATGCCGCTGCCGATGCTGCCGCTGTGGCCTCGGCCGTTGCTGCCGCCGAGGCGCCGCTCGAAGCGGCGGCCGACGCTGCCGCGGACGCTGCTGCTGATGGGGCGGTCGAAGCTGTGGATTGGCCGCATGCCGCGACCACCAGGCCAACGATTGCGAAGGCGACGAGCGCCTTCGCGAGTCTTGAAGAACCGGCCGGCCGCGTTCGCGACCTGCGTGAACGGGTGCGCAACTCCGTCTCCTCCTCTACGACCCTTGACAGGCTCGCCGACGCCCTGCAATCCTTTGCCGACGCCAATCGCGACCGTAACGGCGACCAAGACGGATGTCAATATGGAATATGATATCCGCCTCTCGTCCGCACGCTAGGAGGGACGCGCCAGCATGGTCGACACCCTGACCTATGTCGGTCGCCGGTTCGTCAACCTCCTCGTCGTGCTCTGGATCGCCGGCACGCTCAACTTCGTCATCCCCCGGATGATGCCCGGCGATCCGGTCGACCAGGCGTTTCTGTCGCTCGCCATGCGGGGTGGTCAGGCCCAGAACGTCGCTGCGATCAAGGATGCCTACGAGGCGAAGCTCGGCCTCGATCAGCCGGTCCTCGTCCAGTACGCCAACTACTGGATCGGCGTGGCGACGCTCGACCTTGGGATCTCGGTGATCAAGTACCCGGCGAAGGTGACGTCGGTGATCGGACCCTCGCTGCCGTGGACGCTGGGGCTGCTCGGCATGTCGACGATCATCGCGTTCGTCATCGGGACACTGCTCGGAGCGTTCCTCGCCTGGCCGAGGTCGGCGAGGATCCTGCATTTCCTCGCGCCGCTGTTCATGGTGCTCTCGGCGATGCCCTACTACCTGCTCGCGCTGATCCTCATCTCGATCTTCGCGGTGGCGTTGCGCATCTTCCCGCCCGCCGGTGGCTACAGCCCGACCCTGATCCTGGGGCCGAACATCAAATCGGTCGTGGACGTCGCGTCCCACGCCATCCTGCCGTCACTCTCGATCGTGCTTGGCGCGATCGGCTTCTGGGCGATCGGGATGCGGGCGCTGATGGTCGGGGTGCTTGGCGAGGACTACATCGTGTACGCCGACTCGAAGGGCCTCAAACCGAGGCGGGTCTTCCTCCGATACGGACTGCGCAACTCACTCCTGCCGCAGGTCACCGCGCTGGCCATCGTCCTCGGGACCGTCGTCTCCGGTGCGATCCTCGTCGAGGCGATCTTTGCGTATCCGGGCCTCGGCGGGCTCCTGGTCTCCTCGATCCTCGGCAAGGACATCTTCGTCATCAACGGCATCGTGACGATCCTGATCGTCACGCTCGGGATCGCCGTGTTCGCGATCGACCTCCTGCTCCCCGTCCTCGATCCGCGCATCAGTCGCAGCCGATGACTGCGCCTGCGGTCTCTGTCGCCGTCGCCCGGCCGGGCCAACGGCTTCGGCTCATCCACGACCCTCGCCTGACCCCGCAGCTCATCGCGGGACTGGTGATGCTCGCCGGGCTCCTCGCGTTCGCGATCATCGGGCCGCTGCTGGTCGATTCGAAGATCGCCGTCGTCGGCGCGGTGACGCCGCGCCTGCCGCCGAGCGCTGCCCACCTCCTCGGCACCGACACGCAAGGTCGCGACCTGTGGACCGAGCTCGTCCTCGGCACCCCGAACTCGCTGAAGATCGGTTTGATCGCCGGGTTCGTCGGGATCGGCGTCGGCCTGCTTCTCGGGCTGATCGCCGGGTTCATGGGCGGCGCGGTCGACACGGTGATCCGGGTCATCGCCGACGCGCTCCTCACGGTGCCGGCGATCGCGGTCCTCGTGGTCCTCGCGGCCAACGTCGACAAGATGACCGTCGAGATGATGGGCGTGGCCATCGCGTTGCTCGCCTGGATGTTCCCGACACGTGTCATCCGATCGCAGGTGCTGACGATCCGGGAACGCTCATACGTCGAGATAGCAAGGGCGAATGGCGTCGGCACGATGGGCGTGGTCTTCAAGGAGGTCATGCCGAACCTGCTGCCGTGGGTCGGCGCGGCGTTCGTCGGGACCGTGTCCGGGGCGATCCTGGCGGCCGTCGGGCTCGAGGCGATCGGGCTCGGGGCCAACGACGCCCACACGCTCGGCGTCAACATCTACTGGGCGCAGTTCTACTTCGCCTTGTCGCGCGGGATGTATTGGTGGTGGATCCCGCCGATCCTCGTGATCGGGTACATCTTCATCACGCTGTACATGATCTCGGCCGGGATGGACCGGTTCGCGAACCCGCGACTCCGGCGCGACTGACGCTCCGCCGCGGGCGGCCGTCCCGTGGGGGAGGTCCGCCGGGTCAGTCCGGCGTGATCGGTACGGCGGCGCCCGATCAGGGCCGGACGGCGAGCCGGCCGTCGACCGGCTCCTCGCCGGCCACGTACGCGATGACGGCTTCGAGCGTCTGCGCCCGAACCCGCTGCTCGGACTCGATCGAGTGCCACGCGAAATGCGGCGTCAGGATGATGTTCGGCGCCGACCGGAGCGGATGGTCTGCCGGTGGCGGCTCGGGGTCGAAGACGTCGACCGCGGCGCCGCCGAGCTGACCGCTTTCGAGGGCCGCCGCGAGCGCCACGGAATCGACGAGCGGGCCGCGCGACACGTTGACGAGGTACGAGCCGGGCGGCATCAGCCCGATCTTCTCGTCCGACAGGAGGTTGCGGGTCTCGGGCAGGAGCGGGAGGTGCAGCGTGACGACGTCGACCGCGCCAGCAGGTCGTCGAGGTCGTCCACGCCGCTCCACGCCGGCCGGGACGTCGGCGGCGAACGGGTCGTAGACGAGCCGGCGCACGCGGAAGGGTTCGAGCCGGGCCAGGACCGCTCGGCCGATCCGTCCCGCGCCAAGGACGCCGACGGTCGTCGCCTCGAGGGCCGGGATCCGGATCTTCCCGCGGCCGGACCAATCGATCGTGCCGGCGACGCGCTCCTGGTCGCGCATCCGGCGCTGGAGCATCAGGATGCAGGCGAGCGCCTGGTCGGCGACCTCGTCCACGCAGTAGTCGGGCGTGTGATAGACCGCGACGCCGCGGGCGCGTGCGGCCTCGAGATCGATCGCGTCGAGGCCGATCCCCGCACGGCCGATGATGCGGACATGCGGTCCGAGCGCCTCGATGTGCCCTGCCGTCAACGCGTGCGTCGTGACGACGATCGCGTCGGCGTCGGCGGTCGCCGCGGCGACCTCGGCCGGCGAGGCGAGGCTTGCGCAGGCTGACCTCGGCCCGCGAGCCGGCGAGCGCCTGCTCGTGGGAGACCGGACCGATGTACGGATCGGCGACGACGACCGCGATCGGCTCGCCCATCAGATGGTCCAGGCCGCGAGCCGTCGCGCGGCGTCGACCACCCTGGCCTCATCGGGCGCGATCGTGTCGAGGAGCGGCTGGCTGTGGGGCACGGGCGTATGCGGCGCACCGACCCGCATGACCGGGGCATCGAGCCACGAGAACGCGAACTCCTGGATCTCGGCGGCGACCTCCGACGCGATCGAGCCGAAGACCGGGAGCATCGGTGACGACCATCGCCCGTCCCGTCCGTCGCACCGAGGCCTCGATCGTCGCCATGTCGAGCGGCATGATCGTCCGGAGGTCGATCACCTCGGCGTCGATGCCTTCGGCTGCGACTGCCTCGGCGGCCTTCAGCGCGACGTGGACCATGTGGCCGTAGGCGACGATCGTCATCGTGGTGCCCGCGCGAACGGTCGCGGCCCGGCCGAACTCGAGCAGATCGTCCTCGCCGCCGACCGGCCCGCGAAACCCGGTCAGCTTCTTGTGCATGAGGAAGACGACCGGGTCGCTGCCGCGCAGCGCGGTCTTGATCAGGGCCTTGCTGTCGGCCGGAAACGCCGGCACGGCGACGTGCAGCCCGGGTGTCTGGGCGAACCACATGTCGAGGCTGTTGTTGTGCTGCTCGGCGCCGCCGGCGATCCCCGCCGTCGCCCGGATCACGACCGGGACCTCGGCACCGATCATGTAGCGCAGCTTTGCCGCCTGATTGATGATCTCGTCCATCGCCCCGAATGCGAAGTCGACGAAATTGAGGTCGACGATCGGTCGCAGCCCGGTGACGGCGGCGCCGACGCCCGCGGCGACCATGGCAGCCTCGGAGATCGGCGTATCGAAGACACGGGTCGGTCCGAACTCCTGCCCGACGCCGGTGAGCTGCGACCAGTGGCCGCCGCGAACGAGCATGTCCGTGCCGAGGACGATGATCGAGGGATCGCGACGCATCTCCTCCTTCACGCCTTCGGCGAACGCGTGCGAGTAGGTCGGAGCAGGCTTCGGCGAGGTGCTCACGCGAGCCGCCTGATCGATCGCGCCGTCCTCGGTCACGCCGCGTGTCGCGTCGGCCGGTATGGGCCAGGATGCGGCCTCCGCGAAGGCGACGGCTGCGTCGATCTCCGCGCGCACGGTGTCGGCTCAGGGCCTCGAACGCCGCGTCATCGATCGCGCCGTGGTCGGAAAGCGAGACCCTCAGCCTCGAGATCGGGTCGCGGTTCGTGCGCCAGGACGCGACCTCCTCGGTCGGTCCTGTAGGTGATGGCCTGGCCGGTGCTGTGGCCCTCGTAGCGGTACGTCCGGGCCTCGATGAACGTCGCGCCTTCGCCCGCCCGCGCCCGATCGGCGGCCCGCGCGACCGCGCGATGGACCGCCCCCACGTCCTGTCCGTCGACGGATTCGGCATTGATCCCGAACCCAGCGGCCCGATCGACGATGGCGGGACTGGCCGTCACGTTCACGCTGGGGGTTTCGACCGCGTACAGGTTGTTCTCGCAGATGACGATGAGCGGCAGCCGCCAGACGGCGGCGAGGTTCACGGTCTCCCAGGTGCGGCCGGTGTTGACGCCGCCGTCGCCGACGTACCCGACCGCGACCTGGCCGGATTCGCGAACGTTGGCGCTGAGCGCGGCGCCGAGGGCGATCCCGACGCCCGCACCGACGATCCCGTTGCCGCCGATGAAGCCGCGGGACACGTCGGCCACGTGCATCGACCCGCCGCGGCCGCCGTTGGATCCGCTCGCGCGCCCGAACAGCTCGGCCATCAACGTCGTCGCGGGGATGCCCATGGCGAGGGCGTGGTGGTGGCTGCGGTGGGTGCCCGCGACGAGGTCGCCCGGTCGGAGGGCCGAGGCGGCGCCGGCCGCGACAGCCTCCTGGCCGAGCGAGAGGTGGACGCCGCCGGCGATTCGGCCGGTCAGCACGAGCGGATCGCAGCGGGACTCGAACTCGCGGATACGGAGCATCGACTCGAGCCACGCGAGGGCCACCTCAGTGGCGATCCCGTCGAGGTCCACCGGCGCGAACTCGCTGGGTGGTGGAGCCGCCGGGATGTCGCGTTTCATCGCACGCTGGCGCGGGGACTCGCGCCGGGGTTGCCTCGCGGCATCGACCGCGGCGCCGGCGACGCTGCGTCGCGGACGTGTTCGTCGCGACGGCGAGTGCCGGGCCGGTGGCGGCCGTGGTGACGGGAGCAGCCAGGGCACCGGCCGACGTCAGCGGAGCAGCCGCGGCGCCGGCCGGAGTCAGCTGAGCAGCCGTGGCAGCCGCCGGGACGGTCGCCGTCTGGTCATCGTCGGTCTCGATCTCGCCTGGGGCGAGGATCACCGTCAGGACGACACCGACAGGAACCAGTTCGCCCTCGCCGAACCGGTGGCGGCCGAGCGTCCCGCTCGCCGGCGACTCGAGCTCCGCGGTCGTCTTGTCGGTCTCGATCTCGGCGACCGGTTCGCCTTCATCGACCGATTCGCCCGGGCTGCTTCAGCCACCGCTGGAGGACGGCCTCCGTCATCGCGAAGCCCACCGCCGGAATCGCGACGTCTCGCATCCGTTCCTCCCAAATCGCGCAAGCGTTTGCAGAATGGTATCTGATACACGATTATTCGCAAGACCTCTTGGACCGTGAGAGACATCCTCGTGCCCTTCGCCGTCGATACCCCGTACCATCGAGGACAGATGAGCCGAGCCGCGACCATACCAGTCGGACCTCGAAGCCCAGCGACCAGCGACCCGAGGATCCGCCTGCCCGGGGCGAAGACCTACAAGGGCGCGATCTACGACGCGCTCGTCGAGATGATCGCCGAGCTCGAGCTGCCACCCGGCTCGCGGCTGGTCGAGGCCGACCTCGTCACCCGGTTCAATGTGTCGAAGACGCCGATCCGGGAAGCCTTCCTGCAGCTCGAGTCGAACGGCCTGATCGAACTCGAGCCGTACGTCGGCGCTCGGGTGAGCTGGCTGTCGGTGGACGATTGGGAGGAGCTCCAGTTCATCTTCGACGCGCTCGAGCAGCCCGCCCTCCGGCTTGTCGCCGAGCGGATCACGCCCGCCGAGATCCGGGTCGCCAGGCGCCTGACCGCCCGCCTTCACCGCCTGCGGGATGCCCACGACAGCCGCGGCTACGCGACGACGCTCTGGGAATTGCATCACCGGCTGTTCGCCCCGACCCGGTATCCCAGGCTTGCTGCGGATGATCGTCAGCGAGGGCCGTACGATGGGCCGCCGCTACCAGATCGTCCTCGTCCACTCGTTCGAGGACGCATGGGACCGGGAGCTCGAGACGATCGAGGCACGAGTCGAGGCGCTCGCTCGGCACGATCCGGCCGCGGCCGCGACGGCGGTGGCGACGGGTCACGCCGAGCTGATCCGACTCGCCCGCGAGCGCAGCACCGACCCGAGGGTCTCCGGCTACTTCAAGCCCTGACGCGAGTTGGGCGCCGCGCGGCGCCGCGTCCAAGCCGCCGCCCGGACGCCACCCACCCGATCAGCTTCGGCTCGGTGGCGCCTGGCCGGTTCGATTGGCGATCGTTCGGGGCAGCAGGTCGTATCGCGTCTCGTGGCCGCCGAAGAAGCGCTCCAGCTCATCGACCATGATCGTGAAGTTGCGCGATCGGGTCGCCTCGGTCGCGGACGCGGTGTGCGGCGTGAGAAAGACGTTGCGCATGTCGCGGATCGGCAAATCCTCGGGGATGGGCTCGGGGTCGAAGACGTCGAGCGCCGCCACCATCCGGCCATCGCGCAGCGCCTCGATCAGGGCCTCGGTCTGGACGATCGCGCCCCGTGACACGTTGACGAAGACCGACCCGTCGCGCATCAGATCGAACTCACGGGCACCGAGCATCCCCCGGGTCGCCGGCGTGATCGGCGCGAGGCAGACGACCACGTCCGACAGCGAGAGCACGTTGTCGAGCGACGTGAACATGATGTCGTAGACGTCGGCGAGCTCGCGCGGCACGTACGGGTCGTACACGTACGTGGTCGTGTGGAACGGCGCGAGCAGCTCGAGCAGCCGTCGACCGATGATCCCGCAACCGATCAGCCCGACGGTCTTGCCGGTCAGCTCGTCGGGCTTGAATGTACGTTCATCCGGGGCCACGGCATGGAACAGCGGCTTGCGGTCCACGATGTCGCGAAACTGCTCACCCGCATTTCGAAGACCCACGAGCATGAGCCCGAGCGCCCACTCCGCGACCCCGTATGACGAGCCGTTCGTCGTGTCGACCGTCCGGATGCCGCGCTGCCAGGCAGCCTCGACGTCGATCCGGCTGGCGAAACGGTCGCCCTCGAGCTCGCCGATGAACCGCAGGTTGGGACACGCGTCCATGATCTCGCCGGTGATCCGTGGCGCGCCGATCGAGATGATGAGCGCGTCGGCGTCGGCGACGAGCTCGATCAGCCGTCGGTCGGTCTCGGGATCGGGCGGCGGCGGCTCGACGTAATCGGACGGCCGGTCGAACTCACCAAAGCGAACATCGGCGATCCGCTCGAGCCGCTCGAGCTGCGCCTCGCGGACGACGGCGGCGCGGACGCCGGGCTTGCAGGCAAGGACGACGGCGGGTCGTCGGTCGGTCACGTGGCATCTCCTTCGAAGGCTGGGATCGGGGCGCCGGTCGCGTCGCGCAGACCAAGGGCGATGTCGATGTCGATCTGGGTGGCGTCAGCGCCGCCCGCCAGCATCTCGTCGAGGGTCACCGCCCGCCCCAGGTGACCGGCCTCGTACGCGCCGAGGATCGCGGCCACGGCCGTCGTGCCGGCACGTCCGTCCACCTCGGCCGGCCGACCCTCCAGGATGGCCCGGCCGAAGTCCCAGAAGGTGAGGGCGAGGTGGGCGGCGTCGATCCGGGGGAAGTCCCAGTCGGCGTAGGTCGGGCTCGGGAAGAGGCGGGACGTCGCCTCGTCGAAGGCGAAATCGGGCAGTTCGGCGAGGATCTCGCGGCTCTTCAGGACGCGGTCGTGGAGATGGACGGCGAGGTCCTGACCGGTGCGGTCGGGCGGCACCTCCATCGAACCGTCCCGCCCGTGGACCCGGCGCTCGGAGTACCGCTGCCCGGCGCCAGAGGGGATGAACGCAAGCCACGCGCTCTGTCCGCTCGCCATCCGGTACAGGGCAAGGACGAAATCCTCGCCGGTCGCGACGACGGATTCGGGTCCGCGGGCGAGGCGCCTCCGCGTAGAAGTCGGCGGCGCCGGTCTCGTTCGGCGCGGTCTCCCGGCGGTGCCGCACCGGCTCCGCGATGAAGCCACGCCCGCTGACGGACTCGAACTCGCTGCCGAGCAGGTACTGCAGGACGTCGGCGAGATGAACGGCGAGATCGAGGCCGATCGCACCCTTCTCGCGGAGATGCCGCCATGCCGTCAGCATGATCCGGTCGTCGCCGCCGATGAGCGTCGTCGTCGCGAGATGGATCTCGCCGAGCATCCCCGAGGCGATCACGGCGCGAGCGAGGCGGTTCGCCGGACCGCGTCGCCATTGCTCCTCGACGGCGAGGACCGCGCCACCGCGTGCCGCCGCCTCGGTCATGACCCGGCAGCCGAGGACCGTGATCGACAGCGGCTTCTCGCACAGCACGTGACGGCCGGCAAGCAACGCCGGGACCGCGATCCGGTGGTGGGTCGAAGGCTCCGTGGCGATGTCGAGCGCGACGATCGACTCGTCGGCGAGCACCTCGTCGAGCGAGGTCAGCACGGCCGGCCGACGGCCGAGGAGCGACTCGGCGTCGTCGGCGCCCCGGTTGGCGGCCGCCGCGTCAAGGTCGCAGACCGCGACAAGGTCGAACTCGAGGAGGCCGACGTCGGCGAGCGCCGCGAGTCCGCGCAGGTGGCGGCGGCCCATCGCGCCGGATCCGACGAGGACGAGCGGGAGCCGGGTCATCGGGCTACGACCGAGGCGCGGTTGAGCGAGGCGTCCGCGGGTCGAACGACCAACCAGCTCAGCCCTCGGCCGGGGCGGGGTACGTCCATTCGGGCGGGAACCGGTCGGAGGGCGGCTTCACGACCTCGACGATGATCCCGGTCGCAGACGGGTGCTCGTAATACGTGAACAGGCCGTCGCGAGACCGCCCGAATCCCGCGCCGGCCTGGACCGCGACCCAGCCGCGTGACCCCATCTCAGCGGCCGCCGCTTGGAAGTCGTCGACGTAGAACGCGATGTGGTGAAGGCTCGGCCCCCGTGCGTCGAGGTACTCCTGCCAGATGCTCGGGCCGCCGATCGGCTGGACGAGCTCGAGCATCACCTCGCCCGAGAACGCGAGTGCGTGACGGATGACGAAGTCGGCCGGCTCACCGCGGTACGTCATCCCGGTCATCGATGGAGCGCCGATGGTGTAGACGTTCCACGGACCGATCCCGAGCGCATCCGCATACGCGCGAACGGCGACCTCGAGGTCGGGCACGACGAGCGCGATCTGGCGGACGGGACGGTCGAGCAGCGACGCTGGCGCCGGGCGGCTCTCGGACATGGGCGCCAGGGACCCGGCGTCAGGCGACCGCGATGGGCTGGGGCCGGTGGAAGACCTCGCCGATCCGCTCGGACGGTAGCGCTTCGTGTTGCTTGTAGAGGAAGCAGGTCGCGGCCCGGTCGGGATCGATCCTGTAGAGCGGCGGGATGACGTTCCAGCACTCGTCCATGACGTACGGGCAGCGAGGCGCGAACCGGCAGCCGTCGGTCACCCGGCCGGCGGAAGCCTCGGGGATCGGGATGTCATCCTCGCCCCAGCGCTTCTTGCGATCGGTCACCGGGATCGATGAGACGAGGAGCTTGGTGTAGGGGTGCTGCGGATTGCGGATCACCCGCTCGACCGAGCCGGCCTCAGCCACGGTCCCCTGGTACAGCACCACGATGTTGTCGCAGACCTGGTACGCGGTCGTCAGGTCGTGGGTGATGTACAGCAGCGAGATGCCGAACTCGGTGTTGATCTTGCGCAGCTCGTCGAGGATCGTCGCCCGGAGCGACGCATCGACCATCGAAACCGGCTCGTCGGCCATGATGATCTTCGGCCGGAGCATGAGCGCCCGGGCGACCATGATCCGCTGTCGCTGACCGCCGGACAGCTCGTGCGGATAACGACCGAGGGTCTCTCGCGGTCGGAGCCCAACGAGCTCGAGGGATTCCTCCATCCGCCGCTGGATGTCCTTCCCATCCTTTGCCAGCCCGAAGTTGCGGAGCGGCGTCGCGAGGACGTTGTCGACCTTGTAGAACGGGTTGTAGACCTCGAATGGGTCCTGGAAGATCGGCTGGACCTCGCGCCGATACTGGCGGGCCTGCGCCCGGTCCATCTTCGCGACGTCCACGCCCTGATAGATGATCTGGCCGCTCGTCGGCTTGATGAAGCCGAGCAGCAGTCGCGCCATGGTCGTCTTGCCCGAGCCGGATTCGCCGGCGACGGCCGTTGAGGTCGGGAATTCGCTCGGTACGATCAGCGATGCGTCCCGAAGGGCGATCGTCGTGCTCGCCGCGGTCTTGCGGATGCCGCTCTGGAAGACCTTGGTGACGTTGCGCAGCTCGAGGAGGGGCGTCGCCATCGTCAGTGATCCTTCCGGTGGTGCATCTCGTCGAGGTCGGACCGGGCCAGATCGGAGATCCCGGCGGCGGAGGAACCAGGTGCGGCGGACGTGTACTCGCCCTCGGCGAGTTCATCGGCGAGCGCGGCCTGCGCCGCGGCGCGCCCTTCATCGACCTCGCCTTCCATCGCAGCCGAGCTCTCCGCCATCGCCGCATTCGGGTCTAGTTGGACGAACGACGGCAACGGCGGGAGGACGGCGTGCTCCGGATAGAGGTGGCACACGACACGGCGGTCGGGTGCCACTTGCTGGTCGAGCGGGATCTCGACGCGGCAGCGGTCGAAGGCGAACGGGCAGCGCGGGTGGAACGCGCACCCGCTCGGCAGGCTGAGGAGCGCCGGCGGAAGTCCGGGGATGCCGATCAGCTTGCCCTTGCCAGTGAGCTTGGGAAGGCTGTCGATGAGGAGTCGCGTGTAGGGATGCCGCGGGCTCGAGAGGATGTCGTCGACCGAACCGAGCTCGACCAGGCGGCCGGCATACATCACGCCGATCAGGTCGGCGAACTGGGCGATGAGTCCCATGTCGTGGCCGATCAGCACGACCGCCGAGCCGAGCTCGCCCTGCAGCCGGCCGAGCGTCTGCATCACCTGGCGCTGGACGACGACGTCGAGCGCGCTGGTCGGCTCGTCGGCGACGATGACGCTCGGATCGAGGACGGTCGAGATCGCCATCACGGTCCGCTGCTTCATGCCGCCCGACAGTTCGTGCGGGTATCGGCGAGCGACCGTCGGCGGGAGACCGACCTTCGCGAGCTGGGCGGTCACCCGGGCATCGAGGGCCTTCTTCGAGCTGCCCGATTCGTGCGCCAGGATGGCGTCGATCATCTGGTCCTCGATGCGCATGACCGGGATTGAGCGAGTTCATCGCGCCCTGCGGGACGAACGCGATCTCGGCCAGGCGGATCTTCCGCAACGCGGAGTCGTCGAGCTTCATGAGGTCCCGGCCGGCGAGCAGCACGCGGCCGCCGACGATCTTGCCGGGGGGCCGGGTCATCCGCATCAGCGCGGTCGCCATCGTCGTCTTGCCGGAGCCCGATTCGCCGATGAGACCGAGGCGCTGCCCGGGCATCAGCGAGAACGAGACGTGGTCGACGGCGGGCACGTCGCCGGCGTTCGTCCGGTAGATGACCTGGAGGTCCTCGACCTGGAGGACAGGACCGTCGACGGGGGCAGCCGGAGCCGGTCCGGCGGTCTCGCGGATGACGGTCGCCATCAGTCGCGCCGGAGTCGCGGGTTGGCGAACCGGTCCATGCCGGCCGAGGTCACGAAAAGGGCGAGGAAGATGAACGCGATCACCGCGATCGGCGGACCCCACCACCACCAGAAGCCGCGGAGCACCGCGGTGTACTCCTGCGACCAGTAGATCGTGACGCCAAGGGTCTGCGTCTGGATCGCACCCAGACCGAGGGCCTCGAGGCCGATCGCGGCGAGCATCGCGCCGGCGACCGCGCCGACGAAGCTGGCGATGACGAACGGCATGAGGTTGGGCATGATCTCGCGGAAGATCAGTCCGAACGCTCCGACGCCGTTGGCCTTGGCGACCTCGACGTACGACCGTTCCCGGATCGAGAGGACCTGCGACCGGATGGTCCGGCACGGGAACATCCAGGCGAGCGCGGCGACGGTCAGGGCCATGATCTCGATCGTCATCTGCTCGACGTTGGCGGCGATGATCACGAGGATCGCGATCCCGGGGACGGTCAGCAGCGAGTCCGAGATGATCCGGATGATCGAGTCGGGAAGACCGCCGAAGAAGCCGGCGATCAGCGCCAGGACGAGCCCGATGCCGACGCCGACGAAGCCGGCGATGAGGCCGATCTTGAGCGTGTTCCCGACGCCGAGCGCCATGACCGTCCACAGGTCCCGGCCCTGGGTGTCTGTGCCGAGGAAGTGCTGGAGGTTCGGCGGCACGCGCGGCACCGTGGCGCCGACGTTGGCCATCTTCGGGTCGACCAACATCGGTCCGACGATGGCGAAGACCACGATCGCGGTCAGCATCAGTACGCCGACGATGAGCTGGCGGGTGATCCGCGGGTCGCGGAGGAACCCGACGCGCCGGCGTCGGGTCTTGACGGCCGGCAGGGGTGAGGTGGCGGCGGCGGTCGTCATGTTCGGTGTCGGATCCTCGGGTCCAGGACGGGGATGATCAGGTCGATGATGAAGACGGCGACGGCGAGGGTGACGATCAGGACGAGGACGATCCCGTTGATCACGAAGATGTCCTTGCCGAGGATCGAGCCGAAGAGCAGGCCGCCGAGTCCCGGGTAGTTGAAGATCGCCTCGACCAGCACCGCACCGGAGACGACCGTGCCGAGCGCCAGGGCGAGGGCGGTGATCTGGGGCAGGAGCGCATTGCGCATCCCGTAGCGGACGAAGATCCGGTCCGGGCTTGAGCCCCTTCGACTCGGCGAACAGGATGTAGTCCTCGCCGAGGACGTTGATCATCAGGCTGCGCATCCCGAGCGACCAGAAGCCGATGGCCCCGAGGACGATCGACAGCGACGGCAGGAAGGCGTGCCGGGCGATGTCGGCGATCGAGTTGATGTTGAACCCGACGATCGTCGTGGGACTGAAGCCGCCGGCCGGCGGCAGCAGCTTGAACACGACCGCGAACAGGAAGATCAGAAGGATCGCGAGCAGGTAGTACGGGATCGACGACAGCAGCAGGAATGGCGGCGCGAGGATGCTCACGATGCGGGGCGATTTCGGCCAGGCAAGGAGCGCGCCCAGCGAACGTCCCGATCAGGAAGGCGATGATCGTGCTGACGCCCGAGCAGACCAACGGTCCATGGGATCGCCGACGCGATCTTCTCGGTGACCGGCTGCGGGAAGTTCACGAGCGACTTGCCGAGGTCGCCCTTGGCGACGTCCGACCAGTAGTTGACGTACTGGCTGATCGAGCGGCTTGTCGAACCCGAACTTCTCGTTCCAGCTCTGCTTGAGCGCCACGGCGTCGAACACCTGGGACGCCGCCGCGGGCGGCCAGCTGGGCGAGAGCCGTGTCGACCGGGTCGCCCGGGATCATCCGCGGAATCAGGAAGTTGATGGTCCCGGCGACCCAGATCACCAGGAAGAGCTGGATGAGGCGACGACCGATGTAGGTCAGCGTGTCAGCCATGTGCGGCCGGCCCCTCCTCAGAAGCCCTGTGACGCTCGAAGACGGTCAGGTTGTGCGTTATGGCGATGCGATTTTCTTGACACGACACGGCAACGCATTGTAGGTTGCCGCCGCGGTCCGGGAAGGATTGCAGAGCGTTGGCGACAGTGTCAAGGTCGCCAGATGAGGAGGAACTCTTTGAGCATTCGTGTTGGCGCCAGCGGGGGGCATTTGCCTGCCCCGAACCCACGGCGCACTCGCCACGGAACGGGGGCCAAATGGCTGTCCGGCCTGGCGATCGTCGGTCTGCTCGTCGCAGCGTGTGGTACTTCGACCACGTCCACGGCACCATCAGCAGCCGCTTCGACTGCGGCCTCCGCCGCTCCATCCGCCGCGGCTTCGACCGCGGCGTCGGCAGGCGGCATCGGCCGCGGCATCGGCGTCGGCATCGGCCGGCGCGTCCACCGGCAGCACGGGCGGCCTCAAGGAGGTCGCGCGGAACAAGACGTTCATCTTCTCGCCGTGGGGCTTCGTCAGTGAGATCCCGAGCCCCGAGAACTGGAACATCTACGCCTCGGTCGGCTACAACCACCAGCGCGAGATGGGCCTGAAGGGCATCTACGAGGCGCTCTTCTACACGAACCTCAACTCGGGCGAGCTCATCCCCTGGCAGGGCGAGAGCTACACGTACAACGCGGACTTCACCCAGGTCACCCTCAAGCTGCGCGACGGCGTCACGTGGTGCGACGGCGAGAAGTTCACCGCCGACGACGTCAAGTACACGCTCGAGATGCTCCGCGACAACGCTCCGGACCTCACCTACTCCGGGACGTACAAGGAGTATCTGAAGGACGTCACGGTCGTCGACCCGCTGACCGCCCAGATCAACCTGACCAAGCCGGCTCCGCGGTTCTTCCGCGACAACCTGGCCCTCGGCCATGAGAACCACCAGGTGATCCTGCCGAAGCACATCTGGGAGAAGGAAGACCCGAAGAAGTTCACGAACTTCGACGTCGCCAAGAACTGGCCGTGCGGCACGGGCCCGTACCACATCGTCCAGTCGACGGCGCAGCAGCAGATCGCCGACCGCTACGACAAGTGGTGGGGCGTTGAGACGGGCTTCAAGCCGGCTCTCCCGGCTCCCGAGCGTCTGATCCTCATCCCCGTCGCGAGCGACGAGGCGATGGCCCAGCTGCACATCGCCAACAGCGTCGACTACGGCAACCCGCTCCAGCCGGGGACCTTCGTCGGCTCCCAGGCCCAGAACCCGAAGCTCCAGTCCTGGTCCGCGACCGGTCCGGTCTGGGGTGCGCCTGACGGCTGCGGGTACAACTTCATCTTCAACAACATGAAGGCGCCCTGGAACGACCTCAACATCCGGACCGCGATCAACTACGCGATCAATCGGCAGCAGATCAGCACGATCGGCTACGAGGATGCGAACTACCCGGAGATCATCCCCTTCTCGGCCTACATGGCCCCGAAGTGGCAGCCCGGCAAGATCCAGGCCGTCCTTGACAAGTACGACCGCGGCACGCCGTCGCAGGCCAAGGTCGACGAGTTCATGGGCAAGGCCGGCTACACGAAGAACGCGGCCGGCAAGTGGGAGAAGGGCGGAACAGTCCTGAAGGTGCCGGTCTACGGACCGTCGTTCTTCGGGCCGCTGGCCCCGCCGCTCACCCAGCAGCTCAACGACGCGGGCTTCGATGCCGCGCAGGAGCTCGACGAGAAGTGGGACGCCAAGTTCACCGTCGGCAACCACGACACGCTGTTCCTGGTCCACTGCGGCAGCCTGAGCGAGCCGTACGACACGCTCAAGGACCTCCACAGCAAGAACTCGCAAGCCCATCGGTGAGGCGATCACGAACGTCATCGCGGGGACTCGCTACGTGAACCCCGAGATGGACAAGATCCTCGACAAGATGGACGCGATGCCGGCCGACCCGGACCAGAATTCGGAGTACATGAACCTCGCGGAACAGGCGGTAGACATCTACCTCCGGGACATCCCCGAGATCATGCTCACCGAAGAGCTCCACGTCGTCACCGCGAACACGACCTACTGGACCGGCTTCATGAACAAGGCCGATCCGTACGCCGCCCCGTATCCCTGCTGGGAGGCGTTCTACCTGGCCATGTTCAAGATGCAGCCGACCGGCGCCTGATCCGCCCCTAGGCTCGAACGACCCCCGGCGGGCAACGCCCGCCGGGGGTCTCTTCGTGTCCGGGACCGCGTGCCGGATCAGGCCCGCGCGCTACCCGACTAGCCGGCCGTCCTCGAAGACGAGCGGTTCGGGCGCACCCGAGCACCTCGATGCGCGCGTCGCCGGCCAGGTCGTCGAGGAGTGCCGGCGACAGCCACAGCTCCCCGATGTCGAGCGTGTCGCGGATCCGGGCAAGTCTGATCCGGTCGCGATCCTGGGCGGCGCAGCTCGCCACCGCCGCAGCGATCGCGTCGCGGTCCGTGGGGAGGATCAGCGGGATCTGGCCGCGCTGGACTCCACCGAGTCCCGACGTGAACGAATTCGTGTACGTCGAGGCCAGGTCCACCTTGGCGAGGAGCCGGATCGGCGCGAAGTCGGCCAGTCCGAAGCCCGCAGCGTTGCCGTGGGACGCGTCGGTGAGGTCCAGGACCACGATGTTGACGATGCGCGGTCGCGCGAACTCGGGCGTGCCCCGGATCATCATCCGGCCGATGACGTTCGTGTCCATCCCGGACCCCGACTTGTCCTTGCCCATCGCATCGATGACGAGGACGTCGGCCACATCGAAGGGCAGCGATGGCGCAAGGCGTTTCGCCTCGGCGAGGAGCGCCGCCTCGGGCGGACCACCGATCTCCGACGCTTCCAGGAACGCGATCCGCGCCGCGCGATCATGGCCATCCTCGACGATGCCAAGACCGCCGATCAGATGACCCGAGGCCGCGATGACCGCAGCGGCCCGCGGGACCCAGTGGCCCAACTTCGCAGGCCCGAACGAGTGGATCGCCTCGGCGCCCGAACGTTTGCCGAGGCCGATCGCCACGATCTTGGCAAGACCGCTCTCGACGGCGTCGGAGAAGTCCGTGTGGGCCTTGATGCGGTTGATGGCGAGGATGCCGTCGGCCTCGGCGGCGTTCCGGTCGAGGTGGACCGGTGGTCCGCCCTCGAGCTGACCGAGCACGACCGTTTCCATCGTCGCGTGGATGGGCATGCCCATCGATGCCTCGGTGACGCCGAGGTCCGCGAGCACCTCGACCTGGCCTTCGGCTGTCGCCCCGCCGTGGGATCCCATCGCCGGGACGATGAACGGTTCAGCCCCCCAACCGCGCAACGTCTCGCCGGCGGCCCGCAGAACGGCCGGCAAGTCGCGGATCCCGCGGCTGCCAGCGGTCAAGGCGATCCGCATCCCGGGCCGCACCCGCGCGCGGACCGGCGCAAGCGCGCTCGCCGTCGCAGCTGCGATATCGGGCAGCGCCTCGTCGGAAAGCGACTGGCGAACGTGGACGACGGGCGGCAGGACGGCGTCGACCGTCAGCCCGCGGACGGCCTCGAAGGGTCCCAGTCCGCCTTCCGTGCCCATCGCCGGATCACTCCTCCAGGTAGCGCTGGCTCTGCGGAGCCCAACCCAGCATGACCTTCGCCTTGGTCATGTTGTGGTCGACCTCGTGCTCGTCGCCCGAGATAAGGATCGCATCGAACCGGTTGCGCCCGACCTTCACGACCTCGAGCGCCGACAGGATCGCGTTCGCCAGATCCTCCTCGTCGAGGACGTACAGGTCCTTGTGGATCGGCACTCGTCGCTCGGCGATGTACGCCTCACGCGTCCGCGGACCGGTGATGCGGAGCGCGATCAGCCGCATATCGAAATGCTGCGCGAAGTGCTGGCAGATCCGCTCGCCGAGGCCCTTGGTGAACCCGTACGCCGTGCCGGCGTCGAGCGCCATCGTCTCCTCGGCCTGGTAGCGGGCGATCCTCCCGTCTGGTCCGCGCCGCTGGAAGTGGACGCTCCGAGTCCCGATGTGGACGCCGGCCTTGATGCCCATCCCCTGCGCCGTCCACAGCAGGATGTGGAGGCCGACGGTGTTGACCTCGTAGTTGTTGAGGATGTCCTCGATGCCGTAGTTCGTCTCGTTGGCGCCCGCGGGATTGCGCATGACCATGTTGACGAACGAATCCATCCCCTCGAGCGCCCGGGCGACGTCGTCCGGGTTCGCGATCGAGCCCTCGACGTACTCGACTAGGTCGCCGTGCTCTGGCGGCCGGACATCCAGGACGCGGAGTTCGTGCTGCTTGGCGAGGTAGGGCGTCACGAACGTGCCCACCATCCCCGACCCACCGACCAGGAGGACCTTCACCGGGCGACTCCTTCGGCTGCTGCGCCTGTCACCGCCACCGATGTCGTACGGGCCATGATCCGGTCGTAGCGAGGGACGACGGACCGTCGATCCGTGTAGATGAGGATCGAGTCGGTGGTCTCGTCGTCCGTCCGGACGATCCGGTGGAAGGCGCCGGCCGGCATCACGATCACGCACGGGCCACGGAACGGGGTCAGGGTGACGGACTCGAGGTCCGGCCCGTTGAGGAGGTAGCCCTCGCCCGAATCGATGACGATGAACTCGTCGACGTCGCTGTGGCTATGGACGTCGACCTCGGCCGGCGCGCGGTCCCAGGAGCGACCTCGCGAGATCATCACGAAGAGGCTGTCCTCGCCCGTGTCGAGGGGCAGGACGTAGCCGTCCTCGGGCTGGTCGTAGGGGATGACGCGGACGGCATCGCGCGCGGCGCCGGCCGCATCCGTGGTGCCCGCGGCCTCGGCCCCGTCGGTAGCGCCCGCGGCCTCGGGTGCGCCACCACGAAGCCGCCCGACGCCGTCGCCGTCGGGCTCGGCGTCGCGCGTCCACGGAGCCGCCTCGACTCGCGGCGGCGAGACCACCGTGAGGTCAGCAAACGTGACCTTCCCGAACGCGTTCAGCGGCTTGCGCTCGGCGAAGCGGACGAGCCTCGTCCCCGGGACCGTGAAGAAGCACGTCCCGACGGCCTCGGCACCCGGATCCATCACGACGTGGTGAAAGACCCCCGCCGGAAAGACCAGCACGACCGGCCCGGCAAACCGCGTGGCCGCGAGCGCCGTGACATCGGCTCCGTGGTACAGCGTCCCTGACCCCGTCGGGATGACCACCGTCTCGTCGTGGTCGGCGTGAGCGTGAACCCGCAGCGGCCGGTCGCCGCGATCCCACTTGGCATCTGGCACACGGAGGATCGCGACGCTGTCGACGCCCGTGTCGAGACCGAGCACCGCCTCGTCGCCTCCGGGCGGCGGCAGCGTGACCGTCCACCCGTCACCCTTGTATCCGGTCTCGCGCTGCCGCGGCGCGGCCGGCGGGTCGTAGACCGTCATGCCGGCAGCTCCAGCCCGACGCCGCGCTCGCTCGCCCGGCGGTAGGCCAGCTCCGCGATCGCGACGTCCTCGATGCCGATCCCCTGGAGCTCGGCGAGCACGATCTGGTCGGGCGTGGCCCGGCCGGCGCGGGCACCACCGATGACGTCGTGAAGGGCGATGGCGCTGTCCCAGCTGAACAGCCCGGTCTCGGCGGCCCGCATCAGCTCGCCGGCCTCGATCTTCGCGTTGTCGATGTCGTCGACGACGACGACGTCCGCCCGACCGATGATCGCCGGGTCGATCTCGCTCCGTAGCCAGGTGTTGTTGCCCGCCGCGACGATCGTGAGGCCCGGCCGAAGGTGCTCGGCCCGAAGTACCGGCTCTGGCGAGTTCGTGATCGTCACGACGACCGGTGCATCCTCGAGAGCGGCCTCGACGGAATCCACGGCGTGGACGTTCACGCCCGTCGATTCGGCCATTCGGCCGGCGAACGCTTCGCGCTTCTCCGCGGAACGGGCGTACACGCGGATGTCGGTCGCGCCGGTCGCGGCGACGAGGCCGTTGACCTGGGCCGTCGCCTGGAAACCGGCCCCGATGACCCCGATCGGTCCACCCGGCTGGGCCGCCAGGTGCCGAGCGGCGATGCCAGTAGCGGCGCCCGTCCGGAGCCCGCTGATCCGGGCGCCGCCCATCACGGCGAGAAGCCCGCTGCCGTCCGCTGCGTACAGCACGATGTGGAAGGAGGCGCCCTTCGCCGACGCCGTGTACGTCTTGTGGCCCGACGACGCCGCGCTCGATCCAGCCGGCCGGCATGACGTTGTACGCGCCGGCCGTTATCGGCACGCGGGTCCGCGGCCGGTTGACGATCTCGCCCCGGGCACGCGCGCGGAACATCTCCTCGAGCGCGTCGACCACTTCGGGCATCGTGAGCAGCCCGGCGATCTCGCCTTCGGTCAGGTACAGGGCCATGCTCTCCTCCAGGCGGCGCCGGGAAGGGCGCGCAGGTCGCGGCTGTGCCGGCCGAATCCGGTCGAATCGACCGTGTCAGTATACGGCGGGAACGTTTCCGAAACCCCTCGGGAGGAGCGCGTGGAGTACCGGATCCTGGGCCGAACCGGGCTGTCGGTGTCGGCCGTCGGCTTTGGCGGCGGTGGAATCGGGCAGGTCTGGGGCCCGACCACCGACGCCCAGTCCGTTCGCGCGATCCGGGTCGCCCTCGAGCGCGGCGTGACCTTCTTCGACGTCGCGCCAGGCTACGGCGACGGCCGGGCGGAGCGTGTCCTCGGCGAGGGACTGGCCGGCGACCGGGACCGCGTCACCGTGATGACCAAGGTCTCCGTGCCACCTGAACGGATCGACGACATCCGCGCCTTCGTCCGCGAATCGGTGAGCCAGAGCCTCGAGCGGCTTCGGACCGATCACGCCGACCTTCTCATCGTCCACAACATGGTGACGTCGGCCCGCGGCCGGCCGTACAGGACCGCCATCACCGTCGACGACGCGATGCGGATGGCGGACGCATTCGACGAGCTCCGGACCGAGGGCCGGATCCGCTTCACCGGGTTTACGGCGTGGCGATGCACCGAGGCGGCGCTCGATGCCCTTGTTCGCGAGCGACCGGTTCGACGCCATCCAGACCGAATACAACCTGCTCAACCCGACGGCCCTGGTCGCGGCGCCTCCGAACGCCGGGTTTGGCGTGATGGCGGAGCTCGAGGCCGACCACGACGACGCTTCGATGGCGGCGTACGGGTATCGAGGCACGGACCAGCACCGCACATTCGCTCGCGCCGCCGAGCGGAACCTCGGCGTCGTGTGCATCCGGCCGCTCATGGCCGGCCTGCTTGCCGACGAGATGGACCGCGACATCAGGCCCGACCCGGACTTCAACCGGATGCGCGCCCGGGCAGACGCCCTTCGCGACCTGCTTCGCGCCGAGGGTCGGACGCTGTCACGAGCGGCGATCCGGTTCTGCCTTCAGCGTCCCGAGATCCACACGGTCGTCCCCGGCGTCAAGAACTTCGTCGAGATCGAGGACGCCATCGAGGCCGCGGCGCTGCCGCCATTCACCGAGTCGGAGCTCGCCGCGATCGCCGCGATCGCCGCCGGGGAGGAGGACCGATGATCATCGACAGCCACTGCCACGCCTGGACGACGTGGCCGTACGACACGAGCGTCCCCGACCCCGACTCGCGGGGCCGGATCGAGCAGCTGCTGTTCGAGATGGACCGCAACGGCGTCGATCGCGCGATCCTCATCTGCGCCCGGATCGACTTCAATCCGGACAACAACGAGTACGTCGCCGAGGCTGCGACACGCCACCCGGATCGGATCGTGCCGTTTCCGGACATCGATTGCTCGTGGTCACCGGAGTACCACACGCCTGGCGCGGTGGACCGGTTGCGTGCCGCCGCCGACCGCTGGCCGATCGCCGGGTTCACCCACTACGTCGCCGAGGCGAACGACGGGTGGTTCGTCGGCGAGGAGGGCGACGCATTCTTCGCGCTGGCCGCCGAGCGGAACCTGATCGCCAGCCTCGCGGTAGGCCCGGCCTGGTTCGAGGACGTCGGACGTCTCGCGGCCGCCCATCCGACGCTCCCGATCCTCCTCCATCACCAGGGGATGGTCCGGGCGGTGGACGGTCTGGATTCGGCCGACCTCCGCGGGCTCCTGGCGCTCGCTCCCCACCCGAACGTCGGGGTGAAGGTGTCGGGGTTCTACTACGGGTCGCGCGACAAGGCGGAGTACCCCTACCCCGAGCAGGTCGAGGTGTTCGAGCGGATCTATCGGGGCGTTCGGAGCGCGACGGCTGACGTGGGGCTCCGACTTCCCGGTCAGCCCGTGGGTCGCCTGCACGTACGCCCAGACGCTCGACGTCGTGCGCCGCCACTGTCCGTTCGTCTCACGAGGCCGATCTCGCCCTCATCATGGGCGACACGATGGCCGGGCTCCTCGAGACGCGGCGGCCGCTGGCCGGTTGAGCGCGACGGCACGACGCTGACCGGCACGCCATGAAGTTCAGCTACGTCGTCTACGACCCGGTCTTCGACCTGGGCGAGCTGAGCGGGCGGATGCGCCTCCTGGCCGAGCTCGGCTACGAAGGCATCGAGCTCCACGCGACGCATCCCCTCGGGTTTTCGGTGGAGGACCTGGCCGCCGAGGCCGACCGGTTCGGTCTGCCGGTCGTCTCGCTGCTCACCGGCTGGTCGTACGCGAACGAGGGTCTGTGCCTGTCGAGTCCAGACGGTTCGATCCGAGACCGGGCGGTTGCGCGGCTCAGCGACCACGTGGAGATGGCGTCGCGGTTGGGCTCGCTCGTGGTCGTCGGGCTCCTCCAGGGTTTCCGCTCGGACGAGCCCGACCCCGCGGTCGCGAAGCGAGCGCATCGCGGAGGCGCTCTCGCGGGTCGCGCAGCGTGGCCGAGAGCCGCGGCGTCCGTATCGTCCTCGAGCCCGTGAATCACCTGCAGGTCGGCTTCAACCACACCGCGGCCGAGGCGACCGAGCTGATCGCTCGCATCGGCTCGCCCGCGGTCGGCCTGATGCTCGACACGATCCACATGAACATCGAGGAGCGCTCGATGCTCGACGTCATCCGCGAGCACGGCGGCGGCCTCGGCCACTTCCACCTGGCAGACACGAACGGCGGCCTGTACGGCACCGGCAACCTCGACTTCGCCGCGGTCCTCGGCGCGCTCGAGACCGCCGGCTACGACCGCTTCGTCTCGGTCAAGATCTACCGGACGCCGTCGTGGGACGTCGCCGCGCGATCGGCCCTCGAGTATCTGCGGGGGATCGGTGCCCTGGCCGCAGGCCCGCGAGTCAGCCCGCCGGAACCGCCTGCGTCTGCGCCTCGGCCTCCCTGATCCCGCGCCAGACCCGCTGGGGCGTCATCGGCATCGTTCGGTATCGGACTCCGGTCGCGTCGGCCAGCGCATTGGCGACGGCCGCAGCCGCGCCGCACACCGGGCCTTCGCCGATGCCCTTCGCGCCGTACGGCCCGTCGGGTGCCGGAACCTCCACGATGATCGTCTCGAAGACCGGGACGTCGGGCGCCTGCGGGATGGCGTAGTCGAGGAAGGTGCCGGTCAGCAGCTGACCACCCTCGTCGTACTCCATCGACTCGCTCAGCGCCCACCCGAGGCCCTGGGTGGCGCCGCCGTGGAGCTGGCCTTCGATGATCGCGGGGTTGAGGGCCCGGCCGACGTCCTGGGCAAGGACATAGCGAACGACTCCGACCCGGCCCGTCTGCCGGTCGACCCTGACGTGAACGAGGTGCGCAGACGTCAGCGGCGCGAGGACCGGCGGCACCGATCCGCCGTGGCCCTCGAGGGGCTCGAAGTCCGAGCTGAAGCCGTCGAGCTCCTCGCCGATCTTCGCAAGCGTGACTCTCTTCTCGGGCGTTCCCTTCGGCTGCACGGCGCCGTCGACCATCTCGAGGTCCCGGACGTCGATCTCGAGGAGCAGCGAGGCGTAGGCGAGGATCTTCTCCTTCAGCGCCTCGGTGGCCTTCTGGACGGCCCGGCCCGTCGAATAGGTGATGACGCTGCCGCCACTGACCGGGGACCGCGGTGCCGACGCCGTGTCGGCTGACGTGACCGACACCTGCTCGGACGGGATCCCGAGGCCCTCGGCGGCCAGGGTCGCGAAGCCGGTCATCGTGCCGGACATGTCCACCACGCCCGTGATCACCGACACCCGCCCGTCGGCTTCGAGACGGCAGATCGCCGAGGCCGGCTGACGGCCGCCGGGCCATGCGCCGACCGCCAGGCCGATGCCTTCGCCCGCCGGAAGGGCGCCGCGCTGGCTCCACAGCGGATGGTCGGCCAGCCGTGCGAGGCACTGATCGAGGCCGATCGCGCCCCATTCGGTGCCGTCGGCCATCTCGTCGTTCGGGTGCGACGAGGTTCTGGCGGCGGAAGGCGATCGGGTCGAGATCGAGCCGTCCGGCCAGCTCGTCGATGACCTGTTCGAGCGCGAACGTCGCCTGAGGCGCGCCGGGCGCCCGGTAGGCGCCGGTCCCGACCCGGTTCGTCTCCACGCCGTACGCCACGACCTCGTGGGCCGCCCAGCGGTACGGGCCGACCGTCAGGATCGCCGCGATCCCTTCGATGCTTCCTTCCGAGAAGCCGCCGGTCTCTGTCCGCAGCTGGGCCCGGATCCCGGTCAGGCGGCCGTCCTTCGTGGCCCCGGCCGTGACCTCGAGGATCGTCGCGGGCGCCGGGTTGCTCATCCGGAAGTCCTCGTTGCGGGTGAGCTCGACGCGGACCGGCCGGCCCAGGAGCAGGGTCGCGCCGGCTGCGAGCGGATCGGGGATCAGCAGCTTCCCGCCGAACCCGCCGCCAAGCGTTGCGCCGGTCACGCGGACTCGCGCGATCGGGAGGCCGAACAGCTTCGCCAGCTCGGATCGGACCTGGAAGGATCCCTGGGTGCTGGCTGTGATGTGGAGCGACCCATCGGGGTCGAGCTGGGCCATCGCGACCTGCGGCTCGATGTAGCCCTGGTGGACCCAGTTCGTGGCGAAGCGGCCATCCACGACCACATCGCTCGTCGCGAGCGCCGCATCGACGTCGCCGCGCCGGTAGCCGGTCCGCTTGGCCACGTTCTCGGACAGCGGTTCGTCGGGCGTGAACTGCTCGGCCCCGCCACCGACGGCGGCGTGCTGCGATTCCTCGGACGCTCCCAGCGGCACGACCTCGCGCTCGAGCCGCGCCCGGTCGGCGTCGGGAACGACAGCCCGGTCGAGGTCCATGACGGGCGGCAGCGGCGTCGTCTCGACCTCGACGAGATGGACGGCGTCGGCCGCGGCCTCGGCGGTCTCGGCGACGACGAGGGCGACCGGCTGACCGGCCCACAGGATCTCGTCGCGAGCCAGCGGCTGGTGGAGGCGGTCCTCGCCCTCGGTCACGATCGGCAGATCGGCGGCGGTCAGGACCGCGACGACGCCGGGACTCGCCAGCGCTGCGGACTTGTCGATCGAGACGATCCGGGCGTGCGACGGCATCGCCAGGACAGGCCGCCCATGGAGCAGCCCTCGAACCTCGACGTCGGCCGCGAAGCGTGCACCGCCGGTTACCTTCGGACGACCGTCCACTCGGGGGACAGAACGGCCGATCGCGCTGCTCACAGTGTCCATGTCACGTCCATCTCATCTCCGCTGGGCTGTCCGGATTCGGGGGTCGATCCACGGGTAGAGGAACTCGACGACTGCCAGCGTGAAGGCCAGCCCAACTATGAGCACAAACGTCACGCTTCGCATCATCACGAGATCGTCGCCGAGGATGGCCCGGTACAGGATGTAGCCGAGGCCTGGATAGCTGAAGTTCGCTTCCACGAGGATCGAACCGGTCACGATGAGGGCGAGGGCTAGACCGAGTCCGGTCACCTGCGGAAGGAGTGATGGTCGCACGAGATGCGACCAGAAAAGTGTCCGCGACGACAACCCGAGCGATTCGGCGAATGTCGTGTGGTCGTCGGCGACCTGCATCGTGACGGTGCCGCGCATCGCGACCGCGAACAGGCCGATTCCGGCCAGCGCGATGGTCCACATCGGCAGGACGGCATGGATGGCCAGGTCGCCGAGCGTGCCGAGGCGATCCTGGTCCCACAGGAGCGTCGGGCTGAACGCCGCCGCGCCGGGCAGCCAGTGCAGCTGGACGGCGAAGATCGAGGTCAGGCACATCCCGATGAGGAACGCCGGGATCGAGGCGATGATGATGATCGGCAGCGTCAGGACCGATGTTCGGCCGGAGTTGCCGCGGCGACCGAGGTACGCGCCGAGCAGGGTGCCGATCGCGAAGGCGACGAGCGTCGCCGGGATGAGCAGGGCCAGCGTCCAGGGCAGTGCTGCGGCGATGATCCGCTGCGCCCGCTCGTCGGCTATGCCCTTGACGTACAGCTCGAGCAGGTAGGTCATCGGAAGGTTCGAGGGGACCGCCCGCGGGATCGAGACCTCGATCGCGAAGTTGAACAGCACCGCTACGACCACGACCATGAAGAAGTGACCGATCGCGAGCAGGAGGCGACGAGCGGTCTCCGACGTCATGTCGTCGGCCCGGATGCGCTCCGCCATCACCTCGGCCAGGGCCAGCACGGTCGCGTGGATGTTGGCACGGACGTTGTCCGGCATGATCGAGGCGTCCACGATCCGCAGCCCATCGATCTCGTAGACGCGGCCCGCTCGCGTCGACGACGGCGTCGGGGTCGTCCGGGCGGCCGATCCGGCAGGTGCTCGACACGTGGTGGCCGGTCATGACGTTCCGATCGAGCCAGCGCGTCCAGCGTTGCCGTCGTCGCGAGGTCCTCGTCGCCGGGTAGCGTCCGCTCGCCGAGCAGCGTGCTCAGCGGGCGGGTCGTGCCGAGGTCGATGGCGCGCCGGATCCCGTCTGCGAGCCGCTCGCGATCGACCGGGTCCTCGAAGAAGCCGAGATCGATGACGGGAGCCACCGTCGGGTCGGCCGATCGAAGCCGGACGGTGCCCGACGACTCCTCGAGGTTGTCGACGACCTCGATCCGGAAGCGCCGCGCGGCGACGCGAGCCGGCGTCGTCGGGGCGGTGGCGGTGGTCGTCGCGGTCGCCGTGACAGAGCCAGGGCCGCGCCCGGAGAAGCCGGCATCGGTCGCGGTGATGACCGAATTCGGGTACAGCATCATGTTGCCGCGGTCCGTCGAGCCCGTCGCGGTGTAGCGCGCCGACGTCTGGAGCCCCGGAACGAGGTCGGCGATCGTCACGTCGTCGCGCAGCTCCCAGTCGACCCAGGCCTTGGGATGGTCGCGCAGGTTCCGCCCGACGCCGCGCCGGTCGGCGACCGACCGTGATGCCATGCGCAGCCAGCTCGTCCGCGGGCCCGATCCCCGACAGCAGCAGCAGGTGCGGCGTGCCGATCGCGCCGGCCGCGACGATGACCTCGCCAGCGGCGATGCGGTCCTCGCCATCCGGGCCGACGGCGGCAACCGCGACCGCCCTTCCACGCTCGACCTCGACCCTCCGGACGACCGTATGCGGCCGGATCTCGAGGTTCGGTCGCGCACGGACGGCCGCGGTCAGGTAGGCCAGCGCAGGACCCCAGCGGACACGGTCGTCCTGGTTGAACGGCAGGGCGCCAGCGCCCATCGCGTCGGGGGCGTTGTGGTCGGTGACCGCCCCGTATCCGGCGGCGACGCACGTCTCCACGAAGGCCGCCTGTGTCGCGACCCAATCGGCCGGGGCCCAGCGGCGGATCCTGAACAGGCCATCGGCTTCGAGGGCGCGATAGGCGGCGTCCATCGTCGGCCAGTCGACGGCCGGCCCCGCGACCTCGCACCACCGCTCGATGTCCTCGGGCAGTGCCCGCAGGAAGATCTGGCCGTTGATCGCCCCCGACCCCCCGACCAGCCGCCCGCGCGGGATCGAGACGTCACCGCTCGTCGGCGTCGCAGTCGCGCAGGTACGCCCAGTCGAGGTCGAGCGGGTCGTCGATGATCGACGGCGTCCCCCAGCCATATCGGACCATGGCCGGGGTCGTCGCGACCTCCGGGTAGTCCGGGCCGGCCTCGAGCATCAGGACACGGCGGCCCGGGTCCTCCGAGAGGCGTGCCGCGAGGACGCAGGCGGCGGCACCGCCGCCGACGATGAGGACGTCCGGGGCCGCCGAGGCCCTAGACACGGCGCGGTGGCGGGGCGCCCGTCCGGTTCGCGATCGTCCGCGGCAGCAGGTCGTAGCGCGTCTCGTGGCCACCGAAGAACCGCTCGAGCTCATCGACCATGATCCGGAAGAACCGCGGGCCGCCGGCAGCGTTGACGCCCGCGATGTGCGGCGTCAGGAAGACGTTCGGCAGGTCGCGGATCGGCGAATCGACCGGGATCGGCTCCGGGTCGAAGACGTCGAGCGACGCGATCAGCTTGCCCTCACGCAGCTTCGCGATGAGCGCGTCGGTCTGGACGATCGCGCCGCGCGACACGTTCACGAACACGGCGTCGTCGCGCATCAGATCGAATTCGCGGGCACCGAGCATGCCGCGGGTCGCCGGCGTGATCGGAGCGAGGCAGATCACGACATCGGACAGCGACAGCACGTTGTCGAGCGACGTGAAGGTGACGCCGTACACGTCCGCGAGCTCGCGCGGCACGTACGGGTCGTACACGTAGGTGGTCGTGTGGAACGGCTCGAGCAGCTCGAGCAGCCGTCGACCGATGATCCCGCAGCCGATCAGGCCGACCGTCTTGCCGGTCAGCTCGCCACGCTGGAAACCGGGGTCGTCGCGGAACGTGGAGTGGAACTCCGCCTGGCGGTCGACGATGATCCGGCGGAACAGCGAACCGGCGTTGCGCAGCCCGATCATCGCCATCGCCAGGGCCCATTCCGAGACGCCGTAGGACGAGCCGTTCGTCGTGTCGACCGTCCGGATGCCGCGCTCCCATGCGGCCTCGACGTCGATCCGTCGGGCGAATCGGTCGCCTTCGAGCTCGCCGATGAACCGCAGGTTCGGGCAGGCGTCCATGATCTCGCCGGTGATCCTCGGCGACGCCGTGGCAGACGACGAGCGCGTCGGCGCCATCGACGAACTCGATCAGCCGCCGGTCTACGTCCGGCGTCGGGCGGAGGCGGCTCGTCCCAGCTCGTCGGGCGGTCGAATTCGCCGTAGCGGAAGTCGGCGAACCGGCGCAGCCGCTCGAGCTCGGGCTCGGTGACGTCGCCTTCCATCGACTGCCGGTTGCTGGCGAGGACGACCTCGGGTCGATCGGTCGGTCACGGTCGTCGCTCGGGCGGGTCCGACGAGTCGGACCGGGCCGCCGTCAAACGGCCATCGCCGGTGAGCCGTCAAGGCGCAGGCTCACGTTCCGGGGCTGGTACCGGAAGGGCGCCTTGTCGAGGAGCGAATCGTCGAGTTCGACGCCGAGACCCGGCGCCTCGGGCGCGATGATGTAGCCACCTTCGCGCTTGAGCACCGACTTGAAGATCGCGTCGCCCGGGTTCGAGGACTCGTCGGCGAGCAGGTACTCCTGGGTGATGAAGTTCGGGATCGCGACGTCGAGATGGATCGACGCGGCGGTCAGCAGCGGGCCCAGGAAGTTGTGCGACACGAGCGCCGAGTGGTACGACTCGGCCAGCGCGGCGATCTTGCGGCAGCCGGTGATGCCGCCGGCGATGCCGAGGTCCGGCCGGACGTACTGCGGACCGCCGGCCTCGAGCAGGTCGCGGAACTCCCAGATCGTGCTCATCCGCTCGCCGTTGGCGACCGGGTTCACGGTCCGCTTGGCGATCTGCGCCTGGAGGACCATCGAGTCGATCTGGATCGGGTCCTCGTAGAACAGCGGCCGGAACTCGACGAGCGCGTCGGCGAGGGCGATCGCGTTCATCGGGGTCAGCTTGCGGTGGATCTCGAAGATGATGTCGACGTCGATCCCGGCCCCCTCGCGGGCAGCCGCCGCGATCTCGCGAGCCGACTGGATCATCCGGGACAGGGTCTGGTCGGCGTACCCGGCGCGCAGCGGGTCGAGCTTGATCGCCGTGAAGCCTTCCTCCATCGCCTCCCGCGAGCTCTTGAAGACCTGCTCGGGACTGTCGCTCTGGAGTGGGAGCAGCAGGTGGAGACGGACCTTGTCGCGGAACTTGCCGCCGAGGAGGTCCCAGATCGGCGCGCCGTAATGCTTGCCCTTGATGTCCCACAGCGCGATGTCGATGGCGGAGAGGGCGCCCGACAGGATGTTGCCGCGGAACGGCCGCATCCGGTAGAGCGACTGCTGGATGTGGTCGATCCGGAACGGGTCCTGGCCGATGAGGTACTCGCGGAACTGGTTGACGACCGCCTCGGCCGCATCGGGAAAGCCCCACGCCCCGGACTGGCCGATGCCGGTGATGCCGGTGTCCGTCGTGATCCGGACGACGAAGTTCGTCCCGATCAGATCGCTCCCGATGAGGAGTCCCTCGACCTTCTCGATCTTCATGCAGCAGGCCCTCTCGCTCGCGCCCGGCACCGGGCCGATGGGCCGGCCGCGCCGTGTCGGAAACCATTCTAGCCCGCGGTCGCGGCGGTTCTCGGGGTCGCGCCGGACGTCTCGGCGGGACGTCAGCGCCCCGACCGGCTGGCGGCTTGGTATCCTGACCACCGCGCCGGAAACGACACCAGCCGGTCCGGGGGCGAGGGAGGAACGATGGCCGTCAGGCGATTGCGCGCCGATCCGGTCGGTGAGGTGCGCGCCGAGCACGGCGAGGGTCCCGCCTGGGACGCCACGAGCGGCGTCTTGCTCTGGGTCGACATGCTCGCCGGCCGGCTCCACCGCACCTCCGCCGACGGCGGGGACGAAGTCACCGAATATGACCAGCCCGTGTGCGTCGCGGTGCCGCGCGTCGGCGGCGGCACGGCGCTGGCGCTTGGCGACGGCCTGTGGCTCGAGGAACCGGACGGCGAGCTGCGCCGGCTCTTTGCGCTACCGCAGCCGGAGCCCGCCGGCCGATCCGGATGAACGACGGGAAATGCGACCCGGCGGGCCGGCTGTGGGCGGGCTCGATGGCGTACGACTCGCGGCCGGGGGCGGGGTCGCTGTACCGGCTCGATCCGGACGGCTCGGTCGAGGTCATGCTGCCCGAGGTCACCATCTCGAACGGTCTCGCCTGGACGCCGGACGGCACCACGATGTACTACATCGACACGCCGACCGGGCGCGTCGATGCGTTCGACGCCGACCCGGCGACCGGCTCGATCAGCGGCCGGCGCGTCGCGGTCGAGATCCCCGAAGCGGCCGGCGGGCCCGACGGGATGACCATCGACGACGAGGGCTGCCTGTGGGTAGCGCTGTGGGGCGGCTCGGCCGTCCACCGGTACACGCCCGACGGTCGCCTCGACACGCGTCGTCGAGCTGCCGTGCACGCAGGTCACGAGCTGCGCCTTCGGTGGCAGCGGACTGGACGAGCTCTACATCACGACCTCGCGGCTCGGGTTGGCCGAGGACGATGCCGCGGTCCAGCCGCTCGCCGGGCGCCTGTTCCGGGTCCGGCCCGGCGTGTCGCGGACCGGCCGCCGTCGCCTTCAACGGCTGACCGCCAGCCCGATGCGCATCACCGACGTCCGGACCACCGTCGTCGGCACGCCGTGGCGCGACCTCGTCTTCGTCGAGCTCGAGACGGACATCGGGCTGGTCGGCGTCGGCGAGGTCCGGCCGCTCAACAAGACCGACTCGTTCGTCGCGGTCGTCGGCGAGCTCGCCGGCCGCTACGTCATCGGCGCCGATCCGTTCGACGTCGAGCGCCTCGCGTGGGCGATCGAGCGGCTCGAGTACGGGCGCCCGAGCGAGCACGGCCAGTCGGCCCTCGCCGCGTTCGACCTCGCCTGCTGGGACCTGATGGGCCAGCACCTCGGCGTGCCTGTCTGGAAGCTCCTGGGCGGGCGGTTTCGCGAGCGCGTGCCGGCCTACGCCAACGGCTGGTACCAGACCGACTACGAGCCGTCGCGGATCGCTGCGCTCGCCGAGACCGTCGTCGCTCGCGGGTACCGCGCGATGAAGCTCGATCCCTTCGCGGCGGCGAGCGTCAGGCTGTCGGCGGCCGAGCTGCGGCGGGCGGTCGGCGTCGTCGCCGCCGTTCGCGACGCTGTCGGTCCGGACATCGACCTGATGATCGAGATGCACGGCCGGTTCTCACCCGACACCGCCGCCCAGGTGGCCGCCGCGATCGAGCCCTTCGCGCCGCGCTGGATCGAGGAACCGGTCCCGCCCGAGAACGCCGACGCGCTCGCCCGTGTCCGCGCGGCCACCAACTCCTCGATCGCCACCGGCGAGCGGATCCACACGATCTGGGACGCGGCGCCGTTCGTGGAGGGCGGCAACGTCGACATCATCCAGGCCGACCTCACCCATTTCGGTGGCTTCACCGGGATGCGCCGGCTCGCCGGATGGACCGAAGCGCACTACCTGACGCTCGCGCCCCACAACGTCGGTGGCCCGGTCGCCACCGCCGCCAACGTCCACTTCGCGGTCGCGACGCGCAACGTCGACATCGTCGAGCACTTCAACGACTTCGCCGACGCCTGGGTCAGCGAGCTGGTCGACGTTGCGCCCGAGGTCGATCGGGCGATGGCTGCTTCGGCGTGCCGGAGCGGCCCGGGCTCGGCCTCCGTCTCGACCACGACGCGTGCGCCCGCCACCCGCACACCGGGGCCCGACTCCAGCTGTTCGTCGAGGGCTGGCAGAAGCGCGAAGGCGGGTGAACCCTCCGTCGGTCGGGGCAGGATTGCGTCGGGTTCCGCGCTGGTCGGTCCTGCCGCGGGCGTCGGCCGGCGGGCTCGGCAATGGGCGGCGGCGATGACCGCCCGTATCCAGACGGTCCTCGGGGCAGTCGAGCCGGCGGCGCTTGGACCGGCGAGCATCCACGAGCACTTGCTGACGATCCTTGACCACGTCGCGTTCCGGCGGGTCGAGACCGACGAGGGCCGCTCGTTCGAGGATGCGCTCGTGTCGCTCGAGACGCGCTGGTGGGTTCGCCAGCAGTGGACGAGCGTCCGGGACAACCTGCGCCTGACCGACGAGGCGACCGCGACGGCCGAGCTCGCCCGGTTCGCGGCTGTCGGTGGTGGGGCTATCGCCGATCCGACGACCGATGGGTTCGGGCGCGACCCTGCGGCACTCGTGCGCATCTCGCGGGCGACCGGGGTTCACATCGTCATGGGCTCCGGGTATTACGTCCACGGCTCGCATCCGGACTGGATCGAGGACGCCTCGGAGGCGGCGATCGTCGAGGCCATCGTGGGCGACCTGGCCGAGGGTGTCGCCGTCGGCTCCGAGCGGGTTCGTGCCGGCTTCATCGGGGAGATCGGCTGTTCCTGGCCGATGACGCCTCGCGAGCGACGGGTGTTGCGCGCGGCCGGACGTGCCCAGGCGGCAACCGGTGCGCCGCTGATGGTCCATCCGGGCCGGAATAGCGCCGCTCCCGACGAGATCCTCGCCGAACTGACGGACGTCGGGGCTGATCTCGAGCGCACGACGATCGCCCATCTCGAGCGCACGGTCAGCGGGGCCGAGCAGCTGGTCGGACTGGCGCGGCGCGGGATCTGGATGAGCCTCGACTGCTTCGGGCTCGAGACCGCGTTCTTCCCGCTCAACCCGGCGATCTCGATGCCGAACGACGGCGGTCGGCTGGCCCTCGCCGAGGCGGTCATCGCGGCCGGGCTTCGGAGATCGGTTGCTGCTCGCCCAGGACATCTGCCAGAAGCACCGGCTGACCGCGTTCGGCGGCCACGGCTACGACCACCTGCTGCGGGACGTCGTGCCGATGTTGGTCGCTCGCGGGCACGCGCCCTCGGACGCGGACGCTCTTGTGCGGGAGAATCCTGCGGCGTTCCTTGGCTGGGAAGGGGCCGGATGACTGTCGCGCTCCGGGGCTCAGCGTCCCGGCGCGGGATGGTACCGTTTCCACCCGACGCCGGCCGGCATCGTCACGCACGCACCGTTGTAGCACGCTAAAACGCTAGCAAGGTAGAGGAGGTCACCTTGGCCCGTGTCGCCTGGACCGGCCGGCTCCGCCCCGAGAAGATCGACGAGTACGTCGAAGCGCACGCCAACGTCTGGCCCGAGATGCGCGCGATGATCAGCGAATCGGGCGTTCGGAACTACTCGATCTACCGGTTCGAGGACCGCGTGTTCGGCTACTACGAGTGCGACGACCCCGCGGCGACGAAGGCGTTCCAGGCCGCCGCCGAGGTGACGAAGCGATGGGGCGCGGCGATGGCTCCGCTGTTCGCCGAGGAGGTCGCGACCGAGGGCCTCGTCGAGCTTCCCGAGATCTTCCGGCTCGACTGATCGATGCACCCTTCCGCTCACTGACGCATGCCGCGAACGCATTCCGGCTCTGGCTGAAGCCCGATCCCGAGGGCATCGAGACCTACGCTCAATGGCATCTGCAACCCGTTCCCGGAGCTGTACGACCTGATCCGGGCGGCCGGGCATCCGGCGGTACACCATCTGGCTCGATGGCGCCGACCTCCTGCTGACCCGCGAGGCAGACGACCCGACCAAGGGCGAGACGCTCGACATGTCGAATCCGGTCCACAAGGAGTGGGCCGACACGATGACCCCGCTCTTCGATGAGCGGGTCCGGGCGGCACCGGGCGTCCCGACCGAGGTGTTCGCGCTCGACCCGGATGGCGAGCCGGGGCCGGCCCAGATGACCTACCGAACCGGCCTCCGAGCCGGGGCCCGAGGCCGTCGATGCGATCACGACATGCCCACCGCGAGATGCCTCCCGACGTCGTGGACGCGCTCCGCCAGGCGGGCACCCGTCGGCAGTGGACGTGGGTCGAGGACGGCGACGCCTGGACCTACCGCGAATCCGACGATCTCGACGCGACGCGAGGCGGCGCTCGCCGCCTCGAGCCGCTACCAGGCGTGGGTCGAGAGCTACGCGAGCCACCTCGACGAGCGAACCGCAGGCGAGGGACCGCGACGCACTCGCGAAGTCTTCCGCTGCGACTGAATCCTCCGCTGCGAATGATGTTCGACTGCGACGGACCGTTCCGCTCGACCGAGCGCCTGACCCCGACCCGAGCGCGGCTAGCGAAAGAGGACTGCGATGACGACGTACCAGCTGGCCGTGATCCCGGGCGACGGGGTCGGGACCGAGGTGATCCCCGAGGGCCTCAAGGTGCTCCGTCGAGCCGGCGAGGTGACCGGCTCGTTCGACATCGCCACCCGCGACTTCCCGTGGTCGTGCCAGTGGTACCTCGAGCACGGCGCGATGATGCCGCCCGACGGCGTCGACCAGCTCCGCGACTCGGACGCCGTCTATCTCGGCGCCGTCGGCTTCCCCGGCGTCCCCGACCACGTCTCGCTGTGGGGCCTCCTCCTGCCGATCCGCCAGGGCTTCGACCTGTACATCAACCTCCGTCCGGCCCAGCTGCTCGAAGGGCATCCCGGGGCCGCTGCGCGACCGCGGCCCGGCCGACATCGACATCCTGTGCATCCGCGAGAACACCGAGGGCGAGTACGTCGGGCTCGGTGGCCGGTTCCACCAGGGCCGGCCCGAGGAGACCGCGCTCCAGACGTCGCTCTTCACGCGGCGCGGCGTCGAGCGCGTCGTGCGCTACGCGTTCGATCGCGCGATGGAGCGCAAGCACACGCTCGCCAGCGCGACGAAGTCGAACGCGCTCAACTACACGGCCGTCTTCTGGGACGAGGTCGTCGACGAGGTCGCGCGCGACTATCCCGACGTCACGGTCACGCACATACCACGTGGACGCGCTCGCCGCCCGGATGATCACCGCCCCCGACACGCTCGACGTCATCGTCGCGAGCAACCTGTTCGGCGACATCCTCACCGACATCGGTGGCGCCCTCCAGGGCTCGCTCGGCCTGCCGGCGTCGGCCAACCTCAACCCCGAGCGCATCTATCCGAGCCTGTTCGAGCCGGTCCACGGCTCGGCACCGCGGCGCGCCGGGCAGGGCGTGGCCAACCCGATGGCCACGGTCTGGGCGGGCTCGATGCTGCTCGACCACCTCGGCGAGCCGGAGGCCGGCCGGCTCGTCATGGACGCCCTGCGCGCGGTCGCCAAGGATGGCCCGCGGACCAAGGACCTTGGCGGGACCGCCACGACCCGCGAGGTCGGCGACGCCATCACGGCCCGCATCGGCGCCGCGGGCTGACGAGCCGGATCAGACGCCGAAGCCCCATCGATGACCATCCGGATCGGTCTCGGCCAGCTCCAGCAGCTGTCTGCGCGACGACGCCGCCTTCGCGCGGCAGCTCGGCCTCACCACGATCCAGCTCAACACGCCGGCGATCCCCGGCGACGACGGCTACTGGCATGAGGCCGACCTCGTCCGGCTGCGCGACGACATCGCGGCCGAGGGCCTGACGCTCGAGGCTCTCGAGAACGTGCCGATCGCGTTCTACGACAAGGTCATGCTCGGCAAGCCCGGCTGGGAGGACCAGCTCGAGCGCTACTGCCGTCACGATCCGGAACGTCGGCGCGGCCGGCATCCCGTTCCTCGGCCACCACTTCATGCCGACGTTCGTGTGGCGGACCTCGCTCGAGACCCGCGGCCGCGGCGGCGCGCTCGTCTCGTCGTTCGATGAGGACCTCGTCGCCGACGGCAACAAGGTCGACTACCCGCAGGCGCCACCCGACCGAGACCGCGGACCTCGAGCAGATGCGCCTGAACTACGGCCGCTTCCTCGACGCGACACTGCCCGTCGCCGAGGCCGCGGGCGTCCGGCTCGCGTTGCATCCAGACGATCCGCCGGTGCCCGGCCATCGGTGGCGTCGCGCGGCTGTTCGACAGCCCCGAGGCGCTCGCCTGGGCGATGGAGCGGAGCGGCGGCAGCCCCGCCTGGGGGATGGACCTGTGCCTCGGGCACCGTCTCGGAGATGGTCGGCGGCCCCGACGCGGTCGCCCGGGCGATCGACCTCCTCGGACCATCCGGACGGATCTTCTACGTCCACTTCCGGCAGGTCGTCGGCACGGTGCCACGGTTCCGGGAGGCGTTCATCGGCGAGGGCAGCTATCGCGCCGGCGCAGGTGCTCCGGCACCTCGCCGACGTCGGCTTCGACGGCTTCCTGCTCGACGACCACGTCCCGCACATGGTCGGCGACACGCCGTACGGCCATCGCGCCCGAGCCCACGCCATCGGCTACATGCAGGGCCTGCTCGAGGCCCTCGCCATCGGAGGAGTCGACTGATGCGGATCGTCGTGACCGGTGCCGGCGGCGGGATCGGCCGCTACGTCGTCGCCGACCTGCTGGCCCACGGCCATGAGGTCCATGCGCTCGATCGGGTCGAGCCACCGGCCGAGCTGGCCGACACGGCCGCGGTCTGGACGCAGGGCGACGTCCGCGATCCGGCGTTCATGGCCTCGCTCATGGAGCGCGCCCGCCCCGATGCGCCTCATCCACCTCGCTGCCCTGCCCTCACCGCACCACGGGACGCCGCTCGAGGTCTTCGCGACCAACGTCGAAGCCACGTTCGTGGCGCTCGAGGCGGCCGGCAACGCCGGGGTCGGCCGCGTCTCGCTTGCTTCGAGCATCTCGTTGCTCGGCCTTCCGTACGGCGCGGAGGGCCTCGCGCCGCTGTACGCGCCCGTCGACGAGGCCCACCCGAACATCGGCACCGATCCGTACGCGCTCTCCAAGGAGGTCGACGAGGCGACGGCGGCGATGATGCATCGACGCCACGGCTACCAGGTGGTCGCCCTCCGCATCTCGAATACCGCGCCGATGGACGCCCACCTCGACCGGATGAAGCAGGCCGAGACGGACCCGTCGTTCCTCGCCCGCGAGCTGTGGGCGTATCTCGACGTCCGCGACGGCGCTCGCGCCTTCGCCCTCGCGGTCGAGCGCGACATCCCGGGCTGCCACGTCATCAACGTCATGGCCCCCGACACCTACTCCGCGCTGCCGAGCGCCGAGCTCATGGCCCGCTATCACCCGTCGACGCCGTTGCGACGACCGCTCGTCGGCCGCGAGGTCCCGTTCGACCTGACCAAGTGCCACGAGCTGCTCGACTTCGAGCCGGAGCACCTGCTCCCGCTCCCGCGCTAGCGTCTTCGGCTCGGGCGGCGCCGTGACGTCCAGCCCGGCGAACGGCGACCAACGACTCGTGCCCGTCCGCGGGCACGCGAGGCTAGACTTGTCAGCCCGAGACGCGGACGCGGCTCGCAGCACCAGGAGGAATCGACATGAGCTTCATCGGACGGATCGTCGGAACGGCTGTCGTCGGCATGGCGGGAGCGATGGTCGTCGGCTGCCGCAGGAGCGATGTCCGCGAAGCAGCGGATCGTCCCGACGACCGACCCCGCAGACGACGAGATCACCCTCGCGAGCATCTTCGGCCCGCTCGCCTACCGCAGCACGGCGCAGAACTTTCGCGGCGGCACCATCGAATGCTGGTACGGCGGCGGAGCGGTCGACCTCCGCGATGCGACCCTCGCGCCCGAAGGCGCCACGCTGAACCTCAAGGCGGTGTTCGGTGGTGGCCAGATCCTCGTCCCGCCGAGCTGGAAGGTCGTCACCCACGTCACCGGGCTCGGGCGGGATGCAGGACTCGCGGCCGGCCATCGGACAGGTCGAGGGCG
Source organism: uncultured Chloroflexia bacterium (assembly GCA_963816675.1). GTDB lineage: Bacteria > Chloroflexota > Limnocylindria > Limnocylindrales > CSP1-4 > SPCO01. Next base: position 52,479 of record CAWFLS010000020.1, read on the forward strand.
CGCCCACCCTGACGATCGTCGGAACGGTCGTCTTCGGCGGTTTCCAGGTGCTCTCCGAGCTCGATGAGGGCCAGGAGGAGTGGCTGCGCAGCCAGGAGGCCGCCGCCGACGCGATCGCAGCATCGAAGGCCAAGGCGGTCGAGGCTACTGATCAGCTGGCCGCGTCGCAGACCGCCGAACCGGAGATGACGCCCGCGGTCTGACCGGCCTTCAGGACGCTGCCCGAAGGACCTCGCTCACGAGTGCCTGGGCCTCCTCGATGAGGCGGTCGAGGTGCGCCTGGTCGCGAAAGCTCTCGGCGTAGATCTTGTAGACGTTCTCGGTGCCGGACGGTCGTGCAGCGAACCAGCCGGCGTCCGTGGTCACCTTGAGGCCTCCGATCGCTGCGCCGTTCCCGGGCGCGGTCGTCAGCACGGCCGTGATCGGGTCACCGGCGAGCGAGGTCGCGCGGACGTCCTCGCTCGATAGACGGCCGAGCGTGGCCTTCTCGGCTGGGCGTCGCCGGCGCATCGATCCGACGGTAGACCGGGTTCCCGAATCGCTCCGTCAGCTCGGCGTAGCTCACGCCTGGGTCGCGTCCGCTCCGCGCGGTCATCTCGCAGGCGAGCAGGCACGCGATGATCCCGTCCTTGTCGGTCGTCCAGACGGTCCCGTCGCGGCGCAGGAACGACGCGCCGGCACTCTCCTCGCCGCCAAAGCCGATCGATCCGTCGACGAGCCCGTCGACGAACCACTTGAACCCGACCGGCACCTCGACCAGGCGCCGGCCGAGATCGGCCACGACGCGGTCGATCATGCTCGACGACACGAGGGTCTTGCCGACTCCGACATCGCCGCCCCACGACCGGCCGCCACCGAACAGGTAGGCGATCGCGGCGGACAGGAAGTGGTTCGGGATCAGGAGGCCTGCGCCGGGAGTCACGACGCCGTGCCGGTCCGCGTCCGTGTCGTTCCCGAGCGCGATGTCGAACCGGTCGCGCAGGCCGACGAGCCGGGCCATCGCGTAGCGCGACGACGGATCCATCCGGATCTTGCCGTCCCAGTCGACCGTCATGAAGCCGAACGTCGGGTCGACCGCCTCGTTGGTGACGGTCAGCGCGAGGCCGTAGCGCTCGCCGATCGCACCCCAATAGGCGACCGACGCGCCGCCCATCGGATCGACGCCGATCCGGAGTCCTGAGGCCGCGATCGCTTCCATGTCGATGACGGAGCCGAGGTCGTCGACGTAGGTCGCCAGGAAGTCGTACGGCGCGGCGCTCGCACGGGCACGCTCGTATGGGATCCGCGGCACGCCCGCGAGGCCATCCTCTCCAGTCGCCTCGAGGATCCGGTTCGCCTCGTCCTGGATCCAGCGCGTGACGTCGGTATCGGCCGGGCCACCGTTCGGCGGGTTGTACTTGAAGCCGCCGTCATCGGGTGGGTTGTGTGAGGGCGTCACGACGATGCCATCGGCGAGGCTGGGCTGGGACTTGTGGGCCCGGCCGGCGACGCCGGCGCCGCCCCCGCTTGTCGCCCGGTTTGCGACGAGGATCGCGTGCGATACGGCCGGCGTCGGGGTGTACCCGTCGCGGGCGTCCACCCGGATGTCGGCCCCGTGCGCTGCGAGTACTTCCACTGCCGTCCGCGTCGCGGGTTCCGACAGCGCGTGCGTATCGCGCCCGATGAACAGTGGTCCGCGGTAGCCGCGATCCTCGCGATAGCGCCAGATCGCCTCGGTCGTGGCGAGGATGTGGGCCTCGTTGAACGCGGCTCGGAATGCGGAGCCACGGTGACCGGAGGTGCCGAACGCGACCCGCTGGGCCGGATCCGCCGGGTCGGGGCGCGTCTCGTAGTACGCGGTGACGAGCGCGTCGACGTCGAGCAGGGTTGCCGGATCTGCCGGCTGGCCGGCACGGTCGTGGGTCAGGGTCATCGCGCGGACCACGTGCGCAGGTCCGTTGTGCTCATCGAAATCGCAGCCTCCCGATCAGCCGGTGCCCGACGCGATCCGGTAGCGATCCAAGGGCGTAAGTGTAACGTCCGCCATCCGCCACGCCGAAGGAACGAGACCGATGCCCGACCCTCGCATCCTGATGTCATTCCTCCGCCAGGCCATCGTCCTGGCCGCCGTGGGGACTCTGATCGCGGCGTGCGGCGGCGCCGGTGGCTCCGGGGCTGCGTCCGGCTCCGCAGCGACCGCCCGCCTCGGCGGCGGCCTCCGCTCCAACGGGGACGGCCATCGCGGGCGCGAGCCCGAGCGGCAGCGGGGCGACCACTTCGGTCGACGCGTCGGAGTCGGAGTTCAGGATCGACCTCGCGACCAAGAGTGCTCCAGCCGGATCGCGTGACTTTCCACATCAAGAACGCCGGCACGACCGTCCACGAGTTCGTGGTGATGCAGACGGACCTCGCAGCCGACAAGCTCGCCATCGCGAGCGGCGCACCCGAGGTCGACGAGGACGCCGACGAACTGACGGCCGTCGACGAGGTCGAGGACATCGCGGCAGGAGCCACCGAGGACCTGACCGTGCGATCTCAAGGCCGGTCACTACGTCGTGATCTGCAACGTCCCGGGCCACTACCAGGCCGGGATGCGAACCGAATTCACGGTCGAGGGCGGGTAGGCGGCAGCGCGCGGCGCGTACTGATCGGCGGTGATCGCGGCTCAACCCTCGCCGAGTCAGACGAAGAGCGGCTCCATCCCCCACGTGGCGTCGAGCTCCTGCATGGCAGTCTCGTGTGGTCGCTCGGTGAAACGATCCGCGGCGTCGAGCACCTTCGGCAGGATCGTGATGTCGCCCACGGTGTTGAGGAAGAACCCGGGACGCCCGAGCACCCAGGAAACGGCCGTATCGATCGCGCCCTGATCGCGCAGCGGCTCGTACCACGTGCTCGCCGTGTGCTCGCGGTCTCCCCACGGCGCGCGGGTGATGGCCTTGATCGTCTGTACCGCGACGCCCCGTTCCTCGCAGACCCCGACGAGTTCCTCGAAATCCGCCATGTAACCGGCGTTGAGTGACATCGGGTAGTTGTACGGCAGGAGCACGGAGTCGAAGGGGAAGCGCTCCAGCGCCCGGCGGTGCTGCGCCGCGACGGTGACCCCGTGGCCGGTCACGCCGATGAACCGGACGAGGCCCTCGTCCCGGGCCTGGACCGCGGCCTCGAGGGCGCCGCCGGGCCCCAAGCGCCGTACGCCACTCGTCCTCGTCGACCAGGTTGTGCAGCTGGATCAGGTCGAGGTGGTCGGTCCGCAAGCGCTCGAGCGACCGCGCGATCTGCGCATACGCCGCCTCGCGCGTACGTTCGCCGGTCTTGCTCGCGAGGAACACCTCGTCGCGGTGGTCCGCGATCCAGGGGGCGAGTCGAAGCTCCGAATCACCATAGCTCGCGGCCGTATCGATGTGGTTGATGCCGTAACGGCCGATCAGCTCGAGCGTCGCATCGGCTTCCGCCTGGGTCACCGAGCTGAATGCCGCGGCGCCAAAGATGACGCGAGTGCTCTGATGGCCGGTCCGGCCGAAGGGAAGGAGCGGGATCATGGCGGCATTATCCTCCTCCGTTTCGGTGGCGCCACTCGTCATATGCGTCACAAACCGTCGTCGCGGCCGATCATGATCGACGCGTGACCGACCGACCGGCGCCGCGCGCCGACCAACACCGATGACGATCGCACCGCTGACCCTGCTCGCCGGAGCGTTTCTCGCCTACGCGCTCGTCTCCCGCCGACTCGAACGATCGATCGTGACCGTGCCGATCTTCTTCGTGGCCATCGGGCTGATCGCCGGCCCGCTCATGTTCGGCGACACGCCCCGCGGCCAGGTCGTCGTGCCCGTGCTCGAAGCCGCTCTCGTCCTGGTGCTGTTCGCGGATGCCTCGGCCCTCGACGTCCGGCGCTGGACCGCCGAACCGGCGCTGTCGGGACGTCTCCTCGGCTTGGGTCTGCCGATGACGATGCTCCTCGGCGCAGTCGTCGCGCTGGTTCTGTTCCCCGGTCTCGAGCCATGGCAGGCCGGCCTGATCGGCGTGATCCTGGCGCCGACGGACGCTGCGCTCGGACAGGCCGTCGTCGCAAACCCGCGCGTGCCGGCGGTCGTGAGCAACGCCATCAACGTGGAGAGCGGCCTGAACGACGGGCTTGCCCTGCCGTTCGTCACGATCCTCATCGCCGCCGGCGTGGTCGCGACAGGTGGCGAGAGCGAGGGCGCCGCGATCCAGACGCTCGTCGTGGTCCTCGTCGGCTCGACGCTGATCGGGCTGATGGTCGGCGTCGTCGGTGGCTGGTTGATCCGCGTGACGGCCGATCGTGGCTACAGCGACCAGCGATATCAGGGCATCGCGCTTGTCGCACTCGCGATCCTTGCCTTCTCGCTCGCTGATGAGGTCGAAACGAGCGGGTTCCTCGCGGTATGGATCGCCGGCCTGACCGCAGGTGCCCTCGTTCGCGCCCATCTGCCGGCCGAGGCGTTCCATCTCTCCGAGCACCTCGCAGACGCGCTCGCGGCGGTCGCGTTCACGCTGCTCGGCGCCGCGATCATCGGTCCGGTACTCGCTCGTGCGACGCCAACGACCGTCCTGTACGCGGTCTTGAGCCTCACGCTCTGCCGGATCGTCCCGGTGGCGATCGCCATGCTGCGTAGCGGCTTCGCGCCGGCGACGGTCGGCTACATCGGGTGGTTCGGACCTCGAGGACTTGCGTCGATCGTCTTCGCCAGCGTTCTGGTCGAGACGGCGCTGCCCGGAAGCCTCGCCGTGGTCGACGTCGTCATCCTGACGGTCGCCCTGAGCATCGTGGTCCACGGCGTGACGGCTGCGTGGGGAGCCAGGAAGTACGTCGCCGTGGTTCGAGCGGGCGGTCATCGCGACGCCCGATATGCCCGAAGCCGCCGAGCTCGTCGAAGGCGGCGTGCAGGCGCGCGTGCCGCGTCGCGTCCGCTAGGCGAGCCCGTCGCTTACATCACGCTGCGGCGATCCTCACTTCCCGGTTTGCCAGACCGGTGGCTTCGGCAACCCAACAGCGGCCGTCGGGATCGTCGGTCGCGACCCATGACCCGCTGGGCTCCAACAGCGCCCGGTCACCGTAGAGGACGACACCGGCGCCCGAGTTCGGGAGGCGACGCACGCGCCACGGGCCTTCGAACCGGACCCGGACAGTCTCTGCACCTTCCACCGGCACGATCCGTGCCCGCAGATACGAGGCACCGCCCACGTGCCAGCCGCCGTCGGCATGGCGGAGGAAGCGCGACGACCCCGCGCGCATGCTGCGGTGGCCGATCACCACTGACCCAACAGGGCCGACGGTGATCGCAGGTGAGCGGTCGATCGCGTGGTCGAAGATGATTTCGACCGACACGGCGTATCTCCAGAGGATCTGGGGCGTTCGTTCTGAACGCCTGCTTGACGGCCAGGATCGTACCCCGGAACCAGTGTCACCTAAGGTGGCATGGGAGGGAACCTATCGTGACGCGCTTCGCCCTGTTTCTGAGCAGCTACGTCCCGTTGTTCCTGATGCTCGCGCTCCGTTTCACTGAAGTCTGGCTCGTCGCGGTCTGTCTCGGGCTCGCCATCCTGGGAGCCGGCCTCGGAGCTTGGATCCTCTATCCGTCGTCGAACCGCAGTCGCGGCACGATCACCGTCGAAACGGTCTCCGACGCCGGCGACCAGGCCACGACGTACCTCGTGAGCTACCTTCTCCCGTTCTTCGCCGTCGAGCAGCCGACGATCCGCGAAGTCGCGGCGTACGCCGTGTTCCTGCTGGTCGTCGGGTTGGTCTACACGCGCTCGGACATGCGTCAGGTGAACCCGTTCCTCTACCTGCTCGGGCGTCGCGTGACGAAGGTGATGACTGCCGAGAAGCGCGAGGTCTACGCTGTTTCGAGACGACGCGTGCTCCGCGGTGCCCTCGAAGGCACCGAGATCACAAGCGGGCTGTTCCTGGTGGCGGATGACTCTGGGGGAACGGATGGCTGAATTGCCGGCGGACATCGCCGCCGCCCGCGACGCGCGCAACGTGACGCTTCAGGTCGCATCTCGCCGCGGCGATCGAGTCGCCGGAGGCCACCTCAAGGTCGTCGATGCCGCGCTGGCGTTGCTGCGAGATCAGACGCCAGGAGGCGCTCGACGACCTCGAGCGGATGCGGCCCCGCGAATACTGGCCCGACGCAAACCTGGAGGCCGGCGAGGAGTACTTCCTCCTCAAGCGCAGCGATGTCGAGGATACGTTCGGCGTTCTCGCGTTCGTCGACGCTGGCGCGGACACGGACCTCCTCGATCCCGACGACATGGCCGGGCGGCTGCTCTTCTACTCGATCGTTCTTGGCGGGAGCAAGAGCAACCGCGTCGCCTTCGTGTCGAAGTCCAACCCGGCGCGAACGCTCGGCAAGGGCGTGTGGCTGACGAAGGTGCTCCCCGACGGCGACGCCCTCCGCAGCGTCGACACGCCGCTGTTCCTGTTCGAGGATCGGGTCGACCTCGTCGTCGGCCAGGAGACGCTGATCGTTCGCAACCAGCTCGCGTTCGAGCAGTGGTTCCGGGAGTCGCCGGCGATCACCGAGAACGTCCACAAATGGGTCGACAGCATCAACGAACACCTTCCGATCGCCGACGACGGCGCCGAGCGACTTCGGCGTCGCGCCGAGACCAACTCGCGCATCCGACGGCTTCTGCGGAACATCAACGACCGGGGTCATCTCCGCGACGTTCCCCTCGCCAAGATCCGGCGTCACATCCGAGATCAGGGCCTCTCCGAGCGCGACTTCATCAAGGACGACAAGCTCGTCATCCCCGACGACCCAGGCATCCTGCTCAAAGTGCTGAACGAGGACCTGTTCACCGGCGGCCTGACGGGCGTCCCGTTCGTCAGCGACAACAAGGCGCCGCGGGACTGAGGCGCCGACCGAACCTCAAGTCGGGTCATCGCACTCTTCGTCAGCTCGGGAAGGCCTCGTCGGCGTGCTGCGCCGCCCGCCGCCTCCGGCGGAACTCGCGCGGGCTGACCCCAAAGGCCTTCGAGAACTGCCGCGAGAACGCGGCAGGCTCCGGCCAACCCACGGCACGACCGATCGAGGCGATCGAGTCGTCCGTTCCGGCGAGCAGAATCCCCGCCCGTTCAGCACGACGCCGTGCGAGGTAGGCCATCGGCGAGACACCGACCCAGCGCTTGAACTCGTGGGCGAGGTGAAACGAGCCGACGTAGGCCTCGGTGCTCAGGTCCGCCAGTGTCCAGTGCCGCGCGAGGTCCTCGTCGAACGCGTCGAGGACGGCCGACACGACACGTGGAGTCGCGAGTCGGTGTTCGGAGGGCGTCGGGCCGTACCGACGGCCGTGCCTGGCGATCAGGTCCAGGGCGAGCAGCAGGTGTCCGATTTGGCGAGCATGGCTTCGCTCAGAGGGATCCTCGTGCCGGATGGCATCGAGCTCACTGACGCATTGCTCGAACGCCGCCTGGTCAACCTGCATGACGACGTGGTCGCCGTCGAGACGCCGCGCCCCGCCTCGTCCGAAGAGGGCCCCCAAGGCGTCGTCGCGTGCCGCCCAGAGAAGCTCGAATTCGGCCAGCTCTGCGCGGAAGAAGCAGTTGTAGACCTCCATCTCGCGGCACGCCCGGTAGCCGTGCACCACTCCCGGTGGGACGAAGACCACAGAGGCGGCTTGGACCAGTTCCTCGCTGTCGCCGCACAAATGGAAGCCGCTACCGCTTAGCACGAGCGCCATCTCGTAGAACGCGTGGTCGTGTGGATGGACCACGGGCAGATGGTCGACCAACCAGAGCCCGACCACGCTTCCCGGCGCGATCATCGGCTGCGGCTCGGGGGATGCGTCAGGACGCGCGTCCTCCGGCTCCATGTGCCAAACGTTGGGTTCGGGGCGCTGTGGTTTCATCCCGTCCGACATCCGCAAGATTGTGCAACCTCACGACAACCACTGCCAACTTCGAGGGCAGGGCCGTCCCTATCTTCGGTGCCATCGACGACTGGTCCAGGAACACGGATCGGCGACGAGATCGATCGGATGGGTGGCATGGTGTCATCGGCTCGCGCTCATGCCTGAAGCCCGTGCAGACGACGACACGCGGCTGGTGGATGCATATTCGAGCGGACGCCGTCTGGCCATCATCCGGCTCGTGGACGTGCACGGTCGAGTTCGGATCAGAGAACTCGGCGACCAGTTCGGCGTCGTGCGGCCGGATCCTGCGGTCCCGGTCGCCCACGGTCGCATCACCCGGGCATCCGGCGGGGGCGTCAGCGCCGAGTTGCGCTCATCCGAGCGTCCCGCGCATCCGGAGTTCGCCGCGTTCTGTCGGACCGACGAGCTGGCCGGCGTCATTTCGGATCGATGGGCCCCTGAGCCGATGTCACGGCCCCCGGGGCCCGCTCCATCGCGATCTGCGACGTGCCACACGCGACTGACCCGGTGGCCGGATGGCGTGCCCATCCGGTCATCTCGAGTCGACCGGGATCTCGAGGACACACGGAAATCGATGTCATCGCTGCTCGGCTGAGCAGGAGGAAGGAGGATCAGCGCGATCCGCATGCAACGACCGCGACACCGGTGAAAGCGAAGAGCACAGGACCGGCTGGGTCGTGCCAAGCGAGGCAAGTTGCCAAGAGGAGGAAATCCATGGATCTCACCCGAATGAGGCGAACGATCGTCCTCACCGCGATGACCGCGCTAATCGTCACAGCGTGCAGCAGCGGGGGAAGTGCGCCGCAGAGCGCGGCCGCCACGGCAGCCAGTTCCGCCGCGGCCGCCACGTCAAGCACGGCATCCGCGGCGCCGTCGGCGGCCTCGGCCGCTCCGAGCGTCGCTCCGACGGCGAGTTCCGAACCGTCGGCTGCCGCCGTCACGCTGGAATACCTGGTCGACGATACACAGGCGAACCAGCAGCTCGCGAGTGCCTTCGCCAAGGCCTACACGGCGAAGCACCCCAACGTCACCATCAATGTCCAGAGTCGTCCAGGCGGAAGCGAAGGCGACAACCTGGTCAAGACCAAGCTTGCGACCGGCGATATGACCGACATCTTCTGGTACAACGCCGGCTCGCTCCTGCAGGCGCTGAATCCATCGCAGACGCTCGTCGACCTGAAGGACGAGCCGTACTGGGCCAACATCGCCGAATCCTTCATCCCCACGGTCTCCCAGAACGGGGCGATCTTTGGCGTGCCGAGCGGCACGGCGATGGGTGGCGGCGTCCTTTACAACAGGAAGGTCTTCGAAGCACAAGGCCTCACGGTCCCGACGACCTGGGCCGAGTTCGAGGCAAACAACGAAAAGCTCAAGGCCGCCGGGATCACCCCAGTCGGCGCGACGTACAAGGCCCCTGACGACTGGACCTCGCAACTGTTCATCCTTTCCGACTACTGCAACGTCCAGGCGGCCATCCCGAACTTCGCCACCGACTACACCAACAACAAGATCAAGTACGCCGACACTCCTGCAGCGCTCGCCGGTTTCGAGCACCTGCAGGAAGGATTTGACAAGGGTTGGTACCAGAAGGACTTCGGCTCGGCTAGCTTTGACGATGGCCTCAACGCCCTCGCGACGGGCAAATTCGCCCAGTACCCGATGCTGACGTTCGCCCTTGGCACCATCGCCGAGAACCATCCCGAGGCCATCAAGGACATCGGGTTCTTTGGGCTTCCCGGCACGGACGCCGCAGAGAACTGCGCAACGATCTGGATGCCGGCAGCAACCTACATCCCGAAGACGACGACGGGCGATAAGCTGACGGCAGCCAAGGATTTCCTTGCGTTCATCGCCTCCGTCGAAGGGGCGGATGCTGCCACCGCGGCGCAGCCGCCGACGGGTCCATACGTCATCAAGGGCGCCAAGCTGCCGGCTGATGCCCTGCCCGCAGTCCTCGACATTCAGAAGTACATCGACAAGAACGTCGGCACGCCGGCCCTCGAGTTCCTCTCGCCGGTAAAGGGACCGTCACTGCCACAGATCTCGGTGGCCGTCGGTAGCGGTCTGAAATCGGCCAAGGACGGCGCGACTCAATACGACAAGGACATCGAGAAGCAGGCCAAGCAGCTGGGGCTTCCTGGCTGGTGAGTTCTCGACTGGACGCGACGCGCCAGTCAACAGAGGGAACGGTCGACCTGTCACGGTCGGCCGTTCCCGTCTCCGACGTGCCTTCTGCCTCGGGCCGGCGGCGCACTTCGGCACGAGCCCTCGACGCGATGTATCCCCGTTGGTTCTACATCCCGGGAGTCGTGCTGTTCGCGGTGATCTTCATCGTTCCGACGGCAGCCGCCTTCTATTTCAGTCTCACGCGTTGGACGTTGTTCGATTCGACGTTCATCGGGTTCGACAACTTCAGCGAATTCCTGCAAGACGACTCGCTCACGAGCGGTCTCCGCAACACATTTGTGTATGCGGTGGTCACCAGCGGCTCGAAGGTGATCCTCGGGCTGTTGCTGGCGACGCTCCTGACGTCGAAGATCCACCTGCGCTCCGCGCTCCGATCGATCATCTTCTTCCCGGTTCTTATCAGCGCTGTCGCCGTCGGGATCACGTTCGCGGTGTTGATGCACCCCTCCGAGGGTCTCATCAACCGGACATTGGCGATCATCGGGATCGACGGACCAGCATGGCTCAGCAACCCTGATATCGCCTTACTGTCCGTGGCAGCCGTGGACGTCTGGAAGGGCGTCGGGATCGCGACGGTCATCTTCATCGCTGGCATCGTCTCGATCCCCGAGGAGTACCTCGACGCGGCCCGGCTCGAAGGTGGGTCCTGGGCGAAGTTCCGCTACATGGTCATCCCGCTGACTCGGAACGCCACCTTCACTGTCATCATCCTGTCCTTCATCGGCGGGCTGCGGTCGTTCGACTTGATCTGGACCATGACGCGCGGTGGCCCGGGGTTCGCCTCCGACGTGATCGCCTCGACGATCTACAAGGAGTATCAGGCGGGTTTCTATGGCCTGTCGACTGCCGGCAACGTGGTCCTGTTCATCATCGTGATGCTGCTCGTCTACCCGATGATGCGATTCTTCTCGAAGCGGGAGATCGAACTCTGATGCCCGCTCGCCTGGCCCGCCGATACTGGGTCGACCTCGTCGCGCTGTCGATCGCCTTCCTCGTGTTCATCGTCCCGTTCATCTTCATCGTGGTGACAGCAGCGAAGACGCAGGTCGAAGCTTCATCCCTGGATTTCTCGTGGCCGACCGACTGGGAGATCGTCGAGAATCTCCAGGCCGTGCTGAGTGAGCGGAACGGCATCATGATCACCGCGCTCCGCAACAGCCTGATCCTGACGGTCGCGTCGGTGGCGATCACGGTCATCCTGGCGTCGATGATCGGCTTCGTGATCCAGCGACGGCGGGATCGGGTCGCGGCGCTCGCAAGTGCACTCTTCCTCGCCGGTTTGATCATCCCTCCCGCCGTGGTGCCGACGATCTTCCTGCTCCAGGCGCTCGGGCTCTTCAAGACGCTCGCCGGACTCATCCTCGTCGAGGTCGCCTTCGCGATGCCCTTCGCCATCCTCGTCTTCGTCGCCTTCGTGGCAGCCATTCCGAGGGAGCTGGATGAGGCGGCACTCATGGATGGCGCGACGCCGTTCAGGCTGTACCTGAGCGTCATCTTCCCGCTCCTGCGGCCAGCCATCATCACCGTGATCGTCGTCTTGTCGGTCGCCATCTATAACGACTTTGTCAACCCGCTCTACTTTCTGCCGGGGAACGACAACGCGACCGTCCAGCTGACCTTGTTCAACTTCCAGAGCCAGTTCCTGACCCGCTGGAACCTGCTGTTCGCCGACGTTCTCCTGATCACCATCCCTCCGCTGATCATGTTCATCTTTTTCCAGCGCCAACTCGCCTCGGGCCTGACCGCAGGCGCCGTCAAAGGCTGATCCAGACCGTTTCGCCCGAGGTGCCCATCCGTGTCATCCACTGGAACGACGTCCCCCACCGCGGCCGTCAGCCGTCTCGTCAGCCACGTCCCCGCTTCCGTGCTGGCGGCCAGCGCCGATCCGATCCGGTTGACTTGGCAGGTCACCACCTCGGGCCCTGGTCTCCGGCAGCGGGCGTACGAGGTCCAAGCCGCGGTTAGCGAGGCTTTCGATGTTGTCCTCGCGACGACAGGGGTCGTGGACTCAGATGATCAAGTCGCGGTCACGGCTCCCGGCGCTCCGCTCCAGAGCCGCGAGGTCCGTCACTACCGGGTAAGGATCCGGACGGACGATGGGTGGTCCGATTGGAGCTCAACGCTTCGCATCGAGGCAGGTCTGCTCCAGTCGAGTGATTGGACGGCCGTCGGGATCACGATCCCCGACGACCCAGGTCGCGGTCGGCAGGCACCGGTACCACTTCTGCGACGGGCATTCGAGGTACCCGTGCCTGCCCGTCGGGCGAGGCTGTACGTCACGGCCCATGGGGTCTTTCGGATGGCGATCAACGGTCGCCCTGTCTCCGAGGACATCCTCGCCCCAGGATGGACTGCCTATCGGGATCGCCTCCTCGTCGAGGCCTACGACGTGACGGACCTGCTTCACGTCGGCCGCAACGTCATCACGGCCATGGTGGGCGACGGGTGGTACCGAGGTCGCCTCGGATGGGATCCGAATGGTGATCGCGCCCATTACGGCACGGATGTGGCCTTGTTGGCTCAACTCGAGGTCGACCTGAATGACGGGCGGACCCTGACGATCGGAACGGACGGCCAGTGGCGAGCGTCGACCGGCGCGATCCGGGCTGCGGACCTGTACGACGGCGCGGAGATCGATCTGCGCGAGGAGCAGGACGGCTGGGAGATGTCGGCGTTCGACGACGCGTCCTGGGCCACCGCGGCGGAGGTACCGTTCGATCGCCGGATCCTCGAGCCCCGCATCGCCCCCCCGGTTCGCGTCGCTGCCTCGCTGCCGGTCTCGCCGGTCGAGGTCCGACCCGGGCTGTTTCGAACGGACGGAGGTCAGAACATCACCGGCCACGTGCGCCTTCGCGTCCGAGGCCGACGCGACCAGCGGGTCACAGTCCGCCATGCCGAGGTCCTCGAGTCGGACGGATCACTTCATACACGGTCGCTCCGATCGGCAAGAGCGACCGATACCTATGTCCTCGCCGATGACCAGATCGTCGTCCTGGAGCCGATGTTCACGTTCCATGGCTTTCGATATGCGGAGATCGAAACGGATGCGGACGTCATCGATGCCGCGTACGTGGCGATCAGCAGCGCGATCCCGCGACGAGGCACGTTCGAATCCTCCGATGCGGACCTGAACCGGTTGCACGAAAACGTCGTTTGGTCTCAGCTGGACAACTTCGTGTCGCTCCCGACGGACTGCCCGCAGCGGGACGAGCGCCTCGGTTGGACCGGTGACGCTCAGGCCTTCGCGCCGACGGCCTGCACCCTGTTCGACGCACAGTCGTTCTGGGCGAGCTGGTTACGCGATCTCGCGCTCGATCAGGACCCGGTACTGGGGGTGTCTTCCGTCGTACCGGACGTCGTCCTGCGGGGCGAGGCGCGTTTCGGCCGAGCGGGCTGGGCAGACGCGGCCACCATCGTGCCATGGGCCGTGTATGAGGCCTATGGCGATGTCACCATCGTCCGCGACCAGTACCCGAGCATGCGGAGCTTCGTCGAATCCCTTCTTGGTCGATGTAGCCCCGACGGCTTGCTCCCGGACGCCTTCCAGTTTGGCGACTGGCTGGATCCCACGGCCCCGTCGGATCGCCCATGGGAGGCAAAGACGGATCCGACCTATCTCGCGAACGCCTTCTTCGCGCGCAGTGCTCGGCTCACCGCACACGCGGCATCCCTCATCGGGGCGTCCGACGACGCGGCCCGCTACGAGGACGTAGCCCGTGCGGTGGAATCCTCGACTTGGGCCCGCTGGCGCGAGCACCTTGTCTCGAATCAGACGGGCTGCGCTGTGGCGCTCCAGTTCGGGCTGGTCCCGGACGATCAGCTTCAGACCGTCGGCGACAGCCTCGCCGAGCTAGTCCGCGCCACGGACGGGCGCGTTGCGACGGGATTCCTGGGTACGCCTCTCGTGCTCCCGGCATTGACCGCAACCGGTCATCTCGAGGAGGCTTATCTCGCGCTCCTCTGTCGCGAGACTCCATCGTGGCTGTATCAGGTCACTCGTGGAGCGACGACCGTTTGGGAGCGATGGGACGCCATCCGCCCTGATGGATCCATCCATCCAGGAGTCATGGCACCGCTGCCAGGAGCGAAGCGCCGTGACGAGGGTGGCCACATGCTCTCCTTCAATCACTACGCGTATGGCGCAGTCGTTGACTGGATGTATCGCACCGTCGCGGGTCTGGCGCCGGACATCACGAGCCCCGGCTACCGACGCGTGATCATGGCGCCACGCCCTGACGTCTCGATCACTTCCTGCACGGCGTCCCTCGACGCGCCGCAAGGCCTCGTTTCGACCGCATGGCGAGTCGAGGACGAGTCGTTCTCGGCCGTCGTCGATCTACCGTTCGGCACCACCGGCCTGTTCGACGCGCCATGCGGCCCCTCATCGGTCGTCTTCGTGGACGGGCACCGGCTGGACGGAGACGACCCGCATTCGGTGGTGCTGGGACCAGGCCGGCACACAGTCGAGGTGACCCATCCGGTCCTCGCGTCGAAGGCGGCGCCACGGCGATCCGTGGCATGACCCCGGACCGACCACGACCCGGCTGCCTCCGCCGTGACCGACGCGATCGCGAATGCCCTCCGCCGCGTCAGCCGCGATCGGGCCTGTTTTCGTCGACGTCGTCGGCGCGTCGCTCGCCGCCCTGCCTCGGCGGTTGCCAGGCATAGTCGGCGTAGCGCAGCTGACGCTGACCCAGTTCGCCCAAGCGGTCCTGCTCCTGGCGCGCCAACTCGAGATCACGGGCACGCTCGTCCGCGTCGATGTCGGCCGCATCCGCCCGATCCGTGTCCGTCGGACCGTCCGGTTCCGAACTGCCGCCACCGAACAAGCGCTTCAGGAAGCCCATCGCCCCGATTCTGACACGTCGGCGACTCGCGGCGTGGCGCAGCTGGGCGGCTGGCGGACGGCCGAGCGCGAGCCGCCGAGCGCGAACCGCTGCCGAGCCTGCGCGCGTCCTCCCAGCCACGTCTTCGCGAGTGCGGTCCGGCTGCGGCTTTACGAGGGCCGTTGACCTGCGGGCTCGCCTCGGAGTCCTAGGCGACGGACGCGTCGTACCAGCCCAGCACGCGGAGCGCCCTCAGGGTGTTCCACCTGCTCGGCGCGCCGTCGGGCTCCTCGAACCGGAAGTGCACCGCGCCCGGGTGGGTGTTCTCGAGCAGCCAACGGCCGTTCGCCTGCCGCTTGGCGCGGACTCGGTCGATCGCCTCATCGAGCCGTGGGTCGGGCACCCCACGCCGGGCGAAGTAGTCGGTGGCCTTGAGCAGGTCGTAGTGCCACCGCGGCGGGTAGGAGAACTGCGACCACTCCGGCTTGACCTCCTCGCCCGTGCGCAGGGACCGGAACAGACGACGCTGGAGCAGGTACTCCTCGCCCCGCGCTCGCGCCTCCCGGACCGTGTCGGTGCCTCCGGTCGCGCGCTCCCAGCGAAGGAACGCGTCGACCACGTCGAGCGTGCTGGCGAACGATCCCGGCGCGGGGCGCGTCTCGGCCCAGCAGTTCCAGCCACCATCCGGCATCTGCGCGGCCAGTAGCCGCTGCACGACCGGCTCGACGTCGACACCGAGATAGGTGCCGATGAGGATCGTGCCGGCGTTGATGCAGCAGTCGACCTCGCCGGCGAAGAACGGTAACCCGTCGTACTCCCAGCGGCAGTTGCGCTCCACGAGGCGTGCGGTCTCCTGCATCACCGCGCTGTCCGGAGGTACGCCGAGGTGGCACAGGTCCAGGAGCACGGGGTACGTCGCGGTCCACGGCTGACCGCTTGCCCGAGTCGCGCCATCGTCCGGTTCGGGGAACGGCGGCGGTGTCCTGTCCGCGGCCAGCGCGTCGGCCGTCGCGTGCGCGAAGTCGGCCGTACCCGGGAAGCAGGCGCCGTCGGCCCACAGCCCGTCGGGTGCGCGCAGCGCGAGGAGACGAGCGCCCCAGCCCTCGTGCTCGGTCCGGGCTCGCTCAGCCGACCACTCGGCCTCGGGGGCGTCCAGCCGGTCGCGCATCACCTGCCACCGGATCGCGGGGTCTCCCTCTAGCAGCCACTGCACGACCGGGTCGTCGTCCGACGTCGGGGACGTCCGTGCCGCGTAGGGGGTGTCCTGGTCTCGAGAACCGGGCATGCCCCACATCCTAGGGCGATTGCGCCCACGGGTCGAACAGCGCGGCACCTACGACGAACATTCCGACCCGGCCTGCGCGGCGCGCCCACTCCCGGGACCTCCTGAAGCTCGGTCAGGGCCGGGCCAGCGGGTCCACGGTGCTCGAGGACGTGATCGCACTATCGACACCGCCAATGCGCCGGCGGTCGGAACTCGGCTCGGGAGTGCGAGAACGATCCTCGCGTCATCAGCCGTGACGCCGAACCCGTCAACGCGGTGTCGCGCCCCGCTCATGCATTCCGCGGCGCGCCACCCCGGTGGACTGCGCACACCCTCGGCCGATGCCATCTCCGGGCCGCTCCTCGCGGACGCGGTGGCGCGCGAGTGCGTTCGGCGGCATCATCCTGGCGCGTGGTCCTGACGCCAGACGGTGTGGCCGACCGGGAAGCCGTCTCGCGCCTGCGTCAACGTCAACAGGCAGCGCTCGATGCCGAACTCGATCATCACCTGGTCGTCGAACCCGGGCCACGGCACCTCGAGGTTCCGCTCGGCGAGGGCCTGCTCGGTGAGGGCTGCACGCAGAGCGGGATCGTGGCGCTCGGTGATCCGTCCCGTCACGTAGAAGGCGTCGTCGTGGCGCGGCGGCGGAAACGTCTCCGAGTGGAGCGCGTACCGGGAGTCACGGCGGAGGTCGGCCAACTTCGGCCCGGGGACGATGAAGGCGTACAGACCCTCATCGGTGATCAGCGGGCAGATCGGATGGACACGCGGTCCCCCGTCGGCACGAACTGAACCGAGAAATGCGAGCCCCACATCGAACTCGAACAGCATCGAGGCGCCGAGGCTCGCCAAGTCGGGACGGGCGATTGCGAACTGCTTCCACGTGAGCACGCCAGCAGGGTGCTGGACTGAATTCGACTTCGCAACTGGGCGGGGTACCTCTCAGCCATGGTCGCGTGGCGGGCAACTCATCCTGCTGCCCGAGTGCGAACGTCACGTTTGACGCCGTGGCCGCGGCACCCGAGTCGCTCGACAGTCCGCGTCGAGACGGCGATCCCGAGCGGCGACGGGGACGTGATCCGCATGCTGGTCGCGCCGTCAACCTCTGATCAAGTGATGTTCAGCTGACGTCGTCCGTGATCGTCATGCCCGCCCGATCGGAACCGTCCCGGTGACTGGGAAGGTCGAGGCTCACGCAGGTGCAGGCGATCGTTCGCGACCATGTGGTTCCGCTTGACCGTGGTGCCGGAGCGCTGGACGAGGCCGCCGGGCTAGATGCGGCGCGAGGCTGACTGACCACGCTCCCTGCGCACTCTGGCTTCGGTTGCGATTCTGGTGACGCTCCAAGCTGGGTCACGCGATGGCGCGACGAGTCGTCATCCTTGTCCGAAGGTGCGCGGGCATCCGCGTCCCGGGCCAGCCAAGCACGGAGGACCGAGTGATGAAGTGGCCGATGCTCCTACTCGCGGCCGGAGTCATCCTGCTCCTAGTGGCGGACGCGCTCGCGTTCCATGACCTCTTCGAGCCGCACTTGGGGCGCGACTGGCTGATGCTGGCGGCATCGGCCGTCATCCTCGTTGGCCTCGCGGGGTCGGCCGGGCTGCGTCGGCCGGGCGACCGGGCTGGCTAAGCCGTCGCCAGTCAAGAGCCTTACCAAATCTCTCGCAGACTGGCTTGCGGGTGGGCCCGCCCTCACCTCTTCGCCCTCCGTCGGGACGAGCGACCCGCGGGGCGGGCCTGGCGAGGAGGTCTCGACGCGGGAGTTGGAGAACGCCGCGCCGAGTGCCTCCGACTCCGCTCGCCACATCAGGTGGCTGCGGCCGCCGATCGCGATGTGCACCCGTTACAAGAACAGCAGCGCCGCCGACTTCGACGAAGAATATTGGTGGAGATGGGGGAGAGTCGAACTCCCCGTCCAGAGCCCTTCACCGGGAACCACTACGAGCGTGTCCGATGTTTTGTCGTCGATCGTCCGGACGGGCATCGGCACTCTGCCGGACGATCCAGTCACGTGTCCCTAGATCGGGCTTGGCTCCGGACTACGCGACGCTTGTCCGGATCGCAGCCTCGCTGCATGACGCTTCCACTACCCGCGAGGCGGAGGCAGCTTCCACGCTCACCTTACCGCCTAAGCGGCGAGGGCGAGAGTCGACTGGCGGTTGCCAGGTACTTCTTTTTGCTGCCTGATTAACGAGGCCTGAGCAGCATCCTCGGCTCGCGTTCCCCGATAACCAGACCCTGTCGAAACCACACATCCCCACAGGTCCGAGTACCGAGTCTCGGACCAAGAATCATACCACTCGAGCGGGCTTCGGCTCTACGGCGATGCCGCCGGTAGGCGACGCCGTGACTAGTGCTCCGCCGCCAACTGTGCCCTTACGGCCGCCTGGGCCTCCTCGAGCTCCTTGCGCTTCGCCACCGCGTCGAGGTACTCGACGGCGCATTGGGCGATGTCCTTGAGCTGTTCCGACCCAGCTGGGTTCGAGTTCGCCGCGCCGACGATGAGGGCCGCCCCCAGGATCGCGCCGCGGATGCAGCCGCCGATCGTGGTGCCATTCGGGTCGACCAGGTTGACCGGGTTGTTGTCGACGTACGGATACGGGTTCACGCTGAAGATCGGGTCCTGGGTCAGGAACCGGCCAAGCGCCGGGTCGTACGCACGCTCAGGGAACAGGACGAGGCCGGATGGGACGTGGGCGAGCTGCCCGGTGAAGGTAAACGGGTTTGACACGCTGCCCGTCTGGGTCGAGCTCCCGAAGGCGGTGTACGTATACGTGTTCGCCGGCGCGCCGCCGAGCGTCGTCAGCGCCGTCGTGCTACCGAGCGCATCGACCAGCGGGAAGTAGCGCTGGCCGCCGCTCGTCAGCTCGAGATGCGTCGTCGGCGTCGATCCATCACCGGTGAACGTGGCCAAAACGCTATTCGTGCCGTCGTACTGGGCGGTGATGCTCTCGTCGTCGAAGAGGTAGCGGGTGGTCGTTGCCGCCTCCCGGATCTCGACACGCCGTCCGAACGGGTCGTACTTGAACGTCGTCGTGCTTCCGCCCGGGTACGTGATCTTCTGCAGCCGGTGCTCGGCCGACCACTCGTAGGACGTCGTGGCGCCCGTCGCGCGGACCTTGCGCGACAGCGTGTTGCCTTCGTTGTCGTAGGTGAAGTCGCTGGTCGGGTCGGCCACAAGCCGATCGCCCGCGTCGTAGGTGAACGAGCCGGCTGGAGAGGACTCGGTGGACGTTCGGTTGCCGACGCCGTCATAGCCGAACGACTGGGCGGGGACGCCCATGCCGGCCGGGTAGGTCGCCGAAACGAGCCGCGAGGCGAGGTCGTAGCCAAACGACGTCGTGCCGGTCCCGTTGGTCAGCGATGTCCGCCGCCCGGCAAGGTCGTAGCCGTAGGTCGATTCGCCGACCGAGGTCGCGCCGAGATGCGACCGGAGCTCGGTGAGCTCCCCGTTGATCTCGTACGTGATCGCGTCATCGACGCCGTTCGGTCGGGTCAGCGAGGTCAATCGACCATTCGGGTCGTAACCGAAGCCGAACGTGCCTCCGGCGGCATCGGTGACCGATGCGAGCCGCTGGGCGTCGTCGTACGTGTACGCCGTCGTGCCGCCCGGCCCCGTCATCGATGTGCGGAAGCCGGCCGCGTCGTAGGCGTAGCTGATCGTCGCGGTCGGCAGCGAGACCCCGGAGGCGCCCGTGGTCTTCGCGGTGAGGACGTGGCCCGCGGCGTCGTAGGTGAACGTGAGCTCCGCGGTCGGGTTCGACGCCGCCGTCATGCGGCCGAACGCGTCGTACGTGTACGTGGTCGTGCCCGTACCCGGGACCGACTTCGAAGTGATGCGGCCGGTTGCGTCGTAGTCATAGGAGATGACGGCGCCGTTCCGATCGGTGATGGAGGCCATGTTCCCGGCACGGTCGTACGTGCGACGCACGGTCGCGCCCAGGGCGTCGGTGAACGACGAAACTCGTCCGAAACCGTCGTACCCGAATGTCTGGGTGTGACCGTTGGCCGCGGTGACGCGTCGGAGGTTGCCGTTCTCGTCGTACGACAGCGACGTGACCGAGCCGTTCGGATCGGTGACCGAGGTCACCCGGCCGCTGGCCGGATCGGCGTGCTGCAAGGTCGTGCGGCCGGCCGCATCGGTCCGGCTGGCGGGCTGATGGAACGCGTCGTAGGTGTACGTCGTGACGCGTCCGGCGGGGTCCTTCTCGCTGGTCTTGGAACCCGTGCTGTCGTACGTGAACGTGGTCGTCCCACCGTCGGGTGCGACAGCGGTGATGAGGTTCCCACGGGGGTCGTAGGTGTTGGTCGCGACCTTGCCGGTCGGATCGGTGACGGTCAGCGGCTGACCGAAGGCGTTGTACGTGGTCTTGGTCGTGTGGCCGTTCGCATCGGTCTCGGTCAGGACGTTCCCGGCCTGATCGTAGGTCTTCGATGACGTGTGGCCGAGGCCATCCGTGGAGCTCAGCTGGCGGCCGAGGTTGTCGAAAGTCGCCTTCGTGGTGATCGTCTTGCCGCCGCCGGTCTGGGTCTCGCGGATCACGCGGCCCCGGTCGTCGTAGGTCGTGACTGTCGTCAGCCGTCCGGTGGCGTCGACCGAGACCTGCTGATGGCCCGCCACGTCGCTGTCGATCGCGACCGTGGCGCCCGAGCCGTCGGTGATCGAGGTCACCCGACCCGACGCGTCGTAGTGGATCGAGTTCACGACCTGCCCGGCACCGGCGGTGGTCAGCAGGTCATGCGCGGCGTCGTAGGTGAAGGCCTGGGTGGTGCCGTCCGGATACGTGACACCGACCAGGTCGCCTGCGGCCGAGTAGCGGTAGTCGATGTTCCCTCCCGGGGCCACGATCCGCGTGATCCTGTTCGCGGCGTCGCGGGTGAACGTCATCGACGGTCCCGACGAGCTGTCGATGCCGGCGGCGCCGATGTCGACGCGGTTGCCGTTCCGGTCCACGATCGCGAGGACGCCGCCGCGCCGGTCGAGGGTGTACTTCACGCCCGACTTGTCCGTGAGGACGAACCGGATCGGGTCGTAGATCCCGTCCGCGAAGAAGAAGTTGCCGAGGAAGAAGTCCGAGCCGACGAGGATCAGCCCGTTGTCGAGCGCGGCAAGGGTCGACGTCGTGCCGGGTTCGGCCTTGAACCCTGCGGTGGTGATCGTGGGCACGAGCGACGAGCCCTGGTCGGGTACGAACTTGAACCGCTCGAGATGCCCGTCCGGCCAGGTGACCGTGACGAAGTGCGGTTTCGACGTCTGGTAGCAGGTCGCCAGGAACGGGAACGAACCGCACTGGTACGGCGACCAGCCGCCACCGCCGAGCGGGCCGTTGGTGTCGATGCGGAACTGCGCCAGCTTGAGGCTCCAGCCGACGCCGAAGTCCCCGACGGTCTTGTCGGCGCTGTCGTAGGTTCGGAAGAGGTCGATCGGGATGTCTGCGGAATCGATGGCGACGTCGCGGTACGTCGTCGTGTAGCGGCCGGGCTTGTAGTCGCCCTCGACGCTGACCGGCGGTCTCGCTGACGAGGATCCCGCCGCCGGACGTCTCCGCCCTGATGACGATCGCGTACGTCCCGTTGCGGATCGTCGTCGGATCGAACTCGCAGGCGACCGACGTGCCCGACCCGGTGGCGAGCTGGACGAGCGTGGGGTCGCCCGGGCGACGATACGAGACGGTCCATGAAGTCACCGTCTCGCCGGCGGGTGGGACGAGCGTGGCCGTGCAGTGGGTAGGCCCAGTGATGCGTGCTCCGGCCGCCGGTGAGGTCGCACCGACCGTCGCCGTGGCGGGTCCACCGGCCGCGACCCTGATCCCGACGTGGGCCTCCTGGGACACGCGCCCCTCGGAGTCGCGCACCAGGTAGCTGAACTGGTCGAGGCCCGCGAAGCCCGGTTCGGGCGTGTAGACGAACGAACCGTCCGGATGCAGGAGGAGCGTGCCCTTCGCGACGTCGTCCTGGAGCAGGGCCGTGAGGGTCAGGCGTGGGTTCGGGCTGAAGTCGTCGTCGAGGACGCCGGGAGCCGCGACGACCAGCTCGCGGCCCTGCTGGACGTCGTAGAAGTCGTTTCCGACGGTCGGTGGGCCAGTCGGGCCGGTGACGACGATCGTGACGGTGACCTCGCCCGAATCGAGCCCGGCCTTGTCCAGCACGTGATAGACGAACGTGTCGATGCCAGGGCCATGCGGCGTGTAGGTGAACTCGCCCGTGCTGTTGAGGAGCAGATTGCCGTTGGTGACGCCGCGCACGAGGCGCGCCTGCATGCGGTCGCCGGGATCGGGATCCGAGTCGTTAGCGAGGACGCCGGGCGCCGCCGGGTGGAGCGTGGTCCCGGTCGCGATCTCGTAGGTGTCGGGCTTGGCGACCGGCGGGCGATTCGGCGCTACGACCGAGATGCTGACCGCCGCCTGTCCGCAGCCTCCGAAGGTGTCGCACACGCGGTACGTGAAGCGATCCTCGGGGGTGACGCCGGGCGCCGGGGTGTATCGGATGGCGCCGTTCTCCACGACCGCCGTGCCGTTCGTAGGCGCGGTGACGATCGCGAGCGTGGCTGCGTCGAGCGTGCCGGCGCCCGCCGTGTCGTTCGCGAGCACGTCGATGACGACGGGCTGATCGGTGGTCGTGGCGACCACGTCGGGGGCGACGGTGGGTGGCGGCGTTTCGGTGACGACGATCGACACGGTGGCCGGTGCCGAGGTGCTGGTCGCGTCCGCCGCGGTGTAGGAGAACGAGTCGGAGCCCGAGAACCCCGCCTCGGGCGTATACGTGCGAGAGGCGCCAGTCCCGGTCAACGCACCGTGCGCCGGAGCCGCGACGATCGCGAAGATCAATGGGTCGTCCTCGGGATCGCTGGCGTCGAGGTCGATCGTCACGGCGGTGTTGCGGGCCGTGCCTGCGGTGACGTCGGCAGCCGTCGGCGCCCGGTTGGCGACGATCGTGAGGACGCCCTCGGCGCACTTGGGATCGGGTTGGCCGGCACTCGTCCCGTCGTCACAGACGGTGTAGTTCATCTTCGCGATGCCGGTGAACCCGGCGTCGGGTGTGTAGACGACGGTGCCGTTCGAGAGTGTCACCGTGCCGTGCGTGTCCGAGGTGGCAGCCACCGCCGTAACGGTCAGCGTCTGGATCACCTCGTCGAACGGCCCGGCTGCATCGTTGGCGGCCAGCTCGTTCGCGGCGACGGTCACGGTGCGACCGGCCCCCGCGGTGACCGAATCGGGCTGGGCCGTCGGGCGGTCGTTCGCCTCGGTGACGGTGATCTCGACCACGGCCGGCGGCGAGGCGTCATGGGTGTCATTCGCCGAGAAGGCGAAGGAGTCCTTGCCGTGGAAGTCGGGCGCCGGCCGGTATGTCAGGTTCGGGGCAGTCCCTGTGAGCGTCCCGTGAGCCGGCTCCGAGGCGATCGTGAACACGACGGCATCGCCATCCGGGTCGACGCCGGAGAGGACGACCGGGAGCGTGCTGTCCTCTGCGGTTTCGAGATGCAGCCCAACGACGGTCGGCGGGTGATTGGCGGTGACCTTGACGTTGATCGTGCCCTCGCTGCAGCGCGGGTCGGGCTGGCCGTCGGTCGTGCCGTTGTCACAGGCGGTGTAGAAGAACGAAGCAGGTCCGACGTAGCCGCCGTCCGCCGTGAACGTGATCGCGTCATCAGCGAGGACGGCCGTTCCGTGACTCGAGGCGTCGGTGCGAACGGAGGTCACGGTCAGCGTCTGGTCGGACTCGTTCGCGGGTCCGGGACGATCGTTCGCGAGGAGGGTCGAGACCTGGATCGTCAGGCTCACGGGTGCGGCGGCCGCCGCGACCAGCGGCACCGTGTGTGCCGCCACATGCGCGGACACATCCGACTCGCGGTCAGGGACGGCACCTGATCGAGCGGCCTTGGCACGCCCGCCCGCCGCCGATGCCAGGACGGCCACGTCGGCGTGTCCGACGGCGGGACCGACGTTGGCCGCAGCGACCGGAGCGTTGTTGAGCGTGAAGGTCAGGCTGCCGGTGTTCTGGCCGCTCGGGTCGATGGTGATCGTGTAGGTCCCCGAGACGGGCAGGGTGAAGGTGTCGAGGAAGCTCGCCGCGCCCGACAGGAAGAGGTTGCCGACCAGGGTGTTGTTGGGCTGGCGGATGACCAGGTTGACGCCGGGGATGGTGTTGCCGCTGACGGTCAGGGTCAGCTTCTGGCCGGCCGTCGCGTCGAACGAGCGGACGGCGTTCTCGCCGACCGTGCCGATGGTCACCCCGGTCGGGGTCCCGATCGCGGTCGTCCCGGTGTTGTCGGGGACCGAGGCCAGGGTGAAGGTCAGACGTCCCGGTGTTCTGGCCGCTCGGGTCGATGGTGATCGTGTAGGTCCCCGAGACGGGCAGGGTGAAGGTGTCGAGGAAGCTCGCCGCGCCCGACAGGAAGAGGTTGCCGACCAGGGTGTTGTTGGGCTGGCGGATGACCAGGTTGACGCCGGGGATGGTGTTGCCGCTGACGGTCAGGGTCAGCTTCTGGCCGGCCGTCGCGTCGAACGAGCGGACGGCGTTCTCGCCGACCGTGCCGATGGTCACCCCGGTCGGGGTCCCGATCGCGGTCGTGCCGGTGTTGTCGGGGACCGAGGCCAGGGTGAAGGTCAACGTGCCGGTGTTCTGGCCGCTCGGGTCGATGGTGATCGTGTAGGTCCCCGAGACGGGCAGGGTGAAGGTGTCGAGGAAGCTCGCCGCGCCCGACAGGAAGAGGTTGCCGACCAGGGTGTTGTTGGGCTGGCGGATGACCAGGTTGACGCCGGGGATGGTGTTGCCGCTGACGGTCAGGGTCAGCTTCTGGCCGGCCGTCGCGTCGAACGAGCGGACGGCGTTCTCGCCGACCGTGCCGATGGTCACCCCGGTCGGGGTGCCGATGGCGGTCGTGCCGGTGTTGTCGGGGACCGAGGCCAGGGTGAAGGTCAGCGCTGCCGGTGTTCTGGCCGCTCGGGTCGATGGTGATCGTGTAGGTCCCCGAGACGGGCAGGGTGAAGGTGTCGAGGAAGCTCGCCGCGCCCGACAGGAAGAGGTTGCCGACCAGGGTGTTGTTGGGCTGGCGGATGACCAGGTTGACGCCGGGGATGGTGTTGCCGCTGACGGTCAGGGTCAGCTTCTGGCCGGCCGTCGCGTCGAACGAGCGGACGGCGTTCTCGCCGACCGTGCCGATGGTCACCCCGGTCGGGGTGCCGATGGCGGTGGTGCCGGTGTTGTCGGGGACCGAGGCCAGGGTGAAGGTCAACGTCCCGGTGTTCTGGCCGCTCGGGTCGATGGTGATCGTGTAGGTCCCCGAGACGGGCAGGGTGAAGGTGTCGAGGAAGCTCGCCGCGCCCGACAGGAAGAGGTTGCCGACCAGGGTGTTGTTGGGCTGGCGGATGACCAGGTTGACGCCGGGGATGGTGTTGCCGCTGACGGTCAGGGTCAGCTTCTGGCCGGCCGTCGCGTCGAACGAGCGGACGGCGTCTTGTCCCGCTGTCGAGATCGTTACCGTCGTGGGCACGCCGATCGACGTCTGGCCGGCCGAATCCTCAGGGACGGAGCCGAGCGTGAAGGTCAACGCGCCCGTGTTGTCGTCGGTCGGGTCGACCGTGATGGTGTAGGTGCCGCCGGCCGGCAGCGTGAAGGCGTCGTGGAAGCCAGTCGCGGCCGACAGGAAGAGGCTGCCGGCGACACCGCCGCCCAGCTGGCGCACCACAAGGTTGACGCCCGGGATCGTGTTTGCGGTCACGCTAAGCGTCACACGCTGTCCGGCCGTGGCCGTGAACGAGCGCACCGCATTCTGGCCGGGAGTCGCGATCGTCACGGTGGTCGCCACGCCGATAGCCGTCTGCCCGGTCGAGTCGTCGGGAACGGCGTCCAGCTCGAAGGTCAGGCTGCCGGTCCCCTGGTCGCGGGGGTCCACCGTGACCGTGTACGTCCCGGCGACAGGGAGGGTGAACGTGTCGTGGAAGCCGGACGACGCCGAAACGAACACGCTGGCAAGGACGCCGCCGCCAGGCCCACGCACGACGACATCGACACCAGGGATGGTGTTGTCGGTGAGCGAGAGCGTCACCCTCTGGCCGGCAGTCGCGGTGAACGACCGCGCCGCGGTCTCGCCGGGCGTCGCGATCGTGACCGTCGTGGCGGCTCCGATCGAGGTCGTCCCCGTGTTGTCGGGGATGCCGTAGGACGTCTGCTGCGCGGCCGCCGCGCTCGAGGCGAATTCGGCGTCGCCCGTCAGCCCGAGATCGACGATGCAGGCGTCGAGCACCTCGGGAACGGTCACGCCGAAAAGGCCGCATTGCGCAGCCGCGGCGGCTCGCACATCGGGCGGGAACCCAGCAGGGGTGACCGGCTCGTCTGGGAATGTCCGATCCGTGAAGGTCTCGGTCGTCTGACCCGCCCCGTAGTCGAACAGCGACTCCGCCTGGCTGATGCGCCAGCTGTCGGCATACGCGGGGTACAGCGCCGCGAAGGTCGGCGGGTATGCGATCGGGAGCCCGCCGCGCGTGACGAGGTCGTTCTCCTTTACGGCGTCGGCATTCCCGAGCAGTCCGACCACATGGGTCAGGCGGCTGGCGGGGAGTCCGAGTCGCACCGTGAACCGGCGCGACGTCGGATAGAGACCGATCGCGTCGAGGATCGCCACGGACCCGTCCGGCCAGCGGACGAAGGTCTGGTAGGTGCTCCCGTACGTGCCGATCGTCCCGCCGCCCGGCAGCGTCTGCGGATCGGACGTGACGGTGAACGGCGCGCCATCGACGCGGGTGTCGACACCGGTCTCCGTCCGGTACAGCGCGACGCGATGACCACCGATGCGCATCGCGACCGCCATCGCCATGGTCACGAGTCGCGACGGTTCGTACGGCGCGGTCCGAACCTGGATCTCGAAGTCGTCGGTGGTCGACTTGACGGCGATGAACTCGCCCTTGGCCTGGAAGTCGTAGTGGGCGAAGTCGAAGGTCGTCATATGCGGGTCGCCGTAGATGACGCCGCACGGCTCACCGCAGACCGGCCGGACGGGGGGAGGCGGCAGGGTGCCCGCTCCGCCGACGGTGACCGGATCGGGCCCGAGCACCGGCGGGTCGTTGACCTCCGTGATCCTGAGCGCGACGGTCGCGGGATCCGAGTTCACGCGGCCGTCGTTCGTCACGAAAGACATTGCGTCGACGCCGTTGAAGTCCTTGGCCGGGGTGTAGTCGAGACCGGGAGCAATGCCCGAGACGCCGCCGTGGGCCGCCGGATCGACGATCGAATACGCGAGTGGGTCGCCGTCGGGGTCGTCACCGGCCAACAGGACCGGCAGCGGCTCGTCCTCGGCGGTCGTGAGCTCCTGCGGGTCGGCCGTCGGTGGGCTGTTCGGGCCGGTGACGGCGAGCGAGACGGAGCCGTCCGTGATGCAAAGCGGGTCGGGCTGGCCGTTCGTCGTGCCCTCGTCGCACAGGGTGTAGTGGAACGACGCTGGTCCCTCGTACCCGGCATCGGCGACGTACGTGATCTTGCCGTTCGCGACAGTCACGGTGCCGTGCGTCTCGGCGGTCGCGGTGACGGAACTGACGGTCAGCGGCTGGCCTGACTCGTTGGCGGGACCCGGCACGTCGTTGTGAATGATGGTGACCGCAGGGATCTCATTCGGCCCCGAGTTCCCGACCGCGAACTGGTCGGGCTCGGCCTTCGGTTTGTCGTTGACCTCAGTGACCGCAATGTCGACCCGAGCCGGCTCTGATGCAAGGTGCGCATCGCTTGCGGTGAACGTGAAGGAGTCGTCGCCGTTGAAGTCCGGCGCCGGGGTGTAGGTGAGGTTCGGAGCCGTTCCGCTGAGCGTGCCGTGGGCCGGCTGCCCGGTGACCGCGAACGACAGCGTGTCGCCGTCCTGATCGGTTCCGCCGAGCACGACGGCGAGCGCCGTGTCCTCGGGCGTCGTGGCCTCCTGGTTGGTGACCGCGGGCGCCGAGTTCTCGCCGACCTGGATCTCGATCGTGCCGTCCGTGCAGCGGGGGTCGGGCTGGTCCGCCGTCTTCCCGTCGTCGCACACGCTGTACGTGATCGTCGCCGGGCCGCTGTAGCCCGGGTCGGGCGTGTAGGTGATCTTCCCGCCCGCCAGGGTGGCGGTGCCGTGGCTCGGGCCATCGGTCTTGACGGCTGTGACCGTCAGGACCTGGGTCGCCTCATCCGCGGGCCCCGGGACGTCGTTGGACAGCACCGTGGCGACCGGGATCTCGAGCGTCGTGTCCTCGCGGCCGGCGGCCTGGTCGGCACCGGTGACCGGCGGATCGTTGACCGGCGAAACGATCATCGCGACCGAGGCAGGTGGCGACGTCGTCGCGGCATCTGCCACCGTGAACGTGAACTCATCCGGCCCGTTGAAATCCGGACTGGGCGTGTAGACCGCCGTCACGGAGCACTCGGCCGCGGCCGCTGCGATCGCCGCGGCGGCAGGCCCCGCGGCGGCCGGCGCGGCCGGCGCGGCCCCGGCCCCGGCGCCCCGGCGCGGCGACCGTCGTGCACGTCGGATCGCCCTCGATGACTACGGTCCCGTGCTGCGGCTGCGCGACCACGAACGTCAGCATCCCGGGCAGCCCGGACCGGCCGGTGAGCGGGATCGAGACCGCAGTGTCTTCGGGCGTCGAGGCGCTCGCTGCGACGGCCGACGGGCCTTGCGTAGGCGGCGCGCAGTCGGACGGGCCCAGATACCGGGCGCCGATCCGGTTGTCCTTCGCCAGTTGGTAGTCCGTCACCGAGAACCGGGCGAAGCCGCTGACGCGATAGGCGGCGTTCTTCCCCTGTGCGCGCGTCGCGTCCCAAACGGGCACCACGATCTCGTGCCCGACCAGCGCGTCGAGGGCTTTCCCCACTGCGCGGGAGGTGACGATGCCGGGTCGGGCAGGAACCCAGTCCCCCACCGACACGAGGTGATCCGCCGGATCCTCCGCGTTGATATACGTGCCGCTGTCCCCGGGAAGGGTCAGGCTGACGGCGAGCACGGGCTCGGGGACCAGTCCGGTCCAGGTCATCCAGCCGCGCTGGCCGGGGCGGTCACCGTTGAGGATGTCCTTGACCGGGGTCTCGGGCGCGAGGTCCGCGACGGTCGCCCTGCTCGTTGCGATCGGGACGAGCGGGCAGGCCGGGGTCACCGGATCGGTCCGGACCGGCTCCTTGGTCTCTGCGCCGACGCCGGTGACCATCCCGGTGTTCGCGACGACAAGGAAGACGCCGATGAGCGCCGCCCGGCGACCGCGAAGCGCTCGAGTTGATGATGCGCGCCGGTTCATCGGATCACCGCGGCGATCGCGACTCGAGGGTCTCCATCACGACACGCGTCGCGCCCATGGGTGGACTGCGACCAACGGCGGCCGACTCGTAGCACTCGCGATACCCCCTCCCCCGCGTGACTCTCCGCAGAGCCTCGAAGGACAGGGACCCGATCCCGACCGCCACCCCAGACTCTCGCCGAGGGCCGAGTCTCCACCCCGGTTCCAGCCGGTGTCAAGTTTCAAAAATCCGCACCGTCGAGGACGGTCTTACCTCGGTTGCCGGGCTGCCTCCCCGGTTGTCACGGCCGGCCGATCCGCCGCCCGTGACCCTGCTACAATCGTTACCGGCCGAACCTCCTCGCAGAGGACGGGGGAACCATCCCTCCTGGGGCACATCGCGGACCGACCGCGGCGGCGAGCCCAACGCCGAGCCCGTCAGCTCACCTCGCAGGCCCATGGGCTTGCTGCGAGGTACCCGTGCGACGGCCCACACGCGATTCGATCGATGGATTGCGGCCGCTCGCGCGCAACATGTCGCTCGACCTCGTCGCGGCCGTGGGCGTCGGGGTAACGAGCGCGTTGGTCGGGGCGTTGCTCCCCACGATCTCCCGACGCGGCGGGCTTGAGCCGCTCGGTCTCGCCGCCCTTGCCGCGACGCCGTTCCTCGCAAACCTCCTTGGCGTCTTCGCAGGGCGGTCGGGGCCGCAGACCACCAGGCAGCAGGCGCTCGTCCGTGGGCTCGGGGCGGCCGCGCTGCTGCTGCTCCCGCTGGCCTCGATCCCTGCGGCGGTGATCCTGATCGCCATGGTCTTCTGGCTGAGCCTGTCGTTCAGCGCCCCGTTCCAACTCCGACTGTGGGGTGCGAGCTATCCCGCCCGGATGCGCGGCAGGCTCATCGGCTTTCTCGGGATGGGACGCGCGGCCGCCGCCGGTTTCGCGGCGCTCGCCGGCGGCATCCTGGCGGACCGCATCGGCGGCCCGAGCGCAGTCGCCGTCGCGGGCTCGGTCGGCCTCGTCTGCGCCGCCGCATTCGCCTTCTTCAGGACCCCAGCGACGTCGGCGCCCGTCCCGTACTCGGCGCGAGAATCCCTCAGGGTGATGCGCGCCCGGCCGCGGCTCGGTCGCGTGGCACTCGCGCAGGGCTTCTACGGCGGCGGATTGATCGCAGCCGGACCGCTGTTCGCGCTCGTCAACGTCGACCGGCTCGACATGTCGATGGCGGACGTCGGGATCATCGGCGTCATGACAGCGGTCGCCACGACGATCTCGTTCCTGGCGTGGGGTGTCGTCGCCGACCGGCGAGGTCCGATCACGCCGATGCGGATCGGAAGCGCGGTCGGACTCGTCGGCCTGGTCATGTACGCCATCGCTCCGGTTGCGGCCGTCGTATGGCTGGCTGCGCTGGCCCTGGGTATCAGCGGTTCGTCGATCGAGGTCGGGATCGCCGGGGTCATCAGCGAGGAGACGCCGCTCGCTGAGCGGGCCAGCGCGATGAGTGGCTGGAACGCGTTCACCGGCGCGCGCGGGCTGTTCGCGCCGTTCCTGGCCAGCGGTCTCGTCCAGATCGGCGTCCTGAGCGTGGCCGGCGCGCTCCTGCTGTGCGCCGGGGCGACGGCCGTCGGGGTCTCGCTGTTCTGGCGTGAAGCCCGGCGCTCGAATGCCGAGGTGCGGCTGCGGCTCGTATCGAAGGCGACGGCCTGATCGAGCGTCAGGCCCAGATGTCTCCGATCGTGAACCCGTCGGGGAACGGATCCGTCGGGTCCACGACGTAGCGGGCAAATCCTGTGATCCACGCCTGCCCGGTGATAGTCGGGACGATCGCCCTGTACTCGCCGACCGCGGTCTCCTCGAGGACCCGTCCCGTGAAGACCGTGCCGAGGATCCCCTCGTGGCGAAACTCGTCGCCGACCGCCAGACGGCCGCGGGCGTGCAGCGTCGCCATCCGGGCGGACGTCCCTGTCCCGCACGGCGATCGGTCGATGGCGCCCGTCCAGGTCGCCGGCCGGTCCCAGTCGAACGCGCCTGTCGAGACCGTGACGGCGTTCCGCATGCTGTTCGAGGGGTCGTGCGCCGGCCCCGACAGCTGCCCGATCGTGATGCCGGCAAAGCCCGGCTGTTCGGGATGGACCACGGGAAGCTGCTCGGTCGCGGCGGCCTTGATCATCTCGGTGATGCGGGTGATGTCCGCGCCCTCGTCCGGCGTGAGCCTGAGCCCGAACCGCCCGGCGTCGGCGATCACGTAGAACATCCCGCCGTACGCGACGTCGACGACGACCGTGCCGAGCTGCGGGACTTCGACCGGGACGTCGAGATGCGTCGCGAAGGCCGGGACGTTCCGGAAGGTGACCCCGGTGACCTTGCCGTCGGCGCAGGCCGCGGTCACCCGAATCAGTCCGGCAGGCGCCTCGAGGGTCAGCTCGGTCGTCGGCTCCGTCATCGGGACCATGCCCGTCTCGAGCAGGACGGTAGCGACGCAGATGGTGTTCGTGCCCGACATCCCGGGGTACTCGACGTGCTCCATGATCACGTACCCGGCGTCGGCGTCGGGATGCGATGACGGCAGCACCAGGTTGCAGTTCGCGGCCGGGTAGCCGCGCGGCTCGCGCAGCATCCGCAGGCGCACGTCGTCGCGATGCTCACGCAGGTACGACATCTTCTCGAACATCGTGCCGCCCGGGACGTCCTCGACACCCCCGACGATCACCCGGCCTGGCTCGCCGGCGGCGTGGGCGTCCACGGCCTCGATGACCGGCCCGAGCCGCAACCGCGCCGGCATCGCCGACGAGCGCGGCATCGCCGACGCCCTTGGCAAGTCCGACGCGCCCCGCACGTCTGGCTCCACCGGCACCGTCGCCGCCCCGATGTCTGTCACCCCATCGACCTACCGACGTCCGCGCTGGACATCGGCCAGCTCGCGGGCGACATCACGCCGGGCGTCGCGGTCCGCGATATCGCGCCGGCGGTCGTGGAGCTGCTTTCCGCGAGCGAGCCCGAGCTCGAGCTTCGCTCGTCCCCGCTGGCTGATGTAGAGCCGAAGCGGGACGATCGTCTGGCCCTTGGCCTTGGTCCGGCCGAGCAGCTCATCGATCTCCGAGCGGTGGAGCAACAGCTTGCGGACCCGCTTCGGCTCGTGGTTGTAGCGGTTGCCCTGCTCGAAAGGCGCGATGTGCGCCCCGACCAGCCAGGCCTCGCCGTGCTCGATCCGGGCATACGCATCGGACAGGTTCGCCTTGCCGGCGCGGATGGATTTGATCTCGGTCCCGGTGAGGACGACGCCGGCCTCGAACGTCTCGTCGATCGTGAAGTCGTGGCGCGCCCTGCGATTGAGGGCGACCGTCTTTTCGTCAGGCATCGGTCTACTGCGGGAAGTCCTGCGGTGGTCGCTCGGAGGTCGGAGGCCGGGAGGCCATCCGACCGAGGATGGCCATTCGCCCGAGGATGCGCACGAACGCCGGCCCTTGCGGGCCGGCGTCCGAGTTGCTTACCACCCACAGGGTGTCCGACTAGACGGCCATCTCCTGCGAGGTGGTGCAGCTACGCGTACTGTCGATCACTGCACATCACCTCCTTTCGTTCTCTAAAACCCTACCCGATGTGTGTTTCGAGTGCAAGACCCCAGCTGTAGCCGGCCGTATCCGTCACGCTGCGTCCTGCCAACCGTTGGCGGAGGCAGATCCGCCGAGCACGTCGAGGGCCTTGTCGAGGACCGGGTCGACGTCGGGTGGCGTGCCGGCCGCGATCGTGACGACCACATCGGGGGTCAAGCCCTTGCCGTGGACCCAGTGCTTGTCAGGGGTCAGCCAGCGGGCGACCGTGAGCTTGAAGGCGCCACCCTGACCGGTCAGCTCCTGCCACTGCTGGACGGTCCCCTTCCCGTACGAGGTCTGACCGATCAGCGTGGCGCGCTTCGTGTCCTGAAGAGCCCCTGCCACGATCTCACTCGCTGATGCGCTCCCGCCATCGATCAGGCAGACGACGCGCAGGTTCGAGTCCGTCGCGATGCCGTCGCCGAGCGCTTCGGTCGGGACCTGATCGCCGGCGGCGTCCTGCTCCCAGAAGATGACGCCGGAACCGATGAACTGGCTCGCCACCTTCCGGGCCGCGGTGACGTAGCCACCCAGGTTGCCGCGAAGGTCGAGGATCAGCTTCGTCCGCCCCGCTTTGACGTGCGCAGCCAGGTCGGCGGTGACCTCGTCCCCGGCGCGGTCCGAGAAGCCGTTCAGCCGGACGTAGCCGACGGTGTCGTCTGCGAACGTCTTGCTGACGACCTCCTGCTGCTGGACGACGTCGCGGGTGATCGCGAGCTCGATCTGTCCGGCCACGCCCCGATCGATGGTCAACTTGACGATCGACCCCTTCGGCCCGCGGATCTTGTCCCGTGCGGCGTCTGGCGTCAGGCCGTCGAGCGGCGCCCCATCAGTTGCCACGATGACGTCACCGATGGCGACGCCGGCGCGCTCGGCGGGTGAGCCGGGGAGTGGCCGCGTCACCACGAGCCGGCACGCCGTCCCGAGCGGCGTGCAACCGGGCGTCCCGTCGGCAGACTCGCTCGCGATCTCGGCTCCGACCCCCTCGAACTGGCCGTTGACGCTCATCAGGCTGCGCCTGTACTCGTCGGAGCTGAGGTACGCGGAATACGGATCGTTCAGTGATTCGATCATCCCCCGGATCGCACCGGAGATGACGGTCGTCTGATCGACTTCCTCGCCGGCGTACCGGTCGTGGAT
Organism: uncultured Chloroflexia bacterium; assembly: GCA_963816675.1. GTDB lineage: Bacteria > Chloroflexota > Limnocylindria > Limnocylindrales > CSP1-4 > SPCO01. The sequence goes on from CAWFLS010000020.1 coordinate 86,593, forward strand.
GGTGTGGTAGGTATCCCAGAAGGGCTGGAACGCCACGACGTCCGAGCCCGGCGTCCCAGGGTCGGTGGCGGCCGAGCGGCCGAGCGTGTAACCCGAGAAGAACAACGCCGACCCGGAGAGGATCGCCACCATCGCGATGGCGATCGACAGCGTCAGGTAGCGGCGGCCGGCGCGACTTGGCGTGGCGGCGACGACCGGCTCTCGGACGTTTATCGAGGTCGAGACTTCACTCTGCCCGGACGGGCCGGCCGGCGGAGGTTGGGTCAGAGGCGGGAGTTGTTCCTCGACCGGGGCGGCGTTGGAATCGCTGACCATCGCTTGAGATCCTGCGTGCGGCGTCCGGGGAAGTTACAAATGTACAACGAGTGTTGAATCCAGCGTTGCAATCGCGTAAAGGAGTGGTGCCTGCGGGCACCAGTGAAACGCCCCCCGGACGGTCCCGTGGAGCTCGCCGAGGCACCCGACTCAGCGGATCAGATACGTCCTGACCGAGAGCCACGATCCGAGGATCCCCAGTCCGACCCCGGCACCCATGACGAGCGTCACGAGGTCGCGCGTCAGCGAACCGAATTCGAGCGGCAGCACGCGGAAGAACCCCGTCATGAAGCTGGTGATCGGGTCTGCCGCGGCATACAGGATGCCGAGCGTGACGAGCGACCCAAGGAGGCCGACGAAGGCGCCTTCGAACACGAACGGCCAGCGGATGAAGGCGTCGGATGCTCCGACGAGCCGCATGATCTCGATCTCCTCGGCACGTGCCACCACAGCGAGGCGGATCGTGTTCACGATGATGAACAGCACGATGACCCCGACCACGACGAGGATCACCGTTCCGGCGGTCCGCAGGATGTTCGTCACCGTCGTCAACTGGTCGACGAGCTTCTGCTGCTCCTTCACCTTCTGGACGATCGGCGCGCCACGGAGCTCATCGACGACGTCGCCGAAGACCCCTGGATCGCGCAGCTTCACCTCGAGGCTCGGGTGGAGCGGGTTCTGGTCCAGATATTGGGTGAGGTCCTCCTCGCCCTGCTCGGCAAGCCGTGCTCGGAAGCGTTCGAGCGCCTCGGTCTTCGTGACGAGCGTGATGCTCTCGACCTCGGGCGTTTCGAGGATCCGCTGCCGGAGGGCTTCGATGTCTCCAGGCGGCGCGGCGTCGTAGAGATCGGCGACGACCTCGACCTTCTGCTCGGTGTAGTCGAGACCCGCCAGCAGCCCGGCCTGGATGATCCAGAAACCGGAGAGCAGCAGGAGCATCAGCACCATGGTCGCCGTCGCGGCGAGGCTCATGAGGGCGTTCCGCCACAGCCCCTGTAACGCGCGCTTGACGCTGAAGATCACGAAGGTGATCACGGGCTCGGCCTCAACAGGTCAGCCATTCCGATCTCAGTCCTCACGGTGGTATGCACCACCGACCTCGTCGCGGATGACCCGACCCTCTTCGAGCGCCACGACCCGTTTCCGCAGAGCGGTCACGACGTCGGCGTTGTGGGTGGCCATCATCACCGTGACCCCGAGGTCGTTGATCCGGAGCAACAGCTGCAGGATCTCCCAGCTGATGAGGGGGTCCAGGTTGCCTGTCGGTTCGTCGGCGATGATCAGTCGCGGATCGTGGACCAGCGCCCGGGCGATGGCCGTTCGCTGCTGCTCCCCACCTGACAGCTGCGATGGCCGCTGTTCACTCTGCTCGCTGAGCCCGACCAGTGAGAGGACGCGGGTCACGGCCGGCCGGATCCGCCGCCGGGGGTGGCCGGTGACCTCGAGCGCGAAGGCGACATTCTCGAAGACCGTCTTGTTCGGCAGCAGCTTGAAGTCCTGGAACACGATGCCGACCTTGCGGCGCATCTTCGGCACCTGCCGGCGGCGGAGCCTCGCGACGTCCTGGCCATCGAGAACTACGTGCCCGCGGGTCGCGATCTCGTCGCGGATGAGCAACTTGATGAGGGTCGACTTGCCGGCCCCGGACGGCCCGACGAGGAACACGAAATCACCCTCCGGGATCACCAGGTCCACGTCGCGCAGGGCGAGCTTGCCGTTCGGGTACTGCTTCGTCACGTCGTGGAGGACGAGGACTGCCCGGTCCTGACTGACGTGGACCCTCGATCGGCGGAGCACCCGGTGGCGGATGGACCTGGCCGGGCTCGAGGCTGGGGCAGTCGTCAAGTTCGGCTCCGCGGGGTATGGCTGGTCAGGCGGTCGGGGCCCGCCCAGCGAGCGTCGTGGACTCCATCCGCCGGCACAGCCGCGGGAGTCACATCGAAGTCGAGGCTACCACCGGACCCCGACCCCGGCAAACGGCCCGTTGGCGCACCACGGCGCCCGACTTTCGTCCGGGTCCGCGGGCTCAGAGGAGCCCTGGCGAGATGGGGAGATAGCGGCTGAAGTCACCGAACGGGTGGTCCCAGCACAGCAGGACCGGGAAGCCATCGAGTCGAAAGCCGGCGGCCAACGCCGCGACGATCGCCCGATCGGCGGCGCCACCGACCCACATCGCGAACGCGCCGCGGGGAACGACGGTCGCCGTGAGATGACCGAGGATCGGTGCGATCAGCTCTTGCTCGCGAACGGCGATCGGCCCGAGCCGCCCCGCCTCGCCGGCGTATCCGTAGCCCACGGGCTGACCGTCCGGGCCGTGATACAGCCAGCCATGACGCGACTCGGTTCGCAGGAACCTATGGTCGAACGGGTGGGTGACGCCCAGGCAGTCTCGGTCGAGCGCGTCAACGGCCTCCGTCAATCGTCGATGACCGTCACCGCCGGGCGGTCCTGCGGCGATGTCATCGAAGGCCACCGCCGTGATGCCGGACGGCAGCGGGCCGAAGGCCTCAGGACGGGACGGCAGCCCGTTGAGGTTGAGCAATGGCATGCGAGGCACGACCCCATAGGTCGAGTAGAGCGCGTTCGAGATCGGCTGGGCGCTGTCGGTGGCGATCGCCCGGACGTGCCCATCACCCGGCAGGACGTAGTCGAGAAGGGCGCGCCCGAGGCCTGCGCCCTGGGATTCGGGAAGCACGAACAGCATCGAGAGGTACCACAGCCATTCGCGTTCGATGGCCGAGGCGAAGCCGACGACTCGCTCGGAGCCATCCCGGTCCGGCGGGGCCGTCGCGACCACGAACCGGTCCGGATCGGTTCCCTGCAGGTGAGTGAAGAGCCTCGTGACGGGCCCGAGCTCGGGCGGACTCGACGCTTGACCGAGCCGGCTCATGTAGTCGTCGATCGAGACCCGCCAGATATCGGCACAGGCCCCGAGTTCAGTCGTGCGTGCCGGTCGGAGGAAGAGCTTCACCCGGCGACGGCCGCTTCACCGATGTTCCGCTCGAGCTCCGCCTGCATGAACGCGTCCAGGTCTCCGTCGAGCACCGCCCCGGTGTTGCCGGTCTCGTAACCGGTTCGGAGGTCCTTGACCATCTGGTAGGGGTGGAGGACGTAGCTCCGGATCTGGTTGCCCCAGCCCGCTTCGACGTGCTCCCCTTTCAGCTTGCGGACCTCCTCCTCCTTCTCCTCGAGCGCGCGCTCGAGCAGTCGCGAGGTAAGGACCTTGATCGCCATCTCCTTGTTCTGGGTCTGGCTGCGTTCGTTCTGGCTCTGGGCGACGATGCCGGTCGGGAGATGGGTCAGCCGGACCGCCGAGTCGGTCTTGTTGACGTGCTGACCTCCGGCTCCCTGCGAGCGGAACGTGTCCACCCGGATCTGGTCCCAATCGAGCTCGATCTCGACGTCCTCGTCTGCCTCGGGCAGGACCTCGACGAGCGCGAAGGTGGTCTGACGCCGGTTCTGTGAATCGAACGGGCTGATCCGGACGAGGCGGTGGACGCCGCGCTCGGCACGAAGCCAGCCGTAGGCCCGGCGGCCGTTGACCGCGACGGTCACGCTCTTCAGGCCCGCCTGCTCGCCTTCCTGCTGGTCGAGGATCTCGGTCGGAAAGCGGTGACGCTCGGCCCAGCGGAGATACATCCGCAGGAGCATCTCCGTCCAGTCGGTGGCTTCGGTGCCGCCGGCGCCCGCGCTGATCGAGAGAAGGGCCGGCCGCTCGTCGTACTCCCCGGAGAAGAGCAGCGCCGTCCGCTCCCTCCTGAAGTCTGTCTCGAGCGACGCGGCATCACGCTCGAGCTCGGCCTCGAGCTCGGCGTCGGGGGCTTCCTGGAGCAGCTCGATCGCAGCAAGCAGGTCGTCGGCGCGAGCCGTCAGATCTCGCCAGGTGGTTGCTTCGCTCCGAATGCCGTCGGCTTCGCGGAGGACCTTCTGCGCGGTTCGGCCGTCGTCCCAGAAACCCGGCTCCTGGGTCTGGGCCTCGATCTCTGCGACTCGGGCTTCCTTGGCCTCTAAGTCAAAGGTGCCCCGAGGTCGACCGGATCCGTTCAGCCAGGTCGCGGATGGCGGAGGCTTCCACCTAGTTCCGGCCCTGGAGATCCTGGAGCAGGATCGGGCGCAACTCGATGAGTCGCAGCGCAGTCTTGCTTCGGGCGACGACGGGGTTCACGCAGGGACAATATCCGTTGTGGGGGCAGACGCCGCAGTTGCCGTCACAGTCCAGGGCCGCGGCGTAACTGCAACTCCGGCAGTCACGCTCACAGGCTATGAGATCGACAAACGATGCTTCCTCGGCCTGCTTCACGGACTCCCTCTCTATGCGGCGGGCACCAACGGGCGCCGTGTCGGGCTTGGGCAGGGCCTCTGGGGTTGCTGGGTCCCCATCGTGGGCGGGTTTTGGCACAGTATACGTGTCCAAAACCCCATGCTCAAGAGGGAAATCGGTTGTTCGGCGAGTTTTTTTGAGGCTGAGCCGGTTTTCGGCCGGCACGGAGCCGGGTCGCGTCTATCGGCCGTGGCACTTCTTGTACTTGTTGCCCGACCCGCACCAGCATGGATCGTTGCGACCGATCCGCGCTCCCGTCGGCGTATAGCCTGGCCGCGCGCCGCCGGCCGCCGCGCTGCTGCCACCGACGCCCGCCCCGCTCACACCCGCGCCGCCGACGACCGGCTGATCGCCGAGTGACTCCCGCATGACTCGGTTGGCGGGGGCAGACGGCCCTCCGCGAAGGATCGCGGTGCCGCCCACGGACGTCGAACTGTCGCCACCGACGGTCGTCCCGGTGGAGACCGCAGCGGCCGCGACGGCCGTGCCGGTCCCCGAGCCTCCGGCCCCCGCTGCGCTCGACCGCGACACGAGCGGCCCCGGCTCCAGCCGCCGACCGCCGCGGCCGGACCCCGTCCGTTCGAGCCATTGCCGGACGACAGGGCAGCCGCTCCGCGAGCGAGCGCCTCGTTCACTGCCGGGTCGCCGCCGTCGCCGGCCGCCGGCTGTCGGGTGACCGTGACCCGGAAGATGGATGTCGCCACGCCGTGGCGGATCAGGTCGCGGAGCTCTTCGTACAGCGCGAAGGCCTCGCGCTTGAACTCGTTGAGCGGGTCCTGCTGGGCGTATCCGCGAAGGCCGATGCCCCGGCGCATGTCGTCCAGCTCGGTGAGGTGCTCGACCCACAGAGAATCGATCGTCCGGATCAGGACCAGGCGCTCGACCATCGCCCAGTCGGTCTCACCGATCTCGGCTGCGCGCGCCTCGAGCTTGGCGTCGGCAAGGTCACGAACGTGCTCGGCGATGGCGTCGCGGCTGCCGATCTCCCAGAGCTCGTCGGCCGTCGTCCCGTCGCCAGTCAGACCCATCGCGTGGAGCGCATTCGAGAGCGCCTCGAGGTTCCACTGGTCGGGGTCGTCGCCGACGAGGTTGTCGGCGATCAGGGCGTCGACCTCGCCATCGAGGAACGTCTGGACTGTCTCGGACAGATCCTCGTTGTGGAGGACCTTGTCGCGCTCGGCGTAGATCGTCTCGCGCTGCTTGTTGATGACATCGTCGAACTCGACGACGCGCTTGCGGATGTCGAAGTTGTAGCCCTCGACGCGGCTCTGGGCCGACTCGATCGTCCGCGACACCAGTCGCGATTCGATGGCGACGTCCTCATCGAGCCCGAGCCGCTCCATGAGCCCGGTCACCCGGTCGCTCGCGAAGCGCTTCATGAGGTCGTCCTCGAGGGACAGATAGAAGCGCGAGGAACCCGGGTCGCCCTGGCGGCCGGCACGCCCGCGGAGCTGGTTGTCGATCCGCCGCGAATCGTGACGCTCAGTGCCGATGATGTGCAGACCGCCGGCCTCGACCACCCGGGCGTGGTCCTCGTCGGTGACGAGTCGCGCCTCGGCGAGCGCCTCCTCCATCGTGGCCGCGTCCACCTCGGCGGGGTTCAGGCCGCGCTTGTGGAGGGTCTCCGAGGCGAGTCCGGCCGAATCGCCGCCGAGCTTGATGTCGGTTCCACGGCCGGCCATGTTCGTCGCGATCGTCACCGCCCCGGTCCGCCCGGCCTGGGCGACGATGCCGGACTCCTTCTCGTGGAACTTCGCGTTGAGTGTCTCGTGCTTGATGCCGCGCCGCTTGAGCATCGTCGAGAGCACTTCGGACTTCTCGACGCTGATCGTCCCGACGAGGACCGGCCGTCCCGCCTCCTGCATCTCGACGATCTCTTCGATCAGGGCGTTGAACTTGGCCGGCTCGTCGCGGAAGACGAGGTCCGAGGCGTCGTCGCGGATCATCTCCCGGTGGGTCGGGATCGCGACGACCTCGAGCTTGTAGATCTTGTGGAGCTCCTCGGCCTCGGTCATCGCGGTGCCGGTCATGCCCGACAGCTTGTCGTAGAGACGGAAGTAGTTCTGGAACGTGATCGTGGCGAGGGTGACGCTCTCGCGCTGGACGCGGAGTCCTTCCTTTGCCTCGACGGCCTGGTGCAGACCCTCGCTCCAGCGACGACCGGGCATCTGGCGGCCCGTGAACTCGTCGACGATGATGATCTCGCCGTCCTTGACGATGTAGTCGCGGTCGCGCTTGTACAGCGCGTGGGCACGCAGCGCCTGCTCGAAGTGGCGGGCGAGGCGCGGATCGGCGTCGTACATGTTCTCGATGCCGAGCCAGCCCTCCATCTTCTCGACGCCTTCCTCGGTCGGCGAGACGGCCTTGTCCTTGAGGTCGACGAAGTAGTCGCCGCCCTCCTCGTCGCCCTCGGGACGGCCCTTGAGCCGTGGCACGAGCCGCGCGAACGTGAAGTAGAGGTCGGCGGATTCCTCGGCCTGGCCGCTGATGATGAGCGGCGTCCGGGCCTCGTCGATGAGGATGTTGTCGACCTCGTCCACGATCGCGAAGCTGCGCTCGCGCTGCACCCGCTGGTCGAGCTCGAGGACCATGTTGTCGCGCAGGTAGTCGAACCCGAACTCGTTGTTCGTGCCGTACGTGACGTCGGCGGCATACGCCTCGGCGCGGGTGACGGGGCGAAGGTTGAGCAGCCGCTCGTCGTTGGTCGGGTAGCCGGGCTCGAACAGGAACGAGGCGTCGTGGGTGATCATGCCGACGCTCACGCCCAGGAAGTCGAAGACGGGACCCATCCACTGCGGGTCGCGCCGGGCGAGGTAGTCGTTCACGGTCACGACGTGGACGCCATGCCCCGAGAGCGAGTTGAGGATCGCGGCCATCGGGGCGACGAGGGTCTTGCCCTCGCCGGTCTTCATCTCGGCGATCTTGCCCTGGTGGAGGACCGCGGCCCCCATGAGCTGGACGTCGAACGGGCGCATCCCGAGCGTCCGCTTGAACGCCTCGCGGGTCATCGCGAAGGCCTCGGGGAGCACGGTATCGAGGGCCTTCTGGATCCGCTCGTTCTCCCGCTGATGGCGGGCCTTCTTCAGCTCGCGGCGGCGCTCGAGGTCCGGGTGCTTCAGTTCGTCGTCGGAAGGTTCATCGGGGACGGCCGCCTCGTGGACGTCCTCGCGAAGCTCCGCGAACGCATCGCGGATCTCGTCCTGGGACATCGCCTCGTAGTCGGCCTCGAGGGCGTTCGTAGCATCGACCAAGGGTTGCAGGCGTCGGATCTCGCGGTCGTTCGAGTCCACGAACCTGGAAAGGAATCGCATAGCCGGTCGAGTATAGGCGAGGTCGTACGCGGGCCCGTCAGGGCGGCCCTACCGCCAGAACCCGATTCCGTACCCGCCCACGAGGATCACGAACGTCAGGGCACCGAGTACCAGCCAGAACAACGCCGAGCGGGCCCGCGACGTCGGGTTCATCTCGGGGTTCTTCAGATCCGGAAGGCGCTCACCCTCGAGGGCGGTCCCCCAACGCGGCGAGCGGAGCTGCTTCCGCCAGTTCTGGTCGACGACGGACCGTGGCTCGAGGCCGCCCTCGCGGTCCGGCCGGTGGAGTCGGAGGCTCATCGGTCGCCTGCTCGGGCGGGTTCGGGCATGGTGTTCGGCTCCACGCCGGTCTCGTACGCGCCACGGGTATCGATGGTGCTTTCGTTGCCGTCCTCCCAGAGGAGCATCTCCTGGGTGAGCGACACCTCTGACGAGAAGAGCGCACCGACCGACTCGCCGCGGTGGATCCGCTTGATGGCCTCGCCGATCAGCGGCGCGACCGACAGCGTCGTGATCCGCTGGAGACGCTTTCGCTCGGGGAGGGGGATCGAATCGGTCAGGACGACCTCGTGCAGGTTCGATGCGGCGATGCGGTCCACCGCCGGGTCGCTCAGGATCCCGTGCGTGGCACACGCGTAGATCTCGGTCACGCCTTCACGCTCGAGGGCCCTCGTGATCTCGACGATCGTGCCCGCCGTGTCGATCTCGTCGTCCACGATGATCGCCCGCTTGCCCTTGACGTTGCCGATGACGTTCATCAGCTCAGCCCTGTCGAGGTTGCCGACGCGCCGCTTCTCGATGATGGCCAGTGGCGCGTCGAGGAGCTCGGCAAAGGCCCGCGCACGCTTGGCGAAGCCGAGGTCCGTCACGACGACCGGGTCCTCGATGTGCTTGTGGCGGAAATAGTTCGAGAGCATGTGGACGGCCGTCAGCTCGTCGACCGGGATGTTGAAGAACCCCTGGATCTGGCCCTGGTGGAGGTCCATCGTGAGGACCCGGTCGGCCCCGGCGACGGTGATCATGTCGGCCACGAGGCGGGCCGTGATCGGCACCCGCGGCTGGTCCTTCTTGTCGGACCGCCCGTAGGCGTAGTACGGGATGACGGCGGTGATGCGGCCGGCACTCGCCCGCTTGAACGCGTCGATCATGATCAGCAGCTCCATGATCGACTGGTTGACCGGGTGGCAGGTCGGCTGGATGAGGAAGACGTCCTTCTCGCGGACGTTCTCGAGGATCTTGACGAAGATGTTCTCGTTGGCGAACTGGAACACCTCCGCCTTGCCCGGCTCCGTGCCGAGGTAGCGGCAGATCTTCCGGGCGAGGCCCGGGTTCGAGTTGCCGTGGTAGATCTCGAACTGGTCCGCGTACAAGCCCGGCGCCTCCCGACCCCCGAAGAGCAAGGTCACGCTTGTCCGCCACCGCCCGGGGTGGTCGGTTCGCCGTTGCCCGCTCCGGGGGCGTCATCGTCGCCCATGCCGTCCTGCTCCGCAAGTCCGGCCCGGAAGGCGGCGATCGCGACGACCCGGTCGCCCTCGGCGAGGCGCATGACGATCACTCCCCGTGCGCCCGAGGAGTAGCGATTGATCGAATTCGTCTCGGTTCGGATCACCTGCCCGCCGGCGCTGATGAGGAGCAGCTCCTCGTCGGCCTCGGTGACCTGCTGGACGGCCGCAACGTCGCCGGTCTTGCGGCCCTCGATGGCGATGAGCCCGACGCCCTGGCCACCGCGGTGCTTGCGGCGGAACTCTGAGAGCGACACGCGCTTGCCGTAGCCCGTCTCGGTCAGTACGAGCAGGTCCGATTCCGGCTGGACCACGCTCATCCCGACGACCGAATCGCCCTTCCTGGCGAGGCGGATGCCGATGACGCCGGCGGCGTCGCGACCCATCGCCCGGACCTCCGATTCGGAGAAGCGTGCCAGCTTTCCCTGGGCAGTGGCGATGATGATGTCGTCCTTGCCGGTCGAGACGTCGACCCAGGCGAGCTCATCGTCATCGTTGAGGGTGATCGCGCGGATGCCGGACGAACGGACCTTGTCGAACTGCTCGAGCGGCGTCTTCTTGATGACGCCGTTGCGAGTCGCGAGCACGAGGTGCGAACCGGCGGTGAAGTCGGGCAGCGTGATGGTCGCCATCGGGACCTCGCCCGAGTCGACCTGGACGCCCGGGAGGTTGATGATCGGGATGCCCTTGGCCTGACGGCTGGCGTCCGGGATCGCGTGGACCTTCGCCGAGAACACACGGCCGCGGTTCGTGAAGAACAGCGCCCAGTGGTGGGTGTTCGCGACGAGCAGGTGCTCGACAGCATCCTCTTCGCGCGTGACGTGCCCGATGATCCCCTTCCCGCCGCGATGCTGGCGGCGGTAGGTCGCGACCGGCTGGCGCTTGATGTAGCCGCGGCCCGAGATCGTGATGACGACGTCCTCGTCGGCGATGAGGTCCTCGTCGGTCATCTCGCGGCTGGAGTCGTCGGCCACTCGGGTTCGGCGCTCGCCGGCGTACTTCCGCTTCAGCTCGGTGAGTTCGTCCTTGATGATCTGGAGGACCCGGGCCGGGTTGGCGAGGATGTCCTCGAGCTCGGCGATGAGCTGGATGATCGCGAGGTACTCGTCCTCGATCTTCTGGCGTTCGAGGGCCGCGAGGCGCGCCAGGCGCATGTCGAGGATCGCCTGCGCCTGGAGCTCGGACAGGTCGAACCCGGACATCAGGTTGTTGCGCGCGTCCTCGACCTCGGCCGACTCCCTGATGGTCTTGATGACGGCGTCGAGGTTGTCGAGCGCGATCTTGAGGCCTTCGAGGATGTGGGCCCGTGCCCGGGCCTTGCCGAGATCGAACTCCGTCCGGCGCCGGATGATCTCGCGCCGATGCTCGAGGTAGTGGCCCAGGACGCTGCGAAGCGGCAGCGTCTGGGGCTGGCCGTCGACCAGGGCGAGCATGTTCATGTTGAACGCGAGCTGCATCGGCGTGTGCTTGAAGAGGTTGTTCAGCACCTTGTGCGGGTTGGCGTCGCGCTTGATCTCGATGTAGATCCGCATCCCGTCGCGGTCGGACTCGTCGCGCAGGTCGGCGATGCCGTCGATCCGCTTGTCCTTGACCAGGTCGGCGATCTTCTCGAGGAGCGACGCCTTGTTCACCTGGTACGGCAGCTCGGTGACGATGATCGCCGTCCGGTCGCCGCGGACCTCCTCGAACGCGACCTGGGCCCGCATCACGACACGGCCGCGGCCGTGGGCGTACATCTGCCGGATCGCGTCGACGGTCTCCCATTCGCCCGGTCAGCGCGTTGCGCTGCTTCTCGAAGCGGAAGATCGTCCCCCCGGTCGGGAAGTCCGGGCCCTGGACGTACTTGCAGAGGTCGTCCGAGGTGAGGTCCGGGATCGTCGATGAAGGCGATCGTCGCGTCGACGATCTCGCCGAGGTGGTGAGGCGGGATGTTGGTGGCCATCCCGACGGCGATGCCGGAACTGCCGTTGACGAGCAGGTTCGGGAGCTTGGCCGGCAGCACCGACGGCTGCTTCTGGGTGCCGTCGTAGTTGTCGACGAAGTCGACGGTCTCCTTGTCGATGTCGGCGAGCATCTCGCCGGCGATCGCAGTGAGACGCGCCTCCGTGTAGCGCATCGCGGCTGCACTGTCGCCATCGACCGAACCGAAGTTGCCCTGGCCATCGACGAGCGGATAGCGCATCGAGAAGTCCTGGGCGAGACGGACGAGCGCGTCGTACAGGGCCTGGTCACCGTGCGGGTGGTACTTGCCCATCACCTCGCCGACGATCGCCGCGCACTTGCGATACGAGCTGGTCGCCGACAGGCCCATCTCGCCCATCGCGTACAGGATCCGTCGATGGACGGGCTTGAAGCCGTCGCGGACGTCGGGCAGGGCGCGCGAAACGATGACGCTCATCGCGTAATCGAGGTAGCTCGTCCGCATCTCGTCTTCGATGCGGATGGCTTGGTATTCGCCCAGGTTCTCGGTCACGGTCGGTCAGTCCTCCGGGGATCGGTCAGGCGAGCGGCGGTTCGGGGTAGTTGGCCGGGTCTGGCAGGCCCCCGAAGCGCGCCGCAGTCGCGGCGGCTGTCGAGGTTGGCGGTGCGCCGGCCCGCTTGCGGATCCCGGCGAGCGCGTGGCGGATGTGCTCGGCGTCGGCGGGGTCGAGCTTGGGGAGGGTGTCGCGGATGACCCAGGCTCGATGGCCATCGGCGGTCTTCGCAGCGATGTCGGTCTCCGCTCGTAGGGCGGCGGTCGTCGCCTCTCGATCGACGGCCGTGAGCGTGCGGTAGGCCCACGCGAGTGCCTTCTGCACGTCCGGCTCCGCGTCGCCCATGAGCTGGCCGAGGAGTTCGAGGCCCCTGCTCGCGACGTCCGGTGTACGGCCGCGGCGTTGATCGATGTGGGGCAGGGTCGCGATCGTCGAGCCGACGAGGCGGCGCTCCCACCGATTCGGCGAGAAGACGAGTTGCTCGAGCTCCGCCCATCGATAGGGTTCCGCTGCGATGCCCTTGCCGTAGGGATGGGCGAGGGAATCGACGGTGATCCAGTCGCCCGCCTCTCGTGCAGCACGGCGGAGCAGCTGCCATGTCCGTTCCGTCTCGGTCGCGAGCGTGCGCTCGAGAAGATCGAAGGCAAACCACCTCGGTTCGAGATGATCCTCGTGGAACAGCCTGTCCGCGAGATAGAGCAGGCTCGCAGGTCGGTCGTGCTTCGTGGCGTTCCGGAAGCCGCGGGAAACCGCCGCCATCAGTGGCCATCGCACGCCGTACACCGCCCCGATGCCGGGCGCTATCCGCTGCTGGCCCTCGAGATACTCGGGGTCGGCGAGACCGTGGAGACCGGCGGTCAAGGTGCGCGCGAATGCGTCGGGATCCTGGATGCTGTCCGCGAGTTCGGCGCCGAGGGCTTCAGCGATGGGACGGTGTTCTGCCACGAACGCGACGGCTCGCGCGGTCACCTCGCTTGTGCGCTGCCCGGTCGTGGTCGTGACCCCAGTCGCCCCCGCCCCAGGCCCAGGCGCGCCCGCTCGAGCGACCTCTGTCGTCGAGGCCTCAGCCCGAGGCGCGCTCCCGTGCGTCGGCCCCAGCGTGGTCGCGTCCGACATCGCTCCGACGCTTCTCATCGTGCGTCCACCGGTTCGGGCATTCCGGGTCGCTCGGCGCTGCGCACGCCGTAGCGCTCCCGCAGTTCGCGCTTCTGGCCCTCGTCGGCGGCGACGTATGTGGCCGTCGCCGTCGCGAGTTCGGCCCCGGAGCCCACGTCGACAAGCCTCGCCTCAGTGTCGACCACCCTCCGGCGCGAACGTGTGATCCAGCCATCGGCCCGGACCGGCCTGCCGATCGGCACCGGTTTTCGAAACTGGACCTGCATCCGGGCCGTGACACCCCAGTTGTCTTCGGCGACCAACGCCCAGGCCATCACTTCGTCGAGGATCGTGCAGACGATCCCGCCGTGGGCGATCTCCTGCCAACCCTCGAACCGGCGATCGAGCGTCAGCTCGGCCCACGACCGCGCCTCTTCGAGGTGCAGCGATAGCTGGAGGCCGTGCGCGTTGAGGGTCCCGCAGGCAAAGCAGTTGTGCGGCTCGAACTCGAACGTCACCCGCGGAGCGGCGGCAAGCACGGACTCGGCGGCCAGCACGGCTCAGACGTCAAGGTTCTGGACCTTCCGCGCCTCGGTCTTGATGAAGTCCTTGCGCGGTCCGACCTTCTCGCCCATGAGCGTGGTGAAGATCTCGTCCGCGGCGGCGGCATTCTCGCCATCGACCCGCAGCAGTGTTCGCGTGTCGGGGTTCATCGTCGTTTCCCACAGCTGGTCGGCGTTCATCTCGCCGAGCCCCTTGAACCGCTGCACCGACAGGTTCTTGACGTTGAAGTCCTTGATGATCTGATCGCGCTCCTTCTCGGTCTGCGCGTATTTGGTGACCTTGCCGGTGCTGATCCGATACAGCGGCGGCTGCGCGATGTACAGGTAGCCCGCGTCGATCACGGCCGGCATGTGGCGATAGAAGAACGTCAGCAGCAGGGTTCGGATGTGGGCGCCGTCGACGTCGGCGTCACTCATCAGGATGATCCGGTGGTAGCGGATCTTCCCGATGTCGAAGCCGTCGCCGATGCCGCCGCCGAGGGCGATGATGAGCGGCCGGATCTTCTCGCTCGAGAGGACCTTGTCGAGGCGGGCCTTCTCGACATTGAGCATCTTCCCGAACATCGGGAGGATCGCCTGGAAGCGACGGTCACGCCCTGCCTTCGCCGAGCCACCGGCCGAATCACCCTCGACGAGGTAGATCTCGCTTCGGGACGGGTCGCGCTCCTGGCAGTCGGCGAGCTTGCCGGGAGCGACATCCCTTCGAGGGCGCCCTTTCGCAGCACCAGGTCGCGCGCCTTCCGGGCAGCCTCGCGGGCGCGGGCCGCCGTTAGGCACTTCTCGATGATCCGCCGCCCGTCGGCCGGGTTCTCGTCGAGATATTGGCCCAGGCTCTCGCTGAGGGCCGTCTGGACCTGGCCCTTGACCTCGGCGTTGCCGAGCTTGGCCTTCGTCTGGCCCTCGAACTGTGGGTCCGTCAGCTTGACGCTGATGACCGCCGTCAGGCCTTCGCGGACGTCGTCGCCGGACAGGTTTCCGTCGGACTCCTTGAGCACACCGGCGCGGCGCGCCCAGTCGTTGAGCGAACTGGTCAGCGCAGCCCGGAAACCGGTGACGTGCGTACCGCCATCGACGGTGTTGATGTTGTTCGCGAACGCCAGGACGTTCTCCGTATAGGAGTCGTTGTACTGGAGTGCGACCTCGACGGCGGTGCCTCCCTCGCGGCGCTCGACGTAGATCGGCTTCGAGTGAAGAGCCTCCTTGTTCCGGTTCATGTGGCGGACGAACGACTGGAGCCCACCTTCGAAGTAGAAGGACCGCTCGCGATCGTTCCGCTCATCGACCAGCGTGATCCAGATGCCCTTCGTCAGATAGGCCGACTCTCGGAGGCGCTCGGTGATGATGTCAAAGGAGTAATCGGTGGTTTCGAACACTTCAGAGTCAGCCAGGAAGGCGGTGGTGGTGCCACGCCGTGAGCCCTGAGGACCGATCTTCTGCACGGGGCCGGTGCGGCTTGCCGCGCACGTACTCCTGCGCCCAGACGTACCCGTCCCGCGCCGACTCGACGCGCATCCACGAGGAGAGCGCGTTGACGACGCTCACGCCGACGCCGTGCAGGCCACCCGACACCTTGTAGCCGCCGCCACCGAACTTGCCGCCGGCGTGCAGGACCGTGTGGACCACCTCGAGGGCATCCTTGCCGGTCGAGTGCTTGCCGACGGGAACGCCACGACCGTCGTCCTGGACACTCACGACGCCGTCGCTCCGAACGGTCACGAAGATCGTTGTCGCTTGGCCGGCCATCGCCTCGTCGATGGAGTTGTCCACGACCTCCCAAACGAGGTGATGGAGGCCGCGAACATCCGTCGAACCGATGTACATGCCAGGGCGACGACGAACCGCTTCGAGTCCTTCGAGGACCTGGATGCTGGCGGCCGTGTAGTCCGAGCCGGGCTTTGGCCGCTTGGCGCGGGACCCGTTGGTGCGCGGTGTCGGCTCCGTGGTGGCTTCTTCGGTCACGCAGTCCCTCCGGTCAGGCGATCGTAGAGACGCCCGAGTTCCTCTTCGCTGTAGTACTCGATCACGATCCGGCCGCCTCGACGCGATCTGGCGAGGCTGACCTTCGTTCCAAGGGCGCGCCGGAGGTCCTCTTCGACACGCTCGAGGTCCGGATCGACTCGCGGCTCCTTGACGGAGGTCGCCGCCGGCTTCGGTTCACGCAACCGCCGAACGAGTTCCTCGGTCTGCCGGACGGACAGTTCCTGGCCGATGACCGAGTCCAGGACACGGTCCTGCAGCTCCGCCGGCAGCCCGCCAAGGGCCCGTCCATGGCCCTCGCTCAGGCGTCCTTCTGCGATGGCGGACTGCGTCGCGGGCGCGAGGTCGAGCAGTCGAAGTGTGTTCGTGACGGTCGAACGCGCCCGACCGACGCGGGTCGCGAGATCGTCCTGGGTGAAACCGAATTCCTCGATGAGCTGGCGGTAGGCGTCTGCCGTCTCGATCGGATCGAGGTCGTCGCGCTGAAGGTTCTCGACCAGCGCGAATTCGAGCTGCTCGCGGCCGGCCAGCTGTCGGACAACGGCCGGGATGCGCTCGAGGCCGGCCGCCTCAGCCGCCCGAAGGCGGCGCTCACCGGCGACAAGCTGGTAGCCGTCGATCGTCTCGGTCACGAGGATCGGCTGGATGACGCCGTGCGCGAGGATGCTTTCGGCGAGAGTCGCGAGGCTGTCCGGATCGAACCGCTTTCGCGGCTGGAACGGATTGGGTTGGACTCGATCGATCGGGATCTCGACGCTGCCCGCCTGGCCGCCGTTGCGTTGTGGGATCAACGCAGCCAGACCCCGACCGAGGCCCTGCTGCCGCTCCGGGCGGGCCGTCACGAGGTCGACCACCGGTTCGTACACGTCGATCGCCGCCTCGTCGTCGAGCGGCGGCGTCGGATCGCCGTGTTCGGTCAAGTCAACTGAGCGGTCGTGTCGTTCGCTCGCATCGTCCGCGTCATGCATGGCGGCACGAGGTTCGGGCGCCTCGTTCGAGTGAACCTCGCGGACGTTGGGCTCCGGCGCGGCGTCGTCCGGGCCGAGCTCGCCGGCACGGTGCTCCCGCGTGCCGTCGGCGTCGGGCGGGCCGTCGCCGTGCTCGCGCGCGGAGTGGTCCTCGTCGACATGGCCGTAACCAGGTCCCCAGCTGCCCGGCGGCTCACGCAAGGCGTCAGGGCGGCCGGTTGCGTCGTGAGCGTCCGCAACGCCGACTCCAGCGCCGTCACCCTCGTCAGTGTCGCCAACCCCGTCGCCATGCGCAGTCGGCGCGTCGACCCGGCCGTCGCGGCGCCGCAATTCGGCTGCAAGCGACGCGTACGCGATCGCTCCGGTCGATTCCGGGGCGTACTCCGAGATCGTCAGCCCGTGACTCGGCGCCTCAGACAGTCGAACATTTCGCGGGATGACCGTTTCGAAGACGCGATCGCCGAGATGTCGGCGCACCTCGGCCGCGACGTCGGCCGAAAGGTTCGTTCGGCCGTCGTACATCGTCAGTACGACGCCCTTGATGGCGAGTTCGCGGGTTCAGGTGGTCTCGGATGAGATCGATAGTCGCGAGCAGTTGGGTCAGTCCTTCCAGGGCGTAGTACTCACATTGGAGCGGGATGAGGACAGAATCCGCGGCAGTGAGTGCGTTGACGGTCAGCAGCCCGAGTGACGGCGGGCAGTCGACGAAAACGTAGTCATATTCGATCGGCAGTTTCGGCGAGCAGTCGCGCCGAGGCGACGTTCGCGGCCTTCCAGGGGCGCCAGCTCGACTTCGGCTCCAGCGAGCGCGATCGCCGACGGAACCACGTGGAGCCCCGGCACCGGCCCCGGCACGGTGAGGCCAGATAGATGGGCTCCGTCGATGACCGCGTCATAGACGGATCCTTCGATCGCGCTCCGATCGAGCCCCAACCCGCTCGTCGCGTTGCCCTGCGGGTCAAGGTCGACGACGAGGACACGCTCGCCTGCCAAGGCAAGATAGCTTCCGAGATTTACCACCGTCGTGGTCTTGCCGACGCCGCCTTTCTGATTAGCGCAGGCGATCGTCTGGCCCACTCAGTATCCCGCTCGGAACAATCTCACGGTCTTGAATTCTACCATTTTCTGACCCTTTCACTCCGGCGGGTACTGCGTCGAGGATGATGCTCGACGCCGCTTATCTGGCGCGTATTTGCAGCTGTCAGCCGGCACCGCAACCGGCACGCCGCGGACAGGGCCATTCATGGAGCCTTGCGGCACCGCGCTCGGACGAGGCTGCGCGACTTAGCCCGGTGTTTCACGTGAAACGTTCACGTCCGTCGGGCCCATCGATCACTCGGAGTTGGCGTCCCTGGCGTTATCGACTCGAGGCGGACTCTGATCGCAGTTGCCCGACCGAACTCGGCGTCGGGTCTCCGTTTCACGTGAAACAGTCCGTCGTCAACGCGCGTCGTCAATCGTCGCCCAGCTCGGCGTTCTGTCTCGACCGCGACTGAGCGATCGGGCCAACCGACGCGAGCCGGGCCTGGTGCTATGCCCGGCCATCGGCGCGAGCCGCTTTGCCGGATACCCCCGTCCGTGGGATACTTCGCGACCAGGTCGCCGCGGTTCGACCACCACATGAGGGGACCGTGCGGGCGGACGCACGATCTGGGGCAATTCGCCAAGGATCGACCCGACCGATGACGCCTGCTATTCGCCGCGGTCGGTGCGACGGTCACGGCGCTTAGTCGAACTCACCGTCGGACCGTACCTCAGGGTCGGAGGAGCGCAGCCTCACCTCGTCCTCGTCTTCGGAATCGTCGTCACGGTCGCGATGGGACTCGAGGTCGGGCTCGTGTGGGCATTCGTCGGCGGCTTGGCGCTTGATGTCCTCGCACAACGACCACTCGGGTCGACTGCCTTCGCACTGCTCCTGTGCGTCGGCGCGACGGACGTCCTCGGTCGCATCTTCGATCCGGGTCCGCCCGATCGTTCCCGTCATCGCTACCGCGCTGCTCAGTGTCGGCTACTCGATGATCCTGTTCGTCGCCCTGAACGCGCTCGCGGCTCCCATCCCGGTCGACGACCCGATCTCGCTCGATCAGGCCCGAGCGCGGTCTATGACGTCGTGCTTGCGGCGTTGATCGGTCCTCTCGCGGTCTCGATCCACGACCGACGCGTCGAGCCGGAGCGGCCGACTGGTGACCACGTACCTCGACGGTCGTCCAGAACGCCGTACGAAGCCTCTCGCGCTTTCTCGTCTTTGCCCTCGTCGTCATCCTCTGCGCGAGCGGGCTCACGGCGCGTCTGTTCTACCTCCAGGTAGTCGACAACGGCCGCTTCGTCGGCGCTTTCAACCCGCAACCGGACGGTCCTCGAATCCATCCCGTCGACGCGAGGACTCATCTACGACCGCAATGGCGTCCCTCTCGTCGCGAATGTCGCGACGTTCGCCGTCAAGCTGCGCCCGGCGGACCTTCCAACCGAGCGACGTCCCGACGTCGTTGCTCGGCTCTCGTCTCTCCTCGACGTGTCGACGGCGGACATCAACGCCACGATCGATAGCAACCCCGGGTCGACGTTCGATCTGGTCCGCATCGCGGGCGACGTGAAGGAACCGACGCGAGACTCATCTCCGAGGCGAGCTCCGATCATCTCCCGGAGTCGAAGTGGCTGTCGAGGCACGACGCCAATATCCGCAGGGGCCGCTGCTGTCGCAGATCGTCGGTTACACCGGCCCGATCTCGTCGACAGAGCTGCGCGCGGCTCAAGCCATGGACTACCTCCCCGACGATCCGATCGGCAAGTCAGGCGTCGAGGCGCAGTACGAGGCAGAGCTCCGCGGCACGTATGGCACCCAAACCGTGCAGCAGGATGCGTCAGGTCGCCGCTCGCAGGTCCTCCAGAACGGACGCGGCCCCAGAAGGCGGCGATTCGCTGACTCTGACGATCGATGCCAACGAGCAGGCGAAGGCGCAGACGGCGCTGACCTGGGCGATGAAGGCGGTCGGCCTCAAGCGCGGCGTCGTGATCGTCATGAACCCGCAGACCGGTGAAGTGCTGGCCATGGTCAGCCTCCCGACCTATGACAACAACCTGTTTGCGCGGGGCATCAGCAACGCCGACTACGAGCGTCTCCTGAACGACCCCGACAAGCCGCTGACGAACCACGCGACCCAGGCCCATTACCCGCCAGGTTCGACGTACAAGCTCGTCGCCGGGACCGGCGCCCTCGCGGACGGAAAGATCACGCCCGACGACAAAGGTCGAGACCAAGGCGTTTCCTCACGCTCGGGAAGACCAGGTTCTACGACTGGAATCACCGTGGCTTCGGGCCGTGCGACATCTACTGCGGTTTCGGTCATTCGAGCGACACGTTCTTCTTCCAGATGGCCGGTCAGCTCGGCGTCGACCGGCTCGCGTACTGGGCGAACCAGTACGGGTTCGGTGCGCCGACAGGCATCGATCTGCCCGGTGAGGTGCCCGGCATCGTCCCGTCGAACCAGTGGAAGCAGAACGCGCTCGGCGCCGCAGGTCTTTCCGGGCGAGATCTATCAAGCGGGGATCGGCCAGGGCTATGACGTCGTGACGCCGATCCAGCTCATCAACGCCTATGCCGCCCTCGCGAACGGCGGCACGCTCTACCAGCCGCAGATCGTCCGTGATGTCGTCGGGCCGGACGGTCAGATCGTCCGTCCGTTCGAGCCGAAGGTCCTGCACACGATGGACGTACCGGCCAGCGCTCTGAAGACGATGCGCAATGCCGCGCGAAATATGGTGCTCGTCCGCCACACGTACAACCTCGTCGACCTGCCGATCAAGGTCGCAGGCAAGTCCGGGACGGCGGAATTCGGAACGCGTGACAGCAAGGGTCGGCTCCCGTTCCACTCCTGGTTCGTCGGGTTCGTTCCCAAGGACGCTCGTAATGGCTCGTTCGACAAGACGGACTCGGAGCTTGTCGTCCTCGCGTTCGCCTACGACTCGAGGACAAAGGGCAACGTCGCGACCGAGATCGTGAAGTACTACCTGCAGCTCCACTTCGGCATCAAGAAGGATTACCGGCTGCCGAACCTGCTGGAACGCGGCAACTTCTACCAGAGCAACTGATGGGCGTCATCCGAGCACAACCAGGGCGCGTGGCGGACTGGGCCGCCAACCCCGTCGGCGCAACGTGGCGTTCGTTCGATCTGCAGCTGACGACGTACGCCGGCACTGCTCGTCGCTGTCGGCCTCGTCATGGCGTACACCAACAGCGTCGAGAGTGGGGCCGCGCTTGCGTCGGGCACGACGTTCAGCCGCGGGCTGATGTGGGCCGTCGATCGCGACGATCGTCTTCATTGCTCGCACGCGCCCTCGACTACCGCTGGCTGAAGACGCTGGCATGGCCGATCTACGGAGTCCAGCTCGGCGCTCCTCGTCGTCACGCTCGCGATCGGCAGCGGTGTTGGCGGATCGGCCCGGTGGGTGACGGTCGGACCGCTGACGTTCCAGTTCAGCGAGATCGCCAAGGTCCTGATGATCATCGTCCTCGCGGCCTACCTCGACGACGCGCCGAGAACCACCTCGACTCGCTGTCCTCGATCCTCGGCGCGTGCCTCCTCGTCGGTCCGCCGCTCGTCCTCGTCATGCTGCAGCCCGACCTGGGCACCTCGCTGGTCTTCGGGGCGATCCTCGCCGGGATGCTGTGGATGTCGGGAGCGAGCCTCCGCTGGCTGACGGTCATGGCCGCGGTCGGTCGTTGCGATGATCCCGGTTGCGTGGACGTACCTGCTCCGCGACTACCAGAAGGAACGGCTGACGTCGTTCCTCGACGCCAGCCCGGACATCAAGGGTGCCGGCTATCAGCTGTATCAGGCGCAGATCGCGATCGGTTCCGGGGGTTTCACAGGCAAGGGCTTGACGAACGGCACCCAGACGCAGGGCGATCTCCTTCCCGTCCAGGCGACCGACTTCGTGTTCGCGACGCTTGCCGAGGAGCTGGGTTTCATCGGAGGCGTCCTGCTATTCGTGCTGTTCATCCTCCTGCTGTGGCGCGTGCTCGTCGCCGGCTGGCGGTCGCGGGACGCGTTCGGGACGTTGTTCGCGGCCGGCGTCGCATCGATGATCGTGTTCCAGCTGGTCGTCAACGTCGGGATGGTCCTCGGTGTCATGCCGATCACGGGCATCCCGTTGCCGTTCGTGACCCACGGTGGCGCGTCGCTCGTGAGCATGGCCGCGGCCCTCGGCATCCTCCAGAGCATCAACGTCCGGCAGACCA
The DNA here is from genome assembly GCA_963816675.1 of uncultured Chloroflexia bacterium. GTDB lineage: Bacteria > Chloroflexota > Limnocylindria > Limnocylindrales > CSP1-4 > SPCO01. The sequence goes on from CAWFLS010000020.1 coordinate 108,358, forward strand.
AAGCCGCGTGGTGATCGGGCGCCCCGCGCCGCCCGATCACCTGAGATCACGAGGCGATCTCGCCGGCGATCGAGCTATTCGTCAGTCGCTGCCTCGCTGCGGGCCTGGCCATCGCGGCTCGTCCGTCACGCCTGCCGGTCGTGCTGCTCACGCTCCTCGGCCAGGGCCACGACCGTCGGCCGGCTCGTTGACCGCGCCGTGACCGAGGACGGCGGCGACGTCGGAGATCAGGCGCTCGCGGTCGCGGGGCCCACTCGGCGCTCGGGCTGAACTCTCGTGGGTTACCGCCGCCGGTACAACCCCCGCCGATCGTCGGCGTCCCGCGCTTCCGACCGCCGGCGCCCGGCCGAGCGGAGGATCCCGTCGATCTCGTCGCGATACGGACGGCCGATCGGCATCCGGTCGAGCCACTCGATGTACTCGAGGTCGTGTCGAGCGATCTCGCCCAGCGACCAGCCGGAGTAGCGACCGAAGTTGAGGACCCGCCCCGACGGTCTGCCAGGCGGCGGACCGGCGTGGCCTTGCGGCGCGCGCATCGATTCGTCGAAGCCGCCACCGTGCGACGACCGGCCGGAGGTCCAGTCGCGCGACACGAACTCTGGCGGTGGCGGGAGTCGATCGTGCCGGACGGCCTGCGTCGGCGCCGACACCGCGGCCGGCGTCGCTCGACGATGCCGACCGGGTCCGCCGGGCGCGGCGGCCGCTCCGCCGCGCGCTCCGCCTCCACCTCCGCCGGGCCTCCACCAGCCGCCGCCGCGCCTCCGGAACCGGACCGCTCCCGACCGGCCGATCCGCCGGCACCGCCGATCCACCGTCCGCGGCGGCTCGCGCCTGCCCGGCCCGGCGCATTCGGTCGTACAATCACCCGTTTGTCGGGGTCACCGATCAACTCCCACGCGGCGTTGATCGCGGCCATCCGAGCCGGAGCATCCGGGCTCGCCGCAAGGTCGGGATGGTACTTCCGAGCCAGCCGCCGATATGCCGCGGTGATCACCTCGTCCTCGGCCTCCGGATCGACCTGGAGGATCTTGTACGGGTTGATCGCGTCAGGCATCTCGGCGGACGTCATGCCGATGCGGGTCGAGTGAAAGCGCGAGCGCCGCGGGCTCGTCAGGGCTGAGGCGCCGGAACAGGTACCGGACGACGTCGCGGAATGCGGCCGTGACCGGGAGGGCAAGGATCGCCCCGAGGAGGCCGGCGAGCGAGCCACCGACGATGATCGCGAAGACGACCGCTGCGGGATGGAGCTGGACGGCGTCGCCCTGGATCTTCGGGACGAGGCAGATTGTTCTCGATTTGCTGGACGGCGAAGTACAGCACGAGCACCCAGATCACCGCGGCCGAGGCCCGCCGTGGCCGCCAGGAGGACGGCCGGGACCGCCGAGATGATCGGCCCGATGATCGGCACGAGCTCGAGCAGTCCGGCGATGACGGACAGCAGGACCGCATACCGCCCGAAGATCGGGTCGACGGTCCGGCTCAGGACGATCAGCCCGACGAACGTCAAGAACCCGACGACGAAGCCGAGGATGAGCTGGCCGCGGACCCACTGGCCGAAGTCGCGCTCGACGGTCTTGATGACGGCCCACGTATCGAACCGCCAGCTTTCGGGCAGCGACGTCGTCGAATGTCGCGACGAGCGACGTCTTGTCCTTGAGGATGTAGGCCACCCAGACAGGCAGGATGAAGTAGGCGAACAGTGCACCGAGGAGGCTGCTCGCCCCAGTGACGAGGGGCAGCAGGAATGCCAGGCTGACGCCTCCGCCTGCTCCGCCGCTCGCTGGCCCCCGCGATCATGCTGTCGATCCAGTCGCGGATCTCGGCCGGGATCTGGAGGCGCTGGTAGAAGTCTCCAAGCCGCTGGAGCTGGTCCTCGAGCTGGAGTGGTGAGCGCGGGAAAATCGCTCGACGAAACGGAGCAGCTCGTCGACGAGCGGAGTGAGCGTCAGCGCGAGGAACTCGATGAACGCAACGATCCCGACGACGTAGACGACGAGGATCGCGAGCGTCCGGCGCAGGCCACGCCGGACGAGCCAGCGGACCGGCGGATCGAGCAGATACACGAACAGCAGGCCGAGGATGAAGGGCCGGATGCTGTCGCGCGCCATCCAGAGAACGAGCCCCACGATGACCGCCGCCGCGATCAGCACGGCGACGCGCGGCGAGAGCGGCACGAACCGGCTCTCGCCCGGTCCGGCGGCCGGGTTGACGAAGGGCGGTGGCGGGAGCGACAGCCGCCCGATCGGTCGTCGAGCCAGCCTGGCCATCCGCGACCGGCTGGGCGGGCTCCTCCATCGTCGGCCAGACTAGCAGACGTGCATCGCCGAACCGAGAGCGCCCGGCCGCCCGAAGGTCCGCGCCCGGCGCCAGGGTGATGCGCCGACCGCGAGCGCTCGAAACCGGGCGATCGGCGACCGCGGAAACCGAGGGCGAAGCGGCCCGGCGCGACGCCCGATGTGATCCCGAGCGAGCCGACCCCGATACCGCGTCAGCGCTGGCGGGTCGCTCTGGCCAGGTCCGCCGACGCCCCGGCGCTGGTCGGGCGTGAGCTGATGGATGCGTGGGACGTCGCCCTTGATCGGTCCGGTCTGCCGCTGATGCGAGTAGGGCGCGGGTCCTGCTCGGATCGCGTTCGCGGCGCCATTGCCGGTCGGGATGGCCGCCGAGCGGGAGCTCGCCGAGATCCTGCTGACCGAGCGCTGCGAGGTCTGGCGGGTGCGCGAGGGACTGGTCGGCGGCCCTGCCGGACGGCTGGCGTCTCGCGGGCGCTCGATGACGTGTGGCTCGGCGCGCCGTCGCTCTCCGGGATGGTCGCGGCAGCCGACTACCGATCGAGCTGGCGACGCCGAGGCGGACGCTTCAGTGGTCGAGTCGGTCGCCGTCGCTGGTCAAACCGGAGTGGGGCCACGGGCAATCGGCCCTCGGCCGCGGCGCGGGACTCAGCGCGACATCGATCGCGGCCGGGCTGCGGCCCTCATGCGGGCGCCGGCCCTCCCGCGCGAGCGTGCGAAGGGCGGCGGCGTGGTGGCGTACGACCTTCGACCGTTGCTACTCGACTGTGCACGTCGCCGATGCGGGTCCGCCGGTCGTCGTCCGGGCCCGCACGCGGACTCCATCCGAGTCTCGGCTCGGGTCGTCCTGAGGAGGTCGTCGCGGCGCTCGGAGAGCAGCTCGGAATCCCGCTGGTCGCCGAAGTCGATCGTTCGCGAGCGCGTCTCTCGCGCGAGCCGAGCGAAGCGTCGTAGTAGCACGCGGGCGGTCGGACGCGATCGATCGGCCTCGCGATTGACCGCGAACGCGGCTGAGCCGTACAATCCCTGTTCTGCGCCTCGGCCTCGCCGAGCGCACCTCCATGTCCCACAAGACGCGGTCGCCGCGCGCGGCCGAAACGACGAAACCCAGAGGGCCCATGTACGCAGTCATCGAGACCGGCGGGAAGCAGTACCGCGTCGAGGTCGGCACGGAACTCGAAGTCGAGCTGCTCGATGTCGAGCCGGGCAAGACGATCGCGCTCGAGCGAATCCTCCTCGTCGCCGACGGGGACGAGGCGAGCATCGGTCGCCCGCTCGTCGCCGACGCCGCGGTCAGCGCCGAAGTCGTTCGCCAGACGCGCGGCGAGAAGCTGATCTCGTTCAAGTACCGCCCGAAGGCACGAAGCCGCGTCAAGAAGGGCCATCGGCAGGAGCTGACGGTCCTCCGGATCGCCGACATCACGCTCAACGGCAAGAGCGCGGCGAAGGACGGCGAGCAAGGCCGCCGAGGACGCGAAGACCGAGCGCGAGCGCGTCGAGCAGGCCGCTGCCGAGCAGGCCGCTCGTGACGCCGCAGCTCGCCGCGAAGCTGTCTGTCGGCGCTGAGGCACCTGCGACCGCGACACCGACGAAGTCGACGCGAGGCAAGGCCGCCGACGTCGACGGAGGCCGCGGACGAGCCGAAGGCGACGCGCCGATCGAAGGCCGCGAAGTCGAAGGCGGCCGCGGACGCGTCGAGCCGGAGACCGAGCCGACCGACGACGCCAGCCGCGGAGTCGGAAACCGCTAGCTCGGCGGCCGAGCAGTCTTGGTGCGCTGATCCGAGCCGGTGATCGCGGAGGCCGAAGAGGCGAGACGACCGACGCGGCGACCACGAGCCCGAGCCGTTGCGAGCCCGAGGCGAACTGACAGCGCCGGGTCGAGATCTGCGCCGAGCCGAGGCGCGACCGCCGAGCCCGCAGCGAGCGCGCCGTGCGGACATCGAGGCGTACGCCGAGGCGACCGCCTCACCGGATGCGAGCGAGCTGAGACCGACAGCCAGGCCGCCGACGCAGAGTCAGGCCGGAGCCCACCATCAGCGAGCCTGAGACGCGTGCGCCCGATGGCGCCAGCGACACGAAGAAGGACGAGTAGGAACCGATGGCACACAAGAAGGCGGGCGGCAGCGTCAAGAACGGCCGCGACAGCGTTGGCCAGCGTCTCGGCGTCAAGGCCGGCGACGGTCAGCTCGTGCCGGCCGGCTCGATCATCGTGCGCCAGCGCGGCATGACGTTCCTGTCCGGTCCCGGCACCGGGCTCGGACACGATTACACGGTGTTCGCGACGATCACCGGCAAGGTGAAGTTCGAGCACGCAACCAAGTCAGAAGAAGCGCATCCGCGTCGACGCCGTCGAAGCGACCGCGGCAACCGCCTAGCCACACCGAGACAGCCGACGACCACCGGCTGGGCCATTGCCCAGCACGGACGGCGCCGGAGGAGAATGTTTCACGTGAAGCCCGACATCCATCCCAAGTACTACCAGGCAAAGGTTCACTGCGGTTCCTGCGGCAGACGAGTGGACGGTGGGTTCGACCCGCCAGGAGCTTCGCGTCGACGTGTGCTCCAACTGCCACCCCTTCTTCACCGGCACCCAGAACATCATCGACACCGCCGGACAGGTCGAGCGCTTCCAGAAGCGTCTGGAGCGCCAGGTCCGGACCTAGCGACCGGCCCCAGCGACCCCGCTGCACCGACGACGGCGAGCCTTCGGGCTCGCCGTCGTGATTCGGGCCGCACGGACCCATCGACGACACCCGGTAGACTGCGAGCCATGCCCAGATACACCTACGGCGGTCAGGCCCTCATCGAAGGCGTCCTCATGCGCGGTCGCGATGCGATCGCGGTGGCGGTCCGCCATCCCGACGGCCGGATCGTCTACGCGACGGAGCGGCTCGATTCCGGCTTCCACGGCACGCCGATGGTCGAAGTGGCCGCTCGTTCGTGGGCTCGTGGTGCTCTACGAGACGCTCGTCGTCGGGACGCGCTGGCTGATCCGCAGCGCCAACGTCCAGGCCGAGGAGGAGGGGATCGAGCTCGGCAAGGGCTCGGTCGCGCTGATGCTCGGCGTGACGCTGATCGCCGGCATCGGCGTCTTCTTCCTGCTGCCGCTGTTCATCGCCTCGGTCACGACGGGTAATCGCGAGAACGGCCTGATCCAGCATCTGACCGAAGGCCTGATCCGGGTGGCGATCTTCCTCGGCTACCTCGTGCTCATCTCGAGAGCTCCGGACATCTCTCGCGTGTTCCAGTACCACGGCGCAGAGCACATGACGATCCACGCCCTCGAGGCCGGCGATCCGCTGACCGTCGACGAGGTCCGCAAGTACCCGACCGCGCACCAGCGCTGCGGCACCGAATTCCTCGTCGTCGTGATCCTGCTGTCGATCCTGATGTTCTCGCTCGTCGGTCGACAGACGCCGGTGGTCATGATCGTCAGCCGGATCCTGCTGATCCCGGTCATCGCGGCGATCGGCTACGAGATCCTTCGGTTCGGGGCTCGCCATCGCGGCAATCCGCTCGTCAAGGTCCTGCTCTACCCGGGGCTGCTGGTCCAGATGATCACGACGAAGCGACCGACGGACGACATGATCGAGGTCGCGATCGTCTCGATGGAGGAGGCGCTCGAGGCCGACGGCGAGACGGTCCCCGGTCGGTTCGACCGACCTTCGAGCGCGACCCGATGAAGGTCGGCGGCGAGTCGCCGAGCCCGACGGACCGCCCATCGAACCCGCCGCGGTCGCGCCATCGTCGGCACCGCAGCACACCGAGCCTTCCGGCCGATCCACCGCCGCGGACATGACCGCGCTCGATGAGAAGCTCACCGAGGTCGCTCGACAGTACGACGATCTCGGGGCCGAGCTTGCGCGACCCGAAGTCGTCGACGGACCCTGGCGAGCTGCGCCGGCTCGGTCGCGAGCTTGCCCGGCTCGAACCGGTCGTCGACGCCTTCCGTCGCCTCGAGTCGACACGGACGGAGCTCGCCGGCGCGCGCGAACTTCGCGAATCGCGGGCGACGCGGGCGAGGAGCTGCGGTCGATGGCGCGCGATGAGGTCGCGAGGCTCGAGGCCGACGAGGCGCGAGCTGCTCGACGACCTGAAGGTCCTGCTGCTGCCTCGCGATCCCAACGACGACCGCGACGTCATCCTCGAGATCCGGGCGGGCGCCGGCGGCGAGGAGGCAGCGCTGTTCGCGGCCGAGCTGTACCGCATGTATGTCCGCTACTGCAGAGCGGCATCGTTTCACGCCGGAGCTGTTGAGCCTCAACGAGACCGGCATCGGCGGCGTCAAGGAAGCGATCGTCCAGGTCCACGGCGACGGCGCCTACAGCCGGCTCAAGTTCGAGGGCGGCGTCCACCGGGTCCAGCGCATCCCGGCGACGGAATCGTCCGGGACGGATCCACACCTCGACCGTGACGGTCATCGTCTTGCCCGAGGCAGACGAGGTCGAGATCGCCATCGACGAGGAACGCGACCTCCGGATCGACGTCAAGCGTTCGTCCGGCCCTGGTGGCCAGTCGGTCAACACCACCGATTCCGCGGTCCGGATCACGCACCTGCCGACGGGACTGGTGGTCGAGATCCAGGACGAGAAGAGCCAGCACAAGAACAAGGCCAAGGCGATGTCGGTGCTCCGGTCGCGGCTCTACGACCTCGAGTTGCAGAAGCAGCGCGAGGCCGATTCGGCGACCCGACGGTCGATGGTCGGCGCCGGCGACCGGTCGGACAAGGTCCGGACGTACAACTTCCCGCAGGACCGAGTCACGGACCACCGGATCGGCAAGAGCCTCCACAACCTGCCGGCGGTCATGGACGGCGAGCTTGACGACCTCATCGACGCGCTTGCAGATGGCCGACCAGGCCGACCGCCTGGGGTCGCTGACCGAGAGCGGCGCGGCCTGACGCAGGAGGCAGCCGGACGGATCGACCGCGACGGCAATCCTCCTGGCCGAGGGGACCGCCCGATTGCGGGCGTCGGGCTCGGAGAGCGCCCGACTGGATGCCGAATTGCTGCTCGCAGACGCCGTCGGGGCCGGCCGGACGGTCGATCCTCGCCCACCCGGACGCGCCCGTCGGAGCGGACGCCGCGGCTGCGTATCGGGCGGCGATCGAGCGTCGCGAGACAGGCGAACCGGTCGCGTACATCCGCGGGCATCAAGGAGTTCTACGGGCTCGCATTCCGTGTCGACCGGCGGGCCTGATCCCGCGCCCGGAGACCGAGCGCCTCGTCGAGCTCGCGGTGCAAGTCGGTGATGACGCGGCTCGCGAGTTGGCGCCGCGACTCGACCTCCCTTGCGGGTCGTGGACGTCGGCACGGGAAGCGGGGCGATCGCGGTCGCTCTCGCTGTCGAGCTCCGCAAACTCGGCGCGTCTGAGAGGGTCACGATCCTCGCGACGGATCGCTCGCCCGAGGCCCTCGACCTTGCCCGTGAGAATGCGGTCGCCCACGACGTTGCGGATCGGATCTCGTTTGCCGTGGCGGATCTCGTGCCGTGCCGAGCGATCCGAATCGGCGCGTCGATTCGACCTCGTTCTCGCGAACCTGCCGTACGTCCGCCACGACGCGATGGCGGATCTGCCGGTCGCGACATCGTTCGAGCCGGCGGAGGCGCTCGACGGCGGACCTGACGGACTGCGGTCGATCGGCCGGCTCCTGGTTCGGCTGCCTGAGCTGCTCGAGGACGACGGTGAGGCACTGCTCGAGATCGGCGCGGACCAGGGAGACGACATCGTCGCCGAGGTAGCGCACGTCCTCCCCGGCTGGTCCTGCTCGGTCGAGCGCGATCTGGCCGGGTTGCCGCGGGTGGCTCGGGTCCGGCGCGCCTAGCCGGCCACCGCCGGTCGGCTCCGCGGGCGGGCTCGGGCGTCGGTCGGTCATCATCACCGGATGCCCCGGATCATCACCCCTGCACCGATCCTGCCCATCCGCCTGATCGCCCTCGATATCGATGGGACGCTCGTCGGCGACGACCTCCTCATCGGCTCCGACACGCGTGCCGCCGTCAAGGCCGCGCGCTCGCGGGGCGTCGTCGTCAGCCTCGTGACCGGCCGGATGGTGTCGAGCGCGATGCGGTTCGCGCGCGAGCTCGGGCTCGATGCACCGCTCGTCGGCTACCAGGGCGGGCTCATCCGGGACATGCCGGACCCGGATTCGCCGCGAATCGGCCGGCTGCTGCTCCACACCCCGTTGCCGGCCGCCGTCGCCCGCGACATCGTCGAGTGGACGCGGTCGATGGGTCTCGACCCGCACCTCAATCGACTCGAGCGGTTCATCCTGCGCGCCGACGACCCCCACGCCGATGACTACAGCGCGTTCATGGGCGCTCGAGCCGAGCTCGTGCCCGACCTGATCGAGGCGATCCGGCACCCGATCACGAAGGTGCTCGCTGTCGCCGATCCGCCGCTCCCGACCGACGTCGCGCCGCTCGCCCGCGAGCGGTTCGCGGGCGTCGCCGACGTCACCATCAGCCACCCGCGGTTCCTCGAGTTCGTCGCGCCGGGCGTGTCGAAAGGCCGGGCGATCCGTTGGCTGGCCCGCCGCCTGCAGCGTCCCGCTCGGGGCGACGCTTGCCATCGGCGATCAGTGGAACGACCTGGAGATGCTCGCCGAGGTCGGGCACGGGGCCGCGATGCCGACGGCGCCCGCCGAGGTCCGCGCTGTCGCCCGGTACATCGCTCCGTCCCTCACCGAGGAGGGCGTCGCCCGGATGATCAAGGAGCTCGTTCTCGCTTCGCCGACGAAGGCGCGGGCGGCGTCGGAGCGGCTGGCTGCGGCGGCGATCGAGCAGGGCGCAGGAGCGGCCGCGCCTGACCCGAGCGAGCGCGCGGCGCCGCAGCCGTGCGACGAGCGCCGCGGGCCGGACGCAGCGGACCGAGTCACCGCGCGGCGGCCCGAGGGCGAGCCGGCAAGTCAACGGGCGGATCGGCCCGCGGCGCCAAGTCTCGGAACGTCTCACCCGAGCCAGGGACGACCGACGGTACCAGCCGAAAGTCGGGTGATGCCGGTCAGCTGACGGACGGGGTGACAGCCAAGGTACGAAGCACGAGCTCGTCGTCGCGCGCGAAGCCGCCGGGATCGTTCGCGGCCGAAATCGCCGGTGGCCGCGAAACCGCGCGCGGCGGACGCAACGGATCCAACGGTTATCGCGGCCACCAAGCCCCGGACGACGTTGAAGTGACCGCCCGGGTCGTCGCCGACGACGAGGCGGGTCGGGCCGCCGCGATCGACGTGCTGCGCGGCGGCGGAGTCGTCGCGCTTCCTACCGACACCGTCTACGGCATCAGCGTCGCCCTCGACACGCCGGGCGGCATCGAGCGGCTCTTCCGCATCAAGCAGCGCCCTCCCGACAAGTCGATCGCGCTCTTGCTCAACGATGCGGCGCAGGCGGCCATCCTCGGCGTCGTGACGCCGGCGGCGCGGCTGCTTGCCGAGGCGTACTGGCCGGGTGGCGTGACGCTCGTGCTCGCGCGACGGCCGGGCGTCGTTCTGCCGGACGTCCTTACCGGCGGCGCCGCCACGATCGGGCTCCGGGTCCCCGACCACCCTTCGCCCCGAGCGCTCGCCGAGGCGGTCGGGACCGCTTCCCGCGACATCGGCGAACGTGTCGGGCCAGCCCGAGGCCCGCGATGCCGCCGAGATCGTCGCGCTGCTCGGCGACGCGATCGACCTCGTGCTCGATGGCGGTCCGGCGCACGGAGGCCCGGCATCGACGGTCGTGGACGCCTCACAGGAGTCAGCCGCGGGTGCTGCGCGTCGGCGCTGTCGCAGTCGCTCGGCTCGTCGAGACACTCGACGCGGCCGGCATGTCCGCACGCGATCGAGGACGTGGAGTCAGTCTGACGCCAGCGCGCCGCCCGGCCGCGGGTTCGGCCTCAGGCGTTGCGTCCGCGCGCGTCCACCGGCCAGCGGTCGACGATCCGACCGCCTTGCGCGATGACCAGCTCGTCGACGAGGTTGACGACCGGGCAGACGTGGTTCGGCACGACCCACACGATCGAGCCGATGGCCGGTCGCTCGGCGCCCGCCGGCAGGTCGACGATCCCGTGGTGGTCGTTCACGCGGCTGATCACGGCGTCCGGATAGCCGACGACCGACCCATGTCCGGCCAGGAACGGCGCGACGTCCTTGGCGAGGATCTTGGCCCCGGCGTCGATGACGAAGCCGTTCCCGGAGCCGGCACTCACGACGGTCGCCGCGACGAGCAACGCAGCCGTCGTCGAGCGGCTGCCCGGCGAGGAACGCCTGCTGCCGATCGCCGAAGATGTAGGTGCCCGGCCGCTCCTCGGTCACCGCGCCGCGCGCGGACAGCTCGGCCGTCGGCGTCGACCCGGCGCTCACGACCAACGGTTCGACGCCGTTCGCACGCAGTGATTCGGCGGCGGCCGTGAGCCCGGCCACCTCATCGTCGGCGGCGGCCACGCGTTCCGCACGACCCCCGTACCCGTGATTCGGGTGGGTAAAGACGCCCGTGACGTCGAGTCCGACGGCGGCCGCCGCCCGGGCAAGCTCACCAGCACGATCCGGGCGGACGCCCGTCCGCGATCCGCCGACATCGACCTCGATGAGGACGCGCGGCCGAGACCCGCTCGCCCCCGGCTCCATCGAGGAGAACGCCGCCGCGAGGGCCCGGATCCCCTCGACCGAATCTGCCCCGACGGACAGCGAGCACCGCCCGGCGAGCCGCCCGGAGTCGCTCGGCCCTCGGCCCGATCGCCATCACCGGGTAGGCGATGAACAGGTCCTCGAACCCCGCGTCCGCGAAGACCTCGGCCTCGCCGACCGTCGCGACCGTGAGCCCGACCGCTCCTGCGGCGATCTGCCGTCGAGCGAACGCAACGCTCTTGTGCGTCTTCGTGTGCGGCCGCAGGGCGACGCCCCGTTCGCGCATGACGGAGGCCATCTTCTCGATCCGCGCATCGGCGCGGTCGAGGTCAACGACGACGTACGGGGTGTCGATCGTCGGCGGCGGCCTCTGGATCGAGTGGCAAGACGGTCATCTCCACCTCCCGGGACGCCACGTGGCGACTGCGGAGCCGCGCTGTCGCGGATCCCCTCGCCCGGCTCGCGGCACCTCGTTCGTGGGAAGATACCCCCCGGGACGCACCGGCAGGGCGATCGACGGTCGCAGCGGCGAACCCGGCCGCTTCGACCAGGGGCCACAGATCACACGGCCCGCGAATGGCAGGACGGAGGCGAAGCATGACGATCTCGCGCCCGGCGGGCCTCGCGCTCGAGAGTCTTGCCGAGGTCGATCCGGTCCTGTGGGAGGCGATGCTCGGCGAGCGACGCCGGCAGCACGACAAGATCGAGCTCATCGCCAGCGAGAACTACGTCTCGGCTGCCGTCCTCGAAGCCCAGGGTTCGTGGTTCACCAACAAGTACGCCGAAGGCCTGCCGGGCAAGCGCTACTACGGCGGGTGCGAGTACGTCGACGTCGCCGAGCGGCTCGCGCAGGAGCGTGCGCTCGCGCTGTACCCCGGCGCCGAGCACGTCAACGTCCAGCCGCACGCCGGTGCGCAGGCCAACATGGCGGCGTATTTCAGCGTCCTCCAGCCGGGCGACAGGATCATGGGCATGAACCTCGCCCACGGCGGTCACCTGACCCACGGCATGAAGCTGAACTTCAGCGGCCGGCTCTACGACGTGCATGCCGTACGGCGTTCGCCAGGACACGGAGCGCATCGACTACGACGCGATGGAGGCCCAGGCGCGCGAGGTCCGCCCGAAGCTCATCGTCGGTGGCGCCTCGGCCTACTCGCGGCTGTGGGACTTCGAGCGGATGGCCGACATCGCCCATTCGGTCGGTGCGCTGCTGTTCGTCGACATGGCCCATGTCGCCGGACTGGTCGCGGCCGGGATCCACCCCTCGCCCTTCCCGCACGCCGACATCGTCACGACCACGACCCACAAGACGCTTCGCGGGGCTCGCGGCGGCATGATCTTCAGCCGGTTCGAACTGCCTCCCGAGGTCGATGCCGCCGACTTTCCGGCGGTCAAGGGCTCGCTCGCCGCGACGATCGACAAGAACGTCTTCCCCGGCATCCAGGGCGGTCCGCTGATGCACGTCATCGCCGGCAAGGCGGTCGCGTTCAAGCTCGCCGCAGAGGAACCGTTCCGCGAGGACCAGCGACGGACGGTCGCGAACGCCCAGGTCATGGCCGAGACGCTCGCCGGTCTCGGCGCGCGCGTCGTCTCGGGCGGCACGGACAATCACATGATGCTCGTCGACGTCACGCCGCTCGGCGTCACCGGCAAGGAGGCCGAGCACCTCCTCGACGAGATCGGCATCACGGTCAACAAGAACGCCATCCCGTTCGACCCACTGCCGCCGAACACGGCGTCGGGCATCCGCATCGGAACGCCGGCCACGACGTCGCGCGGCTTCGGCGCCGACGAGATGCGGGCAGTAGCACGGATCATCATCACCGCGATCGAGGCGCGCGACGACGAGGCGATCCAGGGCCGCCTCGCGGGCGAGGTCCGCGAGATCGTCGATCGCTTCCCGGTCCCGGGATTGCGCGACGCATGACCGAGGCGTGACCCCCTCGACCCGGGTCGCGCCCGCTCCATCCCGCGTCAGCGGCCGCGATGACGTTCATCCCGGGGCTCGGGAGCGCTGTCGGGCCGATCCTCGTTGCGTTCGTCGCCGCGGCGCTGATCGCCCTCGTGCTGACTCCGGTCGTTCGTGCCGTCGTGCTCCGATACAAGATCGTCGACCGGCCCAACCCCCGGCGGGTCAACGTCGTTGCCGTGCCGCGTGGCGGTGGGCTCGCGGTCTCGGCTGCGTTCCTGCTCACGGCCGGCGCGTTCATGTACCTCAACCACGACGCCGGATGGGTTCCGATCCCGAGCTCCCTCAGCTCGCCCGAGGTCGCGGCGCTGTTCCTCGGTGGCGCCGTGGCGGCGATCCTCGGCGCGATCGACGACCTGTTCGACCTGCGCGCCCGCTGGCAGCTGCTCGGCCAGGTGGCGCTGGCTGTCGGTGCGGTCGCGCTCGGCATCACCATCGACTTCGTCGCCAACCCCCTCGGGACCCGGGATCATCCTGCTGTCGGGACCCATCGCCGCGGGTTTCACGGTCTTCTGGATCGTCGGGATGATCAACAGCATCAACTGGATCGACGGCCTCGACGGCCTGTCATCGGGCGTTGCCTTGATCGCCGCGGTGACGCTTGGAATCATCAGCCTGACGACCCAGATCGGCCAGCCGCTGATCGCGGTTCTGTGCTTCGCCCTTGCGGGGGCCCTGCTCGGGTTCCTTCGCTGGAACTTCCACCCGGCCTCGATCTTCGCGGGAACCAGCGGCGTCCAGTTCGTCGGCTTCACGCTCGCGGTGCTCGCGATCCTCGGCACGGCGAAGGTCGCCGTGGCCCTGCTCGTGCTGGGCGTCCCGATCATCGACACGTTCTGGATCATCGTCCGGCGGGTTTCACAGGGCGGGTCGCCGTTCACGCCCGACCGGACCCACATCCATCACCGCCTGCTCGACCTTGGCCTGTCGCACCGCCAGACGGTGCTCGTGATCTATGCGATCTGTGTGGCGCTCGCGGTCCTGTCGATGGGCCTGTCGGGCGTCAACCAGGTCTACGCGTTCCTCGGCGTGTTCCTGGTCTCGGGGCTGGTCCTGTTCCTGCCCGACGCGCGGCGATTTCGACCGGCCGGACGAGCTCGAGGCCGAGGCGTATGAGCCGCGGTTCGATCGGCCGGGTGTCGCGGCCCCGAAGGGTTCCGAGGCGCCGAGCTTCGCGCCGCCAAAGGCCGCGGATGGACCGAGCGTCGCTCAGCCGAAGGGTCCGGACGCGCCCGGAGCGACCTAGGTCCCGACCGCTCCGGCGATGTCGCGGCGAGCCTTTCGGGCGACTGCCGCGCGCCACTCCATCATTCGCCCGCGACCGCGTGGCGGCGCGGTCAGCCAACGACTATCGAATCGGCCGTGATCCGGTGCTACCATCGCGCCGCACCGCCGCACGAGGGGAGGCGTCGGGCTCGGGGTATCAATGAACCTGCTATTCATCGCCATCATCGTCGCGGCCATCGTGGTGGTGATCGTCGTCGCGGTCAGCGTTACGGTCCTGACTCGGAACGACTCCGGACACGGCAGCGACGGTCCGACGGACGAAGCCGAGCGCGCTGGACCGTTCGCCGGCGCCAGGAACGTGATCGACGGGTCCGTCGGGATGTACCTCGTCAGGCGTCTGACCGGGCGTCCGACCGATATCGAACCGAAGCCCGCACCGCCGGCATCGGATCGCTCGGCCGGCGAGACCGGTGCCGCGGCCGCCGCCGGGCTGGCGGCCGCCACAGCGTTTGCCGGCAGCCGACGACGTCAAATCTGCAGATGCGGCGGCGCTGGCGGGACCAGCTGCCGTGCCGGCGAGCGCGGCCAGCGATGCGCGCCGGGGCTCCGCGACTCCGCGCAGCCTGCGATGGCCGGGGTCGCAAGCCCGATGACTGCCGCTGCGCCGACCGCTACCCCCGCGATGTCCGCGGCGGCAAGCCCGATGACCGCCGCAGCCGGGATCGCCGCGACGCCCCATGGAGCGGTTCATCCGAGGAGCGCAGGCGCCCTGAAACCTGCAGCCGCGATCGCGTCCACCCAGAAGGTGGCGACTTCCCCGGCCACAGCTCGGCCCGCTCGTCGCTTCGCGACCGGCCCTTCGGAGCCGCCCGCGCCCACCTCGTCCGTGACAGCGGCTTCGCGCTCGCGCTCCTTGCGGCCGTCGTCGTCGTCGTGGTCGGTTTCTGGCCGAATGGTCGAGGACCGGTCGGACCCTCGGCGGCGGCAGTCGTCGGCAGTCCCGTCCGAATCTTCGCCCGACGCGCCCCTGACCGCGTCCCCTCGGCCCTCACCCCGAGCGACGCCGTCACCAGCAACGACGGCGCTACCGACGGCCAGCCCCGTCACCGACCGCGACGCCAACCGCCACCGCCGACAGTGACACCCGTCCCGACCGCGTCGCCGACTCCGACGCCACGTCGTCACACCCCGCCCGATCGCGATACCTCGCCGCACGGCCACGCCAAGGCGTGCCGCCGACCGCAACCCCGAGACCGACGGCAAGGCCGACCGCAACGCCGACGCCAAAGCCAACGGCGAAGCCCACCCGACGGCGAAGCCGACCGCGACGCCGACGCCGAAACCGACCGCGACGCCAACCCCGGCGCCGACCGCCACGCCGACCCCGCCGCCGACGCCACCGCCCGACCCCCGACGCCGACCCCAGACCCGACGCCAGACCCGACCCCAGACCCGACCCCGCCGTAATCCCGATTCTCGCTCCGTGAACGGACAGCGGTCCCCCAGGGCCGACCGGAGTGTCCGCGTGTTCGGCTCCTGCTATACTGCCGCGGCCGTGTCAGGTCGCCCATGATCGAGCCCGGCCGAGGTTGGGCCTATGTCGCCCTCTTCTCGGAGATCGGGGTCTCTCTCCTGGTCACGACGTTGGTCGGCGTGCTCTTCGGCTATTGGGTCGACGGGCAACTCGGGACCGTACCCGTATTCGCCATGATCGGCTTCTTCGCCGGCGCGGGGGCAGGGACCGTGATGATCTACAGATTGGTCACTCGGTTCCTGGAGACGATCGACTGACCGAGCGACCCGAGACCTGACCGGAAGGATCCGAGCGTGGCAGAACGCCACGCTCCTGTGTGTGGAGAGAGCGTGTCAAGCGAGCAGCCCGCGACCGAAGACGTCGCGCCCGTGCCCGAGGCCCCGTCTCCGCCCGCTAAACGCGGGCTCTCGCAGCGTTGGTTCCTCATCATCGGCGCGGTCATCGTCGCGAACATCGCGGCGTTCATCCTCTTCCCGCCGTTCCCCAAGGAAGGCGAACCCGGACAGGCGTGCCCGTACCCGGCCTGCTTCATCGAGGGCACCCTCGAGTTCCCGGCGCCCCACGTCGTGTGGGACTTCGCCCCCGAGAGCGCGCCCGGAGCGAACGACCTCATCACGTTCCACCCGAGCATCAGCTCGACGATCCTCACGATGTGGATCGTCATGATCGTGGTGCTGACCGGCGCGATCCTGATGGCGAGGCCGCGGAAGCTCATCCCGGGACGGGCCCAGAACCTCTTCGAGTGGTTCTACGAGTTCATCGGCGATTTCGGTCTGAGCCTGTCGGGTGCCGCCGGAAAGCCGTACATCCCGCTCTTCGTCGCGTTCTTCCTGCTGATCCTGTTCAACAACTGGGTCGGCCTGATCCCGCCGGTCGGCAGGATCGAGGAGCTCCGCGCCCCCTCGAGCGACGTCAACATCACCATCGGTCTCGCCCTCGTGGCGTTCATCATCTTCGAGGTCGAGGGCTTCCGGAAGCTCGGGCTTCAGCGGGTATCTCGGCAAGTTCTTCCCGTTCTATGAGTTCAAGCACGGGATCGGCGCGGGGATCATCGCCCTGTTCGTCGGCCTCGTGGAACTGATGCTCGAGTTCGTCAAGCCCGTCACGCTGTCGATGCGACTTTTCGGCAACATCTACGGCGGGGAGGTGGCGCTCGGCGTCATGACCGCCCTCACCATCGCGTTCATCCCGGTCGGTCTCGTTGCGCTCGAGGTGATGCTCAACGCGATCCAGGCGCTCATCTTCAGCGTGCTGACCCTCATGTTCATCGTGCTGGCCATCGAGAGCCATCATGAGGAGGAGGGCGAGGTCGCCGAGGAGGCACTTCAAGCCGTTCACGGGTCGGAGCCACCGGGCCTCCAGCCCGCCCACTGATCGCGCCGGACAGCGCGCTCACACCAAGGCCCAATGATCCCGGATCGAAGGTCCGGGCAAGAGGAGGAACTCTCGATATGGAGCACATCGGCGCCGGACTCGCCGCACTCGGGGTCTTCGGCCCCGGCATCGGCATCGGCATCCTGGCCGGACTCTCCGCGCAGGCGATCGGGCGCAACCCTGACGCCGCCGGCCAGATCCGTGGCATCGCGATCATCCTCGCCGCCTTCGCCGAAGGGCTCGGCGTCCTCGCGATCGTGGTCGGCCTGCTCGCCATCTTCATCAAGTAGCCGTGGAGATCCTGGCCGTCGCCACCGGGGCGGGCCGCGACGTCCTCCAGCTCACGGCCGAGGAAACGGCGACATTCCAGATCAACCTGTTCTGGGTGATCGTCGCCGCGATCAACTTCCTGCTGTTCTTTGCGATCGTCTGGACGTTCGCCTTCAAGCCGGTGTCCGCGATGCTCGCCGACCGCAAGTCGCGGATCGAGCGGGGCCTCCAGGACGCCGAGCAGGCTCGTCGTGACCGCGAGAATGCCGAAGCCGAACGCGTCGCGACCCTCGGTGAGGCGCGCCGCGAGGCGAACGACATCCTGACCCGGGCGCAGAGGGTCGCCCAGGAGACGCGCGACGCGGACATCGCCGCAACCCGCGAGGAGCTCGAGCGGATGCGCGTCCGCGCCGCGTCCGAGATCGAGGCCGAGAAGACCCGTGCCATCGCCGACGTCAGGGCCCAGGTCGCCGACCTTGCCCTGCTGGCTGCCGGGCGCGTCGTCGGCGAGACCATGACCGATGAGCGCCAGCGGCGCCTCGTCGAGGAATTCCTGCGCACCTCCGCGAGCGGCGGAACGAATAACTGATGGCTCGCTGATGGCCCGCCGTGCTACCGCCGCCCGACGTTACGCGGAGGCCGCCTTCGAGGTCGCGCTCCGCGACGACACGGTCGCTGCGTGGCGTCGCGAGCTGGATGCGGCCGCTGCCATCTGCGCCGAGCCGAACGTCACGCGCGCCCTCGGAAACCCGGCCGTGCCCATCGAGGAGCGCTGGACGGCCGCCCAGAAGATCTTCGGGCGGGTCGTCGGGCAGCCGGTGCTGAACCTCATCGGCCTGATGGTCCGCCGCGGCCGGATCGAGGAGCTGCCGCAGATAGCGGCCGAATTCCGCCGGCTCGATAATCAGCGACAGGGGATCGTCCCCGCTCATGTCACGAGCGCCGCGCCGCTCACCGATCAGGAGATCCGGGCCGTCGTGGCCCGCATGGAGCAGTTCACCGGCGGTCGTGTCGAGCTCGACGTCTCGGTCGATCCCAGCCTGCTGGGCGGCCTGGTCGTACGGGTCGGCGACCAACTCATCGACGGCAGTGTCCGAGGCCGCCTCGAGCGACTGCGGAATCAGCTCGTTTCGGGCGCCCTCTAGGAGATCTGACCGATGGCCATCCGTTCTGACGAGATCACCAGCATCATCAAGTCGGCGATCGATTCGTTCGACGCCGGCGTCGAGACCCGCAGTGTCGGGACCGTCGTCGAGGTCGGCGATGGCATCGCCCAGATCTACGGGCTGTCGGGCGCGCTGTCGTCCGAGCTGCTCGAGTTCCCCGGCGGCCTGATGGGCATGGCCCTCAACCTCGAGGAGGAGACGGTCGGCGCCGTGATCCTCGGCAACGCCACGGGCGTCAAGGAAGGGGACACGGTCAAGACCACGGGCCGCGTCGTGGAGGTGCCGGTCGGCGCCGCGCTGCTCGGCCGCGTCGTGGATCCGCTCGGTCGCCCGCTCGACGACAAGGGCCCGATCACCGCGACCTCGACGCCGCCCGGTCGAGCGCATCGCCCCGGGCGTCATCGTCCGCAAGTCGGTCGATACGCCGGTCCAGACGGGCGTCAAGGCCATCGATGCGCTGATCCCGATCGGCCGCGGACAGCGCGAGCTCATCATCGGCGACCGCCAGACCGGCAAGACGGCCATCTGCCTCGACGCGATCATCAACCAGAAGGGCAAGGGCCTCGTCTGCATCTACGTGGCGATCGGGCAGAAGCTCTCGACGGTCGCCAACACGGTCGCGATCCTCGAGCAGTACGGCGCGATGGAATACACGATCGTCGTCGTGGCAGGCGCCGAGGACCCGGCTCCACTCCAGTACCTCGCTCCGTATTCGGGCGTGGCGATGGGCGAAGAGGTCATGGAGAACGGCGTCGAGGTGCCGGGCCAGGGCCTCGTGAAGGACGCGCTGTGCGTCTACGACGACCTGTCGAAGCACGCCTGGGCGTACCGCGAGATGGCCCTGCTGCTCCGACGCCCGCCAGGACGCGAGGCGTACCCCGGCGATGTCTTCTATCTCCACAGCCGGCTCCTGGAGCGCGCGGCACGCCTCAATGACGAGAATGGCGGTGGCTCGCTGACCGCGCTGCCGATCGTCGAGACGCAGGCGGGCGACGTCTCCGCGTACATCCCGACCAACATCATCTCGATCACCGACGGCCAGATCTTCCTCGAGACCGACCTCTTCAATGCCGGCCAGCGGCCCGCCCTGAACATCGGCATCTCGGTGTCGCGCGTGGGCTCGGCTGCCCAGACCAAGGCCATGAAGAAGGTCGCTGCGCCGCTCAAGCTGGACCTCGCGCAGTACCGGTCCCTGGCGGCATTCGCGCAGTTCGCGTCCGACCTCGACAAGGCGACGCGCGACCAGCTGACCCGCGGCGAGAAGCTGTCGGAGATCACCAAGCAGCCCCAGTACCAGCCGCTCGGCGTCGAGAAGCAGGTGGCGATCCTGTACGTCGCGACGACCGGCAAGCTCGACGACGTCCCGACGCCGCGCGTCCGCGAGTTCGAGAGCCAGTTCTATCGCTTCCTCGAGACCGAACGACCGGACATCCTCAACGAGCTGGCGGACAAGAAGGCGCTCCCGGACGAACTGGCGGCGGCTCTGGACGAAGCGGTCGATGCCTTCCGCGAATCGTTCGGCATCGAGACGGCGCGGCCGGCCCAGCGACCGCCCAGCGCTCCGGCGCCAGCGTCGATCTCGGCATCGCCCGCGCCCGACGCCACGGCGGGCCCGACGGCAGGCCCCACCGGCGCGAGCAACGCGGCCGGCCCGGTCGGCGGCTCCTAGGCCGATGACAGCAGCGAGGATCGTGCGCCGAGGACCGCATCGCGATGGCTAGTCAGCGCGATATCCGGAGGCGCATCGGGTCGGTCAAGAACATCAAGCAGATCACCCGGGCGATGCAGTTCGTCGCCGCCTCGAAGCTCGAAGCGTGCCCAGGACGCGACGTTGGCGTCCCGCCCGTACAGCGAAAAGCTCGACGAGGTCCTCGCCGACCTCGCGTCGGTGTTGAGTGGCGAGGATCATCCGCTGCTGTCCGAACGCGAAGGCAACAAGCGCCTGATCGTCCTCATCACCACGGACCGTCCGCTTTCGGGCCCGCTCAACACGAATATCGTCCGGTTCGTGGCTCGCGACATCGTCGAGCATCCCGGCGACGTCGCGGTCGTCACCGTGGGCCGCAAGGGCCGCGACGCGATGCGCAGGACCGGCGTCCCTCTCACAGCGCACTTCGCGACGTTCGGCGACCGGCCGGCGTTCGCGGACGTATTGCCGCTCGCCCGCCTCATCACCGACGATTTCCTCGCCGGCGCGCATGATCGGGTGGACATCGTCTACAGCCACTGGATCTCGACGCTCGTTCAGCGTCCGACGCTTCTCACGATCCTCCCGATCACGCCGAGCGAGGAGACCGACGAGATCCCCGGCAACCAGTTCATCTTCGAGCCGTCCGCGTCGCGGGTGCTCGAGCAGCTGCTCCCGCGCTACGTCGCGACGCGCCTCTTCCAGACCGTCCTCGAGGCAAAGGCCAGCGAGGAATCGAGCAGGATGGTCGCGATGAAGAACGCCACCGAGAACGCCGAGGACCTCATCGAGGACCTGACGCTCTCCTACAACAAGGTCCGTCAGGCCAACATCACCCGCGAGATGATCGAGATCGCGTCCGGGGCCAACGCTCGCTGACGCTCTGGACACAGGAGGCAACCCAAAACCCATGGCGACAGCCGCACCCCCCGCCACCGGGCGCGTCATCCAGATCACCGGACCCGTCGTCGACATCGCGTTCCCGGCCGGCGCACTGCCGTCGATCTACAACGCGGTCGAGATCGAGCGTCCGGGCCAGGAGCCGCTCACCTGCGAGGTCCAGCAGCACCTCGGCAACAACTGGGTCCGCGCAGTCGCCATGACCACGACCGACGGGCTCGCCCGCGGCGTCGCGGTCCGTGACACCGGCGCGCCGATCTCCGTCCCCGTCGGCGAGGCGACCCTTGGTCGAGTGTTCGACGTCCTTGGCCACGCCATCGATGGCAAGGGCCCGGTCGTCAGCGAGCAAACGCTGCCGATCCATCGCGATCCGCCGGCCTTCGACCAGCAGTCCACCGAGGTCGAGGTCTTCGAGACGGGGCTCAAGGTCATCGATCTCATCTGCCCGTTCAAGAAGGGCGGCAAGATCGGCATCTTCGGCGGCGCCGGCGTCGGCAAGACCGTCATCATCCAGGAGCTGATCCGCAACGTCGCACAGGAGCACGCGGGCGTGTCCGTGTTCGCGGGCGTCGGCGAGCGCAGCCGCGAGGGCAACGACCTCATCGCCGAGATGACCGAGTCGGGCGTCATCGCCAAGACGGCCTTCGTGTTCGGTCAGATGAACGAGCCGCCCGGTGCTCGTCAGCGCGTCGGCCTCACGGGCCTGACGATGGCCGAGTACTTCCGCGACGCCGAGCATCGCGACGTTCTCCTGTTCATCGACAACATCTTCCGCTTCACCCAGGCGGGCTCCGAGGTCTCGGCGCTGCTCGGCCGGATGCCGTCGGCCGTCGGGTATCAGCCCAACCTCGCGACCGAGATGGCCGGTCTCCAGGAGCGGATCACCTCGACCAAGGACGGCTCGATCACGTCCCTTCAGGCTGTGTTCGTTCCCGCGGATGACTACACGGACCCGGCGCCGGCGACCACGTTCGCCCACCTCGACTCGACGATCCGCCTCGAGCGCAGCATCGCCGAGCTGGGCATCTACCCTGCGGTCGATCCGCTGACGTCGACGTCGCGCGTCCTCGATCCGCTGCGTCGTCGGTCAGGACCACTACGACGTGGCCCGCGAGACGCAGCGCGTCCTCCAGCGATATCGCGACCTCCAGGACATCATCGCCATCCTCGGCATCGACGAGCTGTCCGAGGAGGACAAGGCCACGGTCGCCCGCGCCCGGCGGCTCCAGCGGTTCATGAGCCAGCCGTTCTTCGTCGCCGAGGTCTTCACGGGCCGGAGTGGCAAGTACGTCAACATCAAGGACACGGTCGCGTCGTTCAAGGAGATCCTCGAAGGCAAGACGGACACGCTGCCGGAGCAGGCCTTCTTCCTCGCTGGAACCCTGGACGACGTCCGCGAGAATGCCGCGAAGCTCGGGTCGTGATCGTGGGTCCCGTCACCGGCCACGCACCGGTCTGCGCGCCCTACGGCGCTGCGCCTAACGGGCGCGCGCCTCGGCGCCTGCGCCGACGCCACCCACCGCCCCGATCCCCGTCGGCTAGGAGAGAAGTAGGGATGCCCCTTCTTCTTGAGATCGTTACGCCGGAGCGGCTTGCTTACTCCGATACTGTGGATTCGGTGCAGTTGCCGGGGAGTGAGGGCGAGCTTGGGGTTCTGCCGCATCATGCGCCGTTGATCTCGATGCTCGGCATCGGGGAGCTTCGGATCCGGAAGGGCGGGCAGGAGGAGTCGTTCGCGATCGTCGGCGGGTTCCTGCAGGTCCGTCCCGACAAGGTCGTCGTGATGGCCGAGACCGCGGACCTCGCCAGCGAGATCGACCTCGAGCGGGCGCAGGAGGCCAGGCGCGAGGCCGAACGCGCACTCGAGGGCGCGGCCCGTACCGACACCGTCGACCTGTCGGCGGCGCGGGCCAACCTGCAGCAGGCTCTCCTCCGGATCCGTGTCGCAGAGCGCCGTCACCGCGAAGGCCCGCGGCACCGCGGCTAAGGAGTGCCGAACAACGACGGCTCGCCGACCGAAAGCCTCATGCGGGCGATGCCCGCTCCACGAGGTCGGTGCGCTGCCCAGTGGGCTCGCTCCCTTGCTCGCGCGCGCCTTGGCCTGAGAAGCCGGATCGCGCGACGGAGGCACGGTCGCAGACCATGGCTGACGCGCGGCCGTTTCACTGGGAGTTTCGGCCGGAACCCGTCGCGCGCGAGGTGTTCCGAGTGGCGGGCGGCCGTCCCCTGGATGGAACCGTCGCGATCAGCGGCGCGAAGAACGCCGCCCTCAAGCTCCTCGCAGCCGCCACCCTGACCGGCGAGCGCTGCCGGTTCACCAACGTCCCGGAGATCGAGGACGTCCGCGTGATGGCCGAGACATTGCGCGACCTGGGGGTGGTCGTCGATCATCCCGAGCCCAACACCTACGAGGTCGCGTCGGGCGATGTCGAGTGGCTGTTCGTGCCCCTCGAGGCGGCGGCCCGGATGCGGGCCAGCTTCATGCTCCTCGGGCCGCTGCTGACCCGGTTCGGCCGGGTGATCATCAGCAACCCGGGCGGCGATCGGATCGGTCGCCGGCCGGTCGACCTCCATGTCGAGGCGATGCGCACGCTCGGCGCCTCGATCGAATACCGAAACGGCTACTACTTCGCCACCGCGCCCGGTCGGTTGCGCGGCGGTGAGGTGCGCTTCCCGTTCGTTTCGGTCATGGGCACCGAGAACGCGATGCTCGCCGCGACCCTGGCCGAGGGCCGCACTGTGATCCGCCCCGCGGCGCAGGAGCCCGAGGTGGATGACCTCATCGCCTTCCTCAAGGACATGGGGGCAGCGGTCGAGCGGACCTACCCCGACACCATCGAGATCGAGGGTCGCAAACGCCTGCGCGGTGCTGACCATCGCGTCGTGCCGGACCGGATCGAGACCGGGACGTTCGTGATCGCCGCAGCGGTGACCGGCGGCCGCGTCACGCTGACGAATGCCCCGTGCGAGCACCTGGCCGCGTTCATCGAGGTCGCGCAACGGGTCGGCGTCGGGGTCGACTGCGGCACCGACACCATCGAGGTCGACGGCTCCGCGCTCCACGGGGCGGGCTACCGGCCATGCGATATCCAGACAGCACCGTACCCCGGGCTCGCTACCGACCTCCAGCCGCCGATGGCGGTCCTGCTCACGCAGGCGAACGGCGTGTCGCAGATCCACGAGGCGATCTTCGAGGACCGCCTCGAGTGGCTGTCAGAGGTGCGGCGGATGGGCGCGTCGGTGCAGATGCTGGATTCGCATCACGCGATCGTCGCGGGACCGGCCCGTCTCGTCGGGACCGAGGTCGAGATCGGCGATCTTCGGGCCGGCGCCTCGCTCATCCTCGCGGCCCTGGCCGCCGAGGGGACGACGACGATCCACGGCGCGCACCACGTTCACCGGGGCTATGAGAACATCGAGCGCAAGTTCCTGGAGCTCGGAGCCAGCATCGAGCGCGTCGCGGAAGGGACTCCAGTCACCACCTCATGAAGATCGGTATCGACCTTGGCACGGCCAATGTCCTCGTCTACGTGAAGGGCCGGGGCATCGTCATCAACGAACCCAGCGTGGTGGCCGTGTCGGACGACAACCGGATCGTGGCGGTCGGCGAGGACGCCCGCGAGATGATCGGACGGACGCCGGGCAACATCCGGGCGATCCGGCCGATGAAGGACGGCGTCATCGCCGACTACGTCATCACCGAGGCGATGCTCAGCCACTTCATCGGCAAGGTCCGCAAGAGCCGGGTCGGGTTCAGCAGGCCCGAGGTCATGATCTCCGTCCCGGCCGGGGTCACCAGCGTCGAGAAGCGGGCCGTCCGCGACGCTGCGCTAAAGGCCGGCGCGAAGGAGGCCTATCTCATCGAGGAGCCGCTGGCAGCGGCGATCGGTGCGAACGTCCCCATCAGCGGACCGTCGGGAAACATGATCATCGACATCGGCGGCGGGACGAGCGAGATCGCGGTCATCTGCCTGGGCGGCATCGTGGTCTTCCACAGCCTGCGGGTCGGTGGCAACCGGTTCGACGACGCGATCGCGAGCTACGTCCGCAAGAAGTACAACCTCATGATCGGCGAACGGACGGCCGAAGAGGTGAAGATGCAGATCGGGACCGCCCTGCCGCTCGAGCGCGAGCTCACCATGGAGGTCCGAGGTCGCGACCTCATCGCCGGCCTGCCACGGACGATCCCGATGACCAGCAGCGAGGTCATGGAGGCGATCGAAGCGCCGCTCCAGCAGCTCGTCGGGGCGATCCGCTCCGTCCTCGAGCAGACGCCGCCCGAGCTGTCGGCCGACATCATCGACAAGGGGATGGTGATGTCGGGCGGTGGGTCGATGCTCCGCAACCTCGACAAGCTGCTGACCCAGGTCACCGGGGTTCCGTGCCATGTCGCGGAGGATCCGCTCGACTGCGTTGCGCTTGGGACTGGGCTGGCACTCGAGCACTTCGACTTCTTCAAGAAGTCGCTCGTCCAACAGATCTGATGGGCACGTCACGCAGTCGGGTCCCGTCGCCGCCCGACCAGTCCGCGACTGCGAGGCGCCTCCGCCCTTCGGGCTACACGGCGCCTCTCCGCGCGGCTCGGCCGCCGTCACCCGCCATCGCGGCACACAGCCTGCTGTGACTCATCCCTGATGGCGCGGGCGTTCGTTGATCTGCACTGTCATAGTCGAGGGAGTTTTGACTCGTCTGTCGGATCCTCGGCAGATGATGAAGGCGGCTGCTTCGCGCGGGCTTACGCATCTTGCTATCACTGATCACGATCGGATCGATGTGGCGCTTGCGGCTCGTGAGGTGGCGCCTGAGGGG
>CAWFLS010000021.1:0-275934 GCA_963816675.1 uncultured Chloroflexia bacterium
CAGGGCATCGACCGCACTCGTCACGTGCGGCAGCGGCTCGTAAGCGACGCGCACGTGGTCTGCCGCATCCGTGGCCGCATTGAGCGAGGTCGCGACCACGATCGCCACCGCATCGCCGACGTGTCGAACGCGGTCGACCGGCAGCACGACGTTCGGCGGCGCGAAGAACTCACTGCCATCGACGTTGCGGCGCGGACCGAGGAAATCCTTGTGGCGGCTCGTCGGGTGTCCCCAGCCATCCGCCTGGTAATCGCGGCCCGTGAGCACGGCAACGACGCCGGGCCGGCGAACGGCGTCAGCCGTCTCGATCGAGACGATCCGCGCGGCCGCGTGGGGCGACCGCACGACGACCATCCGGAGCTCGTTCTCGAGCCTGATGTCGGCCGTGAAACAACCGGCGCCTCGCAGCAGCCGCTCGTCCTCGAGTCGCAACACACTTTCGCCGCGAGCGGTCATCGGGCGAGGCCCGCCGCGATCGAGCGGACGGCCCTGCGCACGCCGACCCTGGCGAGCTCCGCGCGATAGGCGGCGCTCGCGTGCAGGTTGCTCGCGAAGGCGGCCACATCGGGCGCCCAATCGGCCAGCGCGTCCTCGTCGAAGTGTTTCTCGAGTGCCCGCTCGAGCGCCGGAATGCGCTGCACGCAAGGGGTGCCGCCCGTGACGGCGACGCGCACGCGGCGGCCGAGCCGCGCGACGAACACACCGACGTGCTGCGAAAACTTGACGTACTCGGCCGCATCCGCGACCGGAAAGTCGACCGACACGATCAGCTCACCGCGCTCGAGTGCGCTCGTGAACGCACCACGGAAGAACTCGTCGGCCGGGATCGACCTGCGCTCGGTCCGGATCGTCGCGCCGAGCCCCAACGCGGCGGCCGGGTAATCGCCGATCGGATCGTTGTTCGCGATCGCGCCGCCGAGCGTCCCGCGGTTGCGCACCATCTGGTCACCGATCCGCACCGCCAGGCTCGCGAGCGCGGGCAGCCGGGCGCGCACGAGCTCGGATTCCGCAACGCTCGCATGCGTCTCGAGCGCCCCGATCGAGAGCGCCGCGTGCTGTACATCGATGCCCTTGAGCGCAGCGATCGACGTGAGATCGACGACGTCGCTCGGGCGCGCGAGCCTGAGCTTGAGCGACGGAATCAGCGTCTGGCCACCCGCGAGATACAACGGATCCTGGGCGCGGCCATGGGCGGCGACGGCTTCGTCGACGGTCGCCGGCCGATGCAGCCGGAACTCATGCATCCCGCTCGCGCTGCATTGCTGCAGCGCCCTCGAGCACGGCTTCGACGATGCCCTGGTAACCCGTGCAGCGACAGAAATTGCCGTCGAGCGCCTCGCGCACCTCGTGTTCCGAGGGCTGGCCGAAGCGGCGCACGATCTCGAGCGCACTCAGGACCATTCCGGGCGTGCAGAACCCGCATTGCAGGCCGTGGCGCGCCTTGAATGCGCGTTGCATCGGATGCAGTGGCTCTCCGGGGCGCGCAATGCCTTCGATGGTGGTCACCGTGCGGCCGTCGAGGGTCGCCGTGAGACACGTACACGACTTCACGGCCCGGCCATCGAGCAGTACGGTGCAGGCGCCGCACTGGCTCGTGTCGCAACCGACATGAGTGCCGGTCAGGCCGAGATCCTCCCTCAGGAAATCGACGAGCAGCGAGCGCGTATCGAGCTCACGCGAGCAGGCCTCGCCATTCACGACGAGGCTTACTCGCTGACGTTGTGCCTCGCTTCCCGTGTTGCGCTCAGCGGTAGTGCCACAGGAACTCGGCGCCCACCGACATCGGCTCGACCGTGAGCTTGTGCTGCGGATCGGCACCATTGCCGAAGATGTCGAGCACCGCGACTTCGTCGGTCACGTTGTTGGCGAAGACCCGCACTTCCCAGCGCTCGCCCTTCAGGCCCACGCCAAGGTTGAGCAGGAAGTAGTCGCCGATCTCGGCGTTGCCCTCGAACGAGTCGTTCAGATATCGCTCTGAGTCACCTGTGTACGAGGCATTCGCGCGCAGTGCCATCTCGAGGTCGCCGAAGACCGGGAAACGATACTCCGCGCTGCCCGAGAGCGCCCATTCCGGCACCTTCGGGACATCGTCGCCTTCATCGCCGGCCGGGAAGCCGCGGTTGTCTGGATCGTCGACCACCTGGTCCTCCGTGAGCCGCGCGTCGAGCCAGGTTGCCGCGAAGGTCAGCAGCCAGCGATCGGTCGGTGTCGCCATGAGCTCGAATTCGATGCCGTCGATCTCGGCCTTTGTGGCGTTGTCGATGAAGTTCACGCTACCGGTCGGGTCCTGGCCGGGAACCTGCATGTCGTCCCAGTACATCTTGAAGTAGGCCGCATTCGCGGTGAGACGATCCTCCATCCAGCTCGTCTTGGCGCCGAGCTCGAGGCTCAGCACCTCGTCGGGGTCGTAGGTCGCAGGGATCGTCACGCCGAGCTGCTGTGCCGAATTCGAATCGTTGATGCCGCCCTGGCGGAAGCCGGTGGCGCCCCGGAAGTAGTACATGCGATCGTCCGTCGGCGCATACGAGAGGCTGGCATCCCAGGTCGTCTTGGATTGCGACGTCTCGTCGTCGAGCCCCTTGATCGGCTCGAGCTGCACACACGCGCCCGGCGTCGGGTCCTGGCAGAATCGCGGCGGAAACGTGAACGGGATGCTGCCCTGGAACGCCTGCAGCGTGTAGTTCTGGTTCCGCAGTTTCGCGTCGTAGTAGCGCAGGCCCGCGTTCGCCTTCCACTCGTCGTTGAACTTGAATTCAGCGTTGCCGAAGACGGCGTACGCCTCGTTCGACGGAACCTCGTTCGTGCCGAAGACAAGCGTCTGCGCGGCTGCAGAGGTCGGATCGGCGATGCAATCGGAGTGCGTTCTGCAGAGCGTCTTGCCCGTCACCGGATCGGCCGACACGACCAGCGTCTCGGTCTTCTGGTCGTCGTCCTCATAGAAGACGCCTGTGACGAAGTTGAACGGCCCGTCGAGGTCGGAGCTGAAACGCACTTCGGCGGACAGCACTTCGCGATCCTGCGTCTGCTGCAGGCTGAACGGCGTCGTCACGCCCCAGGGAAAATTGGCCCCGGGAAACGGGAAATCGGGGGTCACGATAACCGGATAGCCGGGCGTAAAAACCGGATCGAGCAGGCCGAACCGCGCCGCGGTGCCGGTCGTGTCAGTCACCGAGTAGTTGTCGTTCTCGTACTGAGAGATCGTCGCGACGATCGATCCGGCGCCGGTCTTGAACTCGACCGTTGCGCCGTACATGTCGATCTCGCTTTCGTTGAACTCGGCGACCGGCGACTGCATGACGCGCTCACCCACCACAGCCGCAAACGGCGGGATGACTTGCCCGACAAAGTCGGGGGGCCCTGCGACAATCGTGACCGGAATCGAATTCCCGGTCGGCACGTCCGAATATCCCTGCGGTCCGTCGTCGTCGAATTCCTGGTGCATGTAGTAGGCGTCGAACGTCACGTTCTCGCTCGGCTGCCAGCGCGCCATGATCCGCCCGCCGACACGCTCGATCTCGTTCGCGTCCTCGATCTTGGTGACGCCATTGAGGCCGACGTACTCGTCGATGAACCCGCCTGACTGCTCGTACCAGCCGACGCCCCTGAGCGCGAACTGGTCACCGAGCGGCACGTTGATCATGGCGTCGCCGCCGTATCCGGTCCCACCGTCGGTGAGCTCGTTGGCGCGCACGCTGATGTCGGCGTCGAACTCGCTGGGGTCGGGCTTGTTCGAGATGATGCGCAGCGTTCCGCTCATCGAGCTCGCGCCGAACAGCGTCCCCTGCGGACCCTTGAGCACCTCGATGCGGTTGATGTCGTAGGCGCCGATGTCGGGTGTGCGGCCGCCGCCGTCCTGCGGGTTGAAGCCCGAGATGACCGTCTCGTCGAAGTAGACGCCGACGGTGGCGGCGCCCGGCGACTGGATGCCGCGAATGGTCGGTTGCAGATCGCCGGTGGCCCCCTTCGCGAGTTGCAGCGACGGCGTGAAACGCACGACGTCCTCGAGCGAGCGGATGTTCTGCGACTTGAGGAACTCACCCGACAATGCAGAGACGCCGGACGGGATGTCCTGGACCGAGACGGCGCCGCGCTTGGTTGCGGTGACGACGATCTCCTCGAGCTGCGCGGTGTTTCGGTCCTGTGCAGCGGCGGGCAGCGCTGCGAGCAGCAGTGTTGCGGCAGTCCCACTCGAGCGGATGCGTGTCGATGTCATTGAGGACCCCTTGGCGTGAGCGAAATGCCCCCGCATTCCGAAGCCGAATCTAAACGTTGTCTTACAATCTGACAATACTAAACCCGGATCTGTATTCAGCGCGCCACAGCCCAACCCAGCCACATCAGCAGGGTGCACGCCAGCCAGACCCCGGCGATCGGCAAGGCGCTCTCGAGCGTCAGCGCCGCCACGATGGCCGTGGCGCACGCGCACAACGTGGTCTGCAGGAAGCCCGCCAGACCGGCGGCGGTGCCGGCGAGTCCGGGCTGAATGTTGAGCGCTCCCGCGTTGCCGTTTGGAACGCAGAAACCCATTCCGGCGCCCGCGAGCAGGAACGGCAGCAGGACCATCGCCGGCCGGTCTGAGAGCAGCGGCAGCACGAAGAGCGTCGCAGTGGCGGCAAGCAGGCAGAACGCCGCCGGTGGCGATCAGCGGCAGAGGGCCGCAGCGCATGACCGTGCGGCTCGTGACAATCGCGCCCGCGATGTAGCCGATCGGTCCGAGCATCATGTCGCGGCCGAAGCGCTCCGGCGACACGGATTGCACGTCGATCAGCAGCAGCGGAGCCGCGGTCATGAAGGCGTAGAGCGCGCTGCTGCTGCCGCCGATCACGAGGACGTAGCCCAGGAAGCGGCGCTCGCGCAGCAGCGTGCGCGCGCCGGCAACGAGTCCCTTCACGAGCGCGTGCTGCGTCTGCAGCTGGCGATTCGTCTCGGGCACGTACCGGGCGACGAGCCCGGTGATGACCAGCGCGATCGCCCGCCAGCAGCACGAACTGGCTCCGCCAGCCGAACCAGACGTGCATGTAGCCGCCCAGCAGCGGCGCGACGATCGGCGTGACGGTGATCGCGGCCGAGATTGCCGCGAGCGCGCGCGCCGTCTCGCCGGCGCTGAACAGGTCACGCGCAATCGCGCGCGCCAGCGCCATGCCCGCGCATGCGCCCACCGCCTGCAGCACGCGGGCGGCCAGTGAACGTCGGTATTCCCGGTGCGAGCGCGGCCGCCAGGCTCGCGACCGTGAAGAGCGCGGTGCCGCCGATGAGCAGCCGGCGACGTCCCCAGCGATCGGACAACGAGCCGATGGCGAGCGTACTCACGCCGAACGCGGCGAGGTACGCCGTGACGGTGTTCTGGACGTGGCTCACGGGCACGCCGAGATCGCGCGCCATGTCGGGTATGGAGGGCAGATAGATCGAGGTCGCCGCGAGCCCCAGCGAGCTCGAGCCGATCAGGAGCGCGAGCACCAAGCGGACGCCGCGCTCACCGCCGGCGGTGAGGCCGTTCCCGGCGCTCACGCGCTCATGAGCCATGCTCCTCGAGCCACATCAATCCCATGCCGGTGGCCCACGGCCTTACGGGCTCGTAGGCGACGACCTCGCCGCGGAAACGTCCAAGCGCCCCGGCGAGCGCCACCCACGCGAGCAGCTCGATCGTGCCGGCGCCCGCCGCCGCGAACTCCCGGGTCGTCCAGCGCGTGATGCGCTCGACGTCGCCGGCCGACATGGCCGCGAGGAACTCGCGGTCGAGCGCTTCGTCGATCGCACCGTGATTGCGCTCGCCCGGATCGTGCGACATGCCGCCCGTTGCGATGACACCGATACGCCGCGGAGACCGGCGGATCACCTCGCCCAGCGCGCGACCGAGCGCGAATGCCCGCCGCACCGACGGCTGCGGCGCCGCGAGCGTATTGAACATGACCGGCACGATCGGCAGCTTGAACTCGGGCGCCAGGAAGTGCAGCGGAATGATCGTGCCGTGGTCGAGCTCCATCTCGAAGGCGAAACCGGGCTCGAGATCGTTCGCATAACAGTGCTCGAGCATCGCCGTCGCGAGCTCGGGGTCGCCCGCGATCTCGGTCTTCGCGATCTTGAGCCAGGGCTCCACGGGCCCCACGTACTTGTCGGCGCGTCCGATGCAGAACGGGCTGATGTGATCGAGGAAAAAGTTTGTCCAGTGCTCGCACGTGAACAGCACGAGCTCGTCGAGATGCGCGGCCGCGAGCCGTGCGCGCAGCGACTCGAGTCCCGCGTAGAGCCGGTCGCGCTGCTCGACCGGCGCCGCGTCGCGCCACGCGACGATGCCCGGGGCATGACTCACGGCACAGGCGAAGTCGATCGACATGGTCAGTCGGCGGCCCGGATCGCGGCGAGGTAATCGGCTTCGGGCACGCCGCGCAAGCAGCGAAAACGGCCGCAGCAGCAGACCGTGCACGCCGAGCCGGTAGAGTGCACCGTAGTCCCGTGCGGAGCAGTGCCGCTTTCTCCGCAGCGGAGAGCTCATAACGAGCCGCGAACGCTTCCGGCGCCGATTCGAACTCCGCGCGCGCGTCGGGTCGACGGTTGATGTCGCGGATCGCCTTCTGCAATGTATACGTGCTCATGTTGTCTGGCCGCGCGTCATCAACCGTTGCCTTCGCTCAGCACCGCATCGATCCAGCGCAGCCCTGCGATCACCTGCGCGAGCGTCGTCGACGCGCCGAGCGTCACGAATACCGCCTGCCGCAACGCTTCGACCGCCACGCCTTCCTTGAGCAGCCGGCGCGCGTGGATCTTGAAGCTCGCCTCGCCGCCCGATGTTACGAGCGCCCCGAGCACGATGAGCTCGCACGTGTGCGCATCGAGCGGTCCCGAGCCGAGTACCGCTTTCCGCAACGCCTGGAAGGCAGCGCCGGTGTCGGCGCTGAACTGCTTGACGTAATCGAGCGGCGAAAGCGGTGTTGCGGTCGACATGTCCGTCTCAGCTCTTCTTGAGGTATGGAAAATCGGGCAGCGGCGTGCCGACGCCTCGCTGTGACCGCGCGCTCGTAGATCACGGCCGCGAGCGCGATGTCCTGGATGCCGGTGCCGACGGACTTGAACAGTGTGATCTCGTCCGCGCCGGCGCGGCCACTCGCCTTGCCGGCGACGACTTCCGCGAGCTCGTGGACCGGCTTGCCGACGATCGCGTCCTTCGCGACGACCGCATCGCCGGCCTCGCCGAACACGCCTTCGCGCGTATCGACGACGATGCGCGCGCTGCGGCGGAACGTCTCCTCGTCGATCTCGCGTTGATCGCGCCGTGCCGTGCCGACAGAGACGACGTTGACACCGGGCTCGAGCCAGCGCCCGTGGAGCACGGGCTCGGTCGACTTGACGGCCGCGACGACGAGCTCGGCGCCCTTCACCGCTTCTTCCGCGCTGGCCACGTCACGCGCATCGAGCCCGTGCCGGTCGCGGAACTCCGCCGCGAGCCGCTGGCGGTTCGCGGGCGTCGGACTGAAGATCCTGACCGACGCAACAAAACCCGCGACCGTCATCGCCTCGAGCTGTGCCCGGGCCTCGGCACCCGAGCCGAGCAGCGCCATCTGCATCTTGCGCGCCGGCGCGAGCCGGCGTGTCGCGACGGCGCTCGTCGCGCCGGTCCGCAGCGTCGTCAGGTGCTGCGCATCCATGATCGCGAGCAGCTCGCCCGTCTCGATGCGGTAGAGGTGGACCTGGTAGCGAACGCCCGCGACCAGGCGCGAGGTTCATCGCCTTGAAACCCATCCAGCCCGACCGGTCGAGCGCGACGGGTCCGACGCGGAGCCACCCGGCGCCGGCCTTCATGTTGATGCGCGGCGGCGCGAGCGCGCGGCCCTCGCCTTCCTCGCGGAAGGCCTGCTTCCATCGCCGCGATCGCATCCGCCATGTCGACGACGGAGCGGACATCCTCGTGCGTGAGCAGCAGGGTCATCGCGGTGGCTCAGCCGGGATTGCGTCCGCGGTAGAAATCGACCGGGCTTTCGTCCGCGAGCTCGAAGCCGCTCTTCAAGAGCGGCTCACGCACCGTGCGCATCTGCGAATCGTTGAGCTTCATGACCGGCAGACGCATCGGGCCGCCGTTGTAGCCCTGCAGCCACGCCTGGTACTTCCACAGATAGCGATGGATGAAGTTCGCGCCGGCGAACGTCGCCTGGATCGCGACGCGTGCCTGGCGGGCGGGATTGATGCGCCAGTAGATCTCCATGGCGCGCTCGAACTCGCCGCGCTGCAGCAGCGCGAAGTACTCGGGAACGGCGCCGCCCCAGTACTCGTAGTTGCTCGTCCCCATCCACTGCATGCCGAACATCTCGACCGTGAGCGGCGAGTGCGCTTCGAGCGGATCCGAGAACAGCACGCGTTTGCCGCGCAGCTTCTTCCAGATCTCGAGATCGCCGGCGATGCCGGGCCGCCCGACTTCGTACTTGATCGCCACGACGTTCGGCAGATCGGCCGCCCGCACGAGCACACCCTGCGGGTAGCCGCTCGTGTGGAAGCGGCTCAGGTTCATCTGCACGGTCGCGAACAGGCACACCGCGATGTCGACGTCGTTCGCGACACCGGCGAGGTAGTCGTAGAGCTCGTTTTCATCGCGCGGATAGAACGAGTTCGGCTGGCCGAGCAGCAGACCCGACAGCGCCGATCGACGCGCCGCGGCGTGCGATCTCGACGAGCTGGTCGCGGGTATCGAAGGAGCCGTGCACGAGGAAGTGCTGACGGCCCCTTCGCCTCGTCGACGCAGATCTCCATGAGCCGCGTGTATTCCTCGGCGGTCGTGCCGCATTCCGCGACCACCAGCGCGCCCCAGAAGCCGAGCTCGATGTTGCGGCGCACGTCGTGGCGGATCGCGCGCTCGTTCAGGCCCCGCAGATCCTCCGTGAAGCTCGGCATGATGACGTTGCAGACACCACGCCAGTTCTCGGCGGCCCACTCCTTTGCTTCCGAACGCGAATACTTCATCGGACCTCCGCGGGCACGCCCAAAAGAATATTGTCTGACAAAATGGGGGGTGTCAACGACGGTGCCGCGACGGGCGCCGCGCCAATGCTATGATCCTTGGCGCCCCCCATGAACAAGCCCGAGACGACAAGATCGGCCGGCCGTCTGATGACGGTCATCGGCAATTCCGTGAGTCGCCTGCGCAACTCGATCATGCAGGGCGAGCTCAGGCCCGGTCAGAAGCTCATCGAAGCCGATGTCTGCCGACAGCTGCAGATCAGCCGGGCGTCGCTGCGCGAGGTGCTGCGGATTCTCGAGACCGAGCGGCTCATCGAGATGATCCCGAACCGCGGACCGTCGGTCGCCAAGCTCGGCTGGGAAGAGATCGTCGAGGTCCACGACGTCTGGGCGCTCCTGACCGGCGAGGCCGTGTACCGCTTCACGCCGCTCGCAGCCCGCGAGGACCTGGCGCAGCTCAAGCTCGCGGTCTCCCAGTTCAAGGCGGCGGTGAAGACCGAGAACGCGCTCAAGCAGCTCGCGGCCACGAATGCGTTCTTCGTCGTCATCCTCGACAAGTGCGGCAACCGGGTGCTGATCGACGTCGTGTTCTCGCTCGTCTCCCGCCTCAATTTCCTGCGCGCGCAGTCGCTGCAGTACGAAGGCTGGGGGTATCTCTGCCTGCAGGAGCTCGAGGAGATCCTCGCCGCGATCGACAGCCGGAATGCCGACGTGGCGCGCGCGGCGACGCGCCGTCACATCGACTCCGCGTGCGCGGCCGCGAAGCAGGTTTCGGTGCTGCTCACGAACACGCCCGCCAACGCGCGCAAGACGCGCGCGACGATCACCGCTTCCGCGGGCTGACCGCTACCACGCGACGGACACGTACTGCGTCTCGAGGAACTCCATGAGTCCCTCGTGCGCGCCCTCGCGCCCGAGACCCGACTGCTTGACGCCGCCAAACGGCGCGGCCGGATCCGAGACCAGGCCGCGATTGAGACCCACCATGCCGAACTCGAGTTTCTCGGTCACCTTGAGTCCGCGCGCGAGATCGCGCGTGTACACGTAGGCGACGAGCCCGTACTCCGTATCGTTCGCGCGCGCGATGGCGTCGTCCTCGGTCTGGAATGACTGCAGTGGCGCCACCGGCCCGAAGATCTCCTCGCCGAGGCACGCCGCGCCGGCGGGCACGTCCGCGAGCACGGTCGGCTCGTAAGAAATAGCCCGGCCCCGCCATGCGGCGCCCGCCGAGCACGACTCGCGCACCACGAGCGCGCGCATCGTCGACGAGGCTCTCGACCTTGTCGCGCGACGAGGCGTTGACGAGCGGTCCGACCGCAACGCCGTCCGCGAGACCGTTGCCGACCTTGAGCTTCGCCATGGCCGCGGCGAAGCGCCGCACGAATTCGTCGTAGACGCCTGCCTGGACGTAGAAGCGATTGGCGGCCGTGCACGCCTCGCCCATGTTGCGCATCTTCGCAATCATCGCGCCTTCGACCGCGGCGTCGAGGTCGGCATCGTCGAACACGATGAAAGGCGCATTGCCACCGAGCTCCATGCGCGGGTTCACGACCGACTGCGCAGCGGTCTGCAGCAACCGCCGGCCGGTCTCCGTCGAGCCGGTGAACGAGATCACGCGCACGCGCGGATCGGCGAGCATCGCGCCCACGACCGCGCCCGAGCTGCGCGCCGGCAGGATGTTCACGACGCCCGCCGGCACACCCGCCTCCGCGAGCAGCTCGGCGAGCAGCAGCATCGTGAGCGGCGTTTCCGACGCGGGCTTGAGCACGACGGTGCAGCCCGCCGCGAGCGCGGGCGCAATCTTGCGCGTGCCCATTGCGGCCGGGAAATTCCATGGCGTGACGAGCACGGCAACGCCGGCCGGCTTGTGCTGGACGAGGATGCGCGCACCGGAGCTCGGCGCCCGTGACAGCTGGCCGATGTTGCGGACCGCTTCTTCGGCATACCAGCGGAAGAACTCGGCGGCATAGGCGGCTTCTGCTCGCGAGTCCGGCAGAGCCTTGCCGTTCTCGAGCGTGATGAGACGCGCGATGCGCTCCTTCTGCCCGATCATGACCTCGAAGGCCTTGCGCAGGATCTCGGCGCGCTCGCGCGGCGCACGCGCCGCCCAGGCCGGCAGTGCAGCGGCGGCGGCGTCGACTGCCGAGACCGCGTCGGCGACAGTGCCGTCGGCCACGGACGTCAGCACGTGCTCGGTCGCCGGATCGACCACGTCGAACCGCCGGCGGTCGCTCGACTCGCGCCACACGCCGCCGATGAATAGATTCGTCGGCAGGTTCAGGACATCGTGCTGCTCGAGCTGCGCGGCCATGGTCGGCTCCCGGGGAATCGTCTGCGGGGCTGGGCATGATAGGTTACCGTTCATTGTCTGACAAAACGCGAGGTCACTGCATGGGAGCGACGGGCGCGGATCCGGGGTCGTCGGCGCTGCGCAAGGTGCTGCAACGGCTGCTGCCGTTCACGATGCTGCTGTTCTTCTTCAGCCTCATCGACCGCACCAACATCAGTTTTGCGGCGCTGCAGATGAACGAGGACCTGGGCTTCAGCCCGACCGTATACGGGTTCGCGGCCGGCATCTTCTTCGTCGGCTACTGCCTGTTCGAGGTGCCGAGCAACCTGGTGCTGATGCGCGTCGGCGCGCGCCGCTGGCTCGCGCGGATCATGCTGACGTGGGGGGTGATCGTCGTGGCGACCGCATGGGTCAGCGGTCTGACGTCGTTCTACGTCATGCGGTTTCTGCTCGGCGTGGCCGAGGCAGGGCTCCTGCCGGGCCTCTTCTACTACCTCGGCGCCTGGATCCCGGCGAGCCATCGCGGTCTCGGCCTGTCGGTGCTCATGTCGACTGCGGCGCTGAGCAACGTGATCGGCGGACCGCTCGCCACGGGCATCATGGAGCTCGACGGGTGGTTCGGGCCTGCGCGGCTGGCAGCTCGTGTTCATTCTCGAGGGCGTGCCGACGGTGCTCGTCGGCATCGCGGCGCTCGCCTGGCTGCCCGAGACGCCGCGCGACGCGCGCTGGCTGGGCCCGGCCGAGTGCGACTGGCTCGAAACGACGATTGCGCGCGAGAACGCAACCAAGGCGCGCGCGGGCGCGATCTCGCTGCGCCAGGGACTCACGGATCGACGCGTGCTGATCGCAACCGTGTTCAGCTTCTTCCTCGTCTGCTGCAACTTCGGCACCGTGTTCTGGCTGCCCCAGATCCTGAAGTCGCTCGGTCAGCTCACGAACCTGCAGGTGGGCCGGCTCTCGGTCGTGCCGTTCCTCATCGGCGGCATCGGCATGATTTTCTGGGGGCGACATTCCGACCGCGGCCACGACCGGCGCTGGCACCTCGTCGCCAGTGGCGTGCTCGCGATGTGCGGCTACACGCTTGCGGGACTCGCGTCGACGCCTACCGTCTCGTTCGTCGGACTGTGTCTTGCCACGCTCGGCGTCTGGAGCATGTTCGGGGTTTTCTGGGCGATCGCCGCCGACCTGCTCGCCGGCCCGGCCGCCGCCGCGGGTCTCGCGTTCATCAACAGCGTCGGGACTCTCGGTGGTTTCGTCGCGCCGGTGCTGATGGGCTATATCCGCGATGTCACCGGTGCGTTCAAGGGCAGCCTGCTCGCACTCGCCGCGTTCGCGGCGCTGACTGCCCTGATCGCACCGCTGCTCTACGTGCGCCCGCAGGACCCGGAAACCGCGACCGCTTGAACGCCCTCAGTTGAAGACGAAGCCCGCGTTCACGGGAATCAACTGACCCGTGAGTGCGAGCGCGCCGCGAGTGAGCAGGAACGCGACGACGTCGACGATGTCCTCGGGCACCTGCGGACCCGGCACCGCCCGCCCCGCCTCGTAGAACTCGTGCCGTTCGCGTGGCACGCTTTCGGTGGCCTCGTTGCGCATGAGGCCGGGCGCCACGACGGTGACGCCGATGCCGCGCGGACCGAGCTCGCGCGCCAGCGAGCGCGTCATCGAGATCACTGCGCCCTTGCTCGCGACGTACGCGAGCAATCGCGGCGGCCCCCAGAGCGCGGTATCCGACGCCAGGTTCACGATACGCGCGTCGCCGCCCGCTTCGAGCAGCGGCAGCATGCGCGCGCGTCATCAGCCAGGTGCCCCGGACGTTCACGCGCATCACGCGGTCCCAGAGCTCGATATCGATCTGCTCGACCGGCGTGCCGCCGAGCCGCGTGGCGAGGGCCGCGTTGTTCACGAGACCGTGCACCGCGCCTTCGTGCTGCCGGATCGACGCGGCGAAGCGTTCGACCGAATCCGGCTCGGCAATGTCGACGTCCTCGTAGCGGACGACGGCGCCGGTCGCCGCAATCTCTGCGCCCGTGTCTCGGCCGAGCTCGCTCAGCACGTCACCGAGCACGAGGCGCGCGCCGTGTCGCGCGCAGGCAAAGGCGATCGCGCGGCCAACCCCGCGGGCGGCGCCTGTGACGACGATCGTGCGACCTTCGAGCATGCGATCGGCGCTAGTCGCTATTCGAGGACAGCAAAGGGCGGGCCACTCGCGACGCGCGACACCTCGCCCTCGGCTCGCGCGGCCTCTTCGCGCTCGACGAACTCGCGGGCTTTCCGCGTCAGGATCCGGCGCAGGCTCACGACGCCGAGGTCGTTCTGGTACAGGAGCTCCTTCGAGCGCGCGTCGCGGTGAATGCTCGCCATCATGCGGCGGTCCTGCTCGAGCACGTGCCAGTGACGGACCTCGAGATGAGCCCTGAACAGGAACCGCCACGCCTCGCGCGCGGTGCCGGAAACCTGGCGGGCACGCCAGAAGTAGATCTGGCAATTGGTCTCGTCGACGGGCGTCACGCACGCGATCACGAACATCGGCCCGCCCGGACCGCCGGCAGGTGGGTACGGGATCAGCACGCGCGACCACGTGAACGACGTCTCGATCGCGACTTCTGCCCAGTCGACGTTGACGCCCTGCTGCGCGACGCGCTCGATGATGAATCCGTGCGGCGTCGACTGGATCTGCACCTTGTCCTCGCGCGTCCCGCGCGACAACGTGAAGGTGTCGTTGTGCAGGTAGATGCCGTGCATCGGGTCGACGAGGTTGTCGAGCACGTAGCGGTAATTGCAGTTCCAGGGCGACGTCGTCAGGAAGTTTGCCCAGTCCGGGCTCGTGAGCTCGTGCGGCAGCGCGAGAGGCGCGGGCTCGGTCTGGCCAGGCGCCGGGAACCAGACGAAAATTCCGTCGGCCGCTTCGGTGACGGCGTAGGCATCGTTGGTCTTGCGGCCCTCGAGTCCGCAATTCCCGATCGCCGGCACGCGCACGATCCTGCCCTCGCCGTCGAGCGTCACTCCGTGATAACGACAGGCGAGATCCGAATCGCTGACCTCGCCGAGAGAAATGCGGGCGCCGCGATGCGGGCAGCGGTCCTCGAGGCAGCGCACCTTCCCGTCCGCGCCGCGCCAGACGACGAGGTCGCGGCCAAGCGCCTTGACCGCACGCACCGCGCCCTGCGGCACGTCACCCGACTTGGCGACGACGTACCAGCGACCCGGCAGACCCTTGTCGAGCAGCGACTCGGCGCGCTGATCGAGATCGGCCTGTGCCATCGATGCCTCCTTCGCGTCCATGATTCACGCCGCGCGGATCAGGCGCGCTGTGCGTAGACCTCGTCCAGCGATGCATTGACGTGCTTGAGTTCCTCGTCGAGAACCTGCGCCGTCCACGGGCCCGCCTGGCCCGACGGACGCTCGACGCCTGCCGCCTGCAGGGCCTTCGCGACCGCGGCGAAATCGTGTTCACCGCGCGCGAAAATCGCGTCGAGCGCATCGGCCAGCGAGCGCTCGACCGGCGCGAACGGTCGGCGCAGTGACTGGTTGGCAAGCGCCGCGTAGATCGCCTCGTCCGGCTCGCGCCCCATGGGCCACCCGATATTGTCTGACAATTTTAGTGTAGCCGGAATGCCCGGCGTGTCAACGCCCGCCGGCCCGG
Organism: uncultured Chloroflexia bacterium; assembly: GCA_963816675.1. GTDB lineage: Bacteria > Chloroflexota > Limnocylindria > Limnocylindrales > CSP1-4 > SPCO01. Next base: position 14,883 of record CAWFLS010000021.1, read on the forward strand.
CCGGCCGCCTCCAGGGTCCCGCTCAGCGGACGCGCGGCAGCACGTCGATCCGGTAGCCGTGGCCGATCCGCTGGTCGCGCACGGGGTCGGCGAGCTCGAACGTGAACTCGGCCGACGGTCGCACGCCGCCGTGTGCCGCGAGCGTGCCGCAGAACATCGCGGTGCCGTCGCGCAGCGCGTCGCTGGCGGCGAAGCGCTGCAGCAAGTCCCGCGGCGGCAGCATGGCGGTCACGGCGCCCTCCTGGTACGGCACGCGCACGCCGTTCTCGAGGATCCACGAGCGCAGCACAAGCCGGTCCCAGTGCGCCTCGACGTCCTCGAACGCCCAGAACTGCGGCGCGACGGGCTTGTCGCAGAGCTGCTTGGAGACGGCGACATCGTAGGTCTCGACGTCGCGGTCCGTGTGATCCGAACCGACGCCGACCCAGAGCCGACCCGCCGTCTTGAGCAGGACGAATTCGACCTCTCCGCTCGACTGGTCGCCCAGCATTTCGACCGACTCGGCGGTCGTGAGCCGCGCAGCGGAGACGCGATAGAAGACCGGTGTCTTCGAGGGTCGTTGCACGCCGAGCGCCTCGAGCTCCGCGATGTGCTTCTCGACGGCCGCGCGATCGCGTCCGGTCCAGCCGGCGATCACCAGCTCGTCGATGACGACGCGGCGCGTGGCGACCGTCGCGGCGTCGACCAGTGTCAGCTCGAGAACGTTGCGTGGCACGAAACCCCCGATGGCATGAGTGCGATGAAGACGATCCCGCGGCGTACTCGCGCCGATCCGTTTAAGATTGTCTGACATGCCCGTGCGGCGAGTCCAGACGGGCCGGTGAACTCGATGGCGTACGACCCTCGCACGGCACGTTACCTCTGCTTCGCGGACGCGAGGATCGCGTTCGCCGACAACCGCGATTCACCGCGAGCGTGGCTCGAGCGCTGTCTCGCGCAAATAGCCCGGCGCGAGCCCGAAATACGCGCGTTCGCCGAGCTCGACATCGAGGCCGCACGCAGGGCGGCCGACGAATCGAGCGAGCGATGGCGCCGCGGGCAGGCGCTCTCGAGCCTCGACGGCATGCCCGTGGGCATCAAGGACTGCTTCGACGTCCGCGGGCTGCCGACCCGGGTCAACAGCGCGCTCTTCGCTGATCGCATCGGCGAGGTCGACGCCGCGCATGTCGATGCGTTGCGTCGCGGCGGCGCCGTACTGGTCGGCAAGACGACGACCACGGAGCTCACGATGGCGCTGCCTGCGCCGACGTGCAATCCATGGGATCTCACGCGCACACCGGGCGGCTCTTCGTCGGGCTCGGCGGCGGCGGTGGCCGACTGCATGCTGCCAATCGCAACAGGGAGCCAGGTGCGCGGCTCCGTGATCCGGCCCGCGTCGATCTGCGGCGTCATCGGCCTCAAGCCGACGTTCGGCGCGCTCAACCGACACGGCGGCGTCGATCCGAATCCCAGTCTCAACCATCTCGGCCTGCTTGGCGGCACGCTGACGGACATCTGGGAAACCGCGCACCACATCGGGCAGGTCGCCGGGCCGGACCCGGGCTACCGGCCACTCGCGGGTCCCGCCAGGCTGCCCGCGGCGCGCGCGCCGGCAAGGCTTGCGCGGCAGTTCACGTGCGGCTGGGCGAAAACCGACGAGCCGTCGCAGGCCGCGTTCGAACGACTGCTCCTGGAGTTGCGCTCACGCGGCATCGAAATCGTCGAGCCCGATGCGGACCGCGAGCTCGACGCCTACGAGGCCGCGACGACCGCGACGCCGGAATTTTTCTTCGACATCCTCGCCTGGGAGCTGCGCTGGCCGTTGCGGCCGATGAGCGAGATGCGGCCCGACGCAGTGAGCGCGGGCGTGCGCGGTTATATCGAACGTGCGGGACAGCTCACCGTCGGCGACTACGGTTCGGCGCTCGCGCGACGTGATCGGCTGCGTGCGCAGCATCGGGCGCTGGCGGGCCGCGTCGATGCGTTCATCACGCTGGCCCACATCGGTCCGGGGCAGAAAGGGCATCCGGCCGTCGGGACGCCCTGGTACAACGACGCGTCCTCGGCGATCGGCGCGCCGACACTGAACCTGCCGTTGCTCTCGGTCGAGGGCGTGCCGCTCGGCGTACAGCTCATGGGTTTCGAGGGCGCGGACGCCGACCTCGTGTCGGTGGCGCGGTGGCTGCTCGAAGCCTGCGGCTCCCCGACCGTCGGCCCGGGTTGAAGCGCGACCGCCCCCAACGACCAACGCGCGCCTTTGACCGCGAGCGAACCCCGCGGACGATTACGCCGCTTTCGACTGCGCGCGATACCAGTCGACGATCTGGCTCCCGGTCGCGAGCCAGACGCGATCGTGCGCGCGGATGTGCGCGAGCGCGCGCTCGAGGTGTTTCGCGCGGAACGGATGCCCGCTCAGGAACGGATGCAGCGAGATCGACATCACGCGCGGGATGCGCTCGCCGTCCTTGTAGAGCGTCTCGAACTGATCGACGATGACGCTGTAGAAGTCCTCGCCCGTGCCGCCGTGCATCAGGAATACGGGGATGTCGCCGATCTCGAGCGTATACGGCATCGCGACCATCGACCCGCTTCGCGTCTTCATCGCGTACGGCAACTCGTCGTTGCACCAGTCGGCCACGTAATCGATACCGGCCTCGGCGAGCAGGTCGAGCGTATTGTCCGTCTCGGTCAGCGCAGGACCGAGCCACCCGCGTGGCTTTTTCCCCGTCGATTTCTCGAGCACGCCCAGCACCTGACCGATGAGCCCACGCTCGGCCTCTGCGGGCATGCCCGTGAACAGCGACGAGTTGTTGTGGCCGTGGGCCATCCATTCCCAGCCGAGCCGATTGCCCTCGGCGACGATCTGCGGATAGTGCTCGCAGACCTCGGAGTTCAACGCGGCGGTGACGGGAATGCCCTGTCGCTCGAAGATCTCCATGAGACGCCAGACGCCGACGCGCGCACCGTAGTCGCGCCACGCGTAGTTGAGCACGTCCGGCTTGAGCGACGCCGTCATCGGTGTCAGCGACATCGCGGGCTTGTCGTAGTGGAAATGCTCGACGTTGGGCGTAACCCAGAGCGCGACGCGCGCATCGTTCGGCATCCGGAGCGCGGGGCGCTGCACGATCGGTGAATAGTCGAACCTGCCGTGTTCCATGGGTCGGACCTCGTTGCGTGCGGATGGAGAGACGCGTTCTGCTGCCGGCAGTCAGATCAGGAACTGCAGCAGCGGCATCTCCTGGTCGGAGTTGATCAGCAACACTTTCTTGTAGTGCATCCCGAGCTCGTCGCCGACGCGACGCAGACCGTGGATGCTGTGACCCGCCCAGAGCTGCTGCTCGCGCTCGCGCGCGATCGCCAGCAGGAAGTTCGAGCCGACGCGCAGATGCTCCGCATCGACGGTCTCGATCTCGATGTTCGAGACGATGCGTCGCATGCGCGGTGCCGGATCCTGCGCGAGCACGGTGCCGCTCTTGAGGCGCTGCACGCGCTGCTCGAGACGCTCGTAATCGTCGTAGATGATCGAGACTTCACGCGCAGGATCGATGTCATCCGAGTTGCAGGGCACCCAGTAGCGCGCGTCCGGCGTCCAGAGCGCGAGCCACTCCTCGTACCGGTGCGTATCCATGAGGCGGGCCTCCCGGTACAGGAAGCGTTCGACGAGTGCGTTGCTCATTGCGAAGTCGCGCCCGCGCTCACGCGACTTGCTGCTTCATGATCTGCGCGTAGTGCTGCCACATGCCGCGCAGGTGATTCTCATCCATCGTGTAGCCCGTCGAGCCCCCGTCGGGCAGAACCTTGTCCCGGTGCAGGCCGCGGCCGATGAACTGCCAGTCGTTGCCCTGCGCGTTCACGCCGAGCTGGTTGCGCTCGATGATCTCGATGTCGTCGGGCGAGATCAGCCCGCCGGGGCCGAAGCCGAACTCGTGCTCGCGGAGCCGTGCCTCGTTGATCTCGGGCGGCGCGCCCTTGAACAGCAGCGGCTGGTAGTAGACATGAGTCTCGTCGACGGACACCGGCTGCACGCGCCGGATGTGCGTCATGATGTAGATCAGGTTCGGGAACACGTACACGAGCGGCGGTGTCGTGCCGAGCAGCGCCGCGGCCTTCTGCTTGCCGTAACGCTTCTCCATCATCTCGACGTACGCGAGTCGCGCGGGCGTCGGCTTGCGCGCGGGCGCGGCCATCGACGCGCCGCGGTAGTCCTCGACCATGTGCCCGCCCGGCAGCGAGCGGATCACGTCGGGCACCTCGTTCTGGTAGAGCGAGCTCAGGTCGAGACCGGTGCGCTTGCCGTGCAGCTCGAACGCGATGCGGTGCAGGAACGGCCCGTGATAATCGCCCTCGAGCGAGTTCTCGGGCAGGAACTTCCAGTTGCCGTTGTAACGCAGTTTCTGGATGCCGGTGCAGAGCTCCGCCTCGCCGGTCGGCGACACGTCCATGAAGAGGTCGATGTATTCCCTGACCTGGCCGAGGTGCTCGTCGAGCGAGATGCCGGAATCGCTCAGGCTCGCGAACACGAGCCCGCGGTAGGTGCCGAGCCTCGGCACCGGCGTGAGCGAGAAATCCTCGCGCCGCAGGCTGTCGTCGTAGCCTTCCTCGAACGTCGGCGCGAGCAGCTGGCCGGTGTTCGCGTAGGTCCAGCCGTGATACGGGCAACGCAGCTCGCGCCCGTTGCCTCGATCGCGATGGCAGACGAGGTTGCCGCGGTGCCGGCAGCGGTTGAAGAACACGCGCACGCGGTCGTCGTCGCCGCGCAGCATGATCACGGGTTGCCGTCCGATCTGCCGCCGCACGTAATCGCCGTGCCGCGGGACTTCGCTCTCGTGGCCGACGTAGACCCAGACCTTGTGCCAGATCGCCTCGAACTCGGCCTCGAAAACTGCGGGGTCGCGATAGAGCTGGCCGCGGATGCGACTGCCGTGGATCAGCGCGTCCCAGTCGATGATCGAAGGCTCCGCAGACATCGCCCGTCTCCTCTTGCGTGCGCCGGTTCGCAGCGGCTCAGGCGAACGGCGGGTCGAAGCCCTTGATCTGCACGCGGTAGCCGGAACGCACGTTGGGATAATAGTCCCAGATCGCGAGGTGCTGCGTGCAGCGGTTGTCCCAGAACGCGATCGAGTGCTTCTCCCAGCGGAACCGGCAGCAGAAGTCCGGCTTCTCGAGATGGTTGTACAGGAACGACAGCAACGCCGCGCTCTCGCCGGGCGGCAGCTCGTTGATGTGCGAGGTGAAGCCCCGGTTCACGTAGATGAGCTTCCGCTTGGTCTCGGGATGTCGCGGGATCACGGGATGCGTCGAGACGGGGAACTTGCCGTCCGGGTTGAAACGCCGGAACGCGAGCCCGCCGTCGTGCGTCGCCGTGAGGCCCTCGAGGTACCCCTTCATGCGATCGGAAAGCGCGTCATACGCGGCATACATGCTCGCGAACAGCGTGTCGCCGCCCAGCGGCGGCAGCGTGTGGAGATGCAGGATGCTGCCCAGCGGCGGGATCCGGTCGCACGAGAGATCGGTGTGCCACTCCTCGCCCGCGATGTGTTTCGATTTCGCGTCGGCGTGAATCGGGCGAACCTCGGGGTGATTCTCGAGCCCCGGCATCGCCGAGTGCAGGTGCAATTCGCCGAAGCGCCGCCCGAACGCCTTGTGAGTCTCGAGGTCGAGCGGCTGGTTGCGGAAGAAAATCACCTGGTGACTCGAGCAACGCAGCGCGGATCTCGTCGATCTGTGCCTGCGACACCGGTTTCGTGAGATCGACGCCGCTGACGATGCCGCCGATGCGTGCCGTGAGCGGCTCCACCGTGATCGTCTCGTACGCCATGCGCGCTCCCGGTAGGGAATCAGGATTGTCAGATTGTATGACAGATTATCCGGGCCCGTGTACAGTCCTCCGCCATGCGGATCGCCGTCCCCGATCTGATCTCGAACTCGTATTTTCCCGTCATCGCGGCCCGCGAGCTGGGCTTTTTCGCGTCCGAGGGTCTCGATGTCTCGGTCGAGCTCATCTTTCCGGTCAGCAAGGCGTACGAGGCGCTGCGCGACGGCTCGGTCGCGTTCGTCGGCGGCTCGGCGCATTCCGCACTGGCGGCATTCCCGGGCTGGCATGGCGCCCGGCTGTTGTGCGCGCAGGCCCAGGGCATGTACTGGTTTCTCGTCATGCGCAGCGACCTCGGCGCACGCCGGGGCGATCTCGACTGCGTGAAGGGCCGCAGCATCGGCGCGGCACCCTGGGTCGACATGGGTCTCAAGCGGTTGCTGGTCGATGCCGGCTACGACCTCGAGCGCGACGGCATCCGTATCGCGCCAGTGCCGGGTGCGCTCAACGCCGGCGTCAACTTCGGCATCAATGCAGCCCGCGCGCTCGAGGAAGGCAGGATCGACGGCTTCTGGGCCAACGGCATGGGTACCGAGGTGGCCGTGCGCCGCGGCGTGGGCACGGTCGTGCTCGATGTCCGGCGCGGCGATGGTCCGCCGGGCTGCTTCGATTACACGTTCAGCGCGCTCGCCACGAGCGACGAACTCCTGCGCACGCGTCCCGACGCCGCCGCAGCGGCCGTCCGTGCGATCGCGAAGACGCTGGCAGCGCTCAAGCGCGACCCGAATCGTGCGACCGAGGCGGCGCGAAGTGTCTTTCCTGCCGACGAAACGGCGCTGATTGCCGAGCTGATCCGCCGTGATCTCCCGTACTACGATCCCTCGATACCGCCGACCGCGATCGCCGGCATGAACCGGTTCACGCGTGCGCTCGGCCTGATCGCTGCAGACGTCGATTACGCGCAGATCGTCGCGACGCAGCTCGCGCCGCTCTGGCAAAGCTGACGCGTGGCATCGCCCCAGTCCGTGGCTGCAGCACCCGGCGGACGCCTTGCCTCGTACGGCTGGGTGATCGTCGCGGTCTGTACGTTCGGAATCTCGACGGGCCCCGCAGCGTTCGCGTTCGGGTCCGCGGGACAGTTCATCGGCGCGTTTCACGACGAGTTCGGCTGGGACCGGACCCAGGTGAGCTTCGGGCTGCTGATCCTTACCGGCATGACTGCGCTGTCGCTGCCGTTCATCGGCCGGCTGATCGACCGCTACGGCGCACGGCGCGTGCTGGTCCCGTCGCTCGTGATGTTTGCGGGCTGCCTGGCGGCGGTTCCGCTGCTGGTGCACGAGCTCTGGCAGCTCAATCTCGTTTACGTGCTGATGGGCACGGTTGCCGCAGGCACGAACAGTGTGCCGTTCGTGCGCGTGATCTCGGCGTGGTTCGATCGCTCACGCGGCCTCGCCATCGGCATCGCCGGCAGCGGCACGGGCCTCGGTTTCGCGTACGTGCCGCTCGTCGTCGAGTACATGACGGCGCATCACGGCTGGCGGTCCGCGTATTACGCACTGGCGGCCATCGTGCTCGCGATCACGCTGCCGCTCGTGCTGCTGCTGTTCCGGGAGCGACCGGCCGACGTCGAGCCCGACATCGACGGCACGCCGCAGCCACTCCATCGCTCGGCCGATGTCGAGCGCTCGAGCGAGAGCGTGGGGTCCACGCTGCGCGAGGCGCTTGCGCAACGCGACTTCTGGGTGCTGATCGTCGTCTTCGTCGGCCTGGCGTTCGTGGTCTACGGGGTGCTGCCGCACCTGGTGCCGCTGCTCACCGACCGCGGAATCGATTCGGGCACCGCCGCGCTGATCGCGTCGATGTTCGGCATCTCGGCCTTCTTCGGGCGCGTGGTGATCGGCTGGCTCATCGATCACTTCTTCGCGCGCAACGTCGCGCTCGTCTTCTTCGCGCTGTCGGGTGCGGGGCTCGCGCTGCTCAGCGCCGACGTACCCGTCGGGCTGCTCTTCGTCGCGGCCGCGCTCGTCGGTGGCGGTCTTGGTGCGGAGGTCGACCTGCTCGCCTATCTCACGAGCCGCTACTTCGGGCTGCGCTGCTTCTCGGAGATCTTCGGCGTGCTGTTCGGCGCGATTCTCGTGAGCATCGGCCTGGGTCCGGTCGTGTTCGGTCTCGTGCACGACCGGACGCAGTCGTATACCGCCGTGATGTACGCCGGCATCGGTCTCTGCATCGTTGCCGTTCTCGTGATGGTGCTGTTGCGGCCCTACCCGCAGTGGGGCACGCGGCAGTCGACACACGCCTAGGGCATCAGCAGTCCGCCGTTCACGTGGATCACCTGGCCCGTGATCTGGCTCGCGGCCTCCGACAACAGGAAGATCGCGACGCGTGCAATTTCGACCGGCTGCGGAATCGTGCCGAGCGGCATGTTCTTTCTCACGCGCTCGACGCCTGCGTCGCCGCCGTTCATCGCGCGGAATCGCGGCGTGTCGATCGGCCCCGGCGCGATGCAGTTGACGCGCACGCGATCGGGCGCGGCGACCGCCGCAAACGAGCGCGTGAACGCCATCACGCCGGCCTTGGCTGCCGTGTACGCGACCCGGTCAGGACCCGGCATCGACCCGTAGCCGCTGCTCGTCGTCACGATCGCGCCGCGTCCGCTCGGCTTGAGGTGCGGCAGCGCCGCGCGGCACACGACGTAGGCGCTCGTGAGATTGAAATCGATCTCGGCCTTCCACGTGTCGAGGTCCATCGCGGCAAGCGGGCCGAGCTTCGCGCCGCCGACGGTCACGAAGACGGAGTCGAGTCCGTCCTGCGCCGCGACCGCTGCGGCGAACATGCGCTCGACGGCGTTTGGATCCGTCGCATCCGCCGTCGCAAAGCGCGCCGCGGATCCCAACCGCGCCACCGCGTCCGCCGTCGCCGGGTTGACGTCGACGACGGTCACCTTCGCGCCGAGTCCGACAGCGAGCTCGGCCGCGGCCCAGCCGAGCCCCGATCCTCCGCCGACAACGACGAGACTGCGATCGTCGAACCGGATCATGTGCCTTCGTAGTAGTGAATCTCGAGCAACAGGCAGCCGCCGACGGACTTGAACGGACCGTGGTGGACGCCCGGCGGACGGCACGCGTACGTGTAGGTCGCGAACCGCTCGCCACCCTGCCCGTTGCGGTCGTTGCCGACCCAGAGATCGCCCGTCACCAGGAACACTTCTTCCCAGTAGTCGTGCACGAACGGCGCGCTCGAAAAGAAACCGGGCGGCATCCGCAGCAACCGGGTGCGAGTCCCGGTCCTGCGCTTCTCATCGAGAGCACCCGCGAGGATCTTCTGTTCGACGCCGGAGTCGGGCTCGTACCCGGGCGGCAACTCCCAGCCCTGTTTCATGTCGACGGGGCTGAATTCGTCGTGCAGCTTGTTGACTGACATTAGTCGCTCACATCTGGCCGAAGCGGACGGCGCGGTGTGTATCACATGCCAAGCCGAGACCGCAAACCGGCGTTCTCACGGGGCGGCGATCAGCGGTGCCAAGGCTCGCGCAACGGCGAGCAGTCGACGATCCTGGTTCTTCGCCGCAACGAGCGACAGACCGACGGGCGCAGACCCGGCGGCGTGGCAAGGCAGCGTGATCGCACAGCCGTCGAGAAAATTGACGAGAGCGGCATTGCGAAGCATCAACCGGTTGATCGCAAAGTACGCCTCGTCCTTGTCGAGCGCGGCGATTTCGGGCGCGGCGTGAGGGACGGTCGGCATGATCCAGATCGCGTCCTCGCCGAGCGAGTCGAGGACGGAGCGCCCGATGCGCGCTCGAGCGTCGAGCAGGTCGCGATAGTCGGCCGCGCTGATGGACCGGCCCTGTTCGATGCGCACCGCGACACGCGGATCGTAGGCCGACCTCGCGCGGTCGAGCAGCGCGTGATGCCAGGCGAACGCCTCGGCGGCCGTGATTCCTCCGTTCGCATTGACCTTCGGGATCTCGCCGAGCTCGGGCATCGCGACGTCGCGAAGCTGCACGCCCGCGCCGGACAACCGGCTCAGTGCCGCTTCGATGCTCGTCGCGACGTGCGTTTCCACGTCGTCCCAGACCAGCGTCCGGGCTATCTGGAGATGCAGTCCCGCAGTGGGCACGGGGGCGGGAATGTCGTCGGTCGCGAGCCCCGCCAGCACGGCATCGAGTATCGCGCAGCACTCAACGGTGCGCGCGATCGGGCCGACGGAATCGAACGTTTGGGACAACGGGAAAACGCCACGTCGCGAGATTCGGTCTGCCGTCGGCTTGAACCCGACCAGGCCGCAGAGCGCGGCTGGAATCCGAACGGAGCCACCGGTGTCGGTGCCGATGGCCGCCACGCACATTCCGTCCGCGACGGAGACAGCGGCACCCGACGAGGAACCCCCGGGAATTCTCGAGCGCGCGCGATCGAAGGGATTGCGCGGTGTTCCGTAATGCGGATTGAGACCGACGCCGGAGTACGCGAACTCCGTCATGTTGGTCTTGCCGACGATGATCGCGCCCGCATGCGCGGAGCCGGATGACGGCGTCGGCATCGACCGTCGCGGCGGGCGCATCGGCCAGCACGCGTGAACCTGCAGTCGTGACACATCCGGCGACGTCGAACAGATCCTTGACGCTGACCGGAAGACCGCCGAGTACCGTCGCCGGAGCACCGGCAGCGTGTCGGGCGTCCCACGCTTCCGCATCACGACGCGCCGTCGCAGCGTGGAGTTGCGTGAAAACCCGCGCACCCTCGCCGCCCGGATCCCGAGCGCGCGTCAGGGCGGTGGACACCAGCTCGCGGGAGCTCGTCGCCCGTCTCGACAGCGCCGCTGTCGCAGTGGTGACCGATGACAGCGGGTCAGACAAGTCTTCAGATCCCTGCACGTACACTCCATGGCGGCAGACAGTCCGCTGAGAGTCTATAGCCTGGAGGAATCTTTACGAACGCTGACGAGCGCGATTGGCAGGTATAAGGGGCTGCGGCATCACTTATGGCTCAGCTCTATATGCGCGTAGGCGGAGTGGCCTGACCTGTCGGCGCCGTGTGCGGAGCGGTTCAACAGGTCTGCACCCGGCGTAGCCCGTCCCGCCGATCCGTCCGCTGAGGCCGCCGCATCCAGCTCGGCCCGCAGCCTGCAGCGCGCGTCAAACAGCCGCCTCTTCAGGATGTCGACGGGACAATTCATGATGACGCCGATCTCGTCGCATGAATATGCGCCGACATAGACCAGCTCGATCAGCGCGCGATGCTCCGGAGACAGCGCGCTGATTGCGCGTGCCAGCAGATCCGAGCTCTCTAGATATTCCGAATCCACCGCCGGCGGGATCCTGGACAACATCGGATGGTTTACGAGACCCCGCTCCCGCTGGACGCTCGCCAGGCCCTGGCGCCAGGCAATTCCCATGACCCACGTGGAAACGCGCGAGTCGCCGCGAAACTCGCCTGCACGTTGCCAGACGGTCACGAAGGCCTCATCGACGATGTCTTCGACCAGCTCACGACGGTCCGTCACTCTCGCGACGAAGCGCGCGAGCCGGCGGTAATAGAGAAGATGGAAATCGTGCATCGCCTCCCTGTCGCGCGCTGCGATGCGCGCAAGCAGATCGCGCTCGTCGCCATCGGTGACGGGCCCGGCGTTAGGGGTGGCGGCTTCTCGCGGGCGTCCGAGAGCTGAGTCCATGGGCCTGCCTCCTGTTCGTGAGGACACGGACTGTAGCGGTGCTCTGGGAATCAGTCTGCGCCAACCTGAAGGTGGCGTCAACTTCAAGTTGAAACTGGCGTCAACTTCACGGCTGTTTACGGGGGCCGACGATTGCAGCGGGACATGGCTTGATTTGCAGGGCTTCGGGCGACCGTCTGCTCCTGGCCGAACTCAGTCGTCGGCGAGTCACTCAGAACGACCCAATCCGGTCACTTGCCGATTGGGGTCAGCCGATCGTCATTGATGTCGGGAGATTCGAAATGGCCAATCCATTGGCCCTTCTCGAACCGCGCTCTACGGCCTAGTACTCACAACCTCCCAGTGGCCGACATCCCCGATCTGCAGGTAGTGACCATTGCCGCGGTCCCACGCATCGCAAGTCAGGAAGGTGAGTCCTTCGCAGAAGGCATGGACCTTGCCATCGCTGGCTATGAGGCGGACCCCGTCCACGCTCTGTATCCAAGTTCCCGAGTTCGGCAACCAGCCACCGGCGCTTGATGACCATGTGTTGTCTTTTGCGACCAGCTTGGCGCCCTCGTTTGCATGAGATGCAGCTTCGAGCTTGAGTCCAATCGACGTGTTGCTCATGTTCCCTCCGCTTCATGCCTTCACAGAGGCGTGGACGTGCAAATGCGCTCTCGTACCAGTCCCAATCAATACAGCGTCGAAAGCCAGAGTCGACATCCGAGGTGGTAAGGTCGGCGGCCCCGGGCCTCATAGTGCAGGGCCTGTCCGCTGTGCTCATCGTCTTCATCCCACGCCTCGGTGACACGAACCTTCACGCCTGACCATTCCTGGCCGTTTGTGGACGGCTGCTTCCGACCGAGGGTGTGTGAAAACGTAACGCAACACAAGTCGGGCACACTCGCGTCATTGGAGGGATTGACGGGAGTTGCCGATGAGGCGATTTGTCGAAGGCGTAGACCGGTCTCAAAGCACGCTGTTTCCGGATCATCTCGACGACTACATCGTTGAGGACAACCCGGTCCGAGTGGTAGACGTCTTCGTTGATGAGCTGGATATGAAGCAGCTCGGCTTTGACGGTGCAGAACCGCAAGCGACCGGTCGACCGGCTTACCATCCGGCGACGCTGCTGAAGATCTACATCTATGGGTATCTGAACCGGATCCAGTCGAGCCGCCGACTGGAGCGGGAGACGCAGCGCAATGTCGAGCTGATCTGGCTGACCGGACGCCTGTCACCGGACTTCAAGACGCTCGCCGACTTCCGCAAGGACAACGGCAACGCCATCAAGCGCGTCTGTCGGGAGTTCGTGGTCCTGTGCCGGAGCCTCAATCTTTTCTCCGAGGCGCTCGTGGCCATCGACGGCAGCAAGTTCAAGGCAGTCAACAACCGTGACAAGAATTTCACGGAGCGCAAGCTCAAGGCGCGGATGCAGCAGCTCGAGGAGAGCGTCGCGCGATATCTCGCGGACCTGGATCGTGCCGACCGGGACCCGACCGCGGTGACGGAAGCCCGAGTCGAGCATCTGCAGCACAAGGTTGAAGCGGTCAAGACGCAGATGCGACGGCTCCGGCAGATCGGCGACGCCGCCGTCCGCCCTCGGGGAACTCCGGCCGCCTGGTCGGCGATGCGGTCGACGAAGGACTTGTCGATCTTGAGGATGTCGACCGGCAGGTCTCGAGGTAGGCCAGCGACGAGTAGCCCGTGCCGAAGTCGTCGATGGCGAGCCGGACGCCGAGCGCGCGCAGCTCGAGCAGGGTGCCGACCGTCGTCGGGAGGTCGACCAGCAGCAGGCTCTCGGTGATCTCCAGGACCAGGTGGGCCGGGCCAGCGCGCCGTCCGCCAGCGCGGCGCGCACCGAGCTCGACCAGGCCGGGCTCGTCGAGCTGGCGGGCCGACAGGTTGACGCTGACGGTCAGCGGCGGGTGCGTCGCGTCGTCGCGCTGCCACGCGCGCATCTGGCGGCAGGCCTCGCGCAGCACCCACCGGCCGATCGGGACGATCAGGCCGGTCTCCTCGGCCAGCGGGATGAAGTCCAGCGGCGACACCAGCCCGCGCTCGGGGTGCTGCCAGCGGACCAGCGCCTCGACGCCGGCGACCGCGCCCGGTCGCGAGCTCGACGATCGGCTGGTAGTGCAGCGACGAACTCGCCGCGCTCGACCGCCCGGCGCAGCTCGGCCTCGAGCTGCGAGCTGGCCGATGATCGCCGAGTCCATGTCGGGCGCGAAGACCGCCGACCGGCCCTTGCCGGCCTGCTTCGCCGCGTACATCGCGACGTCGGCGTGCCGCAGCAGCTCGGCGGCGTCGTGCTGCCCGGCGCGCGCCGGTGCGCGATGCCCACGCTGGCGGTGACCGGACCTGCTCGTCGCCCGCTGCCGCCGGGAACGGCTCGGCGAGCGCCGCGAGCAGCCGGTCGGCGGTCGCCGCGGTGCGGGCCGGGTCGGCGCCGTCCTCGATGAGGACGGCGAACTCGTCGCCGCCCAGGCGGGCCACCGTGTCGCTCGGGCCGCAGCGCACGGCGCGCAGCCGCTCGGCGACGGCGACCAGCAGCTGGTCGCCGGCGGAGTGGCCGGCGCCGTCGTTGACGGCCTTGAAGTCGTCGAGGTCGACGAACAGCACCGCCACCGGCGTCGCGTGCCGGTCGGTGCGGGCCAGGGCGTGCTCGAGCCGGTCGGCGAACAGCGCGCGGTTGGCCAGGCCGGTGAGGGCGTCGTGGAAGGCGTTGTGCTGGAGCTGCGCCTGCAGCTGCTTCTGGGCGGTGACGTCGCGGGTGGTGACGACGACGGCCCGCACGTCGGGATCGGCCAGCAGGTTGGTGTGGATGCTCTCCACGTGGCGGTAGCTGCCGTCCCGGTGCCGCAGCCGCAGGTGGGAGGTCGCGCTGGCCTGGTCGCCGGCGATGGCCTCGGCCCGGGCGGCGACCAGGGACAGCCGGTCCTCGGGGTGGGTGAGGTCGGCCAGCTGCGTGCCGATCAGCTCGTCCTCCGCGTAGCCGAGCAGCCGGGTGATCGACGGCGTCTGATACGTGATCGCGAGGTCGGCGTCGACCAGGGTGATCAGGTCCGACGAGTTGTGCACCAGCGCCTGGAAGCGCGCCTCGCCGCGTGCCGTGGCGGCCGCGACCCCCTCTTCCCCGGACCGGCGGGCAGCCTCGAACCGGCGGAACAGCAGGCCTGCCATGACCGCGGCGAAAACCATCATGAAGAGCGTCTCGAAGTCGGCGACGCGGCCCGCGTCGTCGTTCGCCTCGCGGTGCCGCTCGGCGCCGCACCGACGGCCGCGTGCAGCCGGTTGCTCGCGTCCTGGGCATCGGCGAGGAGGGCCAGCGGCGTCGGCAGATCCGGCCGGTCAGCGCGGCCCGCGCGGCGGCCGGTGTCGCGCTGGTAGGCGGTGACCGCGGTCGCGACGTCGGGGTCGTCGGCCCCGTCCGGGCTGGCCGGCCACCCGGCCGGCGGCGACGTCGACCGCGCGGCCGGCGTCGGCGAGCGCGCCGGCGTCCGGCGCCTCGACGCCGGCGCGCCAGAGCACCGCGTCCTGGGCGGAGGCGGCCGCCTCGAGTTCGGCGAACAGCACGTTCGCGTTCGAGCGGGCGTCGGCCTGGTGCCGGAGGCGCGACGACGCTCAACCCCATGCCCAGGGCGATGTTGAAAGCGAGGAGGACGGCGACCCAGCGACGCCAGGACAGCCGGACGCGACGGAGGAGCCGCTGCGGGGCCACCGGCCACGTCGCGCTCCCTTCCCGTCCGGTCCGCCGGCCCCAGCGGCCGGCGACACTCCTCGCAAGATCGGTCTGTCCGCGGCCACAACTGAAGGAGGACGGCGGCCCTCACTCCTCGGGGTGAGACGGCAGGTCGAACCCGGACAGGCTTGTTGCGAACAGTTCGCAGTAAGGTCGCGGTCGTGACGGCGACCCAGGCGGACCACGACACGCCGGTGGCGACGTCGAGCCGCTTCTCCCGGCGGGACCGGCGGTCCATCGCCGGCATGGCGGGTTCGTGCTGCTGCTGCACGTCGTCGGGTGGGGCGTGCTGGTCTTCGCCGTCGCACCGCAGGACTACCGGCTCGGCAGCACCGGCGTCCTGGGCGTCGGGGTCGGGCTGACGGCCTACATGCTGGGTGTCCGGCACGCCTTCGACGCCGACCACATCGCCTCGATCGACAACACCACTCGCAAGCTGGTCGGCGAGGGCCGCCGTCGGTCAGCGCGGGCTTCTGGTTCTCCCTCGGCCACTCCTCGGTCGTGTTCGCCGCCAGCCTGCTGCTCGTCGCCGGGGTGCGCTCGGTCGCCGACGTCGTCCAGGGCGGCGACTCCCGGGTCGCCGAGACGCTGACCCTGGTCGGCACGCTCGTCGCCGGGACGTTCCTGGTGGTCATCGGCCTGATGAACCTCATCGCGGCCGTCGGCATCGCCCGGGTCTTCCGCCGGATGCGCACCGGCGAGTACGACGAGGCGGAGCTCGAGCGCCACCTGCACAACCGCGGCTTCCTCGCCCGGCTGCTCGGCCGGGTGACCCGCCGGGTCAGCAGGCCGTGGCACCTCTACCCGGTGGGCCTGCTCATGGGCCTGGGCTTCGACACCGCCACCCAGGTCGCCCTGCTCGTGCTCGCCGCCGGCTCGGCCGCGTTCGTGCTGCCCTGGTACGCGATCCTGGTCCTGCCGGTGCTGTTCGCCGCCGGGATGAGCCTGTTCGACACCGCCGACGGCGTCCTGATGTCGCGGGCCTACGGCTGGGCCTTCCTCAAGCCGGTCCGCAAGGTCTTCTACAACCTCGCCGTCACGCTGCTGTCGGTGACCGTCGCGCTGGTCATCGGGCTGCTCGTGCTCGTCGGCCTGGTCGTCGACCGGCTCGGTCTGGAGTCCGGCCCGCTGGCCTGGATCGCGTCGCTGGACCTCGGCTACGTCGGCTTCGGCATCGTCGGGCTGTTCGTGCTCACCTGGGTCGTGGCCGTGTCGGTGTGGCGGTTCGGCCGCATCGAGCAGCGCTGGGCGCCCGACGAGGTCTGAACCCACGCCGGTGACGAGCGTGAGCGCGTCCCAGCCGGCACCCGATCTGCGACCTGCCCGGCCCAGCCGCCGACGCCGTTGCCGGCGTACTCCCACAGCGTGCCGTCGGTACCGGACGGCCAGGACGTCGGGGTAGCCGTCCCCGGAGAAGTCGCCGGCGGAGAACACCCGCGGAGAAGCCCAGCCAGCCCGGCCCCACCTGCCGCTGCGACCGCCAGCCGCCGAACCCGTTGCCGGAGAACAGCACCAGCGCGCCGCTCGGGGAGACGCGCCAGGACGTCGGGATACCCGTCGCCGTCGAAGTCCCCGGCGCCCGAGGATGCTGCCGCCAGCCGGTGAAACCCGGCACCCACCTGCCGCGGCGCGCCCCAGCCACCGTTGCCGGCGCCCGGGTAGAGCCAAGGGTGCCGTCGGACCGCCGGAGGCCCATGACGTCGGGATGCCCGTCGCTGGTGAAGTCCCCGGGCGAGAAGATCGTCGAGCAGATGTTCCACCCGGTGCCGACCTGCTGGTTGGTGCTCCACCCGCCGGCGCCGTTCGTCGTGCACATCCACAGCGAACCGTCGGCGACTCATGCGGTAGAGCAGCGCCGGGTGACCGTTGCCGGCGAAGTCCCCGGCGAAGAACATCGCGTCGGCGATCTGCCACCCGCCGCCCACCAGCGGCTGCCCCCGCCAGCCGCCGGCGCCGTTGCCCAGGTACGCCCACAGGCTGCCGTCGGGCGCGTGGCCAGGACGTCGCCGAACTGGTCACCGCTGAAGTCGGTGTTGTGCCCGCGCAGTCCGCTGCCGCCGTCGAGGCCCACGAACGTGATACCCGTTCGCCCGGTACCACGCGATGATCCGCGGCAGCGCGGCGACGGTGTTCGCCCGGTACGGGGTGACCTGGGAGTCAGGCTCGTGGCTGGCCTTGGCGTCGTGCATCAGGACGATCGGGTGCGTCTGCCCGCCGATGCTCGTGGCGGCATTGACGATCGAGTCCACCGATGCCTGGGAGTAGAAGGCGGGTTGCTGCCAGTCCAGGGTGTCCACGCTCCACAGCACCGCGGACGTGCCGGTCTGCGGCATCGCGGCCAGGACGTTGGTCGTGAAGCCGCCCGGCGGCCGGAAGTAGCAGGTGGTCTGGCCGGTCAGCGCGATGTCCTGCGACGCCGTCCGGGAGATCTGGTCGACGAGGTAGGGCACCGTCCAGCCGCCCGGCACGGCCGACGGGTAGTCGTGGTCCCACGAGTGGTTGGCCAGCAGTTGCCCGTCCGAGACGATCTGGCGGGTCATGGCCGGCCAGGTGGCGTCGTGGGCGCCCGTGTCGAAGAACGTCGCGCGGACGTCGTACTCGCGCAGGATCTTCAGGACCTGCGGCAGGAACGGCCCGGGCCCGTCGTCGAAGGTGAGCGCCACCGTCCGGGCAGCGGTGCGGGCGCGCTCGCTGATGAACGCGGTCGCCGGCGGAGGGCAGGTCTGTGCGGCGGCCGGGCGCGCGCCCGGCGACGGAGACCCCGGTGAGCGTGACGCCGAGCGCGGCAGCGACGACGAGCATGCGGTGTACGAGTCGGCGCGAGCCCACGTGCAACCTCCCTCCGGTCGCCACGCCAGGCGTGACGACCCGCGTTCAGTGTGCCGCGCCGACGGGCGCGCACCCGTCCCCCACCTGCCGCTGCGACCGCCAGCCGCCGAAACCGTTGCCCGAGAACAGCCACAGCGCACCCGTCGGCGAGACGCCCAGCACGTCGGGATAGCCGTCGCCGTCGAAGTCACCAGCGCCCAGGATCTGCCGCCAGCCGGCGAAACCCGCACCCACCTGCCGGCGGCGCCCCCCAGCCACCGTTGCCCGCTGCCCGGGTAGAGCCACAACGTGCCGTCGTCCCGGCGCAGGCACATCACGTCCGGATGACCGTCGCTGGTGAAGTCCCCCGGCGAGAACGACCGTCGAGCAGATGTTCCACCCGGTGCCCACCTGCTGATTGCTGCTCCAGCCGCCGGCGCCGTCCGTCGTGTACATCCACAGCGACCCGTCGGAGACTCATCCGGTAGAGCATCGCCGGGTGACCGTTGCCGGCGAAGTCACCGGCGAAGAACATCGCGTCGGCGATCTGCCAGCCGCCACCCACCAGCGGCTGCCCCCGCCAGCCACCGGCACCGTTGCCCAGGTACGCCCACAGGCTGCCGTCCGGCCGGGTGGCCAGAACGTCGCCGAACTGGTCACCGCTGAAATCGGTGTTGTGCCCACGCAGTCCACTGCCGCCGTCCAGGCCCACGAACTGATACCCGTTCGCCAGGTACCACGAGATGATCCGCGGCAGCGCAACAATGGTTCCGACCGTGTTCGACCGCGGTAGCCACCACGTAACTACTTTCGTCGTGCAGCAGCACGATCGGGTGCGTCTGACCCGCGGTGTTCGTCGCCAGGCGCCGACGATCCTGTCCACCCAGGCCTGCGAGTAGGAGGCGGGCTGCTCCCAGTCGCGGGGTGTCGACGCTCCACAGCGCGGCGGACATGCCCAGTCTGCGGCCGTCGCGGTGAGCACGTTCGTCGTGTAGCCGCCGGGCGGCCGGAAGTAGCAGATGGTCTGCGCCGGTCAACGCCATCTGCTGCGACGCGGGTCCGGGAGATCTGGTCGACGAGGCAGGGACACCGTCCACCCACCGGGCACGTCCTGACGGGTAGGTGTGGTCCCACGTGTGGTCGGCCAGCAGATTGCCGTCGGTGACGATCTGCCGGGTCATGGCCGGGCCAGGCGGCGTCGTGGGCGCCGGTGTCGAAGAAGGTCGCGCGGACGCCGTACTTCCGCAGGATCTTCAGGACCTGCGGCAGGAACGGCCCGGGCCCGTCGTCGAAGGTGAGCGCCACCGTCCGGGCAGCGGTGGCGGGCGCGCTGCGAGATGAACGCGGTCGGCAGGCGCCGGGCAGGCCTGCGGCCGGCCGCCGGGGCGCGCCGGTCGCGGCGAGGCCGAGCGCGACGAGCCCGAGCGCCGGAGGCGACGACGAGCAACCGGTGACGAGTCGACGATGACCGCACGACCTCCGCGGGCCGCCACGTCAGCCGCGACGACCCGCGGTCAGTCTCCCCGCCGACGAGCGCCTCGGCGAAGGCGCGCGGCTCGAACGGGGCGAGGTCGTCCGGCCCCTCCCCCAGCCCGATCAGCTTCACCGGGATGCCGAGCTCCTGCTGCACCGAGACGACGATGCCGCCCTTCGCGGTGCCGTCGAGCTTGGTGAGGACGACGCCGGTGACGGTCACGGCCTCGGTGAAGACGCGGGCCTGGACGACGCCGTTCTGGCCGGTGGTCGCGTCGAGCACGAGCAGCACCTCGGTGACCGGCGCCTGCTTCTCCACGACCCGCTTGATCTTGCCCAGCTCGTCCATCAGGCCCGACTTGGTGTGCAGCCGGCCCGGCGGTGTCGACGACGACGGTGTCGACCTCGCCCTCGACGCCGGTGCGGACGGCCTCGAAGGCCACCGACGCCGGGTCGCCGCCCTCGCGGCCGCGGACGGTGAGGACGCCGACCCGCTCGCCCCAGGTCTCCAGCTGGTCGGCGGCGGCGGCGCGGAAGGTGTCGGCGGCACCGAGGACGACGCTCTTGCCGTCGCCGACGAGCACGCGGGCGATCTTGCCGACCGTCGTCGTCTTGCCGGCGCCGTTGACGCCCGACCACGAGGACGACGCCCGGCCGCCCGTCGTGCCGGTCGGTGCCGAGCGTGCGGTCCAGGTCGGGCCCGAGGACGGCGGTGAGCTCGCCGACCAGCAGGTCGCGCAGCTCGGCGCCCGACGCGGTGGCCAGCACCAGCGACTGGGTGCGCAGCCGCTCGACGATCTGGGTGGTGGCGGCGACGCCGACGTCGGCGGCCAGGAGGGTCTCCTCGACCTCCTCCCAGTCGTCCTCGGTCAGCTTCTCGCGGGCGAGGACGGTGAGCAGTCCGCGGCCGAGCGAGGACTGCGACCGGGCCAGCCGCGACCGCAGCCGGACGAGCCGGCCGGCCGACGGCGGCGGCGTCTCGAAGATCAGCCCCGGCTCGGGCTCGGCCGGCGGCAGCTCGACGGCGGGCGGGGCGACCGGGCGCCGGCGGCGTCCGGGGCCGACCGCGTCGGGCTGCTCGACCGGCGGTGCGCGTCGGCTGCGGGCGGGCGGGGCCGGGTGAGCGTCGTGCCGGCCGCGCGCGTCGTCGTCCAGCCGTGCCGTCCTGCGGCCGCGGCCGACCAGCAGGGAGATCCCGGCGATCAGCGCGACGACGAGGATCGCGATCGCGATCAGCACGAATTCCATGCCGAGGAGTCTCCCAGCAGGCACCCGGCGACCGTGCGCGAGGCTGGTGGGCATGCCGTCCGACCTGAATGCCGCCCGCGCTCCTGCTGGGCCCCTCCTCCGGCACGTCGACCCCGTGTCGGCGACCGTGTGGGTCGAGACCGACCGCGCCTGCGAGGTCGACGTGCTCGGCCGCCGGGCGCGCACGTTCTGCGTCGGCGGCCACCACTACGCGCTGGTCGTGGTCGAGGACCTCGAGCCGGGCAGCACGCACGCCCTACGAGGTGCACCTGGACGGCGACGCAGGTCTGGCCCCCGGAGCAGTCGGCGTTCCCGCCGAGCCGCATCCGGACGCCGGGCGACCAGGGCGCGTTCCGCATCGCGTTCGGCTCCTGCCGGTACGCGACGCCCGGCCACGGCCGACGACCGCGGACGGCATCCCGCCGGACGCCCTGGACTCCTACGCCGAACGCGTCGCGGGCCAGCCGGAGGACCGGTGGCCCGACGCGCTCGTGCTGCTCGGCGACCAGGTCTACGCCGACGAGCTGACCCCGCCGACGCGCTCGCTGGCTGGCCCTGCCGCCGGGGCGACGGACGCCCCGCCGGACGCCCAGGTGACGGACTTCGAGGAGTACACCCGGCTCTACGCGGAGTCCTGGAGCGATCCGCAGGTCCGGTGGCTGCTGTCGACGGTCCCGTCGTCGATGATCTTCGACGACCACGAGATGATCGACGACTGGAACACCTCGGCGGCCTGGCGGCGGGAGATCACCGGCCAGCAGTGGTGGAAGGACCGGATCAGCGGCGGCCTGGTCAGCTACTGGGTCTACCAGCACCTGGGCAACCTCAGCCCGCAGGAGCTGGCCGAGAACACGACCTGGCAGGCGATCCAGGGCCTCGCACGAGGACTCCGACGACGCCGAGCCGATCCTGCGCGAGATGGCCGAGAAGGCCGACACCGACCCGGCGAGCATCCGGTGGAGCTTCGTGCGGCACTGGGGCGACGCGCGGCTGATCATGATCGACAGCCGCGCCGGCCGGGTGCTCGACGAGCAGCACCGGCGGATGGTCGACGACGACGAGTTCGCCTGGATCGAGGCGGCGATGCAGCGGTCGGCCGCCGAGGGCGTGCAGCACCTGATCATCGGGACGTCGCTGCCGTGGCTGCTGCCGCACGCCATCCACAACCTGGAGCGGTGGAACGAGACGCTCAACGTGCGGCACGAGGGCCGGTGGCGGGGCCGGCTGGCCGAGAAGCTGCGGCAGGCGGCCGACCTCGAGCACTGGGCGGCGTTCGGCGACTCCTTCGAGCGGCTGGGACGCGCGCTGGTCTCGGTGGCCCGCGGCGAGCACGGGCCCGCGCCGGCGACGGCGCTGGTGCTGTCCGGCGACGTCCACCACGCCTACGCCGCCGAGCTGGTCCGCCCCGGCGGGCTGACCGCGCGGGTGCACCAGCTGACCGTCTCCCCGCTGCACAACCAGGCGCCGCACCCGATCCGCGTCGGCTTCCGGATCGGCTGGAGCCGGTGGGCGCAGCAGTTCACGCGCGGGCTGGCGCGCCTGGCGAAGGCGGCGCCGAGCTCGCTGCAGTGGGACAAGCAGGCCGGCCCGTTCTTCGGCAACCAGATCGGCGAGCTGGTGCTGTCCGGCCGCGAGGCGCGGTTCCAGCTGTCGGTGACCGAGCTCGGTCAGCCGGACCTGCGACAGGTGCTCGACATGCCGCTCGCGCAGGGCTGACAGGCTTGCCCGCATGACCAAACCGGCCCCTGGTCCCGACCAGCCGCCCATCCCGGTCCGGCTGGTCACGTTCAACACCCACCACGGGGTCGGGGACGACGGCCGGCACGACCTCCCCCGGCTGGCGCAGCGTCCTGGCCGCGGCGGAGGCCGACGTGATCTGCCTGCAGGAGGTCGACCGCCACTTCGGCGACGCGCAGCGAGAACGTCGACCAGGCGCTGCTGCTGGCCCGGGCGCTGGACATGCAGCTGGCCTGGGGGCCGGCGCTCGACGAGCCGCGGCCCGGCGGTCAGCCGCGCGGCGAGTACGGCAACGCGCTGCTCTCCCGGCTGCCGATCCTGATCAGCGACGTGCACCAGCTGCCGGGCGGCGGCGAGCCGCGCTGCGCGCTGCGCACGATGATCGAGCTGGACGGCGGCGCCCTCTGGGTGACCACCACGCACCTGAGCCGCCGGGGCGGCGACCGCGCCGCCCAGGTGGCCGCGCTGGCCGACCTGCACACCGGCCCGATGGAGACCGGCGTCGTCGTCGGCGACTTCAACGCACGCGCCGGACGCCCCGGAGCTCGCGACGCTGCGCGAGCGGTTCGGCGACGCGTGGGAGCTGGCCGGCGAGCGCGACGACCGCGCGGGCTGGCGGTTCTGGCAGCACGACGAGGGCCACACCCACCCCGCGCGGTCGCCGCACCGCCGGATCGACCAGGTGTGGGTGACCCAGGGCGTCGACCGTCGCCGCGGCGCAGGTCCTGGACGGCGCCGGCGCGCGCGACCACCTGCCGCTGGTGGTCGACCTGGAGGTCCGCGCGGGGTCTGGCGGCGTCTAGGCGGTCTCGAGCTCGCGCAGCCGCTGGCTGATCACGCCGGTGATGCCGTCGCCGCGCATGCTCACGCCGTAGAGGGCGTCGGCGATCTCCATCGTCCGCTTCTGGTGGGTGATGATGATCAGCTGCGACGTCGACCGGAGCTGCTCGACCAGGGTCAGCAGCCGGCCCAGGTTGACGTCGTCGAGCGCGGCCTCGACCTCGTCGAGCACGTAGAACGGCGACGGGCCGGGCGCGGAAGATCGCCACGAGCAGGGCGACGGCGGTCAGCGAGCGCTCGCCGCCGGACAGCAGCGACAGCCGCTTGACCTTCTTGCCCGGCGGGCGCGCCTCGACCTCGATGCCGGTGGCCAGCAGGTCGTCGGGCTCGGTGAGGACCAGCTTGCCGTGCCCGCCCGGGAACAGGGTGGCGAAGACCTGCTCGAACTCCCGCTGCACGTCGGTGAAGGCGGCCGCGAAGACGTCGTGGATCCGCTCGTCGACCTCGCGGACGACGGTGAGCAGGTCGCGGCGGGTGGACTTGAGGTCCTCGAGCTGGGTGGCGAGGAAGCCGTGCCGCTCCTCCAGGGCCGCGAACTCCTCGAGCGCCAGCGGGTTGACCTTGCCGAGGGTGGCGAGGTCGCGCTCGGCCTTGGCCGCGCGGCGCTCCTGGACGGCGCGGTCGTAGGGCACCGGATCGGGCTCGGGCTCCCCCGCCGCCTCGGCGGCGGCGACCTGCTCCGGCGTGGGCGGCACCGGGGCGGCCGGCCCGTACTCGGCGAGCAGCGTGGGCAGGTCGACGCCGTACTCCTCGGCCGCGCGGACCTCCAGCGCCTCGATCCGGTACCGCTGCTCGGCGCGGGCGACCTCGTCGCGGTGCACCTCGTCGGTCAGCCGGTCCAGGTCCGCCGTCGCCGCGCGGACCCGGGCGCGCACCTCGAGCAGCTCGGCCTCGAACGTGCTCCGGGCGGACGCGAGCGCGTCCCGCTCGACCGCGGCCCGCGGCGAGCGACGGTCGCGAGCGCAGCGAGCGCCGTCTCGGCGTCGCGCGCGCACCGCGGCGGCGACGGCCGCCCCGCGCTCCCGGGCCACGCGCGCCGCGGCCGCCCGCTCGCGGGCGGCGCGCTCCTGCCGGGCCTGGCGACGCAGCGACTCGGCCCGGCCGTGCAGCGCGCGGGCGCGCTCCTCGGCGGTGCGGACGGCGAGCCGGGCCTCGGTCTCGGCCTGACGGGCCGCGGCGACCTCGGCGCGCAGCCGGTCGCGCTCGTCGGTGGAGGGCTCCTCCTCGACCGGCGCGGCCTCGGCGTCGGCCAGCCGCTGCTCCAGGCCGGCCAGCGAGCGCCTGCACCTGCTCGAGCGCCTGCTCGGCCCGCACCCGGGCGGCGAGGTGCCGCTCGGCCTCGGCCGCGGCGGACCGGGCGGCGGCCCCCAGCTCGGCGAGCTCCGTGGCGACGGCCGAGCGCGAGCGGTCGGCGGCCTGCCGCGCGGCGAGCGCGGCGTCGACGTCGGCGGAGCGGGCGCTGCGCCTCCTCCCGGGCGGCCGCGAGCCGGTCGGCGAGCTCGAGGGCCCGGGCGACGGCCCCGGTCAGCTCGCCCTCCGCCTCGTCGACCCGCGCGCGGACGACCAGGTTGGACGGCGCCTCGCTCTGCCCGCCGACGGCCCAGTCGGCGCCGACCAGGTCGCCGGCGGCGGTGACCGCGCGGACGCGGGGGTGGGTGGCGACGAGGGCGACGGCGGCGTCGAGGTCGGGCACCACGGCCACCCGCTCCAGCGCCCGGGCGAGGGCGGGCTGCAGCTCCGCGGGGGCCTCGACCAGGTCGAGGGCCCAGCGGGCGCCGTCCGGGAGCGACGGCCAGCCGTCCCGCGGGACCGGCGGGAGCCCGCCGGTGACCAGCAGGCCGGCCCGGCCGCCGTCGGTCTCCTTGAGGTGGGCCAGGGCCGCCGCGGCCTCGGCGACGCCGGAGACGACGACGGCGTCGGCCATGCCGCCCAGCGCGGCCGCGAGCGCCGACTCGTCGCCGGGCTGCACGGTGAGCCGGTCGGCGACCGGGACCGAGGACGCCGGCCAGGTCCGGCCCCGAGCACCGCCGCGGCGCCGTCGGCCGGGGTGAGGCCCTGGGCGAGGGCGTCGCGGCGGGCCTGCCAGGAGGCGCGGTCGCGCTCGGCGGCGCGCTCGGCCTCGGTCAGCTCGGTGACGAGGCGGGCCGCCTCGGCGTGCGCGGCGACGGCGTCCTCGTGGGCGGTGACGAGGGCGACGTCGCCGTCCTCGGCGTCGGTGAGCTGCG
Organism: uncultured Chloroflexia bacterium; assembly: GCA_963816675.1. Classification (GTDB taxonomy): domain Bacteria; phylum Chloroflexota; class Limnocylindria; order Limnocylindrales; family CSP1-4; genus SPCO01. Next base: position 40,402 of record CAWFLS010000021.1, read on the forward strand.
CCCGGCGGTCCGCGAGGTGCTCGGCGGCGACCTCGGCCCGGTCGGCGGCCTCGCCGGCCGCCAGCGCGAGACGCTCGATCTCGGCCTGCCCGGCGGTCACCCGCGACCGCGCGGCGGCCACCTCACCGGAGAGCCGGGCCAGGCCCTCGCGGCGGTCGGCGAGCGCGCGGGCCGCGGCGACCCAGGCGCGCTCGGCCTCGGCGAGGGCGCTCTCGAGCGCCGCCCGCTCGGCGACGACGGCGGCCAGCCGGGCGCGCTCGGCGTCGAGGCCCTCGGCCAGCTCCGCCTCGGTCGCGGCGACGCGGTCGGCCTCGGCGTCGAGCTGGTCGGGATCGCGGCCGGGCGCGGCGGCCGGCGCGGCGGCGGAGAGGTGGCGGTGCCGTTCGGCGGCCAGCTGGGCGATCCCGCGGAACCGCTCGGTCAGGGCCGACAGCCGGTACCAGGTGTCGGACGCGCTCTGCAGGAGCGGCGCGACGGCGGCCAGCTCGCTCTCGAGCTCCGACTCGCGCCGGGAGGCGACGGAGTGCTCGCGCTCGACCAGGGCGCGCTTCTCGCGGGCCGCCGTCTCGTCGGCGACGTCCCGGTCGAGGGCGTCGCGCAGCTGCACCAGGTCGTCGGCGAGCAGCCGCAGCCGGGCGTCGCGCAGGTCGGACTGCACGCCGGCGGCGCGGCGGGCGACCTCGGCCTGCCGGCCCAGCGGGCTTGAGCTGGCGGCGCAGCTCGGCGGTCAGGTCGGCCAGCCGGTCGAGGTTGTGCTGCATCCCGTCGAGCTTGCGGAGCGCCTTCTCCTTGCGCTTGCGGTGCTTGAGGACGCCGGCGGCCTCCTCGATGAAGGCGCGGCGGTCCTCGGGGCGGCCGGAGAGGACGGCGTCGAGCTGGCCCTGGCCGACGATGACGTGCATCTCGCGGCCGATGCCGGAGTCGCTGAGCAGCTCCTGGACGTCGAGCAGCCGGACCTTGTCGCCGTTGATCTCGTACTCGCTCTCGCCGGAGCGGTACATGCGGCGGGTGATCGACACCTCGGTGTAGGCGATCGGCAGGGCGCCGTCGGCGTTGTCGATCGTCAGCGTCACCTCGGCCCGGCCGAGGGCGGGGCGGCCGGCGGTGCCGGCGAAGATGACGTCCTCCATCTTGCCGCCGCGCAGGCTCTTGGCGCCCTGCTCGCCGAGGACCCAGGCGATGGCGTCGACGACGTTGGACTTACCGGACCCGTTGGGGCCGACGACGGCGGTGATCCCGGGCTCCAGCCGCAGCGTCGTGGCGGACGCGAAGGACTTGAAGCCCTTGAGCGTCAGGCTGGAGAGGTGCACAGAACAGGCACCCTAGCCGGGAATCCGGCGGAACCCCGGGATATCGGGGCCGAAGGGTGCGCGTGTGACGGAAGGGTCGCCGCGTCAGGCCAGCGCGGGCTCGGCGCTGTCGCCGGCCAGGGAGAGCAGCTCGTGGGCGATGGCGGCGTCGCGCTGGGCGCGCAGGTCCTCGAGCTCCCGCTCCAGCCGGCGCACCTTGGCCCGCAGGACGGCGTTCTCCTCGGCTACTCGGAGCTCCGCGGGGGCGACGACGTGACCGAACAGGGCCTTGGCCATGACTGCGGCGGCCTTTCCAGCGAGGAGGGTGAGCCCGGCGCCCCGGAGGCCGGTCGGCGCGAGCTGTGGTATCCCCAGGGTGACAGGCCCGGAGCACGCAGGTCAACGCGAAGACTGGCCTACTCCCCGTGTCGGGCGAGTGTCACGTTCGTCACGCTGTGGTGAAGCCGGTGCTCCCCTGCACCTGCGCCGCCCGGTGGTCCGACCCGCGCGACACGATGCCCGGCGCGCGCGGACCGTCGAGCGCGGCGACCACGCGCGGCACGTCGTCGTCGGGCCCCTCGAGCGACGACCTCGACCCGCCCGTCGGGCAGGTTGCGCGCCGAGCCGCGCGAGGCCGGCCGCGGACGCCAGCTCCCGGACGAACCAGCGGTAGCCGACGCCCTGCACGTGCCCGGAGACCACGGCGACGACGCGGGTGGTCATGACCGGCGTGCTCTCGGGCGCGGCTGGCACTGCGGGCAGCTGTAGCTGGAGCGGTTCATGAACGACTCGCGGCGGATCGGCGTCCCGCACCGGGGGCACGGCCGGTCCGCCTGGCCGTAGACGGCGAGGAAGCGGGAGAAGTAGCCGCTCTGCCCGTTGACGTCGACGTAGAGCGAGTCGAAGGAGGTGCCGCCCTGCGCCAGCGCCTCCCCCAGCACGTCGCGGACGCCGTCCAGGAGGTCGGCCACCTGGCCGCGGGTGAGCTTGTCGGTGGGCCGGGCGCCGTGCAGGCGGGCCCGCCACAGCGCCTCGTCGGCGTAGATGTTGCCGACCCCGCCGATCAGCGTCTGGTCCAGCAGCGCCCGCTTGACCTCGGTGTGCCGGCGGCGCAGCGCGGCGGAGAAGCCGTCGACGTCGAAGCTCTCGTCGAGCGGGTCGATGGCGATGTGCGCCAGCCGGCGCGGGGACTGTCGCCGTCGACTGCTCCTCGACGGCCAGCCCACCGAAGGTGCGCTGGTCGACGAAGCGCAGCTCGCGGCCGCCGTCGGTGAAGGTGAACCGCGCGCGCAGGTGCGTCTCGTCGGGCTGCGGACGGCTTCTCGACGAGGAGCTGGCCGCTCATCCCGAGGTGGGCGACCAGCGCCGCGCCGGACGACGTGCCGTCGGCCTCGGCCATCGGCAGCCACAGGTACTTGCCGCGCCGGTGCGCGTCGGTGAAGGTGCGGCCGGTGAGGGCGGCGACGAAGTGGTCGGCGCCCTCGAGATGGCGGCGGACGGCGCGCGGGTGGTGGACCTCGACCGTCGCGACGGTCCGGCCGGCGACCCACTGCTCCAGGCCGCGGCGGACGACCTCGACCTCAGGAAGTTCCGGCATCGCTCAGCGCTCGGGGACGACGTCCGACAGCGCGCGCCACGCGGTCTCCGCGGCCTCCTGCTCGGCGGCCTTCTTGGTCCTGCCCGAGCCCTGGCCGTAGACGACGCCGGCCAGGACGACCGCCGCGGTGAAGGTCTTCGCGTGGTCGGGGCCCTCGTCCTCGACGAGGTAGCTGGGCGACGCCGAGACCGCGCGCGGCGCCGAGCTCCTGGAGGCTGGTCTTCCAGTCCAGGCCCGCGCCGCGGGTCGCCGCCTCGACCAGCATCGGGTCGAACAGCCGGTGCACGATCCGGGACGCGGTGTCGAGGCCGCAGCCCAGGTGCAGCGCGCCGATCAGCGCCTCGAGCGCGTCGGCGAGGATCGAGTCCTTGTCCCGGCCGCCGGTGGTCTCCTCGCCGCGGCCCAGCAGCAGGTGCGGGCCGATGCCGCCGTCCCCGAGGCGGCGGGACACCCCGGCCAGCGAGGTCATGTTGACCACGGAGGCACGCAGCTTGGCCAGCTGGCCCTCGGGGAGGTCCGGCTGGCTGCGGTAGAGCTCGTCGGTGACGACCAGCCCGAGCACCGAGTCGCCCAGGAACTCCAGGCGCTCGTTGGTCGGCAGGCCGCCGTTCTCGTACGCGAAGGACCGGTGGGTCAGCGCCAGCCCGAGCAGCCCGTCCGGCAGCTCGACGCCGAGGGCGTCGTGCAACCAGCGGGCTGCCCGGTCGGCGTGCGCCTTCCCACCCGGCGCGAGTGCGTCGGCACCTGCCACGACGGAGCGAGACAGGGCGGTCAGCTCAGACCGAGAGGACCTGACGGCCGTCGTACTGGCCGCAGTTGTGCGCACGCCTGGTGCGGGGGCTTGAGCTCGCCACAGGCCCGGTTCGGGCACGGCGACAGGGTCGGCGCGGTGGCCTTCCACATCGAGCGGCGGGAACGGGTGTTGGAGCGGGAAGTCTTCCGCTTCGGGACAGCCACGGTCAGTTCTCCTCAGTGGTGGGGATCTCGCCGGGGGCGCCCGGCGAGGAAGTGGTGGGGGTGCCGAACTTCTCGGCGAGCCCGGCCCAGCGGGCGTCCACGATCTCGTGGTGGTGGTCGGCCGGGAGGTCGTCGAGGCGCTGGCCGCAGTCGACGCAGAGGCCCGGCGCAGTCCTCGGTGCAGACCGGCGCCAGGGGCAGGTTCAGGACGACGCTGTCGCGGACCAGCGGCTCGAGGTCGAGGAAGTCGCCCTCGATGCGGCGGACCTCGTCCTCCTCGCTGGTGGCCTCGGTGGTGCTGCCCTCGTAGGCGTAGAGCTCCTGCACGTCGAGGTGCAGCGTGTCCTCGATCGGCTCGAGGCAGCGGGCGCACGACCCGGTCACGGGGACGTCGAGGTCGCCGGTGACCAGCACGCCCTCCATCACCGACTCCAGCCGCAGGTCGAGGTGCACGTCGCCGCCGGCCGGGACGCCGATGAGCTCGACCCGCCAGCCGTCGGGCGCCGGCAGCGTCCGCTCGACCTGCTGCATGGAGCCCGCGCGACGGCCCAGCTCCCGGAGGTCGAGCTTCCAGGGGTTGGCTGCGGGGCGCCGGACGCCCAGGGTCCGTGGACCCGGGGACGCGGCGCCGGAGCGGTTCGAGGCAGCGGCAGGCATGTCAGTACTCGCGGTAGGCAGTGGGGTGGAGGGCCGGCCGGGGCCACCCCATGAGAAGCGGGGCCACCGGCGGTCGGACCAGGCAACGAGACTACCCGATCGCTCCCGGGGCAGCGATCGGGCAGCGAGGAGGTCAGGGCTCGCGGAGGTTGGTGCGGGCCGTCTCGACCGAGTGCAGCATCCGCTCCAGCGTCGTCCCGAAGTCGGCGAGCCGGCTGTCGACGTACTGGTCGACCTCCGCGCGCATGCGGGCGACGTCGGCGGCGGTCTGGGCGCCGAGCTCGTCGGCGCGGGAGACGGCGCCGCGGTAGACCTCGGTCTCGGTGATCAACCGCTCGTGCTCGGCGACCGCCTGGGCGATGAGGGCCTCGCGGTGGGCGCGCCCCTCCTCGATGAGCCGGTCGGCCTCGGCCTCGGCGTCGGCCAGCAGGTCCTCGGCGTCGGCCTGGGCGCGGGCGAGCAGCTCGTCGCGCTGGCGGCGGGCGGTGCCGAGCAGGTCGTCGCGCTGGCGCTGCGCCGCGGCCAGCAGCTGCTCGCTCTCGGTGCGGGTCCGGCCGGTGAGCCGCTCGGCCTCGGCCTGGGCCTGCTGGAGGATCTCGGTGCGCTGCTCGACGATCGCGCCGGCGGCCTGGACGTCCTCGGGCAGCGACTCGCGCAGGTCGTCGAGCAGGTCGAGCAGGTGGTCGCGCGGGACCATGCAGGAGCCGGACATGGGCACGCTGCGGGCGTTCTCGATGACCGTCGTCAGCTCGTCGACGGTCTCGTAGAGGCGGTAGACGACCTCGGTCACGAGCCCGTGCCCTTCCGGGCGTGCTCGAGGAGGCGGTCGTTGACGGCCTTGGGCACCAGCCGGGACACGTCGCCGCCGAACATGGCGATCTGCTTGACCAGGCTGGACGAGAGGTGGCCGACCTGCGGCGCGGTCGGGACGAAGAGGGTCTCGATGTTGGCCAGCTCGCGGTTCATCTGGGCCATCTGGAGCTCGTACTCGAAGTCGCTGACGGCGCGCAGGCCCTTCACGATCACCGGGATGTCGTGCGTGCGGCAGTAGTCGACGAGGAGTCCCTGGAAGCTGTCGACGACGACGTTCGGGCAGGTCGGCGACGGCCTCGCGCAGCAGGTCCATGCGCTCGTCGACGGAGAAGAGGCCGGCCTTGCCGGGGTTCACCAGGACGGCGACGACGAGCTCGTCGTAGAGGCCGGCGGCCCGGATGATGACGTCGACGTGACCGTTGGTGACCGGGTCGAAGGATCCGGGGCAGACGGCACGCCTCACGAGGAGCGACCGTACCGGAGCTGAGCCTCTCCGTACCGCCGGTCGCGCAGACCGATGAGGGGTGTCGGCCGCTCGAATAGCGCGTCGGTCTTCTTGGCGATCCTTGCTGCCTCCGCGTTCACGGCCGGACGAGCGAGTTCGCCACGTGGAACGGATCGAGAGCGCCCGGGAGACGCGTCAGCGATGGGATGTCGTCGTTCGAGAACCCGACGATGCCGAGCTCGATGCCGCCGGGGAGCTCGAAGATGTGGGACTTCGACCACTCCGGCGGGCGTGTTGCCCGTTGTCGTCGACGATGTTGGACGACACGAACGGGTAGTTCGCGAGCGGGACCAGCGTCTGGCGGAAGTAGTCGGCGCCGTAGTCGAAGTTGTGGTTGCCGATGACCGTCGATGTCGATGCCCATCAGGTTCATGATCTCGATGGTCGGCTTGTCACCGAAGAAGTTCGAGATCGGCGGGGTGGCGCCGATCGAAGTCGCCGGCCGCCATGGCGATCACCGGAGCGTCCTCGCCGCCGCGACCGGACGGCCTCGGCGGTGTAGGTGTCGAACCACGTCTTGAGGAACGCCGCGCCGCCGATGTTGAACGACTGGTTGGTGACGCCCGGGACGTTGTCCGGCGGTGTCGGAGAGCGGCGTCAGCTGGCCGTGGTAGTCGCTGATGTCGAGGATCGTGACCTCGCGGAGCGACTCGGCGCCCTTGACGAGGTCGTACAGGATCGCGCCGCGGGCGTTCTGCGGACCAGGGATCCCCATCAGGAACGCCAGCGTCGGCGCGATGTCGACCGCGCGCAGGTCCTTGACGTTGTCCTTGTGCTTGATCGACCGGCCCGGCCATGACGAACGTGCCGTGCATGTTGATGTTGTTGGCGAGGTCGACCGTGTCCGGCAGGTAGCCGTGCTGGCCGAAGAAGTGCGACAGCGAGATCTTCACGCCGTCGGTGCCGGCGTCGGACTGATACGGCGGCCGGGTGACGACGACGACGTCGCCGCTGCGGTTCGGATGGAGCGAGTCGGAGCCATCGACGTTTCGAAGCTCCTCCTTGTCCATGATCTTCAGGATCACCTGTGCGCCGGGATGCGCCGGGTCGGTGAGGTCCGGCGAAGGCCGACTTGATCGCAGCCCGGACTTCGGCGTAGCTCGGCCACGACGGGTCGGCGGTCGCCGATGAGCCGCGGAGCCGGGCCGGATTGATGTAGATCTGGATCGTGCCGCCGGCCCAGCAGGCCTTGGCGATGTCGTTCGCGATCGACGGCGTGCCGCCGCGGTTGTTGCAGTTCTGGGCGATGCCACTGCTCGCCCGTAGCGGCAATGTCGACGGTGCGGCCGGTGCCGCAGGTGCCGACGTCACCGTGGCCTGATTCAGGACGGCGTTGGCGTTGACGGCGTAGTAGGCAGGCGCGAAGCCGTGGTCCGATCCGGCGAAGGTCGTCGGGTTGCCACCCATCAGCGCTCGGGCGACGCCGAGCTTCTCGTCGGCGTCCGCGTAGGCGCTTCGGATGTAGCCCTCACGCGCGGCCACCCGGCCAGCCGTGCCGGTGCCGGTGCACTGGACGTCGTCGAACTTGGGGTTCACGTCGTAGCACGGGTTCGGATTGCCGTCCGCGTCGGTCGGCGACGACGAGGCCCATGAACTGGTGCGAGACCTCGTCGGTGAACGGGTACCCGACCATCGCCAGGTCGGTGTCCGGCTGGAGCGTGCCGAGGATGAAGTTGATGACGGCGAGGCTGTAGGTCCGCTCGAGGTCGCGGCCCTGCTCGACGTAGGTGTCCTCGTCGATGACGGCCGCCTCGAGCGGCGCGAAGTCGCCGGCCGACCATGGCGGCAGGTTGTCGGCGATGTACTTCTCGAGCCTGTCCTCGCCGGCGCCGCCGGCCGGCAGGCTGTTGCAGACCGCGCCGCAGCGCGCGATGGCGCGGGTCAGCGACGTGCAGATACAGCTTGAACTGGCTGCCGTCCGGGGTGATCGAGATGAGCTTGACGTAGTGGCCGGCGGTCTGGCCGGCACGAGCGCCGATCAGGCCGTTGCGCGCCCGTCAGCTTGATGCCCTTGAAATCGCCGACCGCGAGGTCGACCGAGGGGCTCGCGCCGCTCTTGCCGACCGGGCTGACGATGACGTGGTCGAAGGCGGCGCCGCCACCGACGACGCTGTCGTAGAAGTAGACGTTGTAGGTGCGGTTCGGGTTCTGGGCGGCGAAGCTCGACGGGACCGCCCACGTCGACTCCATCGGCGGCGCTGCCGGGTCGCCGAGCGGAACGCCGCGTCCAGCCCGACGGCCGGTGCGAGGGTAGCGTCGTCGTAGTTGACGCCGAAGAACGCCGAGCCGGCCTGCTCGACCGGATCCGCCTCACCGACGAGCACGCCGCGGTTGGTGAAGAAGTTGGTGAAGTCGACGACGGGACCCTTGGATGCCGTGGCCGCGCCGGCGACCCAGTCGATCTGGGCGACCTTCTTGCCGGCCCGCTCAGCTGCGTCGGCGATCGTGTCCGCCTGGAGCACGCCCGCGGCCGAGAACGACGTCCGGTTGGTGAAGGCGTCACCCGCCCGGAAGTAGGTGTTGTTGGTGGAGCCGTGATCGGCCGGGTAGGCGCCGGTCGCCATCGTGAACCAGCCCACGCCGGTGTTCGGCGGGAACGCCTGGAGCATCCCGTTGTCGCCGGTGACGCCCTTCTTCATGAGTTCCTTGTAGGTCGGCATGTAGCCGGCCTTCGCGTACTTCTCCATGAGATCCGGGCGCATGCCGTCGGAGGCGAACATGACGGTCCGGTCCGCGCTGCCGACGCCGTGCTTGTCCGGTTTCGGCGCCGCGGCGACCGGCACGGCGACGGCCGTGAAAAGGAGCGCGGTCAAGCGCCAACAGGACGAGCGGCTGGTAACGGCGGGGTGACCTGGGCACAGAGTCCTCCTCATTCGCGGTGTGGCGCGAATCCCCGTCCGGCAGGTCAGGAACCGAAAACTGTCCCGGATCCGTCTCGACCGGACACAACTACCCTCGAAGGCACAAGGTAACGCGGCGTCACCCGCCATGCCAACCACGGTTCAGCTGTTGTCCGACTGGGACTCCGCGCTTGCCGGTGCGTGTGTGCACCACGAATCGCGGCCCGCGACTGACGCGAGGCGCAACCGGTGGATAAGGCGCGATCGCGAGACTGGGAGCATGGCCCTCCATCCCGCGGTCGCCGACCGACTGGCACGGCTCGCGCCGGACCAGCGCGCGGCGGCGACGGCGCCGGCCGGGCCGTCGTTGTGCATCGCCCCAGCCGGGTCGGGAAAGACGACGACCCTGGTCGCCCGCGCGGCGTGGCTGATCGCGACCGGGACCCCGGCCGATGCGATCCGGGCGATCACCTTCAACAAGCGCGCGGCGGTCGAGATGACCGAACGCCTCGATGCGGCGGTTGCGCCGCTCGGAGTCGCGCCCGGGGCGGTCCGCGTCCGGACGTTCCACGCGCTCGGGCGCGAGATCCTGCGTGATGCCGGCGTCGCGCGTCGAGCCGATGGCCGACCGGGCGGCCATCCTGGCCGAGGTCGCACCGTGGGCCGACGAGCCGGCACGACTTCGGCTCGACACCGTGATCTCCCGGCTCAAGGTCGAGTCCGGTGTGACGGCGGCGGCGGTCGCGGCGGACCCAGCCGCCGGTCCGTTCGCCCGGGCGTTCGTCGCGTACGAAGCGGCCGTCGCGGCGAGCGGCGGGCTCGACTTCGACGATCTCATCCTCCGCGCCATCGACCGCCTCGAAAGCGACGCCGAGTTGCTGGCCCGCTGGCGCTCGCGCTGCACGGAGCTGCTCGTCGACGAGGTCCAGGACGTCGACTCGGCCCAGCTTCGGCTGGCGCTGCTCCTCGCCGCGCCGGCCAACCGGATCTTCCTCGTGGGCGATGACGACCAGTCGATCTATGGCTGGCGACTCGCCGACGTGCGGCGGATCCTCGGGCTCGCCGAGCGGTTGCCCGGCCTTCGACGCGTCGACCTCGAGGTGAACTACCGGTGCCCGCGTCAGGTCGTCGAGCGGGCCGTGCGCCTCGTCGAGCACAACGGCGAGCGGTTCTCGAAGCGCATCCGGGCCGGGTCCGGCGGCGACGGGACGGCTCGTGCTCGCGCCGGATCCATCGGACGAGACAGTCCGACTCGAGCGCGCGATCCGCTCCTGGCCCGACGACGGATCGACGCGGGCGGTCCTCGCCCGGACCAACCGGGAGCTGCTCCCGGCGGTCGTCGTGGCCCTTCGGCTCGGTCTGCCGTTCCGCGCGCCGCGGATCGAGCTGCTCATCGACTCGCCGTTCCTCGACGTTCTGCTCGATCGTGCAGCTGAGCGCGGCCGATGAGCGCGCCCTTGCTCGTGGTTCTCGGCCGCCTCAGGAAGGACGCCGGCGGCGGAACCGTGCCGGCGAACGAGCTCGCGACGGCGATGCTCGGATGGGCGATCGGACATCGGGACCTGGCCAGCCTCCGCGCGGCGATCGACGACACGCGCGCTCGCCTCGCCGAACTCCGCCGAGATGACGCGCCCCTCACGCTCGCGACGGCCCACGCCACGAAGGGGCTCGAGTTCGACCATGTCGTCGTGGTCGGGATGGAGGCCGGCCGCTTCCCGAGCGCCCGCGCGGTCACGCAGGCGGAGGATCCCGTGCGCGCCTACGAGGAGGAGCGCCGCCTCGCCTACGTGGCGTGGACGCGCGCTCGACGCTCGCTGACCCTCCTGTACGACCCGACGGTCCCCTCCCCGTTCCTGCTGGAGGCCTTCTCCGCGGAGGAGCTCGGCCTGACCGCTACGCTGCGGTGATGAGCAGACTCCCGAGCCTCGGTCCACGCGGCGAGGGCTGGGTGGCCATCCAGTTCGTGCTGTTGTGGGCCGTCGTGGCGACGGGCCTGCTCGCCGCCGGCGTGGGACGGCCTCGCTCGTCTCGTCACGATCACAGCCGGCGCGGCCCTGATCGCCGCGGGCCTGGCACTCGCCGTGCGCGGGGCTCGCGACCTGCGACGTGCCTTCACGCCGCTCCCCGTACCCGCGAGCGGAGGCGCAGCTCGTCCAGACCGGTGTCTACCGGCTGGTGCGCCACCCGATCTATGGCGGCCTTGTCGTCGCCGCGCTCGGCTGGGGCCTCGTGACCGCGTCCCCGGCCACGCTGGTCGCTCGCCGTCGTCCTCCTCGGCTTCTTCGAACTGAAGTCGCGTCGCGAGGAGATCTGGCTCGTCGAGCGCTTTCCCGAGTACCGGGCCTACCGGGCCAGGACCCGCCGGCTCATCCCCTGGATCGGTTGAGATCCGCCCGATTGAGCTCGCGGATCAGCCGGTCGATGGCGTCGAGGAACGGTTCGGTGACCGACGCGGGAAGCGTGTCGCGGACCGAATCCTTCACGCCGTACGCGGCCCGACACCTCGTCGCGGTCGCCCGAAGCGCCTTCGGGTCGTCGTCGCGCAGGTGATCGGGGAGTGGCTCGAAGTAGGCCACCCAGCGCGCGGCGCCCGCGTCTCGAGCGGCCTTCAGCAGCCGGTCCGCATGCCGCGCGGCGACGAGACCGGCCTCGTCGATGGCCGGACGCTCGTGACGGGCCTGCCCGCGGCTGGCGCGGTCGGTTGACGCTTCAGTCATTCCCGGGTTGCGTGCCACTCGAGCCGCCCGTCCCGCCGGTCATCTCCTGGTCGGGCGGCGGGGCGAGCAGGAGGAGCGGGAGTCGCTTCCGTTCGGAGCCGTTGACGAGGATCCGGAACGAGTAGTCGCCGGGCGCCGGGAAGGTCAGGTTCCACAGGTCGATCGAGAAGGTCAGGACGGCGTCGCGGGCATCGTGCTGGCTGCGCGCCGTGACGCTGCCGGTCGCACCGGCGACCTCGCCGCCGTCGGGATCGAGCAGGACGAACCGGATCTCGTGCTCGCGGTCGGTCTCGGGCGACGTCACCTCGAGCCCGATGACGAGCGCGAGGTGCGGGATGCCGCAGCGGGAACCGGCGCCCGCCGATCCGCGCGACGCCGCCGCCGAGCACGTGGAACTTCTGGCCTGGGATCGTCTCGGCGGCGTCGGCAAGAAAGGCGAAGTCGATGTCGGGCATGTCCCTAATGCTAGTGGGCGAGCCGTGTCAGCGGAGGGAAAGCCGGAGTCAGCGTGCCCGCGCCGCGGCCGCACGCTTGCGCGACGGCGTGATCCGGACCACCTTGTCGCTCGAATGGCCGTTTCCCGACGGCGCCGCGACCGGCCTCCTCGGCGAACGTCACATCGGACAACGGGACGAGCGGCTCGCCGCGCAGCACGCGCGCGAGGTACTCGCCGGTCGCCGAGCCCGGCGTCGCGGCGACCCGTCTCGGGCGTGCCCTCGGCGATGATCCGGCCGCCTCGATCGCCGCCCTCCGGTCCGAGGTCGACGATCCAGTCGGCCGTCTTGATGACGTCGAGGTTGTGCTCGATGACGAGCACCGTGTTGCCACCCTCGACCAGTCGGTGGAGGACCTCGAGCAGCTTCTCGACATCGGCGAAGTGGAGCCCCGTGGTCGGCTCGTCGAGGACGTAGAGCGTCCGGCCGGTCGCCCGCCGCGACAGCTCGGTCGAGAGCTTGACCCGCTGCGCCTCGCCGCCCGAGAGGGTCGTCGCCGGCTGGCCGAGATGGACGTAGCCGAGGCCGACGTCGTTGAGCGTCTGGAGCTTGGCCCGGACATTGGGGACGGCCGAGAAGAACTCGAGCGCCTCGGCGATCGTCATCTCCAGGACGTCGGCGATCGACTTGCCCTTGTAGTGGATCTCGAGCGCCTCGCGGTTGTAGCGCTTGCCGTGGCAGACCTCGCACGGTCACGTAGACGTCGGGCAGGAACTGCATCTCGATCTTCAGGATCCCGTCGCCCTTGCAGTGCTCGCAGCGGCCGCCCTTGACGTTGAAGCTGAAGCGGCCCGGGGTGTAGCCGCGCAGCCGCGACTCGGGAACGCCGGCGAACAGCTCGCGGATCGGCGTGAAGAGTCCGACGTAGGTCGCCGGGTTCGAGCGCGGCGTCCGACCGATCGGGCTCTGGTCGATCTCGATGATCTTGTCGACGTGGTTCGCGCCCTCGAGCGAAGTGTGGGCACCCACCGGCTCGCGGGACCCGTTGAGCTCGCGCGCGAGGGCCCGGTAGAGGACGTCGGTCACGAGCGTGCTCTTGCCGCTCCCCGAGACCCCGGTCACGGCGGTGAACGTCCCGAGCGGCACGGTCAGGTCGAGGTCGCGGAGGTTGTGCTCGCGGGCTCCCTTGATGCGGAGCTTCTTGCCGTTGCCGCGGCGCCGCTTTGCCGGGACGGGCACGGCACGTTCGCCCCGGAGATACGCCCCGGTGATCGATCGCGGCTCTCGCAGCACGGTCTCCAGCGGACCCGTTCGCGATGATCTCGCCGCCGTGCTCGCCTGCCCCGGGGCCGATGTCGACGACCCAGTCGGCCGTCCGGATCGTCTCCTCGTCGTGCTCGACGACCAGGACCGTGTTGCCGAGGTCGCGCAGCCGGGTCAGGGTGGCGATGAGCTTCGCGTTGTCGCGCTGGTGGAGCCCGATCGAGGGCTCGTCGAGGATGTAGAGGACGCCCATCAGCGTCGTCCCGATCTGCGTCGCGAGCCGGATGCGCTGCGCCTCGCCACCCGACAGCGTCACGCTCGTCCGATCGAGGGTCAGGTAGTCGAGCCCCACGTCGACGAGGAAGCCGAGCCGGGCGACGATCTCCTTGAGGAGTTGATGGGCGATCGTCCCTTCGCGCTCGCTCAGGCGCCGGCCGAGGCCGGTCGCCCACGTGAGCGCGTCCGTGATCGACATCGTGGAGACGTCCCAGACGTTGAGCGTGCCGATCGTGACGGCCAGGATCTCGGGGCGAAGCCGCTTGCCGTGGCAGGTCGGGCACGGCCGCGTGACCATGTACTTCTCGAGCTCGGTCTTGATGTAGTCCGAGTCGGTCTCGCGGTAGCGCCGCTCGAGGTTCGTGACGACGCCTTCGAACGTCGCCTTGTACGTGTTCTCGCCACGCTCGTGCCGGTAGCGGACGACGACCTTCTCGTCCTTCGCCGCGTAGAGCACGTACTGGACCGCCTCCGCCGGGAGGTCACGGATCGGCGCCTTGTAGTCCCAGCCGTGCGAGGCGCAGATCGCCTCGAGGATCTTCAGCCGCCATGAGGCGTCGTTCGGCATCTTGGCCCACGGCACGAGCGCGCCGGTCGCCAGGCTCCGCGACCGGTCCGGGATCACGAGATCCGGGTCGATCTCGAGCTTCGTCCCGAGACCCGTGCAGTCAGGGCAGGCGCCGTGCGGCGAGTTGAACGAGAAGCTGCGCGGCTCGAGCTCGTCGGCGGTGTAGCCGTCGTATGGGCAGCTGAATCGCTCCGAGTAGCGGCGTTCCTCGAAGGCCGGCTCCTCGCCGTCGCGCGGTGCCGGCGCGATGAGCACGACGCCCTCGCCGAGCCTCAGCGCAGTCTCGACCGAATCCGCGAGGCGGCCGGCGTCGGGGTCCGGGACGACAAGGCCGGTCTCGGGGTCGATCGGACGGCCGTCGGGTGCCGCGCTCGGCGTCCTCGGGCGCCTCGGCGTGCCGAACGATGTAGCGATCGACGACCACCTCGATCGAGTGCCGCTTGTACTTATCGAGGCTCGGCGCCTCCGAGATGTCGACCATCTCGCCATCGACCCGGACGCGCACGAACCCTTGCCGTCGCGCGGCATCGAAGACGCGGTCGCCCTCGGTCTTGCGGTCCTTGATGAGCGGTCCGAGCACGAGAAGCCGCGTTCCTTCGGGCAGGGCGAGGACCTGGTCGACGATCTGCTGGACCGTCTGACGCTCGATCGCGTGGCCGTTGGGACAGTGCGGGATGCCGATCCGCGCGAAGAGCAGCCGGAGGTGGTCGTAGATCTCGGTGACCGTCCCGACCGTGGAGCGCGGGTTCCGGGAGGCGCCTTTCTGGTCGATCGAGATGGCCGGCGACAGCCCGTCGATCTGGTCGACGTCCGGCTTCTCCATCTGGCCGAGGAACTGCCGGGCGTAGGCGCTCAGGCTCTCGACGTATCGCCGCTGGCCCTCGGCATAGATGGTGTCGAAGGCGAGGCTCGACTTGCCGCTGCCCGACAGGCCGGTGATGACGACGAGGCGGTCGCGCGGGAACGCCACGTCCACGTTCTTGAGGTTGTGTTCACGTGCGCCGCGCACGACGAGCTGATCCTGGGGCACGGCTTCAGTCTACGGCATCAGCAGCGAATAGAACAGGCGTTCGAGCCGCTCTACGGCCCAGTCAGCCGAGGTACGTCGATGCGTTGGTTATCCCGCCGATGAGCCCAGCCGCGATGCCGAGGGCGAGCGGGATGCCGCCGACGATCGCCCAGGCACCCCGTCTGTCCCTCGCGGCCGCGGCCACCACGAGACCGGCCACGAGCACGACGAGGGCGACCTTCGCGAGGAAGACGGCCGGCATCCCCATCTCGCCGTAGATACCCGCGACCACCGGGTTCGCCTCGGCGAACGGGCCTCGCCGGGCGACCATCAGTGAGAACGTAGCGAGGTCGACCGCCTGTGCCAGAGCGAGGGTGACGATGCGGAGGACCATGCTCGAAATGTAGTCCGGCCGGCTTATCCCCGGATTGCGCTTGCTCGTCCCGACGTGCCGTCCGCGTATCCGCCGAGACCGATTCGGCGGTCGCCGTCGGCGTGGCCTGCGAACCCTCAGCTTTTCAGAAGCGGCGCCGTCCTGGTCGCTGGCCCGTCCGCTTCCGGATGTTCGGCGTGACTGTGCGATCCCAGGTCGGCCGGTCAAGCCAACGCGCCTGCCAACCGGCGTCGTCCTCGTGCTCATCGCGAATCCCGGGCAGCCAGTCGGCGATCGTATCGACATCGACGCCCGGCTCGCCGACGGCGTCGCCCGGCTCCTCGTCCGCTGGCAGGACGGTGACGCTGGTGACCTCCATCGACGGGCCCGCCGCGATCGCGGCCGCGACCGACCGGCGGCCGCGAGCGCGGTCCGCGGCGCCGGTGAGTCCCGTTCGCGACACGCCGTCGCCCGCGCGCCCCTCTCCGGCGACTTCCCCCGCGACGCCATCACCGGCCGACGCTTCGCCGTTCGTGTCGCCCTTCCCGCGCCCGGCTCGTTCGCCCGCGGCGCGCTCGGCCGCTCGCCCGACACGGATGGAGGCATCCTCCTGGAGGACTCGGAGGCGGATCTGCTGGATCTCGTCGCGGATCGCGGCGGCCCGCTCGAACTCGAGCTGCTTCGCGGCCGCGCGCATCTCGGCCTCCATCCGAGCCACGAGCGCCTCGACCTTCGCCCGGTCTGCGTCCGAGAACTCACCGGGGCGCTCGGACGAGTAGACGACGGTCAATTCAGCGACGGCCCGCAATCGCTCGTTGAGGTCGCGGATGCCCTTCACGATCGTCGTCGGCTCGATGTTGTGCTCGACGTTGTAGGCGATCTGGGTCGACCGCCGGCGGTCTGTCTCCTCGATCGCGACCCGCATCGACTCCGTGACCGTGTCTGCGTACATGATCACGGTGCCCGAGATGTTCCGCGCCGCCCGGCCGATCATCTGGATCAGGGACCATGCCGAGCGCAGGAACCCCTCCTTGTCCGCGTCGAGGATCGCCACGAGGGTCACCTCGGGCAGGTCGATGCCCTCTCGGAGCAGGTTGATCCCGACGAGGACGTCGAAGACCCCAAGCCGGAGGTCACGAAGGATGGCGACCCGCTCGAGCGTGTCGACCTCGCTGTGGAGGTACTGGACCTTGACGCCAAGCTCCTTGAGGTAGTCGGCAAGATCCTCGGCCATCTTCTTGGTGAGCGTCGTGACGAGCGCTCGCTCGCCCCGCTCGACGCGACTCCGGATCTCCTCGAGCAGGTCGTCGATCTGACCCTCGGTCGGTCGGACGGTGATCTCGGGGTCGACGACGCCGGTCGGCCGGATGAGCTGCTGGACGACGGTCTTGCTCCGCTCGAGCTCGTACGGTCCCGGGGTCGCGCTCATGTAGACGGCCTGGTTGACCGTCGCCTCGAACTCTTCGAACGTCAGCGGCCGGTTGTCGAGCGCCGACGGCAGTCGGAACCCGAAGTCGACGAGGATCTCCTTGCGGGTCCTGTCGTTCTTGTACATGCCGACGACCTGCGGGATCGTCATGTGCGATTCGTCGACGACGAGCAGCCAGTCGGGCGGGAAGTAGTCGAGCAGCGTCCACGGCCGCGAGCCCGGCTCGCGGCGCGACAAGTGGCGCGAGTAGTTCTCGATGCCGGTGCAGTAGCCGAGCTCGCGCATCATCTCGAGGTCGAAGGTGGTCCGCTGGCGGAGACGCGCGCCCTCGAGCGCCCGGCCCTGGGCTTCGAGCCAGGCGACTCGCTCCTCCATCTCGGCTTCGATGTCGACGATGGCTTCCTTGAGCTTGTCGGCAGGGGTGACGTAGTGCGTCGCCGGGTAGACGTTCGTCTCCTTGCGCTCGGCGAGGAGCTCGCCCGTGAGCGGGTCGAGCTCGGTGATGCGCTCGACGACGTCGCCGAAGAATTCGACCCGGATCAGCGTCTCCTCGGACGCCGGCTGGAGCTCGAGCGTGTCGCCGCGGACGCGGAACCGGGCGCGAGCGAGGGCCTGGTCGTTGCGCTGGTACTGCAGGTCCACGAGGTGGCGAAGGACGGCGTCGCGCCGGTACTGGCCGCCGGTCCTGAGCTTGAGCACCGTCGCGCCGTAATCGACCGGCGCGCCAAGGCCGTAGATGCATGAGACCGAGGCGACGATGATGACGTCGCGGCGCTCGAACAAGGCGTGCGTAGCGGCATGGCGAAGCCGGTCGATCTCGTCGTTCCGGCTCGAGTCCTTCTCGATGTAGGTGTCGCTTCGAGGCAGGTACGCCTCGGGCTGGTAGTAATCGAAGTAGCTGACGAAATACTCGACGGCGTTCTCCGGGAAGAACTCCCGGAACTCGGCGTACAACTGGGCCGCGAGCGTCTTGTTGTGGGCGAGAACGAGCGTCGGCTTGTTGTGATTGGCTATCGTCCACCCAAGGCTCGCAGTTTTCCCCGTGCCGGTCGCTCCAAGCAGCGTTTGGTGCCGAACGCCCTTCGCCAGGCCGGCACTCAGGCGCTCGATGGCCTGGGGCTGGTCCCCGGTCGGCTCGAACGGGGCGACGAACTTGAAGTCGGGCATTTCAACCGGAGTTTACCAGCCGACGACGGAATAGAACGTCCGTTCTTTCCGGTTGAGGCGACCGCGTGCGACCCGGGATCGCCGATCAGAGGCGGGCCTTGAGGGCGAGGATCCGCTGGTACGACGCGCGAAGGGTCGTTTCCTTGATCGTCCCGGCCTTCGCATAGGCGAGCAGCCGATCGAACACCGCCTGTGAAGACGCCTCTGAACCTGTGAGGAGGATGAAGTCTGTGCCGGCCCGAGCGGCGCCGAGCGCCAATCGGTACTCGGGAACGCGGCGTGACGCCGCGGTCCCACTCAGGGAATCCGTGATCGTCGCGCCCGTGTAGCCGAGGTCCCGGCGGAGCAGCGTTCCGCTGATGGCCGGCGACCAGCCGGCCGCGTTGACGCTGTCGTAGGCGGTGTACGTCGCGTTCGACAACATGATCAGCGGGATGTGGTGGGCGATCGCTGTCCGATACGGAGCGAGATCCCTCGAGAGCCGCGTCCGCGACGCGGTGATCTTCACGACCGTTGTGTCGGTGTTGTAGCCCGTGATCCCGAGGCCCGGGAAGTGCTTCATGCTCGGAACGACACCGGCCGACTCGAGGCCGGTCGCGAACGCGTCGGAGAGTGCGGCGGTCCGCGTCGGGCTGAACGAGAAGGTTCGGCCCTGGCGATACATGATCGACGACGTAGACGACGGAACGTCGGCCACCGGAGCGAGATTCATGTTGATGCCGAGCCCCTTGAGGGCCGAACCGGTCGCAGCCC
This sequence comes from uncultured Chloroflexia bacterium, assembly GCA_963816675.1. Classification (GTDB taxonomy): domain Bacteria; phylum Chloroflexota; class Limnocylindria; order Limnocylindrales; family CSP1-4; genus SPCO01. Next base: position 59,049 of record CAWFLS010000021.1, read on the forward strand.
CCTGGCTGCGCGCGACCGATGTGCTGTTCCGGGCGCCGATCTGCGGTGCGGAGAGCGTCGGTGGCGCCCACGGGATCCGCTTGACGGAACCGCCCTCCTGGTCGACGGCGATGATGAATCGAGGCTGACCACCTGCCGCTGCGGCAGCGCGCAGCTTCGCGGTGAGTGCCCGGAGCTGAGTGCCGGTATAGACGTTCGCGCCGGAAGAGGATCACGCCACCGATCTCGCCCCGGCGGATACGGCCAAGCAAGGCCGTGCTCGGCGTGCGACCGGACATCGCGACCACGAGCTTCTGGCCGACGAGCTGGGCGAGGGTCGGAGTCGCCGCCGTCGTGACGGCCGAGCCACTGGCGGTCGTGCTCGGGGCCGGCGTCACGGCCGATCCACTGCGGTCGTGCTCGCGGCAGTACTCGGGGCGGCACTCGTCGGTGCAGCCTGGCCCGTCGTCGTGGCGGACGTGCGCGAAGGAACGGCCGTCCTGCTCGCCGCGGCCGATGTCGCGCTAGCACGCGCCACCGAAGTCGCCGGCGGCGCGACCGAGCCAGCCTGGACCGCCGATGACGTGGCGGTCGAGGAGGCCGCACTGGAGGACGCCGACGACGAAGCCGGACCAGCGCAGGCCGTCACGGCCAGGACCACCGTGATTGTCGTCGCGAGGAACCGGGAGCGTGGGATAACCGCGTTCATCGGGACCATGGCCTCATTTCGATGTGGGCCGGAGCGCCGGCCCCATTACACGGGGGAACAGTCGCATCATCCGGCGACAACGGCGCCGCCTTGATCTTCCTGCCATCGCTCTGGACGAAGTCGATGGTCACGGGGGCCGGCGGAGGCCCGCCGCAGTAGTTCGAAGCGTTGACGAGGGTCGTCAGTTTCTCGCCGCGGTTCACCGTCACCGTGCTCGACGTGGTCGGGTCGGAGCCGTCGATCAGGACGGATCCTTGCCCATCGACGAGCTGCGGTCGGTCCATCGTCGCGAGCGTGCAGCGTGGCCCGCCGTTCGTCAGCTCGACCGTCGCGATCCGACTGCCCGCGGCGCCTTCCCACATCGTGATGCGGGCCGCGAGGGCGGCCGGATCGCATCGAACGACCGCCGGGACGGGCGTCGCGGTGTGCGTGGGCCTCGGCGTGGCGGTCGGCTTGGCAGTCGGCTTTGCAGTCGGCTTTGCTGTCGGCGCGGCCGTCGGGTCGCCGTCGGGGCCGCGGTCGGCGTCTCCACAGGAGTCGGAGACGCGGTCGGTGTCGCCGCGATCGCGGGGGCCGGCGTCGTCACGATGATCGAGGCCGTCGGGCTCGCGGACGCGACGATGACGCCGCCGACGGGGTCTTCCGGACCGTTGCGAGCGAGCAGGACGACGGCAAGCACGAGGGCGACCGCAAGTCCTGCCGCCGCGAGCATCCCGCCGGGCAGGCCGCTTCGCATGACGATCCCGCGTGGCGCGGCCGGCGGTCGCCTGGCCTCGGCTGCGACCGCGTCCCACTCCGCCAGGATCCGGCTCGAGCGCGAACGATCCATCACGAGGCCTCCAGCTTGACGCGAGCGCGGCTGACGGCCGCGCGAAGGGCGCCAGCGCTCGTGTCGAGCACGCCGCTGGCTTCCTCGTAGGTCATGCCCTGGACCGCCGTCATCACGATCGCGGCGCGTTCGAGCGGCGAGAGGTCCGCCATCGCGCTGCGGACATCAAGCCACCGAGCCTGCACGGCCTCGTCCATGGACGTCGCCGGCGGAGCACCAGCCGGTGTCGCGAGCCGCCGTCGCAGTCGCCTGAATCGGTCGGTGGCGAGGCGGCGCGTCGTGACCAGCAGCCACGGCAGGACCGGCCGCTCCCAATCGAGGCGGCCGCGATGGTCCCAGAGTCGAAGGTACGACTCCTGCGCGAGATCCTCGGCTGCTGTCCAGTCGTTCGTCCAGGCGAGCGCAAAGCGAAACACGTCGGACCAGTGCTCCTCGTAGGCGCGCTCGTAGGCGATATCGGTGGATCCGGACATCGCCACGCGCGTCGTCACACCCACATACACGCCCGAGAGGGGCAGAACGCACGGAGGATTCGCGCCGTGCGGTTCATCGGTCGCCGGCGCGCTCAGCCGGCCACGTTCGCGAGCGCGCGTTCGAAGGCCTCCTCGACGATGCCGCGGGTCTCCGTGACATCCCCCGACGTATCGAGAACGCGGCTCGCCACCGGCCGGACCCGGTCTTCGAATCCTGCCTGGGCTGCTATCCGCTGGCCGGCGTCGTCTTCGCTCGCGCCACGACCGAGGAGCCGTTCGCGCTGGACCGCCGGCTCGCACCGGACCAGCCACACTTCGTCGCACGCTGCAGCGAGGCCACCCTCGACGAGCTTGATCGCCTCGATGACGACTGCACGAGCACGGGCTTTCTCGGCGTCGGCGATCGAAGCGAGGACCCGCGGCCGCACCGCAGGATGGACGATCGCCTCGAGGTCCCGGAGCGCCGCCGGGTCGGCGAACACGATGCGTCCGAGGGCCGCCCGGTCGAGGACGCCGTCGGCGTCGACAAGCCCCGCTCCGAACCGCCGTCATCACCTCGTCGACGGCGGGCTCGCCAGGCTCGAGGACCTGACGTGCGACGAGGTCGGCATCGATCACGACGACGCCAGGGAGTTCGCCGAGCCAGCCGGCCACGGTCGATTTGCCGCATCCGATCGGCCCGGTCAGCCCGATCCGGACGGTCACGGTGCCCGCTCTTCGAGCTCGAGCCAGGCCTCCTCTGCGACCGCGAGCGCAGCGTCCACGTCGGCGAGCTCGCTGGTCACGCGCCGCAACTCGACGAAGTTCGCTCCGACGGCCGGGTCGCCGAGGGCCAATTCGAGGTGATTCTTGCGGAGCCCGAGTCGGGTCAGCTCACCGTCCAGCGCCGCTTTCTGGCGGCGGTACGCATCCTTCGAGAGCTTGTCGGTCCGTCGCGCCCTGGGCTTCGGGGCAGTCCTTGCCGCCACTGCGCCGGTCCCGTTGCTCCCGCCGACCGATGCCACGACGGGACTCGACCTGGTCCCGGCGCCGCAGGCGCTTCGCCTCGGACTCCAGCGCCGACGCGATCGTCCAGCCGCCCGCGACGGCGGCCCGCCATTCTCGATAGCCTCCGTCGAACGGGACCGCGGACCCGTCGCCCACGACCCACAGCTTCTCGCAGACCGTCTCGAGCAGCCGGCGGTCGTGCGACACGACGAGCAGCGTCGCGGGCGAGTCGGCCATGAAGGCTTCGATGGCCTCGCGGGCGGGGATGTCGAGGTGGTTCGTGGGCTCGTCAAGGAGCAGCAGGTTCGACGGCTGGATGCCGAGAAGGGCCAGCTCGAGCCGGGACCGCTCGCCGCCGGACAGCGCGCGGACCTCCTTGAAGACGTCGTCGCCACGGAACAGGAAGCGGGCGAGGTAGCCGCGCGCCTCGCCGGCCGTGACCGGGATCGCTTCGAGCAACGCGTCGAGGACGGTGGCGCCCGGGATCGCGGCCTCGCGAAGCTGGGCCAGGTAGCCGATCTGGACCGCATTCCCGAAGCTGATAAACCCGTCGAGCGGCGGCAGGTCGCCGGCGATCGTCCGAAGAAGTGTCGTCTTCCCCGCACCGTTGGGGCCGACGATGCCGATCCGCTCCCCGCGCTGTGCGGCAAGGAACGGAACGCGCGCGACGATCCGCGGTTCCGTTGCCGGTGAACCGTCGCTCGACACGGCGCCACGCCCGGGCAGGTAGCCGACGGCGAGATCTTCGACCCGGACGGCGATCTCGCCCGATCGGGACGGCCCTTCGCCGACCAGCGCCGCCGACTTGAGGGCAAGCTTCTGCCCGGCCCGCGGTGCCTCGCGACGCTCGGCCTGGAGGCGCTCGAGCCTCGCCTCGTGCTCGTGCATCTTGCTGAACTTGCGATGGCTCCGGTAGCGCTGGACGAGCTCCTGCTCGCGGGCGATGGCCTCGGCCTGGTTCTCGACGTCCTTCGAGGTGCGAGCGTCGCGCTCCACGCGCTGCCGGTGATATGCGCTGTAGTCGCCGCGGAACGCCGTCAGCCGCCGGTCCCGCAGCTCCCAGATCCGGGTCACGGTCGCGTCGAGGAACGCCCGGTCATGCGAGGCGACCAGCAGTGCGCCCGCCCGACGTCGGAGGTGCTCCTCGAGCCATTCGAGCGCGTCGAGGTCGAGGTGGTTCGTCGGTTCGTCGAGCAGGAGCAGATCGGGGTCGGCGATGACGAGCCGGGCGAGCGAGGCCCGGGTCTGCTCGCCACCCGAGAGCGCCGACGGCGGTTTCGCCCACTCGTCCCGCGTGAAGCCCAGCCCGGTCAGCGCCGAATCGACCCGCTGGTCGAGCGTGTAGCCGCCGAGGACCTCGTACTCGTGCTGCAGCGCGGCGTAGCGCGGATCGGCGACCTGGCCGTCGCGCTCGAACCGCGCGAGCGCCTCGGCCATCCGGTCGAGGTGCGCCGCCCCGGTCCGGACGGCTTCCCGGAGGTCCGTCGCGGCCATGAACGCCTCGTCGAAGTGCGCCTCCTGGGCGAGCAGCCCGATCGACAGGCCGCGCTTCCGGTGGACCTCGCCGAGATCGGGCTCGTCGCGGCCGGCCGCGAGCCGCAACAGCGTGGTCTTGCCGGCGCCGTTGGGCCCGACCAGGCCGATCCGGTCGCCGACCGCCATCGCTGCATCGATGGAGTCGAGGATCACGAACGTGCCGACCTCGCGGGTCACCCGCGACAGCCGCAGGATGCTCATCGAAGGGCTTCCGTCGCGTCGTCACCGTCGACGCCGCGCGTCCGCAGCGCTTCCGGCACCGACCGATGCCCTCGCCGCGGCGCGGCGGGTGGCCGCGGCACGCTTCGTCCGCTCGGTCCTCGCGAGCGCCGCAGCTCGCTCGGCCTCGGCCGGCGTCAGCCCGACGGTCCCCTCCGCCGCAAGCTCGGTCCACCGACCGCCCGTCCGCCGGCGACCGCCGGTGATGCGGCCCAGGATCGCGGCTGCGCCCTTTCGGTCCGCCCTCGGCAACCGCTGGCACCACGAGCAGAAGTGCGTCGCCCGGCCCCCGACCACGATGCGGCGGACCGGTCGTCCGCAACGTGGGCAAGGCTCGCCGGTTCGCTGGTAGACGGCGAGGCGTTCCTGCATCGAGCCATCGCCGTCGGGCGCGGTGTAGTCGTCGATCGAACTGCCCCGTTGGGCGACCGCTACGGACAGGACGGTGCGAATGGCTTCGTACAGCCGCCGCTCGTCCGGGCGGCGGAGGGAGCCGGCGGTTCGCAGCGGGTGCAGGCGCGCCGACCACAGCGCCTCGTCGGCGTAGATGTTGCCCACTCCTGCGATGAAGGACTGATCGAGGAGCAGCGGCTTGAGCCGGCCCTTGCGGTGTCGCAGCCGCCGCCGGAAGTCGCTCACCGCGAACGACGGCTCGAGCGGCTCCGGACCGAAGGCGGCGAAGACCGCGGACCCGCCTACCTCGGTCACGAGGTCACCGGTCACGGGATCGCGGCCGTACAAGCCCACCCTGCCCGAATTTGCGGATGTCCCGAAAGCGGACCTCCCGACCATCAGCGAGCTCGAGAACCAGCCGCACGTACGGGTCCTCGGGCGCGTCAGCCGGGACGACGAACAGCTGGCCCGTCATCTTGAGGTGGATCGTGAGCGCGGCGTCACCGGAAAGCTCGATCAGCACGAGCTTGGCGCGCCGCCCTACCGCCTCGACCCGCCGGCCGGCGATCGCCGCAGCGAACGCCTCGGGGGTGTGCGTGCGGAGCGTGCGCGTCCACGTGCAGCGTGCTCCGGTGATCGTCGCCCCAAGGATCTTCGGCCGGAGGTCGCGCGCGACGGTCTCGACCTCGGGCAGTTCCGGCATCGCCCCGCCTACCCGATCGCAGACGCGAGCGGCGCCTCGAGCTCGTCGACCTCGTCGGCTTCGGCCGCGATGGCATCGGCGCGGGTCAGCGGCGTCATCGATTCCCAGTCATCGCCGACCTTCACGTCGACGACGAGCGGGACGCTCAACGCGAGCGCTCCCTCCATCGTCTCCCGAACGAGCGCGGCAAGCGGCTCCACTTCCTCGCGAGGCGTCTCGAACAGCAGCTCGTCGTGGACGGTCAGCAGGAGCCGGGCGCGGAGGCCGCCGGCCCGAAGTCGCTCGTCGACCCGGATCATGGCGATCTTCTGGATGTCTGCGGCGGTCCCCTGGATCGGCATGTTGATGGCCATCCGCTCGCCCGCGCCGCGGAGCGCCGGGTTCGATGCCCGCAACTCCGGGATCGCGCGCTTCCGACCGAGGAGCGTCTCGACCCAGCCCTGGGCCTTCGCCTGCTCCTTGATCGCCATCATGTAATAGCTGATCCCGGAGTACGCGGCGAAGTACGAATTGATGAACGCCTGCGCCTCGACCCTCGGGATGTTCGCCCGAGACGCGAGACCGAAGTCGCTCATCCCGTAGGCGAGCCCGAAGTTGACCATCTTCGCCATCGAGCGCTCGCCGTGGGTGATGTCCGCCGGGTCCTTGTGGAGGACGCGCGCGGCGGTCTCGCGGTGGATGTCGGCGCCCCGTGCGAACGCGTCCTTGAGGTGCTCGTCGCCCGAGACGTGGGCGAGGATCCGCAGCTCGATCTGGGAGTAGTCGGCGGCCAGCAGGGTTCGGTCGGGGTCGCCTGCCACGAACGCCCGCCGGATCCGCCGTCCGAGCTCGGTCCGGATCGGGATGTTCTGGAGATTCGGGTCGGACGAGGACAGCCGGCCGGTCGATGCGACGGCCTGGTGGAACGTCGTGTGGAGGCGGCCGTCGGCCGCGAGGAGGTTCGGCAGAGCCTCGACATAGGTCGACCGCAGCTTCGTGTAGACGCGCCACTCGAGCAGCTTGTCGATCATCGGATGAGCCGGCCGAAGGTCCTCGAGCACCGACGCGTCCGTGGAGAACCCGGTCTTGGTTCGCCGACCCTTGGGCAGGTTCAGCTCGAAGAACAGGACCTGCTCGAGCTGCTTCGGGCTGCCGAGATTGAACTCGTGGCCGACGTCGTGGTAGATCCCGGCCTCGAGCCGGGCGATCTCGGCCCTGAACTCGCGGTCGAGCACGCCGAGCGCCTCATGATCGAGCGCCACGCCGACCGCTTCCATCCTCGCGAGCACCGGGATCAACGGCAGCTCGACCTCGCGGAACAGCCGGTCGAGCTTCGTCTCGGCGAGACGCCGCTCGAGCGGTTCACGGACCGCGATGGCCGAGAGCGCCTCGAGCCCGGCACGCGCCGTCGCCGGCAGCTCGGCGGGCGGCGGCAGGATCTGGTCGAGGTTCTCGGCGACGACGTCGGCGATCGTCTGGCTGCGAAGCGAGGCGTTGAGGATGTACGCCGCGATCTGCGTATCGAACGCGATCGGCGTGGGGGTCGCGGACCCGTCGTCGGCGAACGCCGCGACGAGGAGGGGCTTGACCTCGTGACCGACGAGCGGCGTGCCGAGCCGCTCGAGGCGGTGCCGCAGTTCGTCGGCCGCCTCGGCGCCATCGACCGCGACGACGCGACCGTCGGTGCCCGCGACGGCCAACGCGAGCGGATTGCCACGGCGCGGCCTCGGGTCGTCGAGCAAGAGACCGACGCCGACCGCGGCCTGCGCCGACAGCCAGTCGTCGAGGTCGGCGATCCGGTCCGCACCTCGCACCTCGATCCGGCCGGGGTCGAGGATGGCCGCGGCGAGGGCAGTCGGGAGGTCGGGTGCCGGCTCGAACGCTCGATCGGGGTCGCTGCCGTTCGTCGATGCGTCGGCGGCGACTCGTTCTTCGGCCCCCGGTGCGGGTCCGGCCGACGCTCCGACGGCGTCGAAATCGAGCCGGAGCTGGAGCTCGCTGCCGCTGCCCTGGGGGCCCTGGCGGCCGACATCGCGCGACGGGCCCCAGCCCTCGGGTCGACCCGAGACGCGCGCCGCCGGAACGTAGCCGCTGTCGACGACCGACCGCAGTCGCTCGGTGCGCTGCTCGGCGGTCTCCCCCTCCATCGGTGGCAGGCGCTCGATGAGCGTCCGGAACTCGTACTCGCGGAAGAGACGGACGACGGTGTCACGGTCGTAATCGCCGAGGCGGGCGGTGGACAGGTCGAACTCGATCGGCAGGTCGCGGACGATCTTCGAGAGCTCGTGGCCCATCCGGATCTGGTCGACGTGCTCGCGCAGCTTGTCGGCGAGCTTGGCCGGCGTCACCTCGTCGAGCCGGCTCAGCAGCGAGTCGAGGTCGCCGAATTCGCGGATCAGCTTGGCGGCGGTCTTCTCGCCGACACCGGGCACGCCCGGGATGTTGTCGGTCGGGTCGCCCTTGAGCGCCTTGTAGTCGATCATCTGGTCGGGTCGAAGACCGAAGCGCTCCTCGATCCGGGCGACGTCGTACATGATCGTGTTCTCGACGCCCGACCGGGTCGTCATCAGGCGGACGCGGGGCGTGACGAGCTGGAGCATGTCGAGGTCGACGGTGACGATCGTGGTCTCGAGGTCGTCGTTGCCGTCCAGCTGCCTCGTGATCGTGCCGATGACGTCGTCGGCCTCGTACCCCTGCATCTCGTAGACCGGGATGCGGAGGGCCTTGACGACTTCACGAACCTTCGGGAACTGGTCGCGGAGGTCGTCGGGCATCCGCACGCGAGTGGCCTTGTACTCGGCGTACTGCTCGTGCCGGAAGGTCGGGCCGGGGAGATCGAACGAGACCGCGAGGTAGTCAGGCTGGAGGTCCTGGATGCCGCGCAGGACGATGCTCGCGAACCCGAAGACGCCGTTGACGAGGTCGCCCTTCGACGTGGTGAGCGGCGGCAACGCGAAGTAACCGCGGTAGACGAGCCCGTAGCCGTCGAGCAGCATCAGGCGTTCCATCGGCGGGCCTCGGCACGGAACATCAGGTCAGATCGGATGCCGAGAGTGTACCGGAGCCCCTGCTCTCGAACCGTGAGGCGGGCCCATCGCCGGGGTGGCCGGTGGCGGCGTCATCGACGACGGGCAGTGTCGAAACGGTCGTCACGGTCCGACGCGGCGCCACGCGGCGCTTATTCGAGCGGGCGGCGGCCGATCCGTCGGATCACGAACAGCCCGAGGCCGGCGATCAGCAGCGCGGCCGAGAGGAGCATGAGGGGCGAAGGACCCGAAGCCTCCGTCTCGGACAGGGCCGTGTCGTCGAGCGTTTGGTCCGACGTGCTTTGCTCGGCGGTGAGATCGGACTTCTCCGTCGCGTTCGGCGCGGCTGCCGCATACGGCGGGGTCCGCGAGCCCCCTCCGCCGTTGCGACCGGCGTCAGGAACGAGCTCCGTCGCGGCTGCGGCCGCGGCGCCCGTCGGTGCGGGCGTGGCGGCGTTCGGGGCGTAGGCGCCAGCGGATGCCGCCGCTGACGGCCGCTGGGAGCGGCGGCGCCGCCGCATGGATCTGCGTGTCGGCCCCGCTCGGGACCGGGGCGAGCAGCGCGTTGTCGGTGGCCGCGGCGCTTTCGCGCGGCATCGATCGCCGCCCTGCCTGCCGCATCCTCGGCCGCGGTCGCCGCCGCACCGGCGGATTCGGGAAGTGCTGAAGTGGCGCCGCCCGATGGTCCGAGAGCGGCCGTACCCGTCAGCACCGACGGCACGGTCGCGACAAGGAGGCCGGCGAGCCCAAGCGTCGTGAGCCCGACCGCAAGCGGACGCGAGAAGGCACCGGTCGGCCCGATCAGCCCGACGAGCCGGCGCCATCCGGTCGGCCGGAGCCGGGCGGCGTCGTCGGGGGTCAGTTGGTAGTCCTCGGATCGCGGCGGAGTCGGCAGCGAAACGGTCGCCGTCCGGATCGCGATGACGTCATCGCGAAGGGCGGCACACCGGTCGCATCGCGCGACAAGCGCTTCGGCGCGCTCTCGCTCGGCTCCACTGAGCGTGCGGTCGGCGAGGGCTGCGACGAGCAGGGTGTCATGCGTGGCGTGTTCACGGGTGTCGGGCATCTCCCCGCTCAGACGGGTCGCGGCGGCGACGGGTTCCCCACAGCAGCAGCGGCGGCGGTCGCCGCGGCGACCGGTTCACGCAACGACTCGGCGTCGGCCGCAGTCAGACGGAAATCGCGCGTCCGAGTCGGCGTCGGAAGTGCCGCCGTCGCGCTCGCGAGAAGGCGAAGGTCGGCGTGCAGGGCCGCACACGCCGGGCACGAAGCGACCTGTCGAGCCGCGGCGGCACGATCGGGGCCGGTCAACTCGCGATCGAGAAGCGATGCCACGACCGCGGGATCGTGCTCAGCGTGGGCGTCGATCGGGCTGTCGTCGCCGCGCTCAACCACGGAACAGCTCCATCCGATCCTCGAGCAGCGCGCGGAGGGCCAGCCGGCCCCGGTGGATCCGTGACTTCACGGTGCCCAGCGAGACGCCGGTCATGTCGGCGATCTCGCCGTAGTCGTAGCCCTCGACGTCGTACAGGACGATCGCAGCGCGCTGGTCGACGGTGATCCGGCCGAGCGCGTCTGCGAGCGCTCGCGTCCGCTCGACATCGAGCGCGGTGTGCTCGGGATCGGCTTCGACGCCGGCGGGCGGCTGCCAGGCCTCGTCTTCGAGCTCGGGATACGGCTGGACCGGCCGCCGCTTGCGAGCGCGCTGTGTGTCCATCGCGGCGTTGACGCAGATCCGGTTCAGCCACGACTTGACGCTGCCGCCACGAAACGAGCGAAGGTTGCGGAAGGCCGAGAAGAACGCCTCCTGGACGGCATCGGACGCCTGGTCGCGATCGGGGACCATCCGAACGACGAGCGCGAACAGCTGGTCCTGGTACAGCGTCACCAGGTCGTTGAACGCATCGAGGTCGCCGTCACGGGCTCGCTCGACGAGGATGATGTCGCGGCGCTGGACGGGGTCATCTGAGACCGTCGTCGAGCGAAGGTCCTCCACGGTCGGGGGATCCCTCCGGACGGCGATTCTGAGGCCGGGCGAGTCTAGCATCGGGCGTCGAGGAGACGTCGGAGCGCGTTCGACGGTTCCCGCCGGGCTGTCGGGCATCACGCGCCGTGCGGGTGGTGGGGACGATCGCGGTCGGTCCCGACGACATTGGTCGGTGTCGCCGAGCTTCAGGCCCGAGCCGCTACGATGACGGCGTCATCCCGGCCGGAGTGGCGGAATCGGCAGACGCGACGGTCTCAAACACCGTTGAGGGCAACCTCGTACGAGTTCAAGTCTCGTCTCCGGCACCAACAGCGAAACGCTCGCGGACAGCTTCGAGGAGGGGCGTCATGGAACCCGACAACCGGCCGTACGTCGACGCGAGCACCGAACCCGGAGACGCCGGGACCGAGGAATGGGCCGATAAGCTGCCCGACTCGGAGCACCCGACCCGCGGACCGCTCGCGGCTCCAAGCGGGACCGACGAGGACGACATCGTCGAAGGGTCGCCGGCGGATGAATTCGCCCACGACCCGGACGCCATCGCGGCACGGAACGACCCCGGCCAGAACGCTTAGCTATCGACGGCGTCTCGGACTCGGGGCCGGCGTAAGCGGAGGTCGCGCTCTTTGGCCATCGACGCGGCCACGCGCCCCTCGCGTCACGGCCCTTCCGTCGGCGCTTCGAACGACGTGCTCTCGGCCGTTGTCAAGTCGTCTTCGAGCAGCGTGATCAGCGCCGAGTGGTCGAGGTCGCCGCGACCGAGCGCCACGAGGCGATCGAACTCGTCGGCGACGACCGAAAACACCGGCAGCTTCGAGGCCGAGCTTCTCGGCGGTGTCGAGGACGATGTGGGCGTCCTTCGCGTGGAGGACCGACCGCCCGCCAGGGACGAAATCACGGGCGAGCATCTTCCCGCCGTGGATCTCGAGGACGCGGCTCGTGGCGTAGCCACCCGTCAACGCTGTCCGGACGACGGCAGGATCGACGCCGGCGGCCCGCGCGAGCGTCAACCCCTCGGCGACGGCCGCGATCGTGGCGCCGACGATGAGCTGGTTGCACGCCTTCGCGACCTGTCCAGCGCCCGAGCCGCCGACGTGGACGATCGTGCGCCCCATTGCCGCGAAGACCGGCTGGGCCCGCTCGAACGCCTCGATGTCGCCGCCGACCATGATCGACAGCGTTCCTTCGATCGCTCCGATCTCGCCGCCGGAAACCGGAGCGTCGAGGAGGCGGACGCCATGCCGGGCGCAGCGTTCTGCGAGTGGCGGCATCGCGGCCGGGTGATGGGTACCCATCGCGGCCACGACGAGCCCTTCGCGGCGGCCGGCGAGGATGCCGTCCGGGCCGTCGAGGACCGCCTCCACGTCCGGCGCGTCCGGGACCATGACGATGACGACATCGCTGCAACCGGCGACGTCACGCGGAGACGCCACTGCTCGGGCGCCGGCGGTGACGAGGAGTTCGACCGCGGCAGCCGACCGCGAATGGACGGCGAGCGGAAACCCTGCGGCCACGATCCGGCGCGCCATCGGTCGACCCATCACGCCGAGGCCGATGAACCCGACGTCGAGAACCGGCGAGGCGCGACGCTCCGGCGGCGACTCGCTGCTCACGCGAGGCAGCATCGCACAGGCGAGCAGACGTTCGCGCCCGCCCGCGACGGCCTCCGCGGGATCCCTCGGGACGGCATCATGTCGCCATGAGCCCGCCGCATCGAGCCATCGGCTACCCGACCAACCGCCTCCTCGCGGTCATCGACGACCCATCCTCGGCCGCTTCAGCCATGTCCGAGCTCGCCGGAAGCGGGATCGCGACCAGCGACCTCGAGCTTCTCCGAGGCGATGAGGGCGCGGACCGGATGGACGGGACGGGCGAAGTGTCGGGGTGGCTCGGTCGCCTTCGCCGGGCGTTCGACTTCGCGTTGATGGACCAGCTCGTCGACTTCGCGTGGTACGAGTGGGCGCTCCGCGAAGGACGGGCGGTCGTGATGGTCCGGGTCCGCGGCGAGGGTCCGCAGGCATCCGTCCGCGCGATCCTCAAGCGGCACGGAGCTCACTTCGTGAACTACTACGGCCGGTTCGCGACCGAGGAGCTCGACCTGTGGCGGGGCCCGGAGCCCGAGGTGGCGGACCGACTCCGCCGTTGACGGTCGCGGCGCCGGACCCCCACGGCTATGCCGGGCTAGACTCCCCGTGCGGCGAGCATCTGCACGGCTCCCCAAACATCCGACCAACGACAGCCAAGGAGTCGCACGATGTTCGACCGGTTCTTTCATTCGGGCTCGAAGCAAGCGGACGACATCGTCGAGCGCCCTGCTCCACCGCCGCCGTCAGATGGCGCTGGAGACACGGCCACGGTCCGCCGGATCGTTTCGAAGCTCGAGGCGATGCCGCCCGAACAGGCTCGGTTCGTCGCAGCGGCGGCGTACATCCTTGCCCGCGCGGCGAACGCCGACCTCGAGATCAGCAACGGCGAGATGACCGCGATCGAGCAGGAGCTCCAGGCCCACGAGTCGCTCGACGAGCCGACCGCGGTCCTCGTCGCCGAGATGGCCAAGCTCCAGGCAAAGACGGTCGGTGGCACCGAGGACTTCGTCGTCACCCGGGAGTTCAAGGCGATCTCGACCGAAACGCAGCGTGTCGGCGTCTTGCGGGCCTGCTTCGCGATCAGCGCCGTCAGCGGAACGATCTCGGCCGAGGAAAACGCGGTCCTCAAGGAGATCGCCGACGAGCTCGACATCGATGACGCGACGCTCAACGCGATCCGCGCCGACTACCACGAGCAGCTGTCGTCGGTCCAGGCGATCCGTCGGGTGACGCCGGCCGGCTGACCACGCGACAGGCGGGCGGACCGCTCCGCCGCCGGGACTCGACTCAGGCGAGGTTGAGCTCGACCACGCCCACGCCAACGCGACGCCGGACCTCGGCGAACAGCTCGGCGTCGTAGGCGACGCCGCGGCGGAGCTCCATCGGGAGCGCGGCTCCGCCGCCTGGTGCGGGCAGGTGGATGACGACCCGGGTACTCCCCGGGCGATCGCGCAGGACCGCCTTGAACGACTCCATCGCGCCGACGAGTCGATCGGGTGGCGCTCCATCCGCGAACCGGACGTGGAGAACGGCGTCGGGCCCGGCATCGAGTGGCGTCGACGCCGACGCCCCGGCGACGATCTGCGGCCGCGCTTCGTCGGGCACGGCCGGCTCGTCGTCCGCATCGTGAGCTGCGACGGCACCCGGGCTCTCGAAGTACGTGGTGATCGGTTCGGGCGGGTCGATCCGCGGCAACGAGGTGTCCGGGGCGAACCCGCCGCTGCCACCGGTGGTCACGGGCTGCGACGGTTCCAGTGCCGGGGCGTAACGGTGAGACGTAGCCGATCCCGCTCGAGCCGGCGGCGCGCGCGACAGCGGCTCCGGCGCCAACCGTCGTCACGCCCGCGAGCCACCGGCGCGGCCGGTCCCGGTCCGACGGCTACGAGCGGCCGCGTTCCGGCGGCGCCATTCCCATTTCCGTTCCCATGCCCGTTTCCGTTCCCGCGCCCGTTCCCACCGCCGCGCCGGCCCGACCCGCGATCGCCGGCGGCAACCTGCCGCGCGAACGCATCCGCCCCCGCAGCCACCGCGGCCTCCCATTCGACTGCCAGATCGGCAAGCAGCGAGACATCCTCACCGCGATGGTCGACCCGCCCGGCCACCAGCAGGATCTCGCCTTCGCGCCACGTCGCCGTCGTCTGCTCGTACAGCCGCGGGAACACGACGACCTCGACCGTCCCCTGAAGATCCTCGAGCGTGACGATCGCCATCGTCGCCTTGGCCTTCGTGATGACCGTCCGGACGCCTGTCACGATCCCGCCGACGACGATGCGCTGTCCGTCCAGGGACTCGTCCTTCAGGTCGCCTGAGTACGCCGTCACGAACTGCCCGACCTGCTCCGCCACCTCGCCCATCGGGTGCTCCGACAGATACAGCCCGAGCAGCTCCTTCTCCCAGCGCAGGCGTTCGCGGATCGGTACCTCGGTCGCGACCGGCAGCGGTCGCTCAAGGACGGCCGCCTCCGACGCGCCAAGGTCGAACAGCGACGTCTGGCCCGAGATCCGGTCGCGCTGGGTGGCCTGGGCCGCCGCCACCGCGTCGTCGAGAGCCATCAGGATCTGGGCGGGATGGCCGAGGGCATTCAGCGCGCCGACCTTGGCCAACGCCTCGAGGACCTTGCGGTTGGTGAGTCGCAGGTCGATCCGGGTGCAGAAGTCGGTCAGCGACCGGAACTCGCCGCCGTCGGCGCGGGCCGCGATGATCGATTCGATCGCGCCCTGACCGACGTTCTTGACCGCGAGGAGACCGAACCGGATCGCCTCGCCTTCGACCGTGAACTCGAGCTGGCTCCGGTGCACGTCGGGTGGCAGGACCTCGATCCCCATCCGGCGGCACTCCGCGACAGCGGCCGCGACCTTCTCTTCGTTCGATCGGAAGGCGGTCAGCACCGCGGTCATGTACTCGACCGTGTGGTTCGCCTTGAGGTACGCCGTCTGGTACGCGATCAGGCCATAGCACGTCGCGTGGGCCTTGTTGAAGCCGTAGCGCTCGAACGGCTCGAACGCGGTGAAGACGGCGTCGATCGTCGCCGCGGGCACGCCGCGCTGCGGCCGCCTGCGTGACGAACTTCTCCTTCTGCGCCCGTAGCACGGCCGACTTCTTCTTCCGGATCGCGTAGCCCAGGGTGTCCGCCTCGGGGCCGGTGAAGCCACCGAGCGCCATGGCGGCGGACATGATGTCCTCCTGGTAGACGAAGATCCCGTACGTCTTCTCGAGATACGGCTCGAGGAGCGGGTGGAGGTAGGTGACCGGCTCCTCGCCGTGCTTTCGTCGGATGTAGGCGGGGATGTTGTCCATCGGGCCGGGTCGATACAGCGCGACCATGGCCGCGAGGTCGTAGACCGAGGTCGGGCGGAGGTCGCGAACGTAGCGGCGCATCCCCGGCGACTCGAGCTGGAAGACGCCGGTGGTCTCGCCGGAGGCGAGCAGCTCGAACGTCTTCGCGTCGTCGAGCGGGATCGCGTCGAGGTCGATCTCGATGCCGCGATGCTCGCGCACGAGGTCGACTGCCTGGCGGAGGATCGTCAGGTTCGACAGGCCGAGGAAGTCGAACTTGAGGAGCCCCAGGGCCTCGATGGCGTGCATCTCGTACTGGCTCATGAGCCCGTCCGAGTTGGTCGCCTTCTGAAGGGGCATCAGCTCGGTCAGCGGCTCGCGGCTGATGACGACGCCGGCCGCGTGGGTCGAGGCGTTCCGTGCGACGCCCTCGAGGTGGCGAGCGAAGTCGGTGATCCGCCGGACCGCAGGGTCGCCATCGACGAGTCCGCGGAGCTCGGCCGACACCGTGATCGCCTCGTCGAGGCGGATCCCGAGCTGGTTCGGGACCGCCTTCGCGATCCGGTCGACCTCGCCGTAGCTGTGGCCGAGCACGCGACCCACGTCGCGAATGGCCGCGCGCGCGAGCATCGTGCCGAACGTGATGATCTGGGCGACGTGGTCCTGGCCGTACTTGCGGCCGACGTAGGCGATGACCTCTTCACGCCGGCCGTCCTCGAAGTCCACGTCGATATCGGGCATCGTCACGCGGTCGGGGTTGAGGAACCGCTCGAACGGGAGCTGGTAGAGGATCGGGTCGACCGGCGTGATGCCGAGCGTGTACGTCACGATCGAGCCCGGGGCGCTGCCGCGGCACGTCGTCTGGATCCCCTGCTCGCGGGCGAACGCGATGAAGTCGGCGACGATCAGGAAGTAGCCGGCGTAGCCCATCGACAGGATGACCCCGAGCTCGTAGTCGAGGCGTGCCTGGAGCTCCGGCGTGACCGTCCCGTACCGGCGTTCGAGGCCGCGCTGGCACTCCTCGCGGAGCCACGATTCGGTCGTATGGCCATCGGGCACCGGGAAATGCGGGATCCGCAGCTGGCCGAGCGGCAAGGTCAGGTCGGTCATCTCGGCGATCCGGCGGGTGTTCAGGATCGCGTCTGGCTGATCGGGGAAGAGCGCCGCCATCTGGGCCGCCGACTTGACGTAGAAGTCGTGCGTGTCGAAGCGCATCCGGTTCGGCGTGTCGAGGTTGTTGCCGGTCCCGACGCACAGCAGGACGTCGTGGGCCTCGGACTGGTCCTCGCGGACGTAATGGAGGTCGTTGGTCACGACGAGCGGCAGCCCGGCCTCGGGCGCGAGCCGCAGCAGCTGCTCGTTGAGCCGCCGCTGGTCGGGCATCCCGTGATCCTGGAGCTCGAGGTAGAAGCGGTCCTTGCCGAAGATGTCGCCGTACTCGCCGGCGAGCCGGCGGGCCAGCTCCCAGTCCTCGACCTCGAGCGCCTTTGGGATCTCGCCGGACAGGCACGACGACAGCCCGATCAGGCCTTCGCTGTGACGGGCCAGATGCTCGCGATCGATCCGCGGCTTGTAGTAGTAGCCGTCGATGTGGGCATCGGTCACGAGCCGGCACAGGTTGCGGTAGCCGGTGAGGTCCTGGGCGAGGAGGATCAGGTGGAAGGGCTGCGCATCGGCCTTGCCCTCCTTGTCGCGTCATCGACCGGCGGGCGACGTACGTCTCGACGCCGATGATCGGCTTGATGCCCTTGTTCTTGGCCGCCTGGTAGAAGGCGACCGCCCCGTAGAGGGCGCCGTGGTCGGTGATCGCCATCGAGTCCATGCCCAGCTGGGCCGCCGTGTCGACCAGCTCGGTGATCCGGCCGAGGCCGTCGAGAAGGCTGAACTCCGAGTGGACGTGGAGGTGCGTGAAGTCGTTCGGCGCAAGGGTCGTCACGGGACGTCCATGGTAGCCCGGGGCGACCCGTGACTGCGTCCGAGGGTCGCTACCATCCTCCGATGGCTATGACCTCGAACCCGGTGACTTTGCGCACACCGGATGGGCGGAACCTCGACCTGTACGTCGCCGGCCCGGCCGACGGCGAGGTCCTGTTCTTCCATGCGGGCACGCCGAGCGCGCCCGTCGTCTACAAGCCGATGATCGACCAGATGGCGGCACGCGGGCTCCGCTACGTCGCGGCGAGCCGGCCCGGTTACGGCTCCTCGACGCGCCGGCCGGGCCGTTCCATCGCCGATGTCGTCGATGACACCCGGGCTGTCCTCGACCATCTCGGCGCCGAGCGCGCCTGGACGGTCGGTTGGTCGGGCGGCGGCCCGCATGCGCTCGCCTGCGCCGCCCTGATGCCGGAGCGGGTCCGTGGCGCCGCGACCATCGCCTCGATCGCGCCGTACCCCGCCGAGGGCCTCGACTACCTGGCCGGCATGGGCGAGGAGAACGTCGAGGAGTTCACGGCGGCGCTCGAGGGGCAAGATGCGCTGCTCGTGTTCAAGGAGCGGAACTGGCCGATCCTCCGGGACGTGACCGGGGACGAGGTCGCCGCCTCGTTGGGCGATCTCATCGACGAGGTCGATCGCGCGTCGGTGAGTGACGAGTTCGCCGAGTACCTCGCGGCGTCGTTCCGGGAGGCACTCCGCGAGTCGTACTGGGGCTGGTTCGACGATGACATGGCGATGATCAAGCCGTGGGGCTTCGATCTGGCCACGATCCGCCATACCGGTCCACATCTGGCAGGGTCGACACGACCGGATGGTGCCGTATGGCCACGGCGAGTGGCTTGCCGCTCACGTCGGTTCCGCGATCCCCCACCTCTTCGACGACCAGGGCCACCTCTCGATCACGGTTGCCCTGTTCGGCGAAGTCCTTGACGAGCTCCTCGCGACCCGGGCGGTCTGAGGCCGGCACGACGCGGCTTGATGGTCCGGGTTCGTCTTCGTCTGCGGAGGAACGGCCGACCGGCTATCGTCGGTTCATGCTCCCCTCCGAACCGGCCGATGTCGACCTCGACATCGAGGACATGGTCATCGACGCGCTCGAACAGCTTGCCCGAGCCGTTCCGCTCGCAGCTGGGAAGCGTCGCGATCGTGATCGAGGAGGAGGCGACGCCGGCCCAGCTCGCGACGGTCGGCGCGTACGGGCTCTACGGGCTGTACCAGGGCGTGCCGCGGACAGCGCTATCCGCCGACGGATCGCCCGAACGCGAGCAAGATCACGATCTTCCGCGGCCCGCTGGTGCGGTCGAGCGCGACGCGCGAGGCGCTCGCGAAGAACGTCGCCGACACCGTGTACCACGAGATCGCGCATCACTTCGGCATTTCGGACGCCCGCATCCACGAACTCCAGTCGGGCCGTCACGGGTAACACTCGACCGCCGCGACCTGTAACGAGTCGGGCGAGCCGGCGTCACCTCGATAAAGGCGCCGGTTCATCCCGCCGGGACGACGACCCGGACGGCCGGCGCGACAGGCCGAGGTGTCCACGATGTCGCCGATCCACCGGTCCCGACCGGGTTCGACCCGTTCCCTTCGTCTCCTCGCTGCCTCGCTTGGATTCGCGCTTGTCGCCAACGCGTGCGCGGACCAGGCTCCGTCGCTGTCGCCTTCGGCCGTCGCGTCCCCGAGCGCGTCGGCAGCAACCGTCACAGCGACTGGATCTCCGCCGCCGACCCACAGGCCCAGCAACGCGCCCACGCCCCGCCCGAGCCCGACCGTCGACGTCGCCTCGAGGTTTCACAAGGTGATGACCAGCCCGCTCTTCTCGGCCGACGGCACGGTCGACGGCGCGGTGAACGTCGGCGATCTCTCTCTGCCGGTCAGCGGGACATTCGCCTGGCATGGCGCAGACAGTCGACAGTCGGTGACGGTCAAGACGCCGACCGGCGACCAGACGAGTGGTTCGGCCAGGATCGACGGGCAGGCCTACGAACTTCGTGGCGGGCTCTGGTACGAGTCGCCGGCGGACCCGTCGTCGGCAGGGACGAACGGCGCGTTCGCCAAGGCGCTGGACGTCACCGACCTCGGCCAGGACGCACGCGATGGCACGCTCGTCCATCGACTCGTGCCGAAGTCCGGCACGAAGCTCCCGGCTTCGACGCTCGGCACCACTCTGCCAGCCGACGCGACGGTGACCATCACCTTCTACGCCACGTTCGAGGGTGACCCGGTCGTCATGTCGCTCGCAGCCGACTGGACCCAGAGATCGGGAGAGGTTTCGCAGCAAGCGTCGATGACCGTTGACTTCCATTTCTCGCACGTCGGATATGCGGCCGAGATCGAACCGCCCGACCCGGTCTGGTCGGTGACGACATCGAAGCGCCTCGGGTACTCCATCGCTCACCCCGCCGATTGGGAGGTCGAACCGGGGACCAAGGACGACAGCGACGAGTTCTACGGCCCGGATGGCAGCGGCGTGTGGGTCGCCCGTTGCTCCTGCGGCGGCTCGCTCAACTCGGTCACGTCGGCCTGGACTCACGACATCCGAAAGACCATCAAGGCAAAGATCGTGTCGAACACGGCGACGAAGGTCGATGGCCGAGCCGGCCGCCTCCTCGAGTACTCGGCGGTCACCGAGGGTGAGCGGGTGTCGGTCCTCGAAGTCGTGACCTTGCGTGGCAAGCAGACCTTCTTCATCGGGTATGCGGCAGCGGCCGAGTTGACCGATGCCGACCGCGCTGTGTTCGAGTCGTTCCTTTCGACGGTCGACCTCGACCCGACGAAGCCGGCCGTCTCGAATGGCGCCGGCTCCGATGCGGGGTCAGCGGGCACGGCCTCCTGAACGATCGGACAGCAGATGGGCGACGACGGGCGTGATCCGTTCGACCCAGAGCCGGTACTGGGCGCCCGAGGGGTGCAGACGATCCTCCGCGACCAGCGAACGATCGGTGGCGCCGGCGCGGGAGATGTCCAGGATGTCGACGTGCGCGATGCCCCGGTCTGAGGAGAGCCGAGCCATCGTGCGATTCGCCTCGACGATCGCGGCGGCCTGCCGGGCTGGGTCGCCGAAGTCGGCGCCCGATGGCGTGACCGTGTAGTCCGGGACCGAGACGGTCACGACCCGCGTCGCAGCGGGAGGTGCGCGAGCGAGGAACTCGCAGCGGCACGCGCGTACCTCGCGGAATTCGGGCGACGTCAGCTGGCGGTCCTGCGGGCGCGACAGCTGGTTCGGCCACCGTTCGCTCCGCGACCGACGTCCCGATCGTGTACGAGTCGCCGAGGGCGACGTAGCGCACGCGGCGCTCAGACGCGGACGCGGAGCTCGGCGAGGCCGCGCAGGACGAACGTCGGCTTCCAGCGCGGTGTCTCGACCAGCTCGAGGCGCGGGACCCGCCGGAGGAGCGTCTCGAACGCGATCCCGAGCTCGAGCTTCGCCAGCGGCGCGCCGAGGCAGTAGTGGATGCCGGCACCGAACGACAGATACGGATTGGGGTCGCGGGCGAGGTCGAGCTCGTCGGCCCGCTCGAAGGCGGCGGGATCGCGGTTGGCCGAGCCGAACAGCAGCGCGACCTCCTGGCCACGCTCGAGGGTCACGCCCTGGACCTCGACGGGCTCGAGGACCCACCGCTCGAACAGCGACAGCGGCGTGTCGAACCGGAGCAGCTCCTCGATGGCGGTCGGCATGAGGCCGGGTTCCGCCCGCAGCCGCGGCGAGTGCGTCGGGATGCCGGAAGAGCGTCCACCAGCCGTTCCCCGCGCCGTTGACCGACGCCTCGTGGCCCGCGTTGAGCAGCAGCACGCACGTCCCGATCAGCTCCCGCTCGGTCAGCTTGTCGCCGTCGTCGACGACCGCCGCCAACCCGCTGATCAGGTCGTCGCCCGGGTGCGCCCGTCGCTCGCGGAGCAGGTCGCGAAGGTATGCCGAGAACTCGAGGCTCGCCTGAACGGCCTTGTGCGCGGACTCGTCGGGCGGGTTGAGCTCATACATGAGGCAGATGTCCGCCGACCACGGCCGAAGGAGATGGCGATCGGCCTCCGGGATCCCGAGGAGCTCGGCGATCACGGTGACCGGCAGCGGCTCGGCATAGTCGGCGATGAGGTCGACCTCGCCGCGGCCGCCGAAGTCATCGATCAGACCGTTGACGATCGCCTCGACGTGCGGCCGGAGCCCCTCGACGGTCCGCGGCGTGAACGCGCGGCTGACGAGACGGCGCAGCCGCGTGTGGTCGGGCGGCTCGAGGTCCAGCATCCCGGCGTCGTTCGAGCTCGTGGAACGGCGCGTGCCAGTCGGGCGGCTCGGGACGGCCGAACTCGGCATGCGTCGCCTGGTGCAGATACGTCCGGCCCGAGACGGCGATCGCGGAGCAGCCGGTTGACGTCAGCGTGGCGGGAGATGACCCACTGGCGCGGTCTCGTCGTTCCAGATGATCGGATGCTCGTCGCGGAGTCGCCGATACGCCGGATACGGGTCCGCGATGAAGCCCGGATCGGCGGGCAGGAAGCCGACGTCAGACAGGCGGATCGTGCGTCGGGCTCGTCATCGGCGCGAGCCTAGCAGAGGCATCGGCAAGGGCCGGCTCGCTACGCCGACCCGAGACGCGCACGACGGACGCTGAGCCCTATGATGCCGCCGAGCCGCGAGCCGCGTGCGCTTGCCGCACAGCGCGTCGGCTCGGTAGGATGCATCGCAACGGTCGGCTCCGGGAGCGACCGTTGCGCCGGTCCCCGCGATCCCTGGGTAACTGCCCATCGTAGGCGCGTGGACCGCGACATTAGAGGAGGAACCATGCGAACCCGCTCCTTCGGGCTGACCCTGGTCGCAGGGCTGTCCATCTTCGTCGCTGCGTGTAGCAGCGGCAGCTCGTCGCCGGCAGCGTCGACCGCTGCGTCGGCGGCAGCGCCGTCGGCGGCGGCCTCGGTGGCCGCTCCCTCGGCCGCAGCCTCGGCGTCGGCGTCGGCTGAGGCGTCAGGTTCGGCTGAGGCGTCAGGTTCGGCAGGCGCGTCTGCCGGCGCGTCGGCTTCGGCCGCGGCCTCCGGCGCGGCGAAGTCCGATCTCAAGATCGGCGTCGTCACCGACATCGGCACCCTCGATGACAAGAACTACAACGAGTACACGTACAAGGGCGTCCAGGCCGGAGCCGCCGCGATCGGCGCCGCCAACCCGCCGGCGGTCGTCCCGAAGGACGCCTCCGAGTACGCCTCGAAGATCCAGGCCTACGTCGACCAGGGCTTCAACATGATCGTCACGGTCGGCTTCAACCTCGGCGCCGCCACCGGCGAGGCCGCGGTCAAGAACCCGGATATCACGTTCATCGGCGTCGACCAGTCGCCGATCTGCATCGACAAGACCGGCAAGCCGGACTTCACGTTCCCGTGCCC
Source organism: uncultured Chloroflexia bacterium (assembly GCA_963816675.1). Taxonomy (GTDB): domain Bacteria; phylum Chloroflexota; class Limnocylindria; order Limnocylindrales; family CSP1-4; genus SPCO01. Next base: position 82,039 of record CAWFLS010000021.1, read on the forward strand.
GGTCGGACTCCACGACGATCGCCCCGAACTACATCTCGATCGCCTTCCAGGAAGATCAGGCGGGCTATCTCGCCGGGATCATCGCCGCGTCCGTCAGCAAGAGCGGCACGATCGGCGCGATCGGCGGCACGTCGCTGTGCGGCCCGTGCATCCGCTATATCCAGGGCTTCGTCCTCGGCGCGAAGTCGGTCAAGAGCGACATCGTCGTGAAGACCGCGTTCGTGACCGACGACTTCTCGAACGCCGCGTTCAACGACCCGGTCGGCGGCAAGAAGTACGGCGCCGGCTTCATCACCACGAACAAGGTCGACGTCCTGTTCCAGGTCGCCGGCAAGACCGGCAACGGCATCCTCGATTCCGCGTGCGAGGCGAACATCTACGGAGTCGGCGTCGACGTCGACCAGGCCCTGTCCTATCCGAACGCCGCCAAGTGCACCATCACCAGCGCCGAGAAGCATCTCCAGATCGCGACCGGCATCGGTGATCCAGAAGCTCGCGGCCGGCGAGAAGATCAGCGGCACGATCCTGTTCGACGCGAAGACCCAGGGCATCGGCGTCTCGGCCGGCCACGACCTCGCGAGCATGATCACCCCGGAGATCCAGAAGAAGGTCGACGACGCGATGGCCGGCGATGGTCGCGGGCTCGCTCAAGACCTGCACCGACAAGTGCGGGGCGCTCCCCGTCCAGTGACCACCGCCACCGTGTGACATCTCGAGCGGGTCGGCTGCACCGCAGCCGGCCCGCTCGTCGAATCCCGATATCTGAGGGGTCGCACCGCCGATGACGTCCGGGGCCGAAGTCGTTCACGCACCAGCCCTCGAGATGCGCGGCATCACGAAGCGATACCCGGGTGTCGTCGCCAACGACGGCATCGACCTCGACGTCCGGCCCGGCGAGATCCACGCCCTGCTCGGCGAGAACGGCGCCGGCAAGACGACCCTCATGAACATCCTCTACGGGCTCGCCACGCCCAACGAGGGCGCAGATCCTGCTCGACGGCCAGCCGGTGACGATCACCGGCCCGTCCGACGCCATCGCCCGTGGCATCAACATGGTCCACCAGCACTTCATGCTGGTCCCCGTCTTCACCGTCGCCGAGAACATCCTCCTCGGCGAGGAGACGATGGCCAACCCGATCTTCCTCGACCGCCAGGAGGCCAGCCGGCGGATCCGCGAGCTCGGTCAGCGGTTCGGCTTCGAGATCGACCCCGACGCCAAGGTCGGCTCGCTCTCGGTCGGCTGGCAGCAGCGGGTCGAGATCCTCAAGGTCCTGTACCGCAACGCGAAGATCCTCGTCCTCGACGAGCCGACGGCGGTCCTGACGCCGCAGGAGACCGAGGAGATCTTCGGGGTCCTCCGGCGGCTGGCCGACTCGGGTCACAGCATCGTCTTCATCAGCCACAAGCTGTACGAGGTCCTCGAGATCGCCGACCGGATCACCGTCATCCGGCGCGGCAAGGTCGTCGGCGAGCGGATCCCGTCGGAGACCAACGAGGCGGACCTCGCCGAGCTGATGGTCGGCCGAGCGGTCGAGCTGACCGTGGACCGCGGCGAATCGCACCCGGCCGGGCCGACCCTTCGCGTGTCGGGTCTCGAGGTCGCCGACGACCGCGGCAACCCGGCCGTCCGCTCGGTCGACCTCGAGGTCCGGGCGGGCGAGATCTTCGGGCATCGCCGGCGTCGCCGGCAACGGCCAGGACGAGCTCGTCGAGGCGATCATCGGCCTGCGCAAGCCGACCGGCGGGCGGATCGAGCTGGCCGGCAAGGACGTGACGGGCGCCGGGCCGCGCGAGATGAACGAGGCGGGCGTCGCGTACGTCCCGGCCGACCGCCACCGGTTCGGGCTCGTCCTGCCGTTCTCGCTGGCCGACAACATCGTGCTGACGCGCTACTACCGGCGCGCCGTTCGCGCGCGGGATCCTGCGCGACTTCGGCGCGATCGAGAAGGCCGCCGATGAGGGGATCGCGAAGTACGACGTCCGGACGCCGTCGGCCGATGTCGCGGCAGGCACGCTGTCCGGTGGCAACCAGCAGAAGCTGGTCGTCGCCCGGGAGTTCGACCGGCCGCTGAAGCTGCTCATCCTCGACCAGCCGACGCGCGGCCTCGACGTCGGAAGCATCGAGTTCATCCACCGCCAGGCGATCCGGATGCGCGACGAGGGGACGGCGATCCTGCTCGTGTCCGCGGAGCTCGACGAGGTGCTCGAGCTGTCCGACCGGATCGCGGTGATGTATCGCGGCCGGATCGTCGCGACGGTCGACGGCCGGACCGCCGACAAGAACGAGGTCGGCCTGCTCATGGCGACCGGCGGTCAGACGCGCGACGGCGGCTGCCGGCTGCCGCTCCGCGAAGCCGGTGACGCCGCATGAGCGGCCGAGGCGCCCGGCTCCGCGGCCAGCGGCATCCCCGGCTCGGATCTGGGCGTGCGGCCGGGCCTGCCGCTGATCTCGATCCTGCTGTCGATGGTCGTCGGCGCCTTCGTCATCTGGTTCTCCGAGCTGCTCCTCCCCGACCACGAGTTCGATTGGGGCCTCCCGATCGTCGCCTATCGGTCGCTGATCGAGGGATCGGTCGGCAGCTTCGGCGCGATCGTCGCAGACGCTCGTCGCAGTCGACGCCGCTGATCCTCGGCGGGCTGTCGGTCGCGCTCGGCTTCAAGGCCGGGCTGTTCAACATCGGCGCCCAGGGCCAGTTCCTGATGGGCGCGCTCGGCGCGGTCGCGATGGGCGTCGATCGTCGCGCGACCAGCCGCCGATCATCGCCATCCCGGTCGCGATCGCTGCGGGACTCGCGTGCGGAGCGCTTCTGGGGGTTCATCCCGGGCATCCTCAAGGCGGTCTCGGGCGCCCACGAAGTCGTCACGACGATCATGCTCAACTACGTCGCGATCAGCGTCCTCGCGTGGGCCGTCAGCGGACCGCTGAAGGTGCCGGGCTCGCCCTCGCCGATCACCCACGACGTCGGCAATGCGGCGCTGCCGATCGTCATCGGGGACACCGGTCACCTCGGGATCCTCATCGCGTTCGCGATGACCGTCGTCGTCGTCGTGGCTGCTGTTCCGGACGACGCTCGGCTTCGAGATCCGGACCGTCGGCGCGAACCCGGACGCCGCGCGCTACGCCGGGATGCGGCCGCGGACGCTTGATCGTCCTGACGATGTCGCTGTGCGGCCTGCTGGCCGGACTCGCCGGCACGATCGTCGTGCTCGGGCGTGACCCACACGATGACGAGCAGCTTCGGGACGACGGTCGGCTTCGATGCGATCGCCGTCGCCCTGCTCGCGCGCTCGAGCCCGTACGGGATCATCTTCTCGGGCTTGCTGTTCGGGGCGATGCGGGCCGGTGCCGGCGCTGATGCAGATCAACGCCGGGATCCCGCCCGAGCTCATCGACGTCCTCCAGGCGACGATCCTGCTGTTCCTGGTCACCGGACCGGTGCTGTCGCGGGTCTTCAAGCTGCGCGGCGTCAGCGGCGGCCTCGGCAGCACGGACACGATCACCCGGTCGTACGGCCGTGAGGTGACCACCTGATGGAGCAGCTCATCGACGGCGCTGTACGCGATGCCGGTGCTGGGCCTGCTCTTCCAGCTCGCCGGCTACCTGATCGACGTCCTGCCGCTGAACGCGGCGACGATCCTCCAGTCGGCCGTCCCGATCGCGCTCGCGGCGTTGTGCGGCGTGATGTGCGAGCGGTCGGGCGTCGTCAACATCGGCATCGAGGGGATGATGCTGACCGCGGCGTTCGTCGGCTGGCTGGCCGGCGTCGGTCCTGGCACCGATGATCCCGGCCGATGCGTCGGCGTTCTTCGGGATCACGCCGGCGCTCCTCCTCGCGTTCGTCGATCGCGGTGGCGTGCCGCTGTCCTCGTGTCGCTCGCTCCACGCGTGGCTGAGCATCTCGGTCAAGGCCGACCAGATCATCAGCGGCACGATCATCAACATCGCGGCCGGCGGCTTGACGGCGTACCTGTATACCGTCGTGTCGAGCACGTCCCCGGCGGGCGCCGGCAACTTCTCGCCGTTCCTGCCACCGAAGGAGCTCACCGACCTGCCCGGTCATCGGCTGGCTGCTCGCGATGTTCCTCAACCAGGGTCCGATCGGGATGTCGCTCATCGTCATCGTCATCGGCTTCCAGGTCTGGCTGTTCCGGTCGCGCTGGGGACTGCGGTCGCGGGCCGTCGGCGAGCACCCCAAGGCGGCCGAGACGGTCGGCATCGACGTCATCCGGCTCCGCTACCAGAACGTGCTGTACGGCGGCGTGCTGGCCGGTCTGGCCGGCGCCTACATGAGCATGGAGGCGAGCAACTCGTTCCAGGCCGGGATGACCGGCGGCCGCGGGTTCATCGGGCTCGCCGCGATGATCGTCGGGCCGTTGGACGCCGATCGGGGCGTTCGGCGCGGCGCTGCTGTTCTCGTCGACGCTCGCGCTCGGCCAGATCCTCAAGTTCGCTCCGCCGACGCGGCGATCTCGGCGACACGCTGTCGCAGATCCCCGGCCAGTTCTTCGATGCCCTGCCGTACCTCGTCACGATCGTCGTGCTGGCCGGGCTTCGTCGGACGGAGCATCCCGCCGGCGGCCGATGGGCAGCCGTACGAGCGCGAGGCCGCGACCTGACACGCGAGGAGCGCGACCGCGCGGCCGCCTTCCTGGACCTCGAGGAGGGCCGCGGGCCGGTGCCCGTGCTCGACGACGCCGGGATCGCGCGGGTGCTTGCGGCGACGCGCCGGATCGCGGTCGTCGGCGCCTCGGACGATCCGTACCGACCGTCGTTCGGGGTCTTCCGATTCCTGCTCGACGAGGGGTTCGATTGCGTTCCGGTCAACCCGAACGTGCCGGCGGTCCTCGGCGTGCCGGCGTTCGGGACGGTCGCCGAGGCGGTCGAGGCGGGCGGTCCGTTCGACATGGTCGACGTGTTCCGGCGCTCGGAGCTGTGCGTCCCGCATGCCCGCGAGGCGGTTGCGGCCGGAGCACGGTGTCTGTGGCTCCAGCTCGGCGTCGTGAACTGGGAGGCGGCCCGGATCGCCCATGACGCCGGCCTCGACGTGGTCATGGATCGCTGCACCGCGATCGAATGGCGGCGGGTCCGCGGCCGCGACCGGCGGGCTGAAGGATCGGCGACGCGCCGACGCGACGCGAGAGGTGTCGGCGGCGCGGCGACCCGCACGCGGCGGCCACCGAGCCGCCAGGACATTGCAGCCGAGGCAGGACCGAGTCGGCCTGCGCGTGATGCACGAGTCGCGGCCGTGCGTCGGCGTGGTCGCGGACGACCGCTGGATGCAACGATCGACGGGCCTCGCCGGATGCTCGAGCACGGTTTCGTCGTTGTCAGAAGCGACGCGTGCGCGGATTAGCGGCCTGCGCGCGGCGAGCGCCGATCACGTTTCGTCGTTTGCCAGTCGACGCCGCGACTCGGCGGACTCCCCGCTCGCCGACTGGACACAAATCGTCGCCCCGCCGCAACGAGCGCGGCCGCGCGACGTCAGCGGATGAAGAACCCGAGGAACACCAGCACGACGCCGACGATCGCGATCCCGGCCGCGATCTGCGTCTGCCGGCGGAGGACGCGCCATCGCGACCGAGGCCCCGGTCTTGCCGTCGTCTCGGACGCCGCCGCGCCACGCCTCGTAGCGCGCGACGTTCGCGTCCTGCGACTTGAGCGCCTGGTAGCGCGAGTACGGCCCGCGGGCGCGCGTGTAGCCGAGCGCGATCAGCGCGGCGCCCGCGACCCACAGGGCGATATTGAGGAGACCCACCCTCGATCCTCCGTCAGTCGTCAGTCCGCGTCGAGTCGTTCGCCGGACAGCCGCGCCGACGAGCGCGGCGTTCGCCTGGCCCCCGGTGGCCTTCATGACCTGGCCGATGAGGAACCCGACCGCCTGGGCCTTGCCCGCTCGGATAGTCGGCGACGGCCGCTGGATTCGCCGCGAGGACCGCGTCGACGGCTGCATCGACGGCACTCACGATCGGAGATCTGCCGGAACCCTCGCGACGCGACGATGTCCGAGGCCGACCGCACCGGTCGCGGACGTGCTCCTCGAGGACCTCGCGGCCCTGCGCCCGCGTGACGGATCCGTCGGCGACGAGACCGATGATCGAGGCGAGCTCCGCCGGCGAGACGACCACACGGGCCGCTCGCGACGCGTTGCGAAGCCGCAGGAACTCGCCGGTGATCCAGTTGGCGACAGGCTTCGGCTCGAGCGCCGGAGTCGGCGGCGAGCGTCGCCTCGAAGAGCGCCGTCGCCTCCGGGTCGGCGACGAGGACGCCGGCGTCGTAGGCACTCAGCCCCATCACGTCGCGGTAGCGCGAGCGTCGCGCCGCCGGGCAGTTCCGGCAGGCTGCGGCTCGGATCTCCGCGAGCCAGGCCGCGTCGAGATGGAGCGGCGGAAGGTCGGGCTCCGGGAAGTATCGGTAGTCGTCCGACGTCTCCTTGACCCGCATCCGGTACGTCTCGCCGCGCTCCTCGGACCAGCCGCGGGTCTCCTGGACGAGCGGCTCGCCCGGCATCGAGCATCGCCGCCTGGCGCTCGATCTCGAACGCCGTCGCCCGCTCGACGGCGCGGAACGAGTTCATGTTCTTGACCTCGACCCGCGTCCCGAACGGCTCGGTGCCGCGCGGCCGGAGCGACACGTTGGCCTCGACCCGCATCTGGCCACGCTCCATGTCCGCGTCGGAGACGCCGATCGAGCGAAGCAGCAGCTGGAGCTCCTCGGCGTAGCGGCGGGCCTGCTCGGCGGTCCGGATGTCGGGCTCGGTGACGATCTCCATGAGCGGCGCGCCCGAGCGGTTGAAGTCGACGAGGCTGACCTTGCGTCCCTCGGTCGTCGGTGCCGTGGACGAGCTTGGCGGTGTCCTCCTCGAGGTGGGCCCGGGTGATGGCGACCGTGAACGGGCCGTCCGAGGTATCGAAGGTCAGCCGGCCGAGCGACGCGAGCGGCAGGTCGTACTGGCTGATCTGGTAGCCCTTGGGCAGGTCCGGGTAGAAGTAGTTCTTGCGGTCCCAGCGGGTCGCCGCGGGTGCGGTCGCCTCGATCGCGGCGCCGGTCAGCAGCACGTGCTCGACGGCTCGCTTGTTGATCGTCGGCAGCGCGCCGGGGAGACCGAGGCAGACCGGACAGACGTGGGTGTTCGGCGGGGCGCCGTCGTACGTCGTCGAGCAGCCGCAGAACATCTTCGATGCGGTCCGCAGCTGGCAGTGCACCTCGATGCCGATGACGGCCTCGTAGCGCTCGAGCGCCGGACCGAGCGAGCGCGGCGCGCTGCGGTCATACGAGCGCTCGGGGTCGATCGGCGGCGTTGGTCATCCGCGGTAGTTTCGCATCACGGCCCGGGTCGTCGCGCAGCGGCGCGGACGATGTCTCGGCGGCAGTCGCAGTCTGCGACGGTATCGGTTGCTCGCGATACGCGGGTCCGGCCGGCCGACCGCGTCCGATGCGACCCGCCAGGGCGCGGGATGGCCGAACCGCTACCGCCTCAGACCGCGCGTCGCCGCCTCGGCGCCGACTACGCTCGACGAAACGGCCGATGCGCACCAGCGCCTCCTCGAGCCGCTCGTACGACGTCGCGTAGCACATCCGGACGTGACCGGCGCCGGACGGCCCGAACGCGCTGCCCGGTACGACCGCCACCCGCTCCTCGACGAGGCAGCCGCTCGGTGAATTCGTCGTCGGTCAGCCCGGTCGACGATGATCCGCGGGAACGCGTAGAACGCACCGCGAGGCTCGAACGTCTCGAGGCCGAGTCGCGTTCAGCCCGTCCACCAGCAGCCGCCGGCGGCGGTCGTACTCGGTCCGCATCCGCTCGACGTCGGCCTCGCCCTCGAGGATCGCCGCGAGAGCCGCATCCTGGGCGGTGGTCGGCGCCGACATGATCCCGTACTGGTGGACCTTGACGAACCCCTCGAGGATCGCCGGCCGGCGCTGCCACATAACCCGACGCGCCAGCCGGTCATCGCGTATGCCTTCGAGAACCCGCCCATGAGGATGGTCCGTTCGCGCATCCCGTCGTAGCGCGCTCATCGCCCGATGGCGGTACGTCCCGTACGCGAGCCGGTCGTAGATCTCGTCGCTGTAGACGAGCAGGTCGTGCCGCACGGCGATGTCGGCCAACGCGTCCTGGACGGCGTCGGGCAGGACGGCGCCGGTCGGATTGCACGGATAGCCGAGGAAGAGCGCCTTGGTCTTCGGCGTGATCGCGGCCTCGACGGCCTCGGGGTCGAGCGCGAAATCGTCCTCGAAGCGAGTGGCCACGTGGCGGACGACGCCACCGGCGAACACGATCGCGGGCACGTACGCGACGTACGACGGCTCGTGGAGGATGACCTCGTCGCCCGGATCGCAGGTCGCCCGAAGGGCGAGATCGACCGCCTCGGACGCGCCGACGGTGATCAGCAGCTCGGTCGCCGGGTCGTATCGGACGCCGTAGCGGCGCTCGAGATGGTCCGACAGCGCCCGCCGGAGCTCGACGGTCCCGAAGTTCGAGGTGTAGTGCGTCCGACCTTCGCGAAGGCTCTCGACGCCCGCCTCGACGATGACCCTCGGCGTGTCGAAGTCGGGCTCCCCTACCCCGAGGCTGATGACGTCGTCCATGGTCGCGAGGATGTCGAAGAACCGACGGATCCCCGACGGCGGGACGACGCGCACGCGCTCGGCGAGCGCACGCTCAGCGAGCGGCGGCGCGGGAACTCGTGTCGGCCGGGATCGTCGTCATCGCCGGCAAGCCTACGGCATCGAGTCCCCGCGGACCACCCCGCTCGTGGTGCGATCCGGTCAGCCAGCCGGGACCGCGACCACCTCGAGCGGAAGCCGCCTCAGCGGCGATGTGCCCGTTGTCGCGATCGGCCGCTTCGGCTCGGTGGTCGTCGGCTCGGGCGTCGACGGCGCCGCCGGGAGCGGCGGCACCACGATCGTCCGCTCGGCGCGCGCCTTGATCCCCAGCATCTGACGCCGGAGCATGAGGAACACGCCGAAGCCCATGACCGGGCCGATGACGCGGAAGCTCGGCCCGGCGTCCCCGAACCGGACCCGGAAGCGTTCGATGAACCGCGTCCGCCCGCCATCGAGCGGCTCGAGCACGAACGCCCAGCTCGCGGCGAAGTCCTTCGGCGTCGTCGAGAGGAAGCGTGCTCGACGCCGCGAGGCCGGTCGGCATCGTGTCTCGGCGGCCTCCGACGTCCTCCGACCTTCATCGCCGCCATCTGGCTTTCGAGCAGTTCGGTGTCGAACGACAGCACCAGCGCCTGACCAGGTTCGACGACGCGGACCGCGAACCCGCCACCCGGGCTGTGCGGCATGACGTCGCCAACGGCGATCGACTGCCAATCGGGCACGATCCGCTCGACGCTCTTGCCCGCGGTTGTCCAGGGTGTCGTAGCTGTACCAGCCGGCCCGGCCGTAACCCCATCTGGACGAGCCATGGCCATACCGCATCGGGCGGCGCATCGATCGTGATCGTCCTCGTCTCGACCGCGCGTCGGCACCGGGACGAGGTCGTCCCCGGCGAGCGCCTCGTCGAGACGCTCGGGGTCGATGCCCCACGTCCGCCACCAGCGGACGACCGCGCGAGATCCCGGCGCCCATCGTCGTCCCGATGATCACTCCGACGGCCATGTTGCGAACACGCATGTGTCACCTCCGACTCTCATGGTCGGCCGTCGCAGGCCGTACGGCGAGAGTCGCGAGGCCCGTAGACGAGGTGCCGGCATGGACGCGGCGCGACGGGCCGACCGCGGCGTCAGTCGGCGACGGCGCCCGCCAGGGCCGCGCATCCGTTCGGCGGGCGTCGGTGCCGCAGGATCGGCGGCGTCGGCGAGCGCGGTCGGTTCGATCCGTCGCCAATCGGCGTCGGCGGTGATCGCCTCGTAGCCACGCGCGAGACCGAAGAGCGACGCTTCGGACCATGCCGCGCCGATGAACTGGAGGCCGACCGGCAGACCTTCCGACAGCCCGCACGGGATCGACACGCCCGGCAGCCCGGCCATGTTGGCCGGCAGCGTGCACGCGTCGGAGAGATACATCGCGACCGGGTCGGCGAGCCGCTCGCCAAAGCGGAATGCGACCGTCGGCGAGGTCGGTGCCACCAGGGCGTCGAAGCCCTGCGCTCCACAGCGCGTCGAAGTCGGCCTTGATCAGCGTCCGGACCTTCTGCGCCTTGAGGTAGTACGCGTCGTAGTAACCGGCCGACAGCGCGTACGTACCGAGCATGATCGCGGCGCTTGACCTCGGCACCGAAGCCGCGGCCGCGGGTCGCGAGATAGTTCGCCAGGACGTCGCCGTCGCCGAGACGAGGCCCGTAGCGGATGCCGTCGTATCGGGCGAGGTTCGCCGACGCCTCGGCCGGCGCGACGATGTAGTACGTCGCGAGGCCGTACGCCGGTGTGAGGCAGGCTGACCTCCTCGACGATCGCGCCGGCCGCCTCGAGAGCCGCGACCGCCTCGCGGACCCGTGCCTCGACGCCCGGTTCCATGCCGGCCACGAAGTACTCGCGGGGCAGGCCAAGGCGCTTGCCTCGAAGCGAGGCGCGGCCTCGTCGTCGTCGGTCGGGAGCGCCGTGAGCGTGGCCGGCACCGGCTGCGGCGAGGAGGTCGAATCGCGTTCGTCACGCCCGGCGACCGCGTGCAGCAGCGCCGCCGCGTCGCGTGCATCGCGCGCGAACGGCCCGATCTGGTCGAGCGAGCTCGCGAACGCCACGATCCCGTACCGGCTGACGCGGCCATACGTCGGCTTCATCCCGACGATCCCGCACAGAGCGGCCGGCTGGCGGATCGAGCCGCCGGTGTCAGTGCCGAGCGCCAGCGGTGCGTGGAATGCGGCGACCGCCGCCGCCGAGCCGCCGCTGCTGCCACCCGGCACGCGGTCGAGCGTCCCACGGATTCGCCGTCGGCCCGTACGCCGAGTGCTCGGTGGACGAGCCCATCGCGAACTCGTCCATGTTGGTCTTGCCGAGGATGACGGCGCCGGCCTCGCGGAGCCGCTCGGTGATGTGCGCGTCGTACGGCGCCACGGTACCCCTCGAGGATCCGCGAGCCCGCGGTGCACTGGCCGCCGGCCACGGAGACGAGGTCCTTGAGGGCAACGGGCACGCCGAGCAGGGGTCGCATGAGGTCGAGCGCGTGCGTCGCGTCGCTCCGGGCCTGCCGCGAGCCGGGCGTCCGCTGCGTCGGCCTCGACGAGCGCACGTTCGCGGTCGATCGTCAGCCAGGCGTTGAGACCATGGTTGTCGCGCTCGGCCGCGTCGAGGTGCGCGGTCGTGAGCTCGCGCGACGAGGCCTCGCCGGACCGCAGGAGCGCGGCCATCTCGTGGGCAAGCAGCCGCGTGACGTCGCTCATCCCGGCCGCGCCTCAGCGCTCGTCGAGGATGGCCGGGACGACGATGTAGTCGCCCTGCCGGGCTGGTGCGTTGCCGAGGACCGCCTCGAGCGGCAACGACGGCCGGACGACGTCCTCGCGCAGGATGTTCTCGAGCTCGATCGTCTGAGCGGTCGGCGGGATGTCGTCGGTCGGCAGCTCGGCGAGGATCGCGTACTGGTCGAGGATGTGGTTGAGCTGGCCCTCGAGACGGGTCAGCTCGTCGTCGGTCAGACCGAGGCGAGCGAGGTGAGCGACGTGCTCGACGTCGGCACGAGAGAGGGCGGGCATGGCGCCGATGATAGCCGAGGACGGACGCCCGACTGCCGCCGAGTTGCCTGAGCGTCAGACCGAGACGCCGTCGATCATCTCGCGAAAGGCGTCCGCGAGTCGTACTTCGGGCGCCCTCGCGAGCAGGCGCGAGGAGACTTCGGTAAGGGAGTCGGCCTCCTCGGTCATCACGACCGGTTTCGCCGAGGTCTCGAGGGTGACGACGATCCTGACGCGATCGTCGGCGGGTCTGTCCATGTCGATGGCGATGACGCGCAAGCGTGGCCCGACGAGCGGCGCCAGCTCGGCCGCGAGGCTTTCCACGAAACGATCGTCGGCATCCGACATCGCGACTCTCCGCGAGATGGGGACGAAAGCTTGAACGCGGCGACGATAGCACCGCCCCGACGGGACTCGATAGGATGCCCGCCATGGCCCAGGCACGGATCCGACCGATGACGCCCGAGGATGCCGAGCCCGCGGCCCAGGCGATGCTGCTCCACGAGTTCGGCGACCGGCGGCCGCAACTCCGAATTCTCGGCGTCGCTACGCGAGCTGCCGAGCGTTCGTCGCAGAGGCGGATGGCGTGATCGTGGGAACCGGCATCGCGACGATCAACGGACCGGTCGGATGGATCGGCACCGTGTGGGTGGACCCGGCGTTCCGACGGCGCGGACTCGGGCTTGGCCTGACGCAGTGCGCGATCGACGCGGCGGAGGCGGCCGGCTGCCGGACACTCGTGCTCGTCGCCACCGAGGCGGGGCGTCCGATGTACGAGCGAATCGGGTTCACCGTGCAGTCGTGGTACAGGATCGTCGAGGCGCCCGGTCTCGGGCCGGAAGCCGGATCGCCCGACCCCCGCATCCGGCCGTTTCGTTCCGATGACCTTCCGGCGATGGCCGCCCTGGATCGAGCCGCGACGGGTGAGGACCGGGCTGCACCTGCTTGGCGCTTTCGCCGGGACGGCGTCCTCGCGGTGTCTCGTCGAGGCGTCCGGCGAAGCTCCGCGGTTTCGTCGGTCAGGCCGCCATGGGGCGGCGCCGCCACGATCGCGCCCGATATCGACGACGCGATGGCGATCCTCCACGCCCGCCGACTCGAGCACGCTCCCGGCGGCCGGGTCCGGGCGGGGCTGCTCGCGGACAACGTGGCGGGTCTCGCCCGGTTGGCCGCCGACGGCTGGACCGACGCGTGGCACGCACCTCGGCTCGTCCGTGGCGAGCCATTCGACTGGGATCCGACGCGCGATCTGGGGCCAGTTCAACTTCGCGATCGGGTGAGGCGGGTCTCCGAGTCGTACCATCCGGTGGTCCGCGGGCGCCGAACGGGGGATTGGCCGGACGGGCGTCGAGGAGCGATGGTTGTGTCCCACCGCCCCACCCGACCCGGAGCCCCGCGATCTCATGTGCCCGATCATCGTGCGAGCGCGCCGCATCAGCTGTGAAGCTCCACGACATCGCAGGGATCCACGGGTCGCGTCGGGCGGCCGGGACGTCGATGCCGCTCTGTCCAGGCGGCCGCGGCCGTGATCGAAACGGCGTGCCTCGAATGCGGCACCGCGGCCGGTCACGATCGTGCCGCCTTCTGCCGCCGCTGCGGTCTCCCGTACGGTGCCCCACCCCGTTTTGACGCGCGACTGCCGGAGTGCCCGGTGTGCTACCGAACGGTGGAGGACGACGGCCGGCTACCCAGCCTGACGCGCCGCGGCGTGCGGCACGACCTGGTGCACCACGTGGCAGAGCACGACCGCCACCAGGTCGGTGACGACGAGTGGCTCGAGTCGCTACGCGAAGGCGACCGAATCCAGGATCGGCCGCTGGACCGCGCCGTTCGATACCGTTCGCCGCTACCTCGTGACCGGCCAGGTCGAGGCCGGTCGTCACCGCGCGCTGGCGCATGACTCGATCGTCACCGCGATGACCCAGCTCCGTCGCTGGGGGCCCGGACGGCGTCATCCTCGGCGACCAGCCCGAGTGGGCGGCCGCACGCGCCGCGGTCGTGTCACTCATGGAGCGTTACGCGAAGGGCGGTTTCTAGGGCGTCGGGGATTCGCCGGCGAGCACTCGACGGAACCCGGCCTCGTCCAGGACGGGCACGCCCAGTTCCTGGGCCTTCGCGAGCTTCGAGCCGGCGCTCTCGCCCGCGACGAGGTAGTCGGTCTTCTTCGACACCGATCCGCCGGGCTTGCCGCCAGCGGCGCGGATCGCCTCCTCGGCTTCCTGGCGACTGAAGCCCTCCAGCGTGCCGGTCACGACGAGCGTCTTGCCGTCGAGCGGTCCCGCGGTCGTCTCGCCCGGCGGTCGGACGGTCGGTCGCTCCGGCACGATGCCGACGTCGACCAGCTCGCGGAGGATGTCGCGGGTCGCCTCGTCGGCGAACCAGCGGCCGAGCGCCGCGGCGACGGTCGGCCCGATCCCCGGGATCTCGGTGAACCGTTCCGGCTCGTCGGTGCCGATCCGCCGGAACTCGGCCTCGACCGCGGCGAACCATGGGTCGGGCACGACGTCCCCGTCTGCCGGCGGGTACGCGTCCGGCCGGACGCGCTCGGCGAGCCACTGTGCGAGGTCGATCGCTGTCTGCTCGCCGACCTGCGGCATCCCGAGACTGTTGAGCACGCGCGCGAGCGGGCGGCCGACGCGCGCGCGCTGGATCCGACCGTGCAGGTTCTCGGCGCTCTTGGTCGCGAACCGCTCGAGCGACACGAGGTCCTCAACGGTCAGACGGAAGAAATCGGCGCGCGATTGGACGAGGCCGCGTTCCAGCAGCTGCGTCAGCACGGCCCAGCCCGCGCCCTCGATGTCCATCCCGCCGCGACCCGACGAAATGGCCGTACTCCTGACCGAGCCTCGCCGGGCACCGCGGGTTCGGGCAGTAGACACGAACGGCGCCCGCATCCTGCACGACCGGTGTGTCGCAGACCGGGCAGCGTTCGGGCATCGACGTACTCGCGTTCGGCGCCGGTCCGCCGCTCGACGATCGGCCGGACGACCTCGGGGATCACGTCGCCCGCCTTCTGGAGCACGACCCAGTCGCCGATCCGGATGTCCTTGCGCCGAAGCTCGTCCATGTTGTGGAGCGTTGCGCGAGCTACGGTGGAGCCGGCCACCTTGGTCGGCGTCAGGTGCGCGACCGGCGTGAGCGTCCCGGTCCGCCCGACATACGGGACGATGTCCTCGAGGAAGGCTTCGACCTGCTCCGGCGGGAACTTGTAGGCGATCGCCCAGCGCGGCGCCCGACTGACCATCCCGAGTCGCGCCTGCTGGTCGAAGCGGTCGACCTTGACGACGACACCATCGGTCTCGTAGGCGAGGGCGTGGCGGGCCTCGCGCCAGCGCTCGGTGAAGTCGATGACGCCCTCGATGTCGAGGTCGGAGACGTGCTCGGGGTTGACCGGAAAGCCGAGGGCACCGAGGCGCTCGAGCGCGGCCGTCTGGGTCGCGACCGTCTCGCCGTCCTCGACCAGCTGGTAGAACCACGCGGACAGGCGGCGGCGAGCGGTGACCTCCGGGTCGATCTGGCGGAGCGAGCCGGCGCCGCTGTTCCGCGGGTTCGCGTACAGCGGCAGGCCGGCCTCCTCGCGCTCCTCGTTGATGCGCTTGAACTCGGCCCGCGGCATGAAGATCTCTCCGCGAGCTTCAAGGGTCGCCGGCTCCGGGAGCCGTGCCGGGATCACCGAGATCGTCCGCAGGTTCGCGGTCACGTCCTCGCCGGTCGTGCCGTCGCCGCGGGTCGCGCCCTGGACGAAGCGGCCGCGCTCGTAGCGGAGGCTGATGGCGAGACCGTCGATCTTGAGCTCGGCGACGTAGCGGAGGTCTGGGGCAGGTTCGGGGGCGGGTGGCTGACCGAGGCCGCGACGAACGCGCGTATCGAAGGCGCGGAGCTCGTCGTGGCCGAATGCGTTCGACAGCGAGAGCATCGGCCGGCGGTGGCGGACCTCGTCGAACGTCCCGGCCGGCGTCCCACCGACGCGCTGGGTCGGGGATTCGGAGGTCGTCAGCTCGGGGTAGCGCGGTCTCGAGGGCTACCAGCTCGCGAAACAGCTGGTCGTACTCGGCGTCGGTGATCTCCGGCGCGTCCTGCACGTGATACAGCTCGTTGGCACGGTCGATCTGCGCGGCCAGCGTCGGCATGGCGCGCGGTTGCCGTTGCGATGTCGAGCTGGGATGCCGCCTCGACGAGGGCAGGATCGACCGGCGGCAGCGCGATGGTCATCGACGGGAGGGTAGCGAACGAGACGGTGACGCGCACCGTTGCGGCGACCAAGCCCGTGATCTACGCCTCGCCGTTCCTGCGCCGACGATCCGGTCGAGTCATCCTCCCTTGCGATGCACGCTGGGTGTTCATCCGCAGCGTTGCGGATGCCGCAAGGACCGGGTACGGCCGGAAGTCGGGACCCTTACCAGACAAGAGGCACACCGGGTGAGCACCGGCCCTCGTTCGCGGCCGTCCGGCGGGGATTCGCGGCTCGATCCAAGCTCGCTTCGGTCGTTGGCCCGCCCGTTGCCCCGACGATGAACATGTGGCGAGCGTGTCAGCGATCGGACGGAAGTCGATGGACTCTCCGTGGCCGCGAAGCGTCTCGCGAGTGACCGTCCCTCGTGTCGCTGCGGCGCGAGGCGCCGGCCGCCTCCGCGTCGCCGGGACCTAGCCGATGAGCTCGAGGTTCGCGAGGCTCACCAGCATCGTCTTGCGACCGACCGAAGCGTCCTTGAACGCAACCGTCACCTCCTCGTCGCTCCGGGTCAGCTTGCTCGTGACGACGATGCCGTCCCCCCAGCGGGCGTGGCGGATGCGGTCGCCGTCGCGGAACTGGCGCTCGCCGGGGATGATCGGGCGAGGCTTGACCGGCGCGGCACCGTTCGTCTGCGCAGGCCCGACGCCCGAACCGAGCTCGTCGTCCCACGCTCGAACCGGTCGTGCCAGCGAACCGGACCTCGCCCCGGCGCCAAAAGCCTCACGTTTCGCGGCCAGGTCGCGACTCGGCCGGAACTGCTCGCCCTCGGCCGGCGCACCCGGCCGCCCGCTCCCCTGCCGGTAGGCCGGCCCATTCCCGCGCATCGGCGTCCCGAACCGGCTCGTCCGCCGGGCCCCGAATACGAGATCGAGGTCGAGATCCTGCTCGTCGTTGCCACCGAGCTGCGGGCCCACCATCAGCTCGGCCGGGATCTCGAGCAGGAACCGCGACGGGACGGTCGCCTGGCCCATCCCCCACGTCGCCCGGCGCCAGGCATGCGACAGGTAGAGCCGCCGCTTCGCCCGGGTGATGCCAACGTACGCGAGCCGACGTTCCTCCTCGAGTTCCTTCTCGTCCTCGAGCGCCCGGCTGTGCGGGAAGAGGCCCTCCTCGAGACCGGCGATGAACACGACCGGGAATTCGAGGCCCTTCGCAGCGTGCAGGGTGATGAGCGTCACCGCATCGGCATCGCCCTCGTATGAGTCCTGGTCGGCGACGAGCGCGGTCTCCTCGAGCAGCCGGTCGAGCGCGTCGTCCGGGCTCAGGTCGTCGTAGCGCGTCGTCACCGCACGCAGCTCGAGCAGGTTCGCCCAGCGTTCGTTGCCGTCGTCGGAGCCGTCGGCGAGCATCGCGCGGTAGCCCGAGGCCTCGAGGACGTCGTCGAGGAGCTCGGGGAGTGGCAGGACCCCGACCCGCGTCCGCAGCCGCCGGACAAGCACCGCGAAATCGGCGAGTGCGTTCCGGGTCCGGGGAGCGAGCGCCGGGAGCTCGCCACGCGACAGCCGCCTCGATCGCGCCCCACGTCGTTCCGCCTTCGCGCGCGGCCGCGGCGCGAAGCGTTTCGATCGTCTTGTCGCCGATCCCCCGAGCCGGCACGTTGATGATCCGCTCGAAGCTGACGCTGTCCGTGTCCGACCGGAGCACCCGCAGGTACGCGAGCGCGTCCTTGACCTCGCGCCGGCTGTAGAACCGGGTGCCACCGACGAGCTGGTAGCGGATGCCCGTAGCGCAGGAACGACTCTTCGATCGCCCGGGATTGGGCGTTCATCCGGTACATCACCGCGATGTCGCGCGCCCGGAAGCGCGGTTCCTCCTCCGCGTCCGCGCGGCGCGTCAACGCCGTCGATCGCCCGCCGACCAGGCCCTCGACCTGGCGAGCGATCCACTCGGCCTCCTCCTCCTCGTTGTAGGCCTCGAACCGCTGGATCTTGATGCCGCCCGCATTCTCGGTCCAGAGCTTCTTGTCCTTGCGGGCGACGTTGCGCGACACGACCGAGTGGGCCGCGTCGAGGATCAGCTGCGTCGAGCGGTAGTTCTGCTCGAGCTTGACGACGGCCGTCGTCGGCCAGTCACGCTCGAAGTCGAGGATGTTGCGCAGGTCCGCGCCGCGCCACGAGTAGATCGACTGGTCGTCGTCGCCGACGACGCAGAGGTTGTGGTGGGTCGCCGCCAGCGCCCGGATCCAGAGGTATTGGGCGCGGTTGGTGTCCTGGTACTCGTCGATGTGGAGGTAGCGCCATCGATCCTGGTACTTGGCGAGGACCTCGGGCGCCTCCTCGAAGAGACGGACGGCCTCGAGCAGCAGGTCATCGAAGTCGAGCGCGTTCGCCTTGCGCAGGCGGGCCTGATAGCGCGTCGCGAGGCGGGCGATCGTCCGCTCGCGATGGTTGACCGCGTTCTCGGATAGGAACGTCGGATCGAGCATCTCGTTCTTGGCCCGGCTGATGGCCCCGAGCACGATGCTCGGCCGGAACTCACCGGTGAGCGGCATGTCCTCCTCGCGGAGGATCTGCTTCATGAGCGAGGTCTGGTCGTCGGTGTCGTAGATGACGAAGCGGCGCCCGATGCCGATGGCCTCGCCGTCCGCCCGCAGCACGCGGGCGCAGAGCGCGTGGAACGTGCCGGCGACGACGTCCCGGCCGCGCTCGCCGACGAGGCTGATGATCCGCTCCCGGAGCTCGGCCGCGGCGCGGTTGGTGAAGGTGACCGCGAGGATCCGCCACGGCGCGACGTCCTTGACGCCGACCAGGTAGGCGATCCGGTGGGCGAGGACGCGTGTCTTTCCGGAGCCTGCACCGGCCAGGATCAGGAGCGGCCCCTCGGTCGTCGTGACCGCGCGGGCCTGTTCCGGGTTGAGGGCACGGACGATCTGCGCCGCGCGCTCGCGCCGACGTTCCTCGAGTGCGGCTGCGTCGACGGGCGCCGCGGCGGCCGCAGGATCCTCGCTGTGCGATCGCCGGGGCGCGCAGCCAGTCGGGTTCTTCGGGTGTCGCGGAGGGCTCGTCGAGGTCCGCGAAGGCGGTTCCGACCGAGCTCGGCGGCGGCCGCCATGGCATCGTCGAGCGAGGGGTCGCCGGACCGGCGACGACGGGAGGGACTCACCCGCCCATTGTAGGTCGGGGGGCTTACCGGGCCGTTCCTTGGACGCGTCGCGTCGGCCGGTCGTCGGGCCGGCGATTCGCACGGCGGGTCGCGTCCGCGTCAGCCGGGCGCGATCTCGTTTGCCGGCGGCGCGGTGACGGTCACGGGCTCGTCCCACTTCGAGAACGTCACGTCGGCGTTCACGACGTTCCCGTCGGCCATCGTGATCTTCGCGTTGAGGCCGGCGAGGTGGTTGGGCGGATCCTTCTCCACGCGGATCGTCATCTGAAGGCTCGCGCCGGCCAGATTGATCGGGAGCCCATCGGCGGCCGTTCCGATCAACGGCGCCAACTCGGCGGCGTCGAGGTCGACGCTCACGGTGTAGCACTGTTTCGAGCCGCAGGTCACGTCCGCGCCCTTGACGGGATCGACGCCCGGCTTCAGCAGGAACTCGCTCAGCGACTTCAGCATGCCGTTCGTGTTCGCTGGATCCACCGGCAGCGGTGTGCCCCCGGCGATGTTCCGATACTGCGCGCCGGTGAGCGTCGTCTTCAGGTAGGCCTTGCCGTCGATCGCGATCAGCTCACCGGACAGATTGAGAAAACCGGGCACCGTAAAGGTGACATGCGCCGCAGAGTTCGCCTTGTCGAGATCGGCCGAGGCGGTCGTCCCGGTGAGGTCGACCGATCCGGTCGCACCGCCGATCGGCAGCGCGACGGCGGCCTCGCCATCGACCGCGACCTGGGCGTGAACCGACTTGGCGGCCACGCTCGAGGTCGTGGTCGCGTTGATGACCGCCGTTGCGTCCGGCAGGTCCGACGGCGACGGCGACGGCGATGGCGCTATCCCGTTACACGCAGTCACGACCATCGCGGCGGTCAACGCAAGGGCGAAGGTGGCAGGGGTCCGGCGCGTCATGAGGCTCCTCGATGCGATCGGGCCGGTCGACCTCTCGGCGACGGACCTTCTGCAAAGAGTCCGCGCGATGGCCTCGACCTGTCAAACGTCCGCCGATTCGAGTGCCGGGCAAGCGGGCCCACCGGCGCGGACGCCGGACACGTCCCCTGCCGGCTCGGCGACAATCGACTCGGGAGGACCGGCCATGGCACAGCCCGCGACCACGATCGACCGTGTCGAGATCTTCGGCTACGACCTGACGTATGCGCACGGCGAGTACGTGATGTCGACCGGCCGCGTGGTCGACCGGCTGCCGAGCACCGTCGTGCGCATCACGACCGGCTCGGGGATCGAGGGCTTTGGCGAAACGTGCCCGCTCGGGAGCACGTACCTGCCGGCGTTCGGTGAGGGGGCGCGCGCCGCGCTGCGGGAGCTCGCGCCCGCGCTTCTCGGGGTCGACGCCGCGAACCTCGCGGCCGTCAATGCGTCAATGGATGCCACTCTCCGCGGTCACGAGTACGCGAAGAGCGCCGTCGATATCGCCTGCTGGGACATCCTCGGGCGCGTCACCGGCCAGCCGGTCGCGATGCTGCTCGGTGGCATCCTCCAGGACCGCCTTCCGCTCTACGTCGCGGTGCCGCTCGGTTCGCCTGCGAGCATGCAAACGTTCGTGGAACGGGAGCGCGAGGGCGGGATCCATCGATTCCAGCTCAAGCTCGGTGGCGACCCCGAGGATGATCGTGATCGGGTCGCAGCCGTCCACGCGGTCACCGATGCCCAGGACGCGATCATCGGGGACGCCAACGGTGGCTGGCGACGGCAGGACGCGATCGTCGCGGCTCGCCTGCTCGAGCGATTCGACCGGCTCCGGCTGGAGCAACCGTGCGCGACACTCGAGGCCTGCCTGAGCGTTCGCCGGGTGAGCCGGCTGCCGATGGTCCTCGACGAGGTCATCACCGATCTCCCGACGCTGGTGCGGGCGGTGGCGGCCGACGCGATGGATCACATCAACCTGAAGATCGGTCGTGTCGGCGGGCTCACAAAGGCGAGGCTCATGCGCGACGCGGCCGTTGAGCTCGGTCTCAAGCTGACGATCGAGGACTCGTGGGGCGGCGACCTCGTCACCGCCGCGGTCAGCCATCTCGCGGCCGCGACGCCGCCCGGGGCGCTCTTCGCGGTCTCCTACATGAACGACTGGACCGTCGAACACATCGCCGGCTACCAGCCGCGCTCGAGCGGCGGGTTCGGACCCGTGCCGCAAGCGCCCGGGCTGGGCATCGAGGTCGACACCGACATGCTCGGCGCGCCGCTGTTCACCGCGAGCCGCTGACGGCGAGACTGCATCGAGGTTGCCGTCGAAGGGCGGCGAAGACCGCCGCCGACGGTTATCCGCCGGACCTAACCGCGGCGCGCGCCGGGTCGGCCGTCCGAGACTGAGCGGTCAGCCTTTCCGCCAAATGCACGCGCACACGAGCGTTCGTCACAGCGATTCGTGCCAGATGCGCCGCCTGGTGGGCGGATGGCAGGTCTCTCTTCGCTGGCCCGCGCGAGTCCACGCTCGCCAGGATCGCGCGCGGACCGCTGGGCTCGTGACGAGCGCCGCTGGAGCATCTGACAAGAACGAGCGCTCGCCTGGAGAGTCGATGCCGTGACACTCGACAACACGGCGGTCGGCGACAGCCGGAGGCCACCTCCCCGGCCTGTCGCCGCGACGGCGTCGGCCCACAAGCCTGCAGGCCAGACCAGGGATCTTGTCGACGGCGCGCGTCCCCGCTGGGAATCACGAGGCCCCCGGCGGTGCCGGGGGCCTCGATCCGTTGTCGAGAGGAGCGTTCGGACTAGAAGTCCATCCCTCCGCCGCCGTGGTCGTGGCCGCCGCCGGCGCCGGCCTTCTCCTTCTCGGGGATGTCGGTGACGAGCGTCTCCGTCGTCAGGACCATCGCCGCGATGGAGGCCGCGTTCTGGAGCGCGGACCGGGTCACCTTGGCGGCGTCGACGATGCCCTTCTCGAAGAGGTCGCCGTACTCGCCCTTGAGCGCGTCGTAGCCGAAGCCCGACTCGAGGCGTCTTGACGTGCGCGACGACGACCTCGCCGGGCGCGCCGGCGTTCTCGGCGATCTGCCGGGCCGGAGCCTCGAGCGCCTTGCGGACGATGTCGACACCGACCTGGGCGTCACCGCCGAGCTGGATCGAGTCGAGGACCGGGATCGCCTGGAGGAGCGTCGTGCCGCCACCGGCGACGAGGCCCTCCTCGACGGCCGCGCGGGTCGTCGAGAGCGCGTCCTCGATGCGGTGCTTCTTCTCCTTCAGCTCGACCTCGGTGGCCGCGCCGACCTTGATGACCGCGACGCCGCCGGACAGCTTGGCGAGGCGCTCCTGGAGCTTCTCCTTGTCGTAGTCCGAGGTCGTGTCCTCGATCTGGGCCTTGATCTGGGTCATCCGGGCCTTGATCTGGTCCGGCTTGCCGTCGCCGTCGACGATGGTCGTGTCGTCCTTGGTGGCGACGATCCTGCGGGCCGAGCCGAAGTCCTCGAACGTGACCGAGTCGAGCTTGCGCCCGATCTCCTCGCTGATGACGGTGCCGCCGGTCAGCGACGGCGATGTCGCGGAGCATCTCCTTGCGGCGGTCGCCGAAGCCCGGCGCCTTGACGGCGAGGACCGAGACGGTGCCGCGGAGCTTGTTGACGACGAGCGTGGCGAGCGCCTCACCGTCGATGTCCTCGGCGATGATCAGCGTGGGCTTGCCCTGCTGGACCGCCTTCTCGAGCGCCGGGAGCATGTCCTGGACGCTGGAGATCTTCTTGTCGGTGATCAGGATGAGCGGGTTCTCGAGGACCGCTTCCATGCGATCCGGGTTGGTCACGAAGTACGCGGAGAGGTAGCCGCGGTCGAACTGCATGCCCTCCGTGTATTCCTTCTCGAGGCCCAGGCTCTGGCCCTCTTCGACCGTGATGACGCCGTCCTTGCCGACCTTGTCCATCACCTCGGCGATGATCTCGCCGACTTCCGGATCCGCCGCGCTGATCGCCGCGACGGCCGCGATCTGCTCGCGGTTGTCGACCGGCCGCGAGACCCGCTTGATCTCCTCGACGACCGCGTCGACCGCGGCCTCGATGCCGTGCTTGACGACCATCGGGTTGGCGCCCGAGCTCACGACGCGGAGGCCCTCGGCGACCATCGCCTGGCCGAGCACGACCGCCGTGGTCGTGCCGTCGCCGGCGACGTCGTCGGTCTTGGTCGCGACCTCCTTGAGGAGCTGCGCGCCCATGTTCTCGAACGGATCGTCGAGCTCGATGTCGCGAGCGATCGTGACGCCGTCGTTGGTGATCGTCGGCGAACCGAACTTCTTGTCGAGCACGACGTTGCGGCCCTTCGGACCGATGGTGACCTTCACCGCGTCGGCGAGACGATCGATGCCCTTCTTGAGCGAGCGACGAGCCGTCTCGTCGAAGATGAGTTGCTTAGCCAATTCGAATGTCCCTCCAGGAACCTGTGATTTGGAAGACGGTGACGCGTCGTCGTCAGTCGGCGACGATCGCCAGGATGTCCTTCTGGCTGACGATCAGCACGTCCTCGCCGTCGAGCTTGAATTCGGTGCCGGCGTACTTCGCGTAGAGGACCTTGTCCCCGACCTTGACGTCCATCGCCTCGCGGGTGCCGTCCTCGAGGGTCTTCCCCGGGCCGGCGGCGATGATCGAGCCCTCCTGGGGCTTCTCCTTGGCGGTGTCCGGCAGGACGATGCCGCTCTTGGTCATCTCTTCGCGCGCGCTGGGCTTGATGACGACACGGTCACCGAGCGGTTGCAGCTTCGTCGCTGTCGCAGTGGCTGTGGCCAACGTGCATTCCTCCTGTGACGGCCAGGGCCGGCCGACGGGCATGACTCGGGGACGCCTGTCGGCCGGATCGGGCCGCGGGCGACGTCCCGGAATGTTGTGGTGCCATCGCGCGGCCCCGTCTGTTCCTCCGACCGCTCCATTCCGGCGACCGTCTGCCTGGGGGCTTCGACGATGTGCTTTAGCACTCTCGATGGGAGAGTGCTAAGTGGAGACTAGCGAACCCGGGATGCGCCTGTCAACCCGCGTCGCGTCAGCTGTGGGCGATCGTCAGCGTGACCGCGTTGCCTACTGCGAGCGAGCGACACGCAGCCGGTCCCGTCGATAGCCGATGTACCAGCCGACGACGCCCTCCGACATGTCGAAGAGGACCAGATCTCGGAGGGCGGGCAGGTCGCGGCCGGTACTCGGTCGGGCCCTCGTAGACGGGTTGGCCGACGTCGTTCTGGATCGACATGTTCCTGAAGCGGATCTGCGACGCGTGCTCACCCATCAGGTCGATGGGCCGCGCCGCTGCCCGCCTCCGTGAACGGAGGCATCGGCGGTGTCGAGTGACTCCGATCGGCGGCGCCGGCGGGCCCGGCAGGGACGGCGTTGCCGAAGCCGGAAGGTGACGACGTCCGTCGTCCGGACGAGGCGTGATGACGACCGAGGTGAATCGATCCGACGGAAGCTCGACGGCTTGAGGCCCGACGGCGCAGGTTGCCGCTGAGGCGGTGCCGAGGCGGTGCGGGGTCGCGGCGGCGCGTGCCGTGGATCCGTTGTGCCTGACGGGCTCGCCGGCGTCGTCGCGACGTGGCGTTCGGGCAGCGATGGAGGCTGCCGCGGTGGCCGGTGCTCGTCCGGGACGGCCGATCGCCGATAGCGAAGGCCCCGACGCGGAGCCGCGCAGGCTGCCAGCAGCAGGCCACACGCGCGAGCGCCATGGTCGACGGAGCTGCGGGCTCGGCCGCGGGACGGCCTCGACCGGCGTGTTCATGTCACGCCCCTGCGCTGACGGAACGTCGGTCGTAGGCGTTGACCAGGCCGGCGCCGAGCGTCTCGACCGTCGTCTTGCGGTGTTCGGCAGCCCAGGCGGCCGTGACGCGAACCCATTCGGGCTCGTTGCGTCGAGCGAGGCGCACCGGGCGGCGCAAGAAAGGGCGAATCGGTCTCGACGAGGAGACGGTCGTCGGGCACCAGCGTGACGACCTCGGCCGAAGCTTTCCTCCCCGCGCCGGAAGACGAGCCCCGAGAAGCTGATCGCCAGGCCGAGCTCGAGCATCTCGCAGGCGTAGTCGAGCGGCCCCGAGAAGGAGTGGATCGACCGCAGGCGGCCGGTCGTCGAAAGACCGATGCCCACTGCGGACCGCCGACTCCCGCGGCCGCGCGAGCTCGCGTCACGAGGGCGTCCTGCGCGTCGCGCCGGCCCGCCGCCGACCGGCAGTGGAGGATGGCCGGCTTGCCGGTGGCGAGCGGCGAGGTCGAGGTTCCGTCGCAGGTTCGCGAGCTGTTCGGGGATCGGGCTGAAGACCCGGTCGTAGTCGAGCCCGGTCTCGCCGATCGCGACGACGCGAGGGTCGGCGGCCCACTCGACGATCCGGTCCCAGCCGTCCGGCGCCACCTTCGCGGCATCGTGCGGGTGGATGCCGACTGCAACGTCGAGCCATGCGTGCCGCTCGGCGAGGTCGAGAGCGCGCTCGGACGAGGCGACGTTCCAGCCCGGGACGAGGATCCGCTCGAGGCCGGCGCGCCGGGCCGCCTCGAGGACCGCCTCGGCGTCGCTTCTCGAACCGGTCGGCATTGAGGTGGCAGTGGCTGTCGATGAGCCGCACGTCGCCATGGTAGGATGCGCCGGTGCGCTCGCGGCGCGGCACGTGGCGACCCGCTCGGCCCTCGGCCGGGCGACGCGGCCGGTGGGGCGCCGGCGCTGCCAGCGCCGACGGCCGCGCCGCTCAAGCCGCCGCGCCTTCAGCGGCGTCCGCCTCGACGTCGAGCCGCGGGAAGAGCGGCTCGGGCGTCGCGACCCGTCCCGCTTCGGTCGGCATGCGCGCCCCAGGCAAGCTCATCGACCGCGCGGCGGGCCGCCATTGCCGTCGGGCGCGTACGGGTACCGATGGCCCGAGCTGGGCGAGGACTCGCGGCGCGCTCGCCGGCAGGAACGGCGCGGCGGCGAGGCCGAGCAGCCGACACGCCTCGACGAGATCACCGAGGACGCCTCGAAGCCGCTCCCCTGCCCCGCTCGTCGCCGGCCTTCCACGCCTTCGCGAGGTCCCACGGCCGCTCGGCGTCGACGACCTTGTTCGCCGCGCCGACGAAGTCCCACAGCTCCGCGAGCGCGTCGTGGAGGAGGCACGCCTCGATCCGCTCGCGAAACGCCTCGAACGTCGCCGACCAGCTCTCGGCCAGCGAGCGAATCGTCGCCGGAGCGAGGCGCCGGGCGCTCGCCGTCGAGATATCGATTCGTCATCGAGACCGTCCGGTTCACCAGGTTCCCGAAGTCGTTCGCCAGGTCGGCGTTGTAGCGGCGGACGAACGAATCCCAGCTGACCTCGGCGTCCCGGTCGAACGGCACCTCGCGCAGGGCCACGTACCGGGCGCCGTCCTGACCGAAGGCCGCGACGAAGTCGTCCGGGTCGAGGAAGTTGCCGCGGCTCTTGCTCATCCGCTCGCCGCCGGCCGCGAGCAGCCAGCCGTGGACCCACACGTGGCGCGGCGCCTCGAGGCCTGCGCTCCACAGCATCGCCGGCCAGAAGATCGTGTGGAACCGGGCGATGTCCTTGCCGATGACGTGGAGGTCGGCCGGCCACCAGTCGGGCGAACGCCTCGGGGTCGTCGGGGAAGCCGGCGCCCGTGATGTAGTTGATCAGCGCGTCGTACCAGACGTAGATCTTGCCGGCCTCCGGATCCCACGTCCCGTCCTCGCGCAGGGCCGTCTCGCCGTTCTCGGCGATCGGGAACGGGATGCCCCAGTTGCCCGGCGTCCGCTCGCGGCTGATCGAGAAGTCCTCGAGACCGCCGCGGATGAACCCGAGCATCTCGTTGCGCCGGTAGTCAGGCTGGACGAAGTCCGGGTGATCGGCGTAGTAGCGCTCGAGCCGTTCCTGGTAGGCCGACAGGCGGAAGAACCAGTTCTGCTCGGTCGAGCCACTGGAGCGGGACTTCGGGGTGGTTCGGGCAGATCGTCCCGCGGGCCGTCTCCTGGACGTCGGTCGCGTTGCGAAAGCCCTCGTTCGGGCAGTACCAGCCTTCGTATGTGCCCAGGTAGATGTCGCCGTTCGCGTGGGCGCGGCGGACCATCTCCTGGGCGGCACGGACGTGGTCCGGGTCGGTCGTGCGGATGAACCGGTCGGCGCTGATGCCGAGCGCCGCCTCGGCCGACTGGAAGAGGGCGACCTTCTCGTCGACGAACTCGCGCGTCGGCCGACCTTCGTCGACGGCCGCCTGGGCGATGTTGATCGAATGCTCGTCCGTCCCGGTCAGGAACCGGGTGTCGTCGCCGAGCATCCGGTGCCACCGCGCGATCGCGTCGGCACCGATGACCTCGTACAGGGTGTGGACGCCCGGCTTGTTGTTCGCGTACGCGATCGACGTGGTGAGGTAGTAGCGGGAACGGTCGCTCATGGGAGGGCGATGGTAGCCAGCCGACGCGGTTCCGCGCGGGCGCGGCTGCGAGCACCGCCAGCGGTCGGCAGCGCCGGGGCCGCTATGCTCGCAGTCACGCGAAGTCAGCCGGGTCGATCCCTCGAGGACGTCCGGTCCAAGCTCGGTCGTTGAGCCGATCCAGACCGGGTTGAGTCGGCTCGGCCGTGGCCGGCCGCCGCAGTCTTGTTGACCGCACGAGTCGGTGACGGGTCGATCGGAGGCGTCGAGGCCGCCGACGCGTTTCGTTGACCCGAATCAAGGCTGCCGGTTCAGCCGCGTGGCTGGCCGCTAGCGCTTCCCGAGCGGCGGACTTGAGCGACGCCTCCAGCGCCTTCTCGGCTTCCTCGTCGAGGCTGGTCTGCCGGATCCGCCCGTGATACTGGCGGAGCGCCGCGATCAGCATCGCCGGGATCGCTGCTCTCGGTGAGCACGAACAGGGCCGAACCGCCGGGCGGCAGGTCGTCGGAGACCTCCTTGACGAACTTGCCGTCGATGCCGGGCTTCGCGGCCCGCCCGATCAGCCCGCCCGCGACCGCGCCCGCCACGATCCCGACGACGGGGAAGAAGAGGAACAGGGCGCCGCCGAGGATCCCGCCGACGACGGCGCCGGTCTCGGTCGCCGCTCGATGCCTCGTTGTGGACCTTCACCTTGCCGTCGGCGTCCTTGACGATGACGGCGGTGTCCTCGAGGCGGATGCCCTGGTCGTGTTCGAGCGCGCGGATCGACTTCAGTGCGGCCGGACCCTGCTCCGCGTCGTCGAACGTGACCGCGATCAACTCGGACATGGCGTTCTCCTCGCTTCGACGCTCTCCTCTCGCCGTCAGCGTAACGCGTCGGGGCGTTTCGCGCCCAGCCTTCGGAACGTTGCAATCGCGCAAATCGCGCGTGGCGCCGGCGATCTGCAGCCGTCTGACGCTCGCGGCGATGCCGCGGTCGTCCGGCGTCACGCGGGTTCCGGCGCAGGCTCGCGGATCGACGGCGTCGGTCTCGACCTTCGGTCGGTCCGGGATGCCGAAGAGCAGGGCACCGACGGCCAGGAGCGCGACGGCGATGACGAGGAAGCCGGCGCCGGCGGACGTCGCGACGACGAGCGAACCGAGCAGCGAGGTTCGAGACGACGCCGCCGGCCTGGAGCGCAAGCGACTCGACCGAGAGCATCGTCGTCCGCTGGCCGGCGGCGACCCGGCTGTGGAGCAGCTCCGAGGTGAGCGGACCGGCGACGCCGAGGAGCAGGTAGATCCCGACGTAGCCGAGACCGGCGGCGCCGATGAACGGGATCGCGACAGCCATGGCGGCCGGTGCGGCGAGCCACGACATGACCGCCGCTGCCCGCGCACCACCACCGAGACGCGCCGCGGCCGCAGGAGCGAGGCCCGGCACCGACGCGCACTCGCCGTGAACGCGGCCGCGGCGAGGAACCCGTACGCACCGCTCGCCTGCTCTTCCCCGCCGAGAAGGCCGGCGAACGTCCCGGGCGAGAGCAGCTCGACGCCTGCGAAGCACGATCCCGAGCAGCGCGGACCGAGCCATCAGGCGGCGCAGCACGCCGTCCCCGAGGCCGAGACGAAGGCCCTCGCGGACGGTCGCCGGCACGCCGCGGACGAGCGCCTTCGGCGCCTGCCCACGGCGGGCGGACCTCGTGAACGACGAGCACGACGGCGAGCCCGTAGCAGGCCATGAGGGCCGCCGCGAGCGAGCGCCGGGACGGACAGGCTGATCAGCGTGGCGTTCGCCGGCCGACGGCATGCGCCGGCCAGATCCACGTCGCGACGCCCGGCAGGAGCCCGCCGATGATCGCGCCGAGTCCGAGCGCGAGCGCCTCTGCGCTCGCCGCCCGCGAGAGGCCGCCGCGGACCGGGATCTCGGGGTCGATGCCGTGGACGGTATCGACGAACCACGCGTCGAGCGGACCCGGAACCGAGGGCGCGACCGACGGCGCCGACGACCATGGCGACCGCGAAGATCTCGGCATCCTGGGCGAAGGCACCGATCGCGAGGCTGAGCGCCGTCGTCGCCGCCGCGACGACGAGGACAAGTCGGCGGCCGACGACGTCGGCCAGGCCGCCGGTCGGCAGCTCGAGGGCGACGGTGACGATGCCGTAGATCGCGTACAGGCCGCCGATCGTGGCGAGATCGAGCCCGCGCGCCTGCATGAGCAGGACCGCGACCGGGATGTACAGGCCGACCGGGAACCAGCGGAGCGCGGTCAGGAAGGCGAACCGGCGGACAAGGCCGGGAAGCGAGGGTGTCATCGTCCGAGATCCTCCGGATGGACAGGAATGGCCTGGATGAAGACCGCGACCGTCGCCGCGTCGGGCGAGTCGCCGCGTCTCAGCCTCGAGCCGAGCGACCAGCTCGAGGACCTCCTCCTGGAGTCGTCGAGTCGCGTCGGGCGTCAGGC
Organism: uncultured Chloroflexia bacterium; assembly: GCA_963816675.1. Taxonomy (GTDB): domain Bacteria; phylum Chloroflexota; class Limnocylindria; order Limnocylindrales; family CSP1-4; genus SPCO01. Next base: position 111,728 of record CAWFLS010000021.1, read on the forward strand.
GCGCCTCGACGTCGCTCATGCCGGCGCTGCGCAGCCAGGCGCGATCCCAGGTGAGCATCCGTTCGCGCCACTGACGGTCGCGACGGTCGCGCGCGCGGACGCTGCAGGTCGTGGACCGCGTCGGCTGCCTCACGTCCGCCCGGCTGTTCGATGAAGTCCTCGTCGTCCCACGACGTGAACTTCGCCGCGGCCCGCCACCGGCGCTCGCGGCGCGACGCCTGCTCCTCGTCCTCGACGATGAACCCGTACCGAGCCAGCTGGCGAAGGTGGTAGCTCGTCGCGCCGCTCGACTCGCCGAAGCGCTCGGCGAGCTCGGTCGCGGTGGCCGGACCGGTCTCGCGAAGCGCGCCGAGGAGGCGTCCGCGAAGCGGATGAGCGATGGCGCGAAGGGCCTCGACCTCGGTGACTCGGGTGCGATCGGTGTCGTTCATGCGCTCATCATAACCGCAAAGATTTCTTTGCACAATATCTTTGCAAAAACGTCTCGTTTGCGATCGAGCGTCGCGCGACGCACCGCCTCACGTCGCCCGCGTCAGCTCAGGCGGGCTCCGCGAGCGGGACGACGTGGCGCCGCGGCATGATCGCCGACGACGGCGACGAGCACGACCACGAACACGATCGCGCGACTGGCGAACGCCCAGACGGACCCCGCCGAGCGGATCGGGCGTCGCGACTCCCCGCCTGGGCGAGGTCGAACGCCGCCGCCGGGATCGCGACCCCGAACGAGCGCTCCGACCTGTCGCAGGCTGTTGAACACGCCCGATGCGACACCGGCCTCGGCGGCCGGGAATTCGGCCAGCGCGCAGACCGTGCTGGCCGTCACACCCAGGGCCAGCGGGACGCCGCCGAGCGCGGCCACGATCGAGACGACGACGAAGCGGCGTCCCGGCGTCGAACGTGACCATGAGCCCGGCCGCGATCGCCGTGACGACGAGGCTGCCGATCATCGTCCGCTCGGGGCCGAGCGACGCCACGATCCGGCTCGCCCGCGGGAACACGAACGCCGACATGAGCGGCCACGGCGTGAGGACCAGAGCCGCCTCGAACGCGTCGAGTCCGCGAACCGTCTGCAGGTAGATCGACAGCATGACGCTCCCCGAGATGATCCCGAACCAGACCGCGCCACCGACGAGGACCGACGCGACGTAGATCCGGCTTCGAAAGACCGACAGCCGGATCGCGGGCTCGGCTGCGGTCCGCTCGCGACGAACGAAGGCGACGAGGGCGACCGCCGGCAAGAAACCAGGCCGCAAGGACGGCCGGCGACGTCCAGCCCCAGCCGTTGGCCTGGAGCAGGGCGACGTTCGCGCCGAGCAGCACGAGCGTCCCGAGCGCGAGGCCCGGGGCGTCGAGCGAGCGGCGCAGGCCGGCGGCACGTCCGGGCAGGACGATCCAGGCCACGATCGCGACGACCGCGGCCAGCGGGATCTGGCACCAGAAGATCGCCGGCCACCCGCCGACCGACGTCAGCAGTCCGCCGACGATCGGCCCGATGACGGCCGCGCTCGCGCCGGCGGCGAAGTAGATGCCGAGGGCCCGACCCCGCGCGGCGCCGCTGAAGTTCGCCGAGATGATGGCGAGCCCGATCGTGAGCAGCGCGCTACCACCGAGCCCCTGCAGCACTCGCCCGACGAGCAGGACCGGGTACGTCGGTGCGGTGCCGCCGACACGATCGAGCCGATGCCGAACAGGACCGCACCGACCGACGAGCACGCGTCGATGGCCGAACCCGTCGCCCAGCCGGCCGACGGCGAGGATCGAGACGGCGTACGGGAGCACGTACGCGGTGAGCGTCCATGCGAGCTCCGACTGGCTCGTGCCAAAGGCGCGGCCCAACGGCGGGCAGCGCGAGGGTCACGATGCTGAGGTCGATGTTCGCGGTGAAGGCGGCAACGCCGCCACGAGGATGATCGCGGCCGGGCGGGCCGGTCCCGTCGGGTCGCGGCCCATCGTCCGGTCGCGGTCGGCCGGTGCTTCCCGGCCCGCGGGTGACGCCGGGCGAGCCGCCGGCTCGGTCGCGCTCACCCAGGGGCTCCGCCGCGACCTCGTCCGATCGCGTCGCGTCAAGCAGGTCGCCGAAGCAGCAGCCTCGCGGGTCGAGGCATGGATCCGCTCACCCGACGCGCCCGGACCGAGGTCTGCGAGCGTGCCGGCCACCGCGTCGAGGGCGGCCCGCGTCGTCGGTCCCATCCGCTCGCGGATCTCGTCCTGCCAGCCCACCACCGCGGTCGCGGTCAGCAGCTCGACCGTCAGGATGTCCTCGGCCAGGGCAAGCGCCTCATCGGTCCTCCGGACGGCGAGCGGTGCGTTCGTCGAGTGGTCCTCGACGCCGAGGTCGAGCGGCGCCGACGTCGAGCGTCGCCGGGATCGGCCAGCGTCCGAAGCTCCGCCGAGCGCGCGGCACCGCTCCAGCGCAGAAGCGGCGACCCGTATCGGCTCAGCCGTTCGGATCCCTCGGGCGTGAAGGCCGCCGGGTCAGAGGCCAGACGGTCCCACAGCTGACCCGTCCGCCGGTCCGACAGCTGGCCGACGTGAGCGAGGGCGGGCCGGACGCGTCGACCGCGAGCGCCATCAGCATCGGGTGGAAGTTGCCGTTGCTGATCATCCGATCCTCTTCGATCGAGACGAGCGGGTTGTCGTCCATCGCGGCGAGCTCGCCGTCGACCGCGTCGGCCGCGAAGCCGAGCACCTCGCGGAACGCCCCGAGGACCTGCGGCGCCACCCGATACGAGAGTGGGTCCTGGACGGACGGCGCATCGCCGGTGCAGAGCCCGCTCCCCTCGAGGAACGCCATGATTCGCCGCGCGACGACCGCCTGACCCGGAACGGGCTTCGCTGCCGCGACGTCCGGCTGGACGATCGAGAGGTTGCCCTGGGCCGCTTCGAGCGACATCGCGACGACGAGGTCCGCGGCGTCGGCGAGCCGCCTCGCACGTTCGACCACGAGCGCCGCATGCCCGATCGAGACGCCGTTCGCGGAGATGATCGTCAGACCGTCCTTGGGCGCGAGACGGATCGGGTCGATGCCGGCCCGTCGCAGCGCCTCGGCTCCCGGCATCCGTTCGCCGTCGAGCTCCGCCTCGCCCTCGCCCGATCGCGACGAGCGCGATCGCGGCCATGTGCATGAGGTCGGACGCGCCGACCGAGCCGATCCACGGCACGATCGGATGGACGCCGGCATTCAGCATCGCCACGTAGGCGTCGGCGATCGCGGGCGAAGCGCCCGACCCGCCACGCGCGATGCCTGCCAGACGAACCGCCATCGCCGCACGGACGATCTCGGCCGGCATCGGCTGCCCGATGCCACCCGCGTGCACGCGGACGGTCATGAGCTGACTCTCCTCGAGGATCTCGAGCGGCACGCGCTCGTTGCGCATGTGGCCGAGGCCGGTGTTGAGGCCGTAGATCAGGGTGTCGCCGTTGACCAGTCGGTCCACGACCGCCCGGGACTCGGCGATCCGCTCGATCGCGCGTGGCCCGAGCGACACCGGCGCGCCCCGGGCGATCGTCGACGATGTCGCGAACGATCAGTGGCGCGTCGTCGATGACGATGCCGCCGACGGCGGTAGTCAGCATCGCGAGACGATGCGCGGGTCGATGTTCGCAGTCAAGAGGCTGGCCGCCGTCAGTGCCGGAAGTGACGCACTCCCGTCATGAGCATCGTCGCGTTCGCGGCGTTGACGACCTCGATCACGTCGGCATCGCGAACGGAGCCTCCCGGCTGCACGAATGCGGTCGTTCCGGCCGCAAGGCAGACCTCGACCGCATCGGCGAACGGGTAGAAGGCGTCCGACGCACACGACGACCCCGCGAGATCGGCTGGGTCCGCGTAGGCCCGTGCCTGAGCGACCGCACCCCGAGCGGCGTCGACCCGCGACGTCTGCCCGGAGCCCATCCCGATGAGGCGCCGGTCACGGACAAGGACGATGGCGTTCGAGGTGACGCCGCGGACGAGGCGCCAGGCGAGGTCGAGGTCGACGCGTTCCTCGTCGGTCGGGATACGGCGCGTGGCGACCGTCCAGGTCGTCGGGTCATCGGGGATCGTGTCGGTCGCTGTGATGAGGACGGCGCCACCGGCGGTCCGGATCGAGCTCGTCGGACCGGGCCCGGGCGAAGCCGCGCGCGCAGGCTCGTCGCCGCCCAGGAGAGGATCGACCACGAGGCGCAGGTTCGGCTTTGTCGCCAACATCTCGAGCGCCGCATCGTCGAACCCCGGCGCGAGGACGACCTCGAGGAAGATCGAGATGAGCGCCTCGGCCACCGCGCGGTCGACGGTCCTGGTCAGTGCGACCACTCCCCCGAAGGCCGACACCGGGTCGCCCGCAAGCGCCGACTGCCACGCGTCGAGGAGGGTCGCCCGTTCGGCGGCCCCGCACGGGTTGGTGTGCTTGACGATCACGACACCCGGCCCGCGCAGAGCCCGCCCGAGGGCCGACGCGGCGGCCGCGTCGAGGACGTTGTTGTACGACAGCGCCTTGCCCTGCAGCGGCGAACGATCGACGGCGAAGGGCCCGTCGTGGACGGTCCCGCCCGGCCGTCGGTATCGGGCGGCTGCCTGGTGGGGGTTCTCGCCGTATCGCAGGGTCTCGACCTTCTCGAGCGCGATCGTCAGCCGCGCCGGATACGGGTCTGCCGCGGCCGGCAGGCCGGGCTCGTCGGGCAGATCGAGGCCGGCGCCGGCCATTCGCTGCGGCAACGCTTCGGCGATGCGTGCGTCGTACGCGGCGGTGTGCGCAAAGGCCTCGATCGCCAGCGCGCGTCGCAGCGCGGGGTCGATGCCGCCGTCGCCGTCGGCGTCGAGCGCGCGGAGGATCGCGTCGTACCGGTCCGGCGAGGTGACGATCGCGACGTTCGCGTGGTTCTTGGCGGCCGCGCGGACCATCGACGGCCCGCCGATGTCGATCTCCTCGACGAGCTCGTCGACGGTCGATGCCGGGCCGCTCGAGCGCGGCTGCAAACGGATAGAGATTGACGACGACCAGCTCGAACGGGGCGATCGCAGCCGCGAGGAGCTGACGGCGGTGGTCCGGCAGGCGGCGGTCGGCAAGCAGCCCGCCGTGGATCCGCGGATGGAGCGTCTTGATCCTGCCGTCGAGCATCTCCGGGAACCCGGTCACGGCCGCCACGTCGGTCACGGGAAGGCCGGCGTCACGCAGCGTTCGCGCCGTGCCACCAGTCGAGACCAGCTCGAAGCCGCGCGCGACGAGGCCCCGACCGAGCTCCGCCAGACCTGTCTTGTCGGAAACGGACAGGAGGGCACGCCGCGGGGTCGGAACCGCGACGTCGGCTCGGTCGAGATCGACGGTCACGCGCCGCGCGCCCGGCGGCACCGACAGCGCGCCCGCGAGCAGCAAGGCCACGGCGCGCGGCAGAAGCCGGTGCTCGACGGCCCGGATCCGGTCGTGGAGGCGTTGAACGTCATCGTCTGGGCAGGACCGCGACGGCTTCCTGGGCCACGATCGGGCCGCCGTCGAGCGTCGCGTCGACGAGGTGGACCGTGCAGCCGGTGACCGTCACGCCGTGGGCGAGCGCGTCAGCGACCGCATGCGCGCCCGGGAACGCCGGAAGAAGCGACGGGTGGGTATTGAGGATCCGGCCTTCGAAGCCCGCCAGGACCGCCGGCCCCACGATCCGCATGTACCCAGCCAGGACGACGGCGTCCACACCGGTCGCGAGGAGCGTCTCGGCAAGCGTCGCGTCGTCGCCGCCGGGGACGAGCGCGGTCTCGATCCCCTGCTCCGCGGCCCAGTTCGAGGGCGGGACAGGCCGCGGTCCGCGAACACGAGACCGATCGTGCCGCCGAGCTCGCCCCGGCCGGCGGCCGCGGCGAGCGCTCGCAGGTTCGATCCGGCACCCGAGACGCCGACCGCGATGCGACCCGTCACGCGCGGGCTCCCGCTGCGCCCTCCAGCGGCCCTTCGACGTAGCGTGCTCCACCCACGCCAGCCGCTTCGATCACCTCGCCGACGACCGTGGCGACGACGCCGCAACTCGCGAGTGCACGCGATCGCGACCTCGACCGCGTCGGCGGGCAGCACGACGACCATCCCGAGGCCACCGTTGAACGTCGCCCGAACCTCTTCCTCGTCCAGGCCACCGAGCGCAGCGAACAGCCGCATGATCGATGGCGTCGTCCAGCGGCCGGGGTCCAGCCTCGCGGCAAGACCGTCGGGAAGCGCTCTGGGCACGTTCCCGGGCAGTCCGCCGCCGGTGATGTGGGCCAGGCCACGGACATCGGAGCCGGCCGCACGAACCGCTGCCCGCGCCTCGAGGACCGCTCGCGCGTAGATCCGGGTCGGCGTCAGCAGCACCTCGCCGAGAGTGGCCATGGCCTCGTGCGGAGCGGCGGCGAGGACCTCGTCGGCCACCTTGTCGCCCAGCGTCCGGCGGAGGCGGAGCTGGTACGGATCGTCCAGTCGCAGCTCCCACTGGGCGAGCAGCGCCCGGACCAGCGAGTAGCCGTTGGCATGAAGACCGGACGACGGCAGGCCGAGGATGACGTCGTCCGCTCGTGCTGCGGTGCCGTCGAGCAGGTCGGCCCGTTCGACGACACCGATGCAGCACCCTGCGAGATCGAAGGCGTCGTCGGTCATCAGACCCGGATGCTCGGCAGTCTCGCCACCGACGAGGGCGCACCCGGCCTCGCGACAACCCGCAGCCACGGAACCGACGAGCTCGGCGATACCCTCGGGAACGACGTGGCCGACGGCGACGTAATCGAGGAAGGCGAGTGGCTCGGCTCCGCTGCACACGACGTCGTCGGCGCACATCGCCACGAGATCGATGCCGATCGTGTCGAACCGCATGAGCGCGGACGCGATCGCGGTCTTGGTGCCGACGCCATCGGTCGAGGCGACGAGCAGCGGCTCGCGGTATCGTGCCGGGATGGCGATCGCGCCACCGAAGCCACCGAGGCCGCCGATCATCTCCGGCCGCCGGGTGGACTCGACCTCGGCACGCATCAGGTCGACCGCTCGATCGCCTGCTGCGACATCGACACCTGCAGCCCGGTAGGCGCCACGCCTGATCATCGCTCGCCGTGCCCGGTCATCGGTCGCCTCGAGCTCCTGCAGCGACCGGCTCCTCCAGCATGTACTTGCGGCTGGCGGCGTCGTAGGGCACGGGCTCGGGGTAGCGGCCATCGAAGCAGGCGAAGCAGAACCGCTCGTACGGTAGGTCGAGCGCGGCGAGCACGCCCTGGATCGAGAGATACCCGAGCGAATCGGCTCCGATGAAGTCGCGTATCTCGGTCTCGGTGTGACTGGCCGCGATCAGCTCGGTCTCGACCTGCGTGTCGATGCCGTAGAAGCACGGGTGGTAGATCGGCGGCGCGCTGATCCGGACGTGGACCTCGGCCGCGCCCGCGCGGCGAAGCAGCTCGACGATCCGTTTCGTCGTCGTCCCGCGGACGATCGAATCGTCGACGACGATCAGCCGCTTGCCGGCGACGACCTCGCGCAGCGGGTTCAGCTTGATGGTGACGCCCCGATGGCGCAGCCCGCTCGACGGCTGGATGAAGGTCCGTCCGGCGTACCGGTTCCGATACATCCCTTCTCGATACGGCAGGCCGGACGCCTCGGCATAGCCCGCCGCGGCCGGGGCGCCCGTGTCCGGGACGGGCATCACGAGGTCGGCATCGATGGGGTGCTCGCGCGCGAGCTGCATGCCCATCTGGCGGCGGGCCTCGTACAGGTTGCGGCCCTCCATGTATGAATCGGGACGGGCGAAGTAGATCAGCTCGAAGACGCACAGCGCGGGCGTCGCATCGGCGAAACGGACGGACCTCGGCGCCTGCCCTGGCTCGAGGACGACGATCTCACCGGGCTCGACGTCGCGGACGTATTCGGCTCCGACGATGTCGAGCGCCGCCGTCTCGGACGACAGGCACCAGCCCGCCGTAGCCTCGTCGCCGTCCCAGAGGCCGTCGTCGGGACCGCCGGCGGCGACCGGCATCCGCCCGAGGACCAGCGGCCGGAAGCCGAACGGATCGCGAACGCCGATGACCCGCCGCTGATCGAGGACCACGAGGCTGTACGCCCCGCGCACCCGGGGCAGCACCTGCCGGAGCGCGTCGACGGTGTCGCCCGCGGGCTCGTCGGCGAGGAGCGCCGTCAGCAGCTCGGTGTCGGTCGACGCCGGCCAGACGTCCTCGGCCTCCCTGGAGCTGGTCGAGCAGGTCCCTCGTATTGACGAGGTTGCCGTTGTGGCCGACCGCAAGCGCCCGCCGCGGCCCGAGGCGGTATGTCGGCTGGGCGTTCTCCCAGACGGTCGAGCCGGTGGTCGAATAGCGGCAATGGGCGATGGCCAGCTGGCCTCGCAGGCTCGGCAGCCGGCGCTCGTCGAGCACAGTGCTGATCATCCCGAGATCCTTGTAGAGCATCAGCTGCTCGCCGTCGCTCACGGCCAGACCGGCCGATTCCTGACCGCGATGCTGGAGGGCGAAGAGGCCGAGCGCCGCGACGGACGCGGCGTCGGTCCGCCCGGTTCGCCGAGTTCAGCCTGTTCGCCGGCCGGCAGGACCACGCCGAACACGCCGCACATCGCTCAGCCCTCCCAGCCGAGGGCCCGGCCGAGACCGTGGTCCCAGGCGTGCCGAAGGTCGCGGAGCGCGGACCTCGATCGCATCGGCGACACGGCTGCCGCGCTCCTCGGCGGCCCCCGTCGCGCCGGCACCGCCCAGCTCGACGACGAGACGGTCGCCACCGACCGTGCCGATCGTCTCGACCGGCAGACCGAACTGTCGCGCCAGGAGCGCCAGGGCAGCGGCATATCGCGGCCGGCAGCTGACGACGAGCCGTGACGGGCCTTCCCCGAATAGGTCGACCGCCGGCGAATGCGCGACGAGGATCCGCACCGAGGCGCCTAGCTCGCCCCAGATGGCGCACTCCGCGAGGGCGACCGCAAGACCGCCTCCCGATACGTCCTGTGCCGAGGCGACGAGACCCCGCGACGATCGCCTCGCGGATGAAGGCCTGGAGGGCCGCCTCGCGGGCGAGGTCGAGGACGGGCGGCAGATCGCCGGGCGCCGCCCCGGCGAGCGCCTCGTAGGCCGATCCGGCAAGACCGGGCGCCACCTCGCCCGACGAGCAGGATCGCGTCGTGGGCGCGCACGAAGGCCGGGCCGACGAGCGCCGCCACGTCGTCGAGCAGGCCGACGACACCGATCTCGGCGGTCGGGGCGATCGCGCCACCCTGCGATTCGTTGTAGAGCGAGACGTTGCCCCCGGTGACCGGCAGACCGAGCGCGCGGCACGCGTCGCCGAGGCCGCGGACGCCCTCGGTCAGCTGCCAGAACGCCTCGGGTCGGGTCGGGTCGCCGTAGTTCAGGCAGTTCGTCACACCGAGCGGGCGGGCGCCTGTGATCGAGACGTTGCGCGTCGCCTCGGCGACCGACAACGCCGCGCCCAGCCACGGATCGAGCGTCGCCGACGGCCGCGTTGCCGTCGGTCGAGGCGACGAGCGCCTTCGTCGTCCCCTTCACGCGCAGGACGGCGGCACCGCGACCCGGACCGACGACCGTGTCCGCGCCGACCGTCGAGTCGTACTGGTGGAACACGGCGTGGCGCGAGGCCAGTCCGCCGAACCGAGGAGGCCGAGCAGGACGGCGCCAGGGTCCATCCCTCGCTCCGGCAGGCGGTCGGCCGGCTCGAGCGGGCGCACCAGGTGCCGGCGCGCCGCGGCGGTGGACCGGCGGCGCACCGATCCGCTCATGGACGATGGCGTCGCTGGTGAGCGCCGCGGCCGGGATCCGGGCGATCTCGCGCGCGCCCGGAGCCGGCCGGCCAGCTGTCGTCGACCCCGCCCTCGACCACGGCGATGTCGCCGTCGTCGGTGACCCGGCCGATGACGCGACCGGCAGGTCCCAGTGCTCGCACACGGCACGCACCTCGGGCCACCGCTCGGGCGCGACGACAGCGCACATCCGTTCCTGCGACTCGGAGATCATCACCTCGAACGGCGCGAGACCCGGCTCGCGGCGCGGGATCGCATCGAGGTCGACGATCATCCCGGTCCCGGCGCGATCGGCCGTCTCGGACGTCGCGCACGTGATGCCACCGGCCCCGAGGTCCTGGAGACCCTCGACCAGCCCGCGCTCGATCAGCTCGAGGCTGGCTTCGATCAGCAGCTTCTCGGCGAACGGATCGCCGACCTGGACCGACGGGCGCTTCGACGCGTCGTCGTCGCGTGAAGGTGGAGCTGGCGAGGACCGATGCCCCACCGATGCCGTCGCGCCCCGTGGCCGACCCGAACAGGACGACGAGGTTGCCGGGTCCAGGCGCCGTCGCGAGCGTCAGAAGCCGCTCCTCGAGGAGACCGATGGCCATGACGTTGACGAGCGGGTTGCCCTGGTAGCTCGGGTCGAACACGAGCTCGCCGCCGACCGTCGGCACGCCGACGCAGTTGCCGTAACCGCCGACCCCGCGGACGACGCCGTCGACGAGGTGCCGCGTCCGCGGATCGGCCGGGTCGCCGAACCGGAGCGCGTCGAGGATCGCGATCGGCCGTGCGCCCATCGTGAAGATGTCGCGCAGGATCCCGCCGACGCCGGTCGCGGCACCCTGGTACGGCTCGACGGCGGACGGATGGTTGTGCGACTCGATCTTGAACGCGACGGCGAGTCCGTCGCCGATCGAGATGACGCCGGCGTTCTCGCCCGGGCCGGCGACGACGCCCTCGCCGGCCGTCGGAAGCGTCCGCAGCAGCGGCTTCGATGACTTGTAGGAGCAGTGCTCGCTCCACATGACGCTGAACATCGCGAGCTCGAGGTCGTTCGGGTCCCGGCCGCCGAGCCTGTCGCGGATGGCGTCGAGCTCCTCGTCGGTGACGCCGAGCGCCGATGGAGCGGCTCGGTGGCGCGCTCGGCGACCGTCACCGCGCGGCGCCTGCGACGACGGCGATCGGACGGCATCGCGGATGGGCTGCCCGCGCCGCGCTCTCGACGAGCGATCGGATGATCCCGAGTCCCGTCCTCCGAGCCGAGGATCGCCTCGGCGGCGCGCTCTGGATGCGGCATCAGCCCCGCGACATTGCCGGCCGCGTTGAGGACGCCGGCGATCGCGCGACCGAGCCGTTCGGGTTCGCCGGACTGTCCGGACGCGGCCGAGTCGCCGCGACGCGTCGACGTAACGGAACAGGACACGACCGTCGCGCTCGAGCGCATCGAGCGTCGCTGTCGTCGGCGTAGTAGCGGCCTTCGCCGTGCGCGACCGGCATCCGAAGCGGCCCGGCCGCAGTCCAGCGCATGGGTGAACGGCGTGTCGAGCCGCTCGGCAGCGATCGAGACCGTCTGACCCGCGAACCGGAGCGAGGCGTTCCGCAGCAGGGCACCGGGCACGAGGCCGGCCTCGGCGAGCACCTGGAAGCCGTTGCAGATCCCGAGCACGAGACCGCCCTCGGCGGCGAACGCGCCGACGGCACGCATCACCGGGCTGAACCGGGCGATGACACCAGCCCGGACGTAATCGCCGTAGGCGAACCCACCGGGCAGGACGACAGCGGCGACGCCATCGAGCGACACCTGCTCATGCCAGAGGGGAACCGGGTCCGCGCCGACGAGAGCCAGCGCGTGGAGCGTGTCCCGATCGCAGTTGCTCCCCGGGAAGACGACGACGCCGATCCGGACCGGACACGCTCAGGACTCCCCGGCACGTCCGGCAGGCGACGTTCCGAAGGCGACGCCGACGCTCGAGCCGCTCGAGCGACGCAGACCTCGATCAGCGGGTTCGACAGGAGGTCTCGACGCGAGCCGCTCGACGATCGCGCGCGCCGCCGCCTTCGTCGTCGGCGTCTACGCTGAGCTCGGCTCGCCGTGCCGATCCGGACGTCGTGCACGCCTGTGATGCGCGAGGTGGCCGAGGCTCCGCTCCACCGCCCGACCGGCCGGATCGAGGATCCCTGGCTTCGGGATGACGTTGACGGCGTACCGGAACGTCGTCATGGAGCGATCACGTCGTCCGCGAGGTAGCGCTCGAAGCTGCGCGCCGGTGATCCGCTCGTACGCCTCGACGTACCGAGCGCGCGTCCCTGCGACCACGTCGCCGGCAGGGCCGGCCCGGCGTGGTCTTGTCCCACGGCTGGCGTTCCAGCCAGTCGCGCGCGAACTGCTTGTCAAAGCTTGCCTGTGGACGCCCCGGCTCATAGGACGAAGCATCCCAGAATCGAGACGAATCGGGCGTCAGGACCTCGTCGATCAGGATAGGATCGACGGGCCGACTGTCGCTCCGTCGAGCGCAAGACCGAACTCGAACTTCGTGTCGGCCAGCAGGATGCCGCGACGCTCGGTGACGGCTGACGCGAAGCGCGTAGAGCCTCAGGGCGCGATCCCGGATCGCCTGCCAGTCGCCGCGTGGCCGTCGGCGCGGGCATCTCGGACCCGAGGGCGACCATCGTCTCGAAGCTCGATGTTCTCGTCGTGCTCGCCGAGCCTCGGCCTTGGTCGCCGGCGTGAAGATCGGCTCCGGAAGTCGATCGCTCTCGCGCAGGCCGGGCGGCAGCGAGACCCCGCAGACCGTGCCGCTGCCTCGGTATGCCTTCCAGCCCGAGCCCGCCAGGTAGCCGCGGACGACGGCCTCGATCGGGACCACGTCGACCCGGCCGGCAGATCATGATCCGGCCCGCGAGGTCGTCGAGCAGCGGTAGTTCGGGAGCGCCGCGCGTGTATCCTCGAGGACCGCGACGTCCGTCGCAAGCAGATGGTTCGGCACGAGTCGCGGCTGTCTCAGCGAACCAGAACCGGGACAGGCCGGTGAGGACGCGACCCTTGTCGGGCATCGATCGGTCGGCAGCACGACGTCGAACGCCGCTGATGCGATCCGAGGCGACGAGGAGCAGCCGGCCATCGGGAAGCGAATAGAGGTCGCGGACCTTGCCCGAGCGAACGAACCGTCTCAGCGAGCATCGGCGGTCGCCTTCACGCGCGGCTGCGTCCGGCGAGTCGCATCGGCGAGCCTGTCGAGGCGGGCGATGACCTCGGGGACGTGCTCGAGGAAGCCGGCGTCGTCGAAGCAGGCGTCGAGCCGGGCGAGCGAGAGACGCTGTGCGACGAGGGGTTCGACCGACGAGGAGGTCGCGAAGCGGCACCCGCTCGTCGGCCGCCCGAAGCGACGCACGCTGCACGATCGGCGTACGCCTCCTCGCGGGCGAGGCCGCCGTCGTCGACGAGCGCGACGAGGACGCGCGACGAGGCATGGAGCCCGAGGCCTCGGGCGATGTTGTCGCGCATCCGCTCGGAGCGGACCAGGAGTCCCTCGACGAGGCCCGTCATCCGGACGAGGAGGTAGTCGAGGACGATCGTCGCGTCGGGGAGGATGACCCGCTCGGCGCTCGAATGGCTGATGTCGCGCTCGTGCCAGAGCGGCTGGTCCTCGAGGGCCGTCTGGGCGTAGCCGCGGAGCAGCCGGGCGAGCCCTGCGACCCGCTCCGACAGGATCGGATTCCGTTTGTGGGGCATCGCCGACGACCCCTTCTGGCCCGGCTTGAACGGCTCCTGGAGCTCGCCGATCTCGGTGTGCTGGAGGTTGCGGACCTCGGTGGCGAAGCGCTCGAGCGATCCGCCGAGGACCGCGATCGCGGTCAGCAACGCCGCGTGCCGGTCGCGCTGGACGATCTGGGTGCTGACCGGATCGGCGTGGAGACCGAGCGCGGCGAGGACCTCCGCCTCGACGTCCGGGGCGAGGTGGCTGTACGTCCCCACGGGACCCGAGATCTTGCCGGTGCCGATCTCGTCGACTGCGGCCGCGAGACGCGTCCGCCCACGCTCGACCTCGAACGCCCACCCGGCGAGCTTGAGGCCGAGGGTCGTCGGCTCGGCGTGGACCGAGTGGGTGCGGCCCATCATCACGGTGTCGGCCTCGGCCCGGGCGCGCGCGACGAGCGCCAGGAGCAGCCGGTCGGCGTCGGCCAGCAGCCGCTCACCGGCGGCCCGGAGCTGGAGCGCGAGCCCGGTGTCGACCACGTCGCTGCTCGTCAGGCCGAGGTGGAGGTAGCGGCCGTCGGGTCCGACGGTCTCGGCGACCTGGCTGACGAAGGCGATGACGTCGTGGTCGGTCGTCCGCTCGATCACGGCGATCCGATCGACGTCGACGTGGGCACGCGTCTCGAGCGCCGCGAGCGCGTCGGGCGGGATCTGACCGCGCGCAGCCTGGGCCCGCGCGACGGCCAGCTCGACCCGGAGCATCGCCTCGAAGCGGGCGGTGTCCGTCCAGATCGCACCCATCTCGGGCAGCGTGTAGCGCGGGATCATCGTGGCGAGCCGGCCGGCGACGGCCAGGTCTGCGGCGACGTCCTCGGCGTCGCGGCCGATGTCGTGGCGACGCTGGAGGCCGGGGGCATGGATCACGTCAGCGGCGGTCTGCCGCTGCCCGGCCGCTGCCGGCACGTCCGGTCCGCGTCCGACCACCGTCACGATCCGCCCGCCGGCGGTCCGGGTCGTGCCGGCGGCGTCGCGCGACGGTTCCGGCGTGGAAGACGAGCGCGCCCGAGGCCCGGGCTGCGTCGAGACCCTCGATCGGGTCACCTGTCGTCGGTCGCGTCGGATAGCCGGCCGCCGCGAGCACGAGGGCGACCGAGGCGCCCGGCAGCGTCGGCAGCCGCCCCTCGGAAAGTGGCGGGCGGGTCGAGCAGACCGCGAGCCCGCCCCGCGCCGCCGCGAGAAGCAGCGGACCGAGCGCGACCGCGAGACGAGGCATGATCGCCTGCGTCTCCGGGTCGCCGAACCGGGCGTTGCACTCGAGCAGCACGGGACCGTCCGCGGTCAGCATCAGTCCGGCGTAGAGGGCGCCACGGAACGGGGTACCGCGACGGGACAGCTCGGCGAGGATCGGCCGGTGGAACGTGTCGACGATGTCGGCCGCGGCATCGTCGGAGAGGTCCGGCAAGGGGCTGTACGCGGCCATCCCGCCCGTGTTCGGACCCTCGTCGCCGTCGCGGAGACGCTTGTGGTCGCGAGCCGGCCGGCAGCACGACCGCATCCCGGCCGTCGCAGAGGGCGATGACGCTCGCTTCGCGACCGGTCAGCCGTTCCTCGACGACGACCCACGGGGCGGCCGCCAATCGGGGGCCGGGCTGTGCGCGCGACAGCCTCGGGCGCATCCGGCCCGGGCGTCGCGACTTCCTTCGCCGTGCGGGCGAGCAGTTCGATCGCGGCCGCCGCCTCATCCAGCGAGTCGCACACGGTGACGCCCTTGCCCGCCGCCAGACCGTCGGCCTTGACCACGACCCCGCGGCCGTCCGCCGCCAGGTCACGACGCGAAGGCCACCGCGGACCGGCATCCGCGAACGCCCCGCAACGCGCCATCGGGACCCCGGCCGCTCGCGCCACCTCGTGGCAGAACGCCTTGCTCGTCTCGATCCGGGCCGCCGCCCGTGTCGGACCGAACACCGCGAACCCGGCCTCGATCAGCGCATCGACCACCCCGGCCGCAAGCGGCGCCTCCGGCCCGATGACGACCAGCTCGGCCGCCTCGCGACGCGCGACCGCGACCACCGCCGCGGGATCGAGCGGGTCCACACCCGGGACGCACCGGACGCGCGGCTCGTCGCCGATGGCGTCGCTGCCCGGCGTCACGACGACCTCGTTGACCCCCGGCTCGCCCGCCAGCTTCCAGGCGAGCGCATGCTCGCGACCCCCGCCACCGACGATCACGATCCGCGTCGGCATGATCAGGCTCACGCCGGCAGACCGGCCCGGTTTCGCATCGGGCGCCAGGCGCGCTCGATCGTCTGCGTTCGCTCGGGACCGACGGACACGAGGACGATCGGCACGCCGGCATGCTCCTCGATCGCCGACACGTACCGGCGGGCGTTCTCGGGCAGGTCCGCCAGCGAGCGGACGCCGTGGATCGGCTCATCCCAGCCCGCGAACGTCTCGTAGACCGGCGTCGCGCGCGCGAGGGCGGCGCCGCTCGACGGCCAGATCTCGACCCGCCGGCCGTCGATCTCGTAGGCGACACAGAGGCAGATCTGCCTGATCCCGGACAGGATGTCGAGCTTGTTCAGCATGATGCTGCTCACGCTGTTGACGGCGACGGCGTAGCGCAGCGGCACCGCGTCGAACCAGCCGACGCGCCGCGGCCGCCCCGTCACCGTCCCGTATTCGTGGCCACGGGCGGCGATCCCGGCGCCGATGTCGTCATGCAGCTCGCTCGGGTACGGCCCGGACCCCACCCGCGTCGAGTACGCCTTCATGACGCCGATGACCTCGTCGACCTGGAGCGGCCCGATGCCGCCGCCGGTGCACGCCCCGCCCGCGACGGGATTGGACGACGTCACGTACGGATAGCTTCCATGATCGAGGTCGAGCAGCGTCCCCTGCGCTCCTTCGAGGAGCACGTGCTCACCGCGGGCCAGCGCGGCCTGGACCAGCCACGTCGTGTCGTCGAGATGGTCGCGCAGGCGCTCGCCCCAGCGCATCGCCTCGGCGACGAGCGCGTCGACTTCGAAGCCTTCGGCACCCATCGACCGGAGCAGGAGGTTCTTGTCCGGAAGGACGCGTTCGATGCGCTCGCGGAGCACCGTACGGATCGAGCAGGTCCTCCATCCGAAGGCCGAGCCGCCACGCCCGATCGCCGTACGTCGGCCCGATCCCTCGCCCCGTCGTGCCGACCTTCGCGTCGCCCAGGCGCGCCTCGTTCGCCCGGTCGAGAGCGACGTGGTACGGCATGATCACGTGCGCGCTGCGGCTGACTCGAACGCGGGCGACGTCGATGCCCCGCGCGGTCAGGGTGTCGAGCTCGTCGATCAGCGTGACCGGGTTGACGACGACGCCATTGCCGATGACCGAGGTGATGTGCGGATACAGGACGCCCGACGGCGTCAGCCGGAGCTTGAAGACCTCATCGCCGCGGACGACCGTGTGGCCGGCGTTGTCACCGCCCTGGTAGCGAACGACCATCGCCGTCTGCTCGGCCAGGAAGTCGGTCGTCTTGCCCTTGCCCTCGTCGCCCCACTGCAACCCGACGATGACGGTAGCCGGCATCAGTGAGCCACCGAACCGAAGGTGCGACCGCCCCGGGCGCCGCCGGCGCCATCACGATTTCAGGGGCACCGAACCAAGAAGGGCGATCGCTGACCTCCTGGTCGCGGGTCGAACCCGCTGGTGACGAGGACCGGCGGAATTGTAGCAGGGCAGGCCCCCGCTCTTGGGCCGCGGTCGACCGGCCGGTCGCCTCGAACGAGCGGCCGGTGATCGCCATGACGACCGCCGCCGCGGGTACTGGTACCTCCGGCGGGTCTACCGGCCATCGGTCCCGTCTAGCCTGTGGCCGGTGATCCGCGTCATCGGAGTGCTCGTGCTCGCGACAGGGGTCGTGGCCGGCCTCGCCTACCTGGTCGACCCCGGGCTCGGCGGCTCGATCGTCCCGCCTGCTGACCGACAGCTCGCCACGATCGCCGCTGCGATGATCGTCGGCGCGGGCCTTGCCGGCGGCGTCGACCTGGGTCATCACCGAGTACCGGTTCCTGCGGCTCACCAAGGCCGTCGAGCGGATGGTCGACGGTGATCTCACCGTTTCCGTATCGACTGCCGGCAGCGGCCTCCCGCGGCGTCTGGCGCGGGCGATCAACGGCATCTCGATCGCGCTGGCCGAGACGCACGATCGGGCGACGATCGACCGGCTGACCGGCGTCGCGAACCGGCAGGCGCTCCTCGGCTCGCTCTTCGCCGAGGTCGAGCGCGCTTCCCGTTACGACCGACCGCTCTGCGATCGCCTTCGTCGACATCGACCACTTCAAGGCCGTCAACGACACCTATGGCCACGGCGTCGGCGACGTCGTCCTCCGCGACGTCGCCCAGACGATCTCCGACAACCTTCGCGCGAGCGACCTCATCGGCCGCTACGGCGGCGAGGAATTCATGCTGATCCTGACCGAGACCGACGTCGAGGAAGGAGCGGCCCTCGCCGAGAAGCTGCGGGTGCTCATCGAGCGGCTGCACCTCGAGGTCGAGGGCAACGCCAACCTGTCGGTGACGATCTCGATCGGGATCGTCGGCGGGACGGGCCAGCATCTCCGCGATGGAGAGCCTGATCCGCGACGCCGATGCCGCGATGTACTCGGCGAAATCGCTCGGCCGGAACCAGACGTACATCTTCGAGGAGCCCGACGAGGACGACCCGCGTCCCGCGGGCGCCGATCTCCGATGCCGGCCGAGCACGAGCCATCGAGGTCGGCCGGCGGGCACGCGACGCCGCCACGACCGCGCTCACCGCCGTCATCGCCCCGGTTCCCGACCACCACGGCCAGCCCTCGGCGCTGATCGCGGCGATCGTGATCGACATGGGCCGGCAGCTCGAGCTGTCGGAGGCCGAGATCGAGCGGATCCGCATCGCCGGTCTGCTCCACGACCTCGGCAAGGTGGCCGTGCCCGCAGGAGATCCTCGACAAGCCGACGGCGCTCACGTCGGCGGAGTGGCGCACCGTCGTCCAGCACCCGCGGATGGGCCAGGTGATCCTCGAGTACGCGGCTGCGCTCCGCGACGCTGTGCCGATCATCCTCCACCACCACGAGCGCTACGCCGGCCACGGCTATCCCTACGGCCTGCGCGCCAAGGAGATCCCGCTGGGCGCACGCATCGTCGCGATCGCCGATGCGTACGATGCGATGACCCACGATCGGCCGTACAGGCGGGCGATCAGTCACGAGGCCGCGATCGCGGAGCTCCGGCTCCACGCGGGGACGCAGTTCGATCCCGAGCTCGTCGCGCTGTTCTGCGACCTCTACGCGTCGACGGCGCCGACGCCGGACCGGACCGTCGAGGCCGTCATCAACGGCGGCCGAGGGCGAGCGTCGTGGCACAGCCGATGCCGACGGCGCGGCCGCCGGGACGACGCTGCCCGAGCAAGTCGGGCGACCGGCTGGAGCTTCGATCCGACGCTCGGGTGCCGGGGAGCTGGCCGCCGCGCGCCGGTGGGCCGCCGCGAGCACTCGGATCAGCCCGACGCCGCCGCGGGCTGACGGCCCGGTTTTCGACGCCACTGTCGTTAGGGGCCGCCCGGGTCCTCGAACCGCACGACGGTGACGTCGCGGACCGGCTCGTAGCCGATCTCGGCGTAGATGTGGTTCGAGGTCGGGTTGGCGAGGTCCGTGTAGAGGAAGCAGAACCGGCGTCCGGCATCGAGCTGGGCCTGGCTCGCCTCGGCCACGAGCGCGCTCGCGTAGCCGCGACCACGCCACTCGCGCGGGGTGAAGACCGGCCCGACCCGGATGCCGTGTGGCGTCAGACCACCGACGCCGCACCACGACCGCGGCCCGCCGTCCTCCCAGATGTAGTTGACCCGTCCGCTGCCTCCGGCCAGCCAGCGGTCGACGCTGGTCGCCGGATCGACCGGTGACGGAACGGCGCCGAGGGCGTCGGCCTCGAAGTCGATGAGCCAGCGGATGAGCAGGTCGCGGTCGGCGGTCGTGGCGAGGCGCATGTGGCCCGGGACGGGTCGTGGCGGTCGGACTGCCGTGAGGCTGTAGATCCGTTCGGCGAGGGCGACGTGGTTGGGTCGGCCGGTCCGCGCCGTCCAGCGGCGTCCGAATGCCTCGGCCATGCCGGCGGGGCCGATGACACCGGGCAGGGTCGAGGCCGTCGCGTCCGCCGGCCAGGTCATCGACGATGACGTCGAGGACGTCCGGATCGTCGATCTCGGACAGCACGAGGTTCCACGGCGGCGT
Organism: uncultured Chloroflexia bacterium; assembly: GCA_963816675.1. GTDB lineage: Bacteria > Chloroflexota > Limnocylindria > Limnocylindrales > CSP1-4 > SPCO01. The sequence goes on from CAWFLS010000021.1 coordinate 131,385, forward strand.
TCCGAGCGCGACGCCAAGGACGTTGTCTCGCTCGCTGATCGTTGCGAGATACGGCGGACCGTCCGACATCGACGGATCGGCCGCGAGCCGCGAGCAGATCCCGAAGATCAGGTTGTGGGCGGCCTCGCGCTCGGACAGGAAGGCGCTCGCGCGCGCGAGGAACGCCTCGACGTCCTCGAATCGGTGGAGCTCCATCGGCGCTATCGAAGCACATCGGTGGCCGTGACGACAGCGGCGGCGGGACGTTCGCTCCGATCGCCGTCTGGATGAGTCGCGCGTGCAGGTCGGCGATACGGGCCGGTGCAGGGGCCGCCTGATAGCGTCATTCGTGGTCGCCAGGTACGGCCAGCCCGGCCGAACCGTCATCGCCCGGACTGCCGAGGGCCGGCAACGACCACGCCCGCCGCGTCATCCCGCCGGATACGCAGGGTCGAGACCGGAGCATCCGGCCGACCGGGAAGGAGATCGGACCGTGAACAAGGTCCTGCTCACGGGGCGCCTCACGCGCGACCCGGAGATGCGCAGCCTCGCCAGCGGCAAGAACGTCACGACGTTCACCGTGGCGTCGAACGAGTTCGTTGGCGGCGGCAAGGAGAAGTCGGAGTACCACCCCGTGGTCGCGTGGGACCGGCTGGCCGAGATCGCCGGCCGCTACCTCGGAAAGGGCCAGCAGGTCGCCATCGAGGGCCGGCTCCAGACGCGCTCGTGGGACGACGACCGCGGCCAGCGCCACTGGAAGACCGAGATCGTCGCCTCGCACGTCGAGATGCTCTCGGGGCGGCAGAAGAAGGAATACGAGGCCCAGCAGGCGGCCGACTCGCTGGCGGCCCAGGCGCATCGCGCTCGGCGAGACGGACGCGACCGAGCCGATCCCCGAGGCCGCGTTCGATCCCGGAGTCTCGGATGACGACGACGAAGCTGGCCGTCGAGGCCGCCGGCGACGAGGCCGCCGCCTGACCTGACGCATCTTCCCCGGCGGCGGCGCTCCCCCTCCGCGTCGCCGCCGGTTCCCTCCCCTCCCGCGCAGCGAGCGTGCGGGCTCAGAACTCGAAGAAGGAGACCGCGGCGATCATGTAGACGAGGGTGAGGAGCGCGCCCTCGAGCCAGTTCGATTCGCCGTCGAAGGCGATCAGCGTGCTGATCGCGACAGCGGCCGCGACCGCGGCGATCTCGAGCGGGGTGAAGACGAGGTCCATCGGCTGGCCGACGAGGACGCCGAGCAGGACGAGGACCGGCGCCACGAACAGCGCGACCTGGAGGCTCGACCCGAACGTGACCGCCATCGCGAACTCCATCTTGTCCTTGGCGGCCAGCTGGACGGCGACGAGGTGCTCGGCGAGGTTCCCGATGGTCGGGATCAGCACGACGCCGACGAAGAACGCCGACAGGCCGAACGTGTCGATGAATGGCTCGATGGCGCTGACAAGGATCTCGGAGAGGACGGCGAGCAGCGCCGCGGCCCCGAGCAGCACGACGATCGCGACCTTCCCCGTCCAGGCCGGCCCACCGTGGCCCGGTCGGCTCGCCGTGGCCGCCGAGCGTCCGCTCGGGGTTCGTGAACTGGAAGATCAGCGAGAGGACGTACCCGACGATCAGCACGATCGACGACGAGGACCGACTCCTCGGTGATCGTGCCCTGGCTCGGATCGGCGGTCGTCAGGGCGAAGATCGCCGGCACGAACAGGCCGATCAGCGCCAGCACGAGCAGCGCGGCGTTGGCTCCCGGCGATCTTCTCGCTGAACGTCTGGGTGCCGTGGCGAAGCCCGCCGACGAGGACGCTCGCCCCCATGACCAGCAGCAGGTTCCCGATGATCGAGCCGGTCAGCGACGCCTTGACGACCTCGATGAGCCCGGCCTGCAGGGCGAAGAACGCGATGATCAGCTCGGCGATGTTGCCGAACGTCGCGTTGAGGATGCCGCCGACCTGCGGGCCGGTGATCGCGCCGAGCCGCTCGGTGGAGAGCCCGACCACCCAGGCAAGACCGAGGATCGCCGCGGCCGACAGCACGAACAGGATCGTCGGGTCGGCATGGAGCCCGAAGTCGAGGACGATCGCCAGGACGCTCAGGGCGACCGTCGCGACGCAGGACGACCCGACCGATGATCGAGAGCTGGCCCGAGGATGGGAAGTCCCGGAGACCTCGGGGCTGCGCTCACCTGCTGATGCTATCCGGCCGCGATCGGCGCCGTACAAGCGAGCGACGCGGCAGCCCGGTCGCCGCGGCATACGCGACGGGCAGCCTCGCCGCGGGCGACGCCCTCGCCGACCAGCCGCTCGACCTCGGCGACGGGCGGCCTCCAGCCCGGCGTCGGTCGCCGCGGCGTCGCCTGCCGCGTCACGGCGACCGGCCGACCAGGCGCCGACGACGACGGCGAACTCGCCGCGAGCCGGGATCGTCCCATCGGCAGCCGCGGCCGCCAGCTCGCCGAGCGATCCACGGACGATCGTCTCGTGGATCTTCGTGAGCTCCCGGCAGACCGCCGCGGGCCGCTCGGCGCCGCAGGCCGCGGCAAGGTCGCGCAGCGTGGCCGCGACCCGTCCCGGCGCCTCGTAGATCACCGTGCCGCGCTCGTCGGCCGACGATCCGCTCGAGCCGCTCGCGGCGCTCGCGACCGGACCGCGGCAGGAACCCCTCGAACGTCCAGCGCGGACCGGCAACGCCGGACGCCGACGACGGCCGCGAGCACCGCCGATGCGCCCGGGAATCGGCACGACGATGCCGCCCTCGGCCGCCCAGGCGGCGACGAGGTCGCTCCCCGGGTCGCTGACGGTCGGCGTCCCGGCGTCGGTGACGAGCGCGAGGTCGGCACCGCCCCGCAGGTGGTCGAGCAGCGCCGCCGCCCGCGATGGGTCGCTCCGAGCGTGGTAGCTCGTCATCCGCGTCTCGATGCCGTGGCGGGCAAGCAGCCGGTGGGTCAGCCGGGTGTCCTCGGCGGCGATCAAGGGGACGTTCCGCAGCGTCTCGAGCGCCCGGAGCGTGACGTCGGCGAGGTTGCCGATCGGCGTCGCGACGACGTACAGGGTCCCGCCGCTTCGACCGCCAGCCTCATCGGGGCGCCTCGGCGCCGTCGGTCGGTCCCGCCAGGTCTTGTCGCGCCACGTCGGGCCACTCGTCCGAGTAGGCTCCGCGCGCCCGGCGCGCCTGGGCTCCGTCGACGCGGTGCGCACCGCCGTCGGGCTGCCGTCAACGCCAGGTCACGCGCGCGCCGATCCCGGCCGCCGCCGCGGATAGAGGTAGTCCACGCCCGCCGTCCGCGGCCCGAGCTTGGCGATCGGCGGCACCTGTCGCTTGAACTCGGCGCCGGCGACCATCCGGTCCACGCGCTCGACCATCGGCAGGCTCGAACCCGAGCGCGATCCATCTCCTCGAGCGAGCGGCGCTTGTCGATCCGCCAGAACAGCAGCCGGTCGAGGACCGGGTAGCTGAAGCCGCCCTCGGTCTCGTCGGTCTGGCCCGGCCACAGGTCGGCCGACGGCGCCTTGCGGACGATCGCGTCGGGAACGCCCATCGCCACCGACAGCTGGCGCACCTGGCTCTTGTACAGGTCGCCGATCGGGTTGAACGCGCACGCCGAGTCGCCGAACAGCGTCGTGTAGCCGATCAGCGACTCGGTCTTGTTGCCGGTCCCCACGACGAGGCCGCCCCACGTCACGGACCGGTCGTACAGGACCGACATCCGCATCCGGGCGGCGAAGTTGCCCCGCCGGAGGGCGACGGCGTCCCGCGCCGGCCGTCGCCGGCCGCTCCCGTCGCTCCGTCGGTGCCGAAATACCCGTCGACCATCGCCGAGATCTCGACGACCTCGCTCGCGCAGCCCGAGCGCGGCGACCACGGTCTCGGCGTCGGCCCGCGACGCGGGCGACGACGTCCGATACGGCATCATCACCGCCAGCAGCCGCTCGGCGCCGATCGCCTCGGCGACGAGATACGCGACGAGCGCCGAATCGATGCCGCCCGAGAGGCCGAGGACGGCCCGCTCGAAGCCCGCCTGGTCGGAGCTGGCCGCGGATGAAGTCGGCGATGACGCGTCGCGCGACATCGGTGTCGACGGCGAGCTCTGCCGGCAGTTCGAACGGCGGCGCGGCGGTCATCGAGAAGGTCCGCCGTGCGTGCTCGGCAGCGGGCACGGCGGCGGCGGCGGGCGCTGCTGCAGGTGCCGTCCGCCGGACGCCGCCGTCGCGTCGGCATCCTCGCGCGGCCGGAACCCGATCGGATCACCCACCGGCTCGGCCGGCGCGACGTCGGTCCCCGCCTCGGCGCCGAACTCGGCGGTCGAGTCGGCCGCCAGACCCGCCCGCTCGGCGACGATCCGGCGGAGCTCGCGCACCTGGAGCTCGGGCCGCTCGTCGCGAAGCAGCGGCAGCGCGATCCGCTCGCGGCGGATGTCGGACAGGTTGACGTCGACCGTGTACAGGCCCTCGTCGAAGAGCGGCGCCGAGAAGACCGCGGCGCCCGTCGGCGCGATGACCTCCGAGCCGCCCCAGAACGAGATCGATTCGTCGACGCCGACCCGGTTGCAGAAGACGACGAACGACGTCGTCAGCTGGGCGTAGGTCCGCATCAGCGTCCGCCACGACGTCGCCGTCCCGAGCCCGACCTCATTCGTCGCGGCGAGATCGCGGCCCGGCGACGACGAGACGTTGATGAGGATCTGGGCACCGTCGAGCGCGAGCAGCTGCGGCGACCGTGAGGTGCCAGAAGTCCTCGCAGATCGCCAGCCCGATGCCCGGACCCAGGCGCGACGGGACGGCCCGCAGCAGGTCGCCGGGCGCGAAGAACCGGCGCTCGTCGAACAGCCCGTAGGTCGGCAGGAACAGCTTCCGATGGACGTGCCGGATCTCGCCGTCCTCGAGGAGCGCCGCCGCGATGAACAGCCGGTGGTCGGCCGACTCCTCGACGAACGACACGACGGCCGACAGACCGCGCGGTCATGCCGGCCAGCTCGGCCAGGCGCGGATCGTCGAGGCGCATCGCGACCTCGGCGGCGAGGTCCTGGAGCTGGTAGCCGGTCAGCCCGAGCTCGGGGAAGACGACGAGGTCGGCGCCCGCCTCGCGCGCCTGCGCGAGCAGGTCCCGGTGCCGGGCGAGGTTCTCGTCGAGCGCACCGAGGCGCGGAGCGATCTGGGCGAGCGCGATACGGGCCGTCTGCACGTCCCGGAGCATAGCGAAGCGACGAAGCGTTCCGCCGCGCGGACCGCCGGCACGACCGGCAAGCGTGACGTCCCGCCGTGCGGATGCTAGGCTTCCGACGACCTGCGCCGGGCCACTGGGTCCGGACTGGGTCGAGGCAAGCTCCAGACAGCCCGGACAGGGAGGCAAGCGGTCCGCGCCTGGAGCCCCAGAGGAGGAGACCGGAAGCATGTCCCAGACACCGAAGAGGTGGTCGATCAAGGGCGCGGTATTCGCCGCGTCCCTGTCGGTCGTCTTCGCCGCCTGTGGTACGGCGGCGACGTCGCCGAGTGCCAGCAGCCCCCGCGTCCACCGCCCCATCCGCCGCAGCCATCGGTGGCTGCGTCCGCCGCAGCGTCGATCGGCGCATCCGCAGGCGCTCGGCAGCATCGCGCTTCGGCCGCCGCATCTGCGAGCGGCGCAGCCTTCACGCGGCATGAGTCTATCCGAAGAGCGGCGATGCTCCGTGCGGCGTCGCGCCGTACACCGGCAACATGAAGAAGATCACGGCGATCGATGCGCTGACCGTCGAGTTCCAGCTCTGCAACCCGGACGCCTCCTTCCTGCCGAAGGTCGCGTTCAGCGTGTTCGGCATCCAGGATTCGGACTACCTGACGGCGCACGTGCCCGGACGGCACGATCCTCACCCAGCCGAACGGCACCGGGCCCGTACAAGTTCAAGGAATGGAGCAAGGGCAACCGGCTCGTCTGGGAAGCCAACCCCGACTACTGGGGCGACAAGGCCAAGACGCCCGGCCTCGAGTTCCACTGGAGCGACGAGTCCGCGGCGCGACTGCTCGACCTCCAGTCCGGCACCGTCGACGGCATCGACAACCCGGGCACCCCGGACATCACGACGATCAAGGCCGACAGCGAACCTGAAGTTCTACCCGCGAGCCGGGCTGAACACGCTGTTCCTCGGCTTCAACAACACGCAGAAGCCGTTCGATGACGTCCGCGTCCGCCAGGCGATCGCGATGGGCATCGACCGCGAGCAGATCGTCAAGAACTTCTTCCCGGACGGCTCGACCGTCGCCGAGTACTTCACGCCGTGCGAGATCCCGTTCGCCTGCGAGGCGACAAGTCCTGGACCTTCGACCCCGCCACGGCCAAGAAGCTCCTCGCCGACGCCGGCTTCCCGGACGGCAAGGGCATCACCGCACCGATCAACTTCCGCGCCGCCGTCCGCGGCTACAACCCGAACCCGCCGGTCATCGCCACCGAGATCTCGCAGCAGCTCAAGAAGAACCTCGGCATCGACGCACCCCCGACCCTCGCTCGAGTCCGGCGCGATGATCGACGGCTTCACCGCGGGCACGCTCAAGGGCCTGAGCCTGATCGGCTGGGGCGCTGACTATCCGGATCCGTCGAACTTCCTCGACTACCACTTCGGCTCGGGCTCGGGCAAGAAGTTCGGGACCCCGTTCCAGGACATCGTCGACGCCCTCAACAAGGGCCTCGCGACGGCCGACCCGGCCGCCCGCACCGCCGCCTACGCGACGGCCAACAGCCTGATCAAGCAGCACGTCCCGGCGGTGATCATCGCCCACGGCGCCTCCGGCGCCGCCTTCAAGGCCGACGTCACCGGCGCCTACGCGTCGGTCTTCGGCGGCGAGCAGCTTCGCCCGGATGCAGGCCGGCCGACCGGCCGACCATCGTGTTCGAGCAGAACGCCGAGCCGCTCAGCCTCTTCTGCGCCGACGAGTCGGACGGCGAGAGCCTCCGCGCGTGCGAGCAGACCAACGAGGCGCTCTATCGCTACGAGGGCGCCGACTCCGTGCCGGCCCTCGCCACCGAGTGCACGGCGAGCGCCGACTCCAAGACCTGGACCTGCAAGCTCCGCGACGGCGTGAAGTTCCATGACGGCGCGACGCTCGACGCCAACGACGTCGTCGCTCAGCTACGCGCTCCAGTGGGACACCAAGCATCCGCTCCACAAGGGCCGCGCCAGCTCGTTCGACTACTGGCCCGGCCTCTGGGGCGGCTTCCTCAACCCGCCGGCCAGCTAGGAGTTCCGTCCGCAACGCGAAGGGAACCGGAACCGATCGGGGGCGTCGCATCTGCGGCGCCCCCACTGTCTATCGCCGCACCGATCCGGCCTGGATGACGCAGCATCGATGACGCAGTTCATCGTCCGCCGCGTGCTCGTCACGATCCCCGTCCTGCTGGGGATCGTCTTCATCGTGTTCGCGCTCGCCCGGCTCGTCCCGGGCGATCCCTGCCGGGCGGTCCTCGGCGAACGCGCGACCGACGCGGTCTGCAACGACTTCATCCACCGCTACGGGCTCGACCAGCCGATCCCGGTCCAGTTCGTCAGCTATCTCCAGCAGCTCGCGCAGCGGCGACCTCGGCGTCTCGATCAAGCACTCCGCGCCCGGTGACGCGAGCTGCTCATCGAGCGCCTGCCGACCACCATCGAGCTGACGATCCTGGCGATGATCTTCGCGGTCACGCGTCGGCGTCCCGCTCGGGCTCATCTCGGCGTGTCCGGCACAACTCGAAGACCGACGTCGGCACGATGGTCTTCGCGAACTTCGGCGTGTCGATGCCGGTCTTCGTCCTCGGGCTGCTGCTGGCCTTCCTGTTCGCGATCGTCCTGAAGGACACGCCGTTCTCGCTGCCGCCATCCGGCCGGCTGAGCTCGGGCGTCACCGTCGCACCGCTCGTGGCCGTGTGGGGCCTTCAGGACCTGATCGGGACCGCCGACGGGCGATCCTCGACTTCCTCTCCGGCTTCTACATCTTCACGTCGTTCATCACGGGCCAATGGGGCGCGATGGTCGACTCGTTCCGCCACCTGATCCTGCCGGCCATCGCGCTCGGCACGATCCCGCTGGCGATCATCGCCCGGATCACCCGCTCGAGCCTGCTCGAGGTGCTCGGCCAGGACTACGTCCGAACCGCCCGGGCCAAGGGTCTCGGCGAGCGGAGCGTCGTCCTCCGCCACGCGGCCCGGAACGCGCTGCTGCCCGGTCGTGACGATCATCGGGCTCCAGCTCGGCGCGCTGCTGTCGGGCGCCGTCCTGACCGAGACGGTCTTCAACCTGGCCGGCGTCGGCCGCTCGCTGTACGAGGCGATCACCGGCCGCGACTACGTCGTGATCCAGGGGTTCACGCTGCTGATCGCGGTCATCTACGTCGTGATCAACCTCGTCGTCGACATCTCGTACGGCTTCCTCGACCCACGGGTGCGTCTGCGATGAACACATCCCTCAGCCAGGCCGCGGCCGACCAGGTAGCCGTCGAACCGGGAGCCGCCGCGCGACCTCGCTCGTCGAGCCTCTGGCGCGACACCGCCCGGAACGTCCTCCGCCAGCGATCGGCGGTCTTCGGCCTGATCATCCTCGGACTTCCTCGTCCTCACGGCGGTCTTCGCCGACCAGATCGCGACCCACGACCCGACCGAGTCGCTGCTCGGCGCCGAGGCCGGGGTCACGGCCCGCGCGGCGCCGTGCATCCACCTGCTCGGCTGCCCGGCCGACGAGCCCGCAGCACATCCTCGGGACCGACAGCAACTTCCGCGACGTGTTCAGCCGGGTCGTCTTCGGAGCGCGAACGTCGCTCGTCATCGGGCTCGCGGCGATCGGCTTCGCGATCTTCGTCGGCTCGACCATCGGCGCGCTCGCCGGCTACATGTCGGGCTGGACGCGACAACATCGTCATGCGGCTGATGGACGTCGTCCTCGCCTTCCCGTCGCTGCTGCTCGCGATCATCATCGTCACCGCCGCCGGACCGAGCCTGATCAACGCGCTCATCGCGATCGGCATCGTCGCGATCCCCGTGTACGCGCGCGTCGCGCGGGCGTCGGTGCTGTCGTCGAAGGAGAACGACTACGTGACGGCGTCGCGGGCGCTCGGCGAGTCGACCTACGGCGTCCTCTTCCGGCGGATCATGCCGAACTCGATCACGCCGCTCGTCGTGACCGGGACGCTCGGCATCGGCGGCGCGGTCCTCGAGATCGCGGCCCTGGCGTTCGTCGGCGTCACCGGCGACATCCAGCGGCCCGAGTGGGGCTCGATGATCGGCCTCGAGCGCAACCAGCTGTTCAGCGCCCCGTGGATGATCCTCGCGCCGGGCATCGCGATCACCCTGACCGTGCTCGCCTTCAACCTGCTCGGCGACGGACTCCGCGACGCACTCGACCCGCGGCTGAACCGGTGACCGAGATCGTCCCGACCGAGACGCCCACGCCGCTCGACACGCTGGGGCCGTCCCTCGACGAGACGATCATCGAGGAGATCGTTCCCGCCTCGGCGCGCCGGCCCAGGCGCGCAGCGCACCGACCGGCCGCTGCTCGAGGTCCGCGGCCTGCGGACGTCGTTCTACACCCGCGACGGCGTCGTCCGCGCGGTCGACGGCATCGACTTCCACGTCGACCGCGGCGAGATCATGGGTCTCGTCGGCGAGTCGGGCTGCGGCAAGAGCGTGACCAGCCTGTCGATCATGCGGCTCGTCGCGAAGCCCGGCCGGATCGAGGCCGGCGAGGTCATCTTCGACGGCAGGGACCTGCTGAAGGTCTCGGCCGAGGAGATGCGCAAGATCCGCGGCGACCGGATCTCGATGATCTTCCAGCAGCCGACCTCGTCGCTCAACCCGGTCTGGGAGGTCGGCGCGCAGATCGAGGAGATCCTCGGATCCACCGCAACATGAAGGGCAAGGCCGCCGAGGCGCGAGCGCTCGAGCTGCTGCGGATGGTCGGCATCCCGGACCCGAAGCGCCGCCTCAAGTCATACCCGCACGAGATGTCGGGCGGGATGGCCCAGCGGGTGATGATCGCGATGGCGCTCGCCTGCGAGCCCGAGCTGCTGATCGCCGACGAGCCGACGACCGCCCTCGACGTCACGATCCAGGCCCAGATCCTCGACCTGATGCGGAACCTCCGCGACGAGACCGGGACGGCGATCATCCTCATCACCCACGACCTCGGCGTCGTCGCCGAGATGTGCGACCGGGTCGCGGTGATGTACGCCGGCGAGATCGTCGAGCAGACCGACGTCGAGTCGCTCTTCCGGACGCCGCTCCATCCGTACACCCGGGGGCTCATCGGCTCGATCCCGGTCGTCGGCGACGTCCGCGAGGAGCTCGCGGTCATCCCCGGCAACGTCCCGAACCTCATCGACCTGCCGAAGGGCTGCCGCTTCGCGCCGCGCTGCCTGACCCGGGTCGAGGAGGACCTCGCGATCTCGCTGGAGGTCCATCCGGCGCTGCTGCCGGCCTCGCCCGACCATGACGTCCGGTGCTGGGTGTACCACGACGCCCGCGGCCAGCTGATGCCGCGGCCCGAGACGGCGAGCGCGTCGAGACGGCCGGCGCCGGCACCGAGGGCGCCCGAGCTGATCACGTGACGGCGGCACCGACCCCGACGGGCGACGCCGGGCCGCCGATCGCACCGCGCGATCCGGCCGCCGTGACCGGCGACCGCCGGATCCCCGACGCCGGCGCCCACCGCCGGCGAGCCGCTCGTCCAGGTCCGCGACCTCGTCAAGCACTTCCCGATCCGCGGCGGCATCCTCCAGCGGACGATCGGCATGGTCCAGGCCGTCGACGGCGTCGACCTCGACATCCGGCGCGGCGAGACGCTCGGCCTCGTCGGCGAGTCGGGCTGCGGCAAGACGACCGTCGGGCGCCTGCTGCTGCGCCTCATCGAGCCGACGTCGGGCTCGATCCGCTTCGACGGCGTCGAGCTCACGACGCTGAAGGGCGCCGCCCTCAAGCCGTACCGCCGGCGGATGCAGATCATCTTCCAGGACCCGTACTCGAGCCTCGACCCGCGGACGCCGATCGCCGACAGCATCGGCGAAGGCCTCCGGATCCACGGCCTCGGGAACGCGACCGAACGGCGCGACAAGGTCAGCCGGATGATGGACCTCGTCGGGCTCGCGTCGTACCACGCCCGGCGCTATCCGCACGAGTTCTCGGGCGGGCAGCGCCAGCGGATCGGGATCGCCCGGGCGCTCGTCCTCGAACCGGACCTCGTCGTCTGCGACGAGCCGGTGTCGGCGCTCGACGTGTCGATCCAGGCCCAGGTCCTGAACCTGCTCAAGCAGCTGCAGCGCGAGCTCGGCCTGACGTACCTCTTCGTCGCCCACAACATGGGCGTCGTCGAGCACATCAGCGACCGGGTCGCGGTGATGTACCTCGGCCGAGTCGCCGAGCTGGCCGACCGTCGGGCCCTGTTCCAGCACCAGGAGCACCCCTACACCCAGGCGCTCATGTCGGCGATCCCGGTGCCCGATCCCGACGATGCGCCGACAGCGGGTCATCCTCAAGGGCGACGTGCCGAGCCCGGTCAACCCGCCGACCGGCTGCCGCTTCCATCCGCGCTGCCCGCTGCGCGAGCAGCTCGACTCGCCGGCGATCTGCGCCGAGGCCGTCCCACCGCTGCTGCCAAGCGAGGGCGACCACCTCGTCGCGTGCCACTTCCGGGGTTCGGGCGCGATGGCGCCGCCCAAGACGAACGACCTGGGGCCGCTTCCAGGCCGGTCTGACTCGGCGACTCGGCCACCCGCGTCGACGGCACACGCCGCCAACGCCCGGCCGCGGCACGGGACGTCCCAGGCCACGCCTGAACCGCCTACGGCTTCTCGCCGCCCCGCCGTTCGCTGTCGTCGGTGTAGAACATCCGCCTCGGGCATCGGGACGTCGGTGGCTTCCTCGATCGAGGACGCCGTCTGTTCGAGCGCGCCGGCGCCTCGAGGACGGGCTCGGCGGCTTTGCGGCTCTGCGGCGAGGAGCGCCAGCGCGGCTGCCGGCGTCCCGCGCCGGGCCCGTTCCTCGCCAAGATGGGCGATCCCGACGTCGGTCTTGAGCGCCTCCTCGGCGAAGTGGCACGCGACGGCCTGCTCGCCCGCGAGGACCCGCAGCTCCGGGTCGACCGTCCGGCACTGCTCGGGCTGGCCGAGCCGCTCGTACAGCCAGCAGCGGGTGTGGAACCGGCAGCCCGACGGCGGGTTGACCGGGCTCGGCACGTCGCCCTTGAGGATGACCCGGCGGCGCTTGCGCTCGGCGACCGGATCCGGCACCGGGACGGCGGACAGGAGGGCGCGGGTGTACGGATGGCCCGGCGCCGCGTACATCTCGTCCGGCGGCCCGATCTCGACGATCTTGCCGAGGTACATCACCGCGACCCGGTCGCTGATGTGCTTGACCACCGACAGGTCGTGGGCGATGAACAGGTATGTCAGCCCGAGCCGCTCGCGCAGGTCGGTCAGCAGGTTGAGGACCTGGCCCTGGATCGACACGTCGAGCGCCGAGATCGGCTCGTCGCAGACGATGAACTCGGGCTCGACCGCGAGCGCCCGGGCGACGCCGATGCGCTGGCGCTGACCGCCCGAGAACTCGTGCGGATAGCGGCTGACGTACGCCGGGTCGAGGCCGACGATCCGGAGCAGGTCCGCGATCCGGTCGCGCTTCGCCTCGCCCGAGGCGAGGTTGTGGGTCTCGAGCGGTTCGGCGATCGTCGCGCCGACGGTCATCCGCGGATCGAGCGAGCCGTACGGGTCCTGGAAGATGATCTGCATCCGCCGCCGCATCCGGCGCAGCGCGTCGGGCTTGAGCGATCGTCAGGTCGACACCGTCGAATCGCACGACCCCGCCCGACGGGTCGCGGAGCCGGATGAGCGCCCGGCCGGTCGTGCTCTTGCCGCAGCCCGACTCGCCCACCAGGCCGAGCGTCTCGCCGCGACGGATCGTGAAGGAGATGCCGTCGACCGCCTTGACGGTCCCGATCTCCGTGCTGGAAGATCCCCGCCCGGATCGGGAAGTAGACCTTGAGGTCCTCGACCTCGATGATGTCCGCGGTGTCCTCGCCGGCGTCGGCGCCGGTTGCGCAGTCGGCGCGGTCATGCGATCCACCCACCGGGCTCGGTCGCCCAGCAGCGCGCGAGGTGGCGGTCGTTGCCCCGCGGGGTGAGCTCGGGCTCGTCGTTCACGGCAGATGTCCCGGGCGTACGGGCAGCGCGGGTGGAACCGGCAGGCATCCGGCGGGTTGATGAGGAGCGGCGGCATGCCCTCGATCGTTCGCAGCTTCTCGCCGCGCACGTCGTCGAGCTGCGGCAGCGAGTCGAGCAGGCCCCAGGCGTACGGCATCTGGGGCTTCTCGAAGAGCTCGTCGACGGTCCCGGTCTCGACGATCCGGCCGGCGTACATCACGTTGACGCGGTCGCACATGCCCGGCGGCGATCCCGAGGTCGTGGGTGATCATCAGCACGGCCGTCCCGAACTCGTCCGAGAGCGTCTGGATGAGCTCGAGGATCTGCGCCTGGATCGTCACGTCGAGCGCCGTCGTCGGCTCGTCGGCGAGGATGAGCTTCGGGTCGCACGACAGCGCGATCGCGATCATCACGCGCTGGCGCATGCCGCCCGAGAACTGGAACGGGTAGTCGTTCAGGCGCTCGCGTGCCCGCGGGATGCCGACCTTCGAGAGCAGCTCGACGACCCGGTCCTTGGAGGCCTTCTCGGACAGGCCCATGTGCTCGCGGATCGCCTCGGCGATCTGGTAGCCGATCGTCAGCGTCGGGTTCAGGCTCGTGAGCGGGTCCTGGAAGATGAACCCGATCTCCTTGCCGCGCAGCTTGCGGATGCCGTCGTCGTTGAGCTTCAGCACGTCGATGCCGTCGAAGACGACCGAGCCCGCGACGATCCTGCCCGGCGGGTTCGGGACGAGCCGGGCGATCGACAGCGCGGACACGCTCTTGCCGCAGCCCGATTCACCGACGAGGCCGAGCGTCTCGCCGTAGCCGACGTCGAAGCTCACGTCGTCGACCGCCCGCACGACGCCGTCGGGCGTGAAGAAGTGGGTCGACAGGCCGCGGACCTTGAGCAGCATGTCGGCCTTCTGCTCGCGACGAGTCCCGCTCGCTCGATGCGCGTCTCGGTGCGCTTCCTCGAGGCCGCCCGGCGTCACCTCGATGATGGTCGCGCGCTCGAGGGCTGGGACGTCCTCCTGCGCATCGGTCAAGCTACTGCTTTCCCTTCAGCTTCGGATCGAGGGCGTCGCGGAGACCGTCTCCGAGGAACGTGAAGCTGATCAGGGCGATGGCGATGCAGATCGCCGGGAAGACCACGAGGTGCGGGTCCGAGCGGAGGACCTTCTGGCCCTCGGCGACGAGGCTGCCCCACGACGCCCGCGGCGCCTGGACGCCGATGCCGATGTAGGCGAGGGTCGCCTCGGCGAGGACGGCCGCCGGGATGCCGAGCGTGACGGCGACGATGATCGGGCCCATCCCGTTGGGCAGCAGGTGCTTGGTCACGATCCGTGCGGTCGGACACGCCGATCGCCCGCGCCGCCTCGACGAATTCGGTCTCCTTGAGCGCCAGCATCTGGCCGCGAACCAGCCGGGCGACCGTCACCCAGCTCGTCAGGCCGATCGCGACGAACACGAGGAGGAGGCCGTCCATCGCCTGGCCGAACGGCGTCTCGCGGAAGGCGACCGAGAGCAGGATGATGAACAGCAGGTCCGGGAAGGCGTACATGACGTCGGTGAAGCGCATCAGGACGTTGTCGAGTGCGGCCGCCGAACCAGCCGGCCAGCGCCCCGACCGGGACGCCGATCAGGAGGACGACGATCTGGACGACGATCGCGACGCGTCATGCTGATCCGGGCGCCGTCCATCAGGCGGCTGAGCAGGTCACGGCCGATCTGGTCGGTGCCGAGCAGGTGGCCCGGGCTCAGCGGCGGCAGCGGCCGGCCGCCGTTCTGGATGATCGCCTGGAGGTCCTGCTGCGTGGTACGGATACGGCGCGAGGTACGGCCCGAAGATCGCGATGAAGCATCAGGAAGATCACCGCGATCAGGCCGACCATCGCGAGGCGGTTCTTGCGCAGCCGCCCGAATGCGTCGCGCCACAGTCCGGTCGCAGGCCTCGGCTGCGACGACTGTGCCGCGCAGGGTCTCCGTCGCCATCGTCGAGCTCCTAGCTGTAGCGGATGCGCGGGTCGATGTAGGCGTACAGCACATCGACCACGAGGTTGAGGAACGCCACCACGAAGGCGTACAGGATGGTCATCGCCATCAGCACGCCGTAGTCGTGCTGGCCGATCGAGGTGATGTAGTAGCGGCCGATGCCCGGGATACCGAAGATCGACTCGATGATGAACGAACCGGTGACGAGGAACGCGAGGGTCGGGCCGAGGATCGTCACCACCGGGATCAGCGCGTTGCGGATCATGTGCCGCGACACCACGTCACGGCCGCCGACGCCCTTGCTGTGGGCGGTCCGGATGTAGTCCTTGCGGGTGACCTCGAGCATCGACGCCCTGGTGTACCGGGCGATGACCGCGATCGGAAAGCCGGCCAGCGCGATCGCCGGGAGGATCCACGTCTCGGGGCCCTTCCAGCCGCCGGTCGGTAACCATTTGAGGGTCACCCCGAAGAACACGACCAGCAGGATCGCCAGCACGAAACTGGGCATGGCGATGCCGATGATGGAGATCGCCGGTCGATAAGTAGTCGGGCCATCGGTTGTGCCCGAGGGCGGCGAAGATGCCGAGCGGGATGCCGACGGCGACCGCCAGGAAGAAGGCCATCAGCCCGAGCTGGACCGTCGTCCAGATGCCGTCGGCGACGATGTCGTTGACGGTCCGGTCGGTGTACTTGTAGGACGGTCCGAGGTTGCCCTGGAGCCAGGTTCCCGACCCAGCGTCGCGTACTGGATGTAGACCGGGCTGGTCGAGACCGTACTTCTGGTTCAGGCGGTCGACCGTGCCCTGCGGCAGCGCCTTCTCGCGAGCCCATGGCCCGCCGGGGACGGACTGCATGAGCAGGAACGTGAGCGCGGTGACCACGAACAGGACCGGGATGATCCACAACAGTCGGCGGACGAAGTACCTGATCATCTCGGTCCTCGGTCTGCTCCTGGACGATTGGCGTAGCGAGTTGCCCTTACGCGACCCGGGCCCTCCAGCGTAGCGATCGAGGGGCCGGGTCGCGGGGTGGGACGCGGTGTCGTCCCACCCACGTGACGAACGAGGAGCGGTGCGCTCCTAGTGCTTCGCGATGCTGATGTTCTCGTAGAACAGGTCGCCGATGACGACGGAGTCCTGGCCGGTGCCGGTGACTCCCTTGACCCACGGGCGAACCTCGTAGTTGCTGACGCGCCAGCGGGTGAAGACCGCCGGGGCGTCCTCGACGAGGAGCTCCTGGGCCTGGTTGTAGAGGGCGTCGGCCTTGGTCGGCGTCGGTCTCGGCGCCGGCCTTGGCGACGAGGTCGTCGAACGCGGGGCTGTTGTACCCCTCGTCGTTGTTGCCGCTCTTGCTGCCGAACAGCGCGCGCAGGAAGTTGTCCGGGTGCGGATAGTCCGCGCCCCAGGCGTTACGGGCGATCGAGTAGACGAGCTTGGGGCGCTCGACGACGAACGTGTCGAAGGTCACGCCCTTCAGCTCGCTCTTGATGCCGAGGTTCTTGCTCCACTGCTCCTGCATGTACGCAGAGGTGATCTCGTGACCGGCGTTGGTGTTGAAGCCGAACGACAGGGTCGGGACTTCGCTGACGTCCTTGTAGCCAAGCTCGGTGAGCGCCTGGTCCAGCTCCTTCTTGGCGCCGTCGACGTCGTACTTGAGCCCGATGTCGTGCCTGGTGGCCGGGCATGCCGGGCGGGATCGGGCTACCGGCGACCATGCCCTGGCCGCCGTAGACGGTCTGCCATCATGGTGTCCTTGTCGATGGCCATCGACAGGGCGCGGCGGAAGTGCTTGTTGGCGGTCGGGCCCGGCTTGTGCGGCTGGCCCTTGTAGGTGGTCTCAGACGAGGTGTCGAAGCCCCAGTAGTCCATGGTGAGGGTCGGCTGCGTCACGACGAGCGGGCCGAGCGTGGCGTCGGCCTTGATGCGCGGCACGTCGGACGGGTTCGCCGCCAGCATGTCGAGCTCACCGGCCTCGAACGACGCCTGGTTGGCCGTCGGGTCGCCACCGATCGCGTAGTGGATCGTGGTCAGGGTCGGCTTCTGGCCGTACCAGTTCGGGTTCGGGACCAGGACGATCTCGGCCTGGTGGGTCCACGACTTCATCATGAACGGGCCGGAGCTGACGTAGTTCGCGGCCTCGGTGAAGTTCGGGGTCTTGACCCACTTCTCCTGGATCGGCGCCGCCACCCAGAGGGCGACGATGTCGAGGAAGTAGCCGGTCGGGTGGGTCAGCTTGACGACGAAGGTCTTGGGATCCGGAGCCGACACGCCGACGTTCTTGAGGGCCGCCTCGATGTCGGCGTCCGACGGAGCCGGCGTCTCGCCGGTCATGCGCGATGAGCTTGTCGGCACCGACGACGTCACCCATGAACGCCTGATAGGACGCGGCGGTGCGCGGGTCGAGCTCGCGCTTCCAGGCGAAGACGAGGTCGTCCGCGACGATCGGGTCGCCATTGCTGTACTTGGCGTCGCGGAGCTTGAAGGTGTACGTCAGGCCGTCGACGAGATGGTCGGGAGGTCCTCGGCGAGCGACGGGACGAGGCTTCAGGTCCTTGTCGAAGTAGATCAGGCCCCGGTTCAGGGCATGGAGCACGCCGATGTCGGTGCTCGTCGATGCCTTGCTCGGGATCAAGCGTCGCCGGATCCTCTGCGCCGAGGGTGACGCGGAGGGTCTGGTCATCGGCGAGGTCGACCGCGGCCGCGGAAGCGGAGGCGGAGGCGGCCGCGCTCGGCGATGCCTCGCCGCTGGCGGAGGCGCTCGCGGAGCGCGCTCGGGGTCTCGGCGCTGGCAGCCGCACTCGCGGCTGTGCTCGCGGCGGCGCTCGGCGCTGCCGCACTCGGAGCGGTCGACGTGGTCGAACGTGCCGCAGGCGGCGGCGACGATCGCCACCGTCCCGAGGATCCCGATTAGTCGTTTCTTTACGAACATCTGGCCATCCTTTCACGGGTGACCGGCGTCACGGCCTCCTCGCCGCGACGTCCGGGTGTCGGTCGTCCGGGCACCATCCATGGCGTCCGGGCAGCTCGACCGACGGGGCGCGTGTCGCTCAACTGTCGGCGACGATGTACCTCCCGCGTCTCTCCCAGCGTGCGTGGTCATTTGGCACGAGGCCGACGATCCTCCCAAATCGTCCGCGCCGACGTGCCCACGACGCGCCGCGAGACCATGCAAACGGGCCGCAGGCGTCAGAACGCGCACATCATTGCCGCAGTCGTCCCGGACGTCAAATCCGTTTGCGTTCATCGAATCCGAAACGTCGGATCTCAATCGGGACACGGCATCTCGGCACCGGCCATCGGACGCCAGCGCAGGTTCGGCTGGCGGGCGGCGGTCACCTCGTCGAGCCGGCGCACGGGCGCGTCGTGCGGAGCGCCCGTCACGAGGTCCGGCTCGGCCTCGGCCTCGGCGGCGATCGCGATCAGCGCGTCGGCGAATGCGTCGAGCGTCTCGACCGATTCGGTCTCGGTCGGCTCGATCAGCATGCCCTCCTCGACGATCAGCGGGAAGTAGATCGTCGGCGGGTGGAAGCCCTTGTCGATGAGGCGCTTGGCGATGTCGAGGGTCCGGACGCCGGTCCGCTTCTTGATCGACGCGGCCGACGCGACGAACTCGTGCTTGCAGGCCCGGTCGTACGGGATGTCGTAGGTCGCCCGCGATCCGGTGCATCAGGTAGTTCGCGGCCAGGACCGCGTCGTCGCTGACCTCGCGCAGACCCGGATGCGCCGTGCGCGCGGATGTAGGCGTAGGCGCGGACGAGGACACCGGTGTTGCCGACGAAGCTCCGCATCCGCCCGATCGAGGTCGGACCGCTCGCCGATCCGCTCCAGGCGGAAGGTGCCGTCGTCACCGCGAAGGACGCGCGGCTCGGGCAGGAACGGCAGGAGCGTCTCCCCCACCCCGACCGGGCCGGCTCCCGGACCGCCGCCGCCGTGGGGCGTCGAGAACGTCTTGTGGACGTTGAAATGCATGACGTCGAAGCCGGCCTCGCCCGGCTTGAACCGGCCCATGATCGCGTTCAGGTTGGCGCCGTCCATGTACGCGAGGGCGCCGACGTCGTGGACCGCCTCGAGGCAGCTCGCCGATCCGCGACTCGAACAGGCCGAGCGTCGACGGGTTCGTGATCATCACGGCCGCGGAGCGCGGTCCGAGCGCCGCCCGGAACGCGTCGAGGTCGACGCCGCCGTCCGGGGCCGACTGGACGGTGATGGTCCGGTACCCGGCCATCGACGCGGTGGCGGGGTTCGTGCCGTGGCTCGAGTCCGGGACGAGGACCTCGTCGCGCGCCGTGTCGCCGCGCGACCGATGGTAGGCACGGATCATCAGGATCCCGGTCAGCTCGCCCTGGGCGCCGGCCGCGGGCTGCAGCGTCACGGCTCGCATCCCCGAGATCTCGGCGAGCGCGCCTTCGAGCTCCCACAGCAGCTGGAGGCTGCCCTGGGCCGCCTCGTCGGGCGTCAGCGGATGGAGCTCCGCAAAGCCGCGCAGGCGAGCGGCCCATTCGTTGAGCTTCGGGATTGAACTTCATCGTGCACGAGCCGAGCGGGTAGAACCCGGTGTCGACCGCGTAGTTCAGGTGCGACAGGTTGACGTAGTGGCGGACGACGTCCGGCTCGTTCATCTCGGGGAGCGCCGGCGGCGTCTCGCGCAGCGCAGTCGTTCGGGATCCGGTCGAGGGCGTCCTTTGGCGGATGCGGGATCTTGCCGCCACCACGGCCGGGCCGGCTTCGCTCGAAGAGCGTCGGCTGGAGACGCGATCCGACGACGCTCATCGCGCCGCTCCGGCCAGCGGCGTCATCTCGGCGATGACGTCGGCGATCGCCCGGCGAAGCGGGCGATCTCGTCGCTCGTGGTGACCTCCGTCGCGCAGAGCAGCAGGCCGTCGGACAGGCTCGGATCGAACGGCTCGGCGTCGGCGAGGACCAGTCCGGCGAGGAACCCCTCGTCCATCAGCCGCCGATGGACCGCGGGCGCGTCCGGCACGGACACGACGAACTCGTTGAGGTACGGCCCGGCGTGCAGCCGCCTGACACCGACCTCGGCGAGGGCCGCCTCGAGCTCCGCGGCGCGCGCCGCGCCGAGCGCGGCGACGTCTCGCAGGCCGTGGGGACCGATCGTGGCGAGATAGATCGACGCGGCGAGCGCGAGAAGTGCCTGGTTCGTGCAGATGTTGCTCGCTGCCTTGTCGCGGCGGATGTCCTGCTCACGGGCACGCATCGTCATGACGAACGCCCGCTTCCCGTCGAGGTCGGTCGTCATGCCGACGAGACGACCCGGGATCTGGCGGACGAGGGCGTCGGTGGAGGCGAGGATGCCGAGGTACGGACCGCCAAAGCTCGGCGCGATGCCGAGCGGCTGGCCCTCGCCGGCCGCGATATCGGCGCCGTACGCCCCGGGCGGGGCGAGCACCGCGAGGCTCACCGGCTCGATGACGGCCACGAACAGTGCACCGGCGGCGTGCGCCAGGCGACCGATCTCGGGCATCGGCTCGAGCAGGCCGAAGAAGTTCGGGCTGAGCCGCGATCACGCCCGCGACCGGCGCGTCGCGATCGGCAAGCATCTCCTCGAGCGCCTCGAGGTCCGTCGTGCCTGCGGCGTCACCCTCGGTCGACGAGCGGGATCTCGTCGAGGACGAGCCCGCCCGAGAAGTACGTCTGGAGCGTCTGCCGATAGTGCGGATGGACGCCGCGCGAAACGAGCACCCGGTCGCGCCGGGTCGCGCGGCAGGTCATGAGCGCCGCTTCGGCCGTGGCGGCGGCACCGTCGTAGTGGGACGCCGACACGACGTCGAGGTCGACGAGCTCGGCCGAGGAGCGACTCGTACTCGTAGATGCTCTGGAGCGTCCCCTGGCTGATCTCCGGCTGGTACGGCGTGTAGGCCGTGTACCACTCGCCACGGAGCAGGATCTGGTCCACGGCCGGCGGGCTCCAGTGGCGGTAGACGCCCGCGCCGAGGAACGACACGAGGTCGGTCCGGTTCCGCGCGGCGAGGCCTCGCAGCCGAGCGGCGAGCTCGAGCTCGGGCTCGGGCGGCGGCAGGTCGAGCGACGACGCGCGAAGCTCGACCGGGATGTCCTCGAACAGCTCGTCGACCGATGTCGAGGCCGAGCGTCCTGAAGCATGTGCTCGCGGTCGTCGGCGGTGTGCGGCCCGTACGGCACGGCCGTCAGCCTGCCGCGATCAGGGCGTCGTAGGCCTCGGCGTCGAGCAGCTCGCCCAGCTGACCCTGGTCGGCCATCCGGATCCGGATCATCCAGCCGTCATCGTACGGGTCGCTGTTGACGAGCTCCGGGCTCGCCGTGAGCGCTCGATTCGTCTCGATGACCTCGCCGCCGATCGGCGCGAAGAGGTCGCTGACGGCCTTGACCGACTCGACGACACCGAACGCGGCGCACGCCTCCAGCTCGCGGCCGACGTCGGGCAGCTCGACGAACACGATGTCGCCGAGCTGGTCGGCGGCGTATGCCGTGATCCCGACGGTGGCGTTCTCGCCGTCGACGCGGACCCATTCATGGTCCTTGGTGTAGTGCAGCGCGGTCGGCACCATCGCTCAGACAGCCCTCCGATAGAACGGCAGCGATGGTGATCCGGGCCGGGACGCGGGCCTCGCGGATCTCGACGTCGACAACGGTACCCGGCTCGACGGCGTCCGGTGCGACGTACGCCATCGCGATCGGCACACCGAGGGTCGGCGACTGCGTCCCGCTGGTGACGACGCCGAGCCGCCGCTCGCCGGTCCAGACGGGGTGGCCGTGCCGGGCGATGCCACGCCCCTCGACGATGAGTCCGACGAGCCGCTTCGTGGCGCCCTCGCGGGCGACGCGCTCGAGCGCCTCGCGTCCCACGAAGTCGCCCGGCTTGTCGAGCTTGACGACGCGACCGAGCCCGGCGTCGTACGGCGTCGTGTCGCGGTCGAGCTCGTTGCCGTAGAGCGGCATCCCCGCCTCGAGCCGCAAGCGTGTCGCGGGCGCACCAAGTCCGACCGGGAGCCCGTCGGCAGCCCGGACGGCGTCGAGCAGGATCTCCCAGAGCCGGACGGTCTCGCTCGTCTCGACGAAGATCTCGAACCCGTCCTCGCCGGTGTAGCCGGTCCGCGCCACGAGCGCCGGAACGCCGGCGACCGTGCCCTCGGCATCGCGGCGTAGTAGCGCAGGCCCGCCAGATCGACGTCGGTGAACGGCGACAGGACCTCCCTGGCGCGCGGCCCCTGGACGGCGAGCAGCCCCGTCGCGAGCGAGCGGTCGTCGAGGATCGCCCGGAAGCCCTCGAGTCGCTCGACCAGCGTGTCCGATACGACCGGGGCGTTCCCGGCGTTCGCGACGACGAGGAACTGCTCGTCCGCGAGCCGGTAGACGATCAGGTCGTCGATGACGCCGCCGTCGGGCGTGCAGATCATCGAGTACTGCGCTCGCCCGACCGCGAGCGCCGGCGGGTCCGATCGAGCGCCGCGGCGAGGGCCGCGACCTGCCTCGGGGCCGTCGACGTACAGCTCGCCCATGTGCGACAGATCGAACAGGCCGGCCCGGCTGGCGGACCGCACGATGCTCCTCGAGGATCGAGCGTGTACTGGACGGGCATCAGCCAGCCACCGAACTCGATCAGCCGCGCACCGAGTGAACGGTGGACATCGACGAGCGGCGTTTCGGCGATCGTCGTCCGTCGACCTCGTCCGTCACGTGCGCCTCGAGCGGCGATGCTCGGGAGTCGTCCGTCGCGGGCGCGTGCCGGCGTCGGCCTGCGACGAGCCCGCGAGCATGCCGGGCGGCGCGGGCCACGAGCGCCCGCTCGGTCTCGAAGGTCAGCATCGCCGGCGCCTCGCTGAAGCGGATCCAGCGGACCTCCTCGAACTCGTGGTCATGCAGCGGGCAAGGTCGCCGCCGATCGGTTCCATGAGGAAGTAGTGGACCGTCTTGTGGAACCGCGTCCCCGATTGGACGAACCAGTACTCGATGGAGTCGAGCGGGCCTGTGATGCGGACCTCGAGGCCGGTCTCCTCGGCGACCTCGCGCAGGGCTGTCTGCTCGCGCGTCTCGCCTGCGGTCGGAGTGCCCTTGGGGAGTGTCCACGTCCGGGTGTCGCGATCGCGGCGTCGACTTCCCACCACGAGCCACGGGCCTTCGGAGTCGAATCGGACGACGATGCCGCCCGCGGAAGTGGCGGTCGCCGACCTCAGGCGGGCCACGGCGCCGATGCGGCGCCCGATCGACGTGCCGTCCCTGCGCGCCCGGAACGGGACCACGCCATGACGACGAGCGGCCGGGGCCGACCGCCGGCGGATCGGCGGATGGCTGCCGGCTTGATGGCACGCCAGCCTGCACGCAGCTGCGTCACCGGGGCGACCGCGGGGCCGTGCAGGACGGTCGCGCGAACCCCGGGCGCCTTGAACGTTCCGGACGGCCGAAGCCCGAGCCGGCGCTCGCGGAAGCGAGTCGAGGGACGGACGAATCGCGCAGCCGGACGTGCCGCGTACTTGGCCGCGATGCTGTGGTCCATGGGACGACTATGGTACCGGTTCAGGCAGGGCTTGCAAGCGCCTCATCAAGGACCGGCCGCATCGTCGAGGCGTCCACCGGCGACAGTAGCGCGCCGCGTCCTTCGGCCAGGTCGATCTCACGTCGCGCGGCAGCGACGTACAGCCCGAGAACGCCCGGCGCGTGACGTCGGCAGCGTGTCGAGGTGCGAGCGCAGCGTCCCGAGATCGCCGCGGGTCATCGGTCCAGTGAGCGCGGCCCGGATCCCGAGGGCGCGGGCGTTACCGAGCGTGCCCTCGATGAGCGGTCCGTAGATCGCCAGCGAGCCCGCCTCGTCGAGGCCGGCCACGCGACCGAGCTCGGCGATCGCGTCGAGGAGCGCGACGAAGCCACCGGCGGCAAGGACCGCGGCCGCGTGATAGGCCGACTTCGAACCCGGGAGCGAGCCGGACGGCGGTCGCGCCGATGGCCTCGGCCATCCGCGCGAGCAGGTCGGCCAGCTGGTCGTCACCCTCGATCGCGACGGTCGCGCCGTGCAGCGCGGCGACCGCCCGTTCCGTGTCGGCAAAGGCGACCAATGGATGGAAGGCCCCGATCTGGGTGCCGGCCGCCATCGCCGGCGACGAGGACCTCGGCGCCGAGCGCGCCGCTCGTGTGGATCATCGCCTGGCCGCTGTACATCCGGAGCGACCGCGCGAGCGGCGCGATCGCGTCGTCGGGCACCGCGAGGACGATGAGCTCGACCTCGTCGAGCATGGCCTCGGGCTCGGCGAAGGCGCGGTTGACGTCGACCAGCGCAGCGGAACCGTTCGCGCCGGCCCGGATCGCGACTGGCAACCGCGTGGATGGGCCAGCCGCCACGGGTCAGCGCGACGCCGAGGGCCGTCCCGACGGCGCCGGCACCCACGATGCCGATGATCGGTGGCTCGCCGGGCGCCGAGTGGACGTGGGGATGGTCGTGGTCGCTCGGATGCGTCTCGTCGCCGTGGCGATGGAAGCCGGGCGGGACGGGATCGAGGTCGATGCCGGCGGCTTCGATGGCCGCCTCGGTCTCGGCATGCTCGCGCTCGCGCTCGGCGATCGTCGCCGGCGAGGTCGCGCCAGGCCTTCACGCGTCGTCGGGCGCAGCCCGGAGCGCGGCTCGGTACGCTTCCACCCTTCGAGTGTAGCGAGCCAGCGAGGACCGACGCGTTGTCCGGATCGACCCATTCGGCGCCCGCGCGCCGCTCGGCCCGGGCCTGCCGGACTTCTACCGGCTCGATGCCGTCGCCGACCAGATCGACCTCCGTTCGGCGCCGGTCACGGTCAAGATCCTGCTCGAAAACCTGCTTCGCAACGCGGGTCGCGGCGTCGTCACGGCCGACGACGTGCAGACCCTCGCGTCGTGGCGACCGGGCGTCGCGGCCGAGGCCGAGATCCCGTTCATGCCGTCGCGGGTGCTCCTCCAGGACTTCACCGGCGTTCCGGCGGTCGTCGATCTCGCCGTGATGCGCGACGCGATGGCCGACCTCGGCGGCGACCCGGCCGGGTCAACCCGCTCGTCCCCGCCGATCTCGTCATCGATCACTCGGTCCAGGTCGACCGGTTCGGGACGCCGGGCGCGTTCGCCTTCAACGTCGAGCGCGAGTACGACCGCAACGGCGAGCGCTACCAGCTCCTGCGCTGGGCCCAGACGGCGTTCCGCGACCTCCGCGTCGTGCCGCCCGGCACCGGGATCGTCCACCAGGTCAACCTCGAGTTCATCGCGACGGTCGTCGCCGACCGCGAGGACGGCGACGGCGGGCGGGTCGCCTTCCCGGACACGGTCGTCGGGACCGACTCCCACACGACGATGGTCAACGGCCTCGGCGTGCTCGGCTACGGCGTCGGCGGTATCGAGGCGGAGGCGGTGCTGCTCGGCCAGCCGCTCTACCAGCCGATGCCCCACGTCGTCGGCGTCCGGCTGCGCGGCTGCGCTGCCGCGCGGCTCCACGGCCACCGACCTCGTCCTCGTCGTGACCGAGATGCTGCGGGCGCACGGTGTCGTCGGGAAGTTCGTCGAGTTCGCCGGCGACGGCCTCGCCGGGCTCTCGCTCGCCGACCGGACGACGATCAGCAACATGAGCCCGGAGTTCGGGGCGACCTCGACCCTCTTCCCGATCGACGACGAGACGATCGCGTACCTGCGACTGACCGGCCGCTCCGCTGAACGACTGGCGCTCGTCGAAGCGGTATGCGACGCGAACAGGGGCTGTGGCGCGAAGCCGGACACGGGCCCGACTTCGACGAGACGCTCGAGCTGGACCTCGGCGTCGGTCGACCCGTCGGTCGCTGGACCGCGCCGGCCGCAGGACCGCGTGCCGCTCGTGGCCCTCCGCGACAACTTCCGGACGAACTTCCCGAACGGGCTCGAAGCGACATCTCGCCGACCTCGACGGCGAGATCCCGGTCCCAGGTGACGGCCTCGTCGAGGACGCCTCGGCGAGCTCGTTCCCGGCGTCGGATGCGCCGTCATTCGCGTCCGGAGATGCCGCATCGGACGCCGCGCCGGCCGTCGATCCGATCGTCGAGGACGCGCCGCCTGTCGATCGGCGGGCGTACCGGGACGATCCCACTCGATCTCGACGGCGACGCCGGCGACGATCCGCACGGGCGCCGTGGCGATCGCCGCGATCACCTCATGCACGAACACGTCGAACCCGACCGTGATGGTCGGCGCAGGCCTGCTGGCACGTAACGCGGTTGCCCGCGGGCTCCGCGTCGGACCGGCGGTCAAGACGTCGCTGGCACCCGGGTCGAGGGCCGTGACCGGCTACCTCGAGGCGGCCGGGCTGATGGCACCGCTCGAGACGCTCGGCTTCGCCCTGGCCGGCTACGGCTGCACGACGTGCATCGGCAACTCGGGACCGCTCGACACGGCCGTCGCGACCGCGGTCGAGGCGAACGATCTCGTGGTCGCCGCGGTCCTGTCCGGCAACCGCAACTTCGAAGGCCGCATCCACCCGCTCGCTCGGGCCAGCTACCTCGCGTCGCCACCGCTGGTCGTCGCCTTCGCGCTGGCCGGCCGCGTCGACATCGACCTCACGACGGAGCCGCTCGGCACCGGGCAGCGACGGCGCGGCCGGTCTTCCTCGCCGATGTCTGGCCTGACCCGGACGAGATCCGGGCCGTCATCCGTGCATTCGATCGATCCGGAGCTGTTCCGGCGGACCTACGCGACCGTGTTCGACGGCGACGACCGCTGGCGAGCGCTGCCGATCCCCGAGGGCGATCGCTACGCCTGGGAAGAGGACTCGACCTACATCGCCAAGCCGCCGTTCTTCGAGGGCATGACCGCGACGCCCGGCGCCGTCGGCGACCTCGACGGCCTGCGAGTCCTGGCCGTCCTCGGCGACTCGGTGACGACCGACCACATCTCGCCGGCCGGATCGATCGCTCCCGCGTCGCCCGCCGGTCAGTGGCTCCAGAGCCCACGGCGTCGGCACCGCTCGAGTTCAACTCGTACGGCGCCCGTCGCGGCCACCACGAGGTCATGATGCGCGGCACCTTCGCCAACATCAGGCTGCGCAACCGCCTCGCGGATGGCAAGGAAGGTCCGTACACGATCCACCTGCCGTCAGGCGACGAGGGGTTCATCTACGACGTCGCGATGCGGTACGCCGACGAAGGCGTGCCGCTGGCCGTCATCGCCGGACGCGAGTACGGCATCAGGCTCGTCGCGCGACTGGGCGGCGAAGGGCCCCGCGCTTCTCGGCGTCAGGGTCGTCATCGCCGAGAGCTACGAGCGGATCCACCGGGCGAACCTCGTCGGGATGGGCATCCTGCCGCTCCAGTTCGTCCCGGGCGAGAGCGCCTCGACGCTTCGGCCTGACAGGCCGGGAGACGTATTCGGTCGCGGGGCTCGGGTCAGGGCCGACGCCTCGCCAGACGGTCACGGTCACGGCCCGCAGCGACGACGGCGCCGAGCGGCGGTTCTCGGCGATCGCGCGCCTCGATGGGCCGATCGACGTCGAGTACTACCAGCGCCGGCGGGATCCTGCCGGCGGTCCTGCGGCGGTTGGCGAGGGCGGACTGAACCTCGACAACCGATCGAGACCGGGCACGAAGAAGCCCCCGGGGGAGGACCGAGGGCTTCTGCGCGGATATGGATCGCGTCCTGTCGTGCGTGTGACGCTCGGCCTCGCGAAGGCGTGACGGCCTGGCATCGATGACAGACTCGGGCGCGGAGCGGCTCGCGCTGCTCCATCCGCCTCGACCGCTCAGGCAGACGTCTACCGGGCAAAGTGAAGCCCCTCGCCGAACGGACATGCTTCCCCGGCGAGGGGCTTGCAGATCGGCGAGGATTCCGACTCCCAGGGGGAGGGGCACCGGATCGACCCACAGGACCTGCCACTGCAGGATGCCGAGTCGACGACGGTTTGCTCGCGAGGATGAAATCCCGCACGACGTCCGTGCCACGCCCGGTCAGTGGCGCGGCATAGAATGCGGAACGTGAGCAAGGCGAGCGTCAGCGGTTCGCAGCTGGTCGTCATCGGCTCATCGGCCGGTGGCATCGAGGCGCTCTCGCGGGTCGTCTCGCGGCTGCCGACGGACTTCCCGGCGCCGATCATCGTCGCCCAGCACCTCGATCCCCGACGCCCGAGCCACCTCGGCGACATCCTCCACCGGCACTCGACCCTCCCGGTCCGGACCGCCGAGCACGGCGAAAAGCTCGAGGACGGCGTGATCTTCGTGATCCCGAGCAACCGGCTCGTGGAGATCGTCGATCACACGATCCTTCTCCGACCGGCCGAGAGCGGGTCGGTCGCGCCGTCGGTCGACCGCGTCCTCGAGACGGCTGCCACCGCCTATGGACCCGGGCTCGTCGCCGTCATCCTGACCGGCAGCGGCAGCGACGGCTCGGCCGGTGCGTGGCATGTCAAGGAAGCCGGCGGCCTCGTCGTCATCGAGAATCCGGCGACGGCGATGTTCCCGTCGATGCCGCGCTCGATCTCGCCGCTGCTCGTGGACGTGACCGCCGACCTCGAATTCGATGGGGACGTCGCTCGCCGAGATCCTCGCGACGGACGGCCGGACGCCGAGCGGCGCCGATGCGCGTGAGTTCCGCTCACTGCTCGAGCTGGGTCCACGACAACGGCGGTGCCGACTTCAGCACGTACAAGCCGGCGACGATCCTTCGACGGCTTCGCGGCCGGATGGTCGCGAACGGCGACACCTCCATCGATGCCTACCGACACCGCCTCGAGAGCGATCCCGAGGAATACGCCCGGCTGTTGAGCAGTCTCCTGATCAAGGTCACCGAGTTCTTCCGGGACCCGGCAGTCTTCGCCCACCTCCAGACGCAAGGTCCTGCCCGGTCCTCATCGAGGAGGCTCGTCGGACCGGGCAGCAACTCCGGTTGTGGTCGGCGGGCTGTGCCACGGGCGAGGAGGCCTATTCGCTGGCGATCTGCGCCATCGAGGCGATGCGACGATGGCGGACCCGCCGTCGAGTTGCGCGTCTTCGCGACGGACATCGATCGCGGTGCCGTCGCCTTCGCCCGCCGTGGCCTCTACGCCGAGACCGCGATCCAGAACGTGCCGACAGGCGATCCGTGACCGCTACTTCGTGCGAGACCGACAACGGGTACGAGGTCGGCAAGCCGCTCCGGTCGGCGGTCATCTTCGGTGAGCACGATCTCGGCGGGCGGGCGCCATTCCCGCGGATCGATCTCGTCCTGTGCCGGAACGTCCTCATCTATTTCGCCGTCCCGATGCAGCGCTCGACGCTCGAGACGTTCGCCTACTCGCTCCGTGAAGGCGGATACCTGGTCCTTGGTCCGTCCGAGACCGTCAGCCCCGCTGCCCGGACCGTACCGCGAGGAGCCCGGCCGGATGCGGATCTTCCGGCGTGTCGCGGGCGTCGATCCCGCTTCCGCTGTCGCGCATCCCGCCTCACCGGCCGCCACGCACCTGCCGACCTTCCCCTGGACACCGCGATCCGGTCCACCCAGCGCCACGCACGGGTCTCGGCGGACCTGTCGGCGGGCGCGGAAGGTCTTCTTCTCGACCTCACGATCGGCATCGTCGTCGTCGACCGGCGCTACGACATCATCCGGATCAACACCGCGGCGCGGCGGATCCTCGGGATCCATGGGCTCGGGTTCGACCAGGACTTCATCCATCTCGCCGAGTCCCTCCCCTCGACGCCGGTCCGGACGGCGATCGATGCCGCCGATCAACGGCGAGACGTCCAGCGCCGTGTTCGAGGTCGAGCCGTTGGAGGTCGGGACGGTCGGCTCGCGGTTCGTCCAGGTCCTGTCCGACCGTACGTCGCAGGAATCGAGCGGCGCTGCCGGCGCCGTCATCGAGGTCAGCGACGTCACGGCGACCGAAGCCGCGCGACGAACGGCCGAGGAGACGGAGCGCCGGCTCGAGCGGGCGGCGACGGTCAACCGTCACCTCCACGACGCGAACGACGAGGTGACCGCGCTCGTCGCCCAGCTTCGCCTCGCGAACCAGGCGATGCTCCAGTCGAGCGAGGAGGCCCAGGCCGGCCGCGAGGAGGTCGAGACCCTCAACGAGGAGGCCCAGGCGACCAACGAGGAGCTCGAGACGCTCAACGAGGAGCTGACCGCGAGCGTCGACGAGCTGCGCACGGCCAACGACGAGCTGGCGGCTCGAACCGACGGACCTGCACCTCCAGACCGACGCACTCGAAGAGCAGCGAAGGCGCCGCGAAGAGGAGCACAGCCGGCTCGAATCCGTCCTTTCGAGTCTCGGCGACGCCGTCCTCGCCGTCGATCGTGGCGGACAGACGATCGTCACGAACACGGCCTACGACCGAGTGTTCGGCGAAGCTGGCGCCGCCTTCGAGCCGGAAGATCTTGCCGGGCTGCCGATCCCGCCGGACGACTGGCCCCAGCAGCGGGCCGCCCGAGGCGAACGGTTCCGGATGGAGTTCGCCGTGAGCGCAGCCAGACGGGACCAGGCGCTGGTTCGAGGCCGTCGCGCGAGCCGTTGACCACGAAGGACCGCACGTGGGGAGGCGTCGTCGCCATCCGCGACGTTTCCGAGCGGACGATGCGGCTCAGCCTCGAGCGTTTGATGGCGTCCGCTGGCCATGAGCTCAAGACGCCGACCGCGGCGATCCACAACTACCTCCAGCTCGTCGAGCGTCACCTGGCTTCGGGCGACGTCGAAGGCGCGGCGGCGTATGCGAGCCGCGGGATGGAACAGAGCCAGCGGCTCTCGACGCTCATCGAGCGACTGCTCGACGTCTCGCGGATCCAGACGGGCCAGATGGAGCTCGAATTCGAGGCAGTCGATCTCGCCGCGGTCGTCGGGTCGGCGGTCGACGTTGCCAAGGTGCTCCCGGCGGCCCCGCCGATCCAAGTGACGGGTCGACGCAGGCCGATCCTCGTCTGGGCCGATCCCGCCCGCCTCGAACAGGTGGTAGTGAACCTGCTGATAAACGCCATCGAGCATGCGCCCGAGACGGCCACGATCGATATCGCCGTCAGCACCGAGGATCACCACGCGAAGGTCGTCGTCCGCGACCACGGACCGGGCATCGCGGCGACTGATATCAAGACGATCTTCGAGCCGTACAAGCGCCTCGGCGAACCGCAGGCTCGTGCAGGGTTGGGGCTCGGCCTGTTCGTCGCTCGGGAGATCGTGACGGCCCATGGCGGCCGGATCTCGGCGACGTCTCGGCAGCGAGACGGCACCGTCATGACGGTCCGGCTGCCGCTCGCGGGGCGCGCGACCGAGGCGACCGAAGGGGCCGAGCCCGCGGAAGCGGCCGAGACGGCGGAAGGCGGCCGACCCCGCGGCGGCCGAGGCGGAAGCGCCGCCCGCGGGAGCGGCCGAGTCGCCTGACACGCACGACGGCAGCGGGCTTCGAGCGCGCCGGCGGCCGACGCACGCAGCGCCTCGGCGAGTGATGCCGAGGTCGAGCACGGGACGGGCCCCGCCCGACCGGGCGGCGGCCGGCGTCGCGCCGCCCAACCGCGACCGTGATCCGCGTCGCGATCGTCGAGGATCACCCGGCGTTGGCCGAAGGCTTGTCGGCCCTGCTCTCCGATTCGCCCGGTGTGACCGTGGTCGGAGCCGCCGGCGACGTGCGCTCAGCCCGCCGGCTCATCACCGAAGCGGCGCCGGACATCGTTCTGTGCGACATACGGCTGGCCGATGGCGATGGCCTCGACCTGATCGGATCGAGCGAGCGGGACCCGGCGTTCATCATCCTCAGCGCGTACTGGTATCCGAGCTACCACCTCCGGGCCGTCGAGCTCGGCGCCCGAGGCTATCTGTCGAAGATGGCGACCGGCGACCAGATCGTCGCAGCCCTGCACGCCGTGTCGGCTGGCCACACCGCCTTCCCGCCTGCGGCGCGCCAGGCGGCAAGCGACGCGCTTCGGCTCCCGACCTCACGCGAGATGCAGGTCCTCACCCTCGTCGCCGAAGGACTCCCGAACGCGGAGATCGCCGAGCGACTGGACCTGCGGATCAAGACGGTCGAGAGCCAGCTGCGCCGGATGTTCGACCGCTACGACGTCACGAGCCGGACCGCCCTCGTCCACCTGGCCGGGCGCCAGGGCTGGCTCGACGAGGAACGCTAGGGGCGGTCTCGCGAACGATCGCCGCGAGGGCCGACGCACGTGATCGCAAGTTGAAGCGACCGGTTTTCACGCCCAAGGCGAGCCGTTCGACAGTCTCCACGGCGGGCACATATGCCGCGTCGACAGGTGGGTGGTGGGCGATACTGGATTCGAACCAGTGACCTCGCGGATGTGAACCGCGCGCTCTAACCGACTGAGCCAATCGCCCGAGGAACTCTCGGCACCGCATGGATGCCGAACGAGACCGGACGATCATACCCTCAGCCCACCTCGGGCGGCAACGATCGCCGAAGCCGGTCGCCGGCGGCCGATCCTCTTGCCAGATACGACTGGGGCTAGTGTTCGGCGAGACCGCTGGTCCGCCGACGGCCGCTGCAAGCGGTTCCAACGCACTCGGAGGGCGCTAATACGACTGTGGTTGCTGTCTGGCAGGGAGTTGGCGTTTCCGGCCTGACGGACCTCGCATAACACGAGCCACGCTGATATATGGCGAGACTTGATCCCGCGCGGCGGGTGCACGGCCGTCGGCGGGCAAGCTCGGGCTGCGCAGCGAGGGGGCGAGTCGACACACGCCGTCCAAACGGATCGGGCCCGCCAGCGGCGGGCCCGAAACGATCAGCGGGGCGTTGGACAGGGCTGGTGCGCCTTCGCCCGGGCGGCGCTCCAGGAGTAGGCCCCCTTACTGGGCCTCGGCCTCGACGTTGGTCTTGTCGTAGACCTTGAACTTGCCCATCAGGACACGATTGCCGGCGTCGCGGGTCGGGTCCTTCTCGATCGTGTACGTGCCCATCCGGCCGGCCTCGAACGTCTCGCCGACCTCGCCCTTGATCGCGCCGGTCGCGATCATGTACGTCGTGTAGTACGTCAGGTACCCGAGGTCGACGAAGCTCCACAGCGCGAACTGCGGCGCGCAGCCGTTCATCGTGTACGACACCATCTCGCTCGGCAGGCCGAGGCCGGAGACCTTGACCTTGTCGCACAGCTTCTCGTCCTGCATCGCCTTGGCGGCCGCGGCGATGCCGACGGTCGTCGGCGACATGATGACCTTGAGATCCTTGTACTTGTCGACGAGGGCGAGCGCCTGGTTGTAGCTCTTCTCGGACTGGTCGTCGCCGTAGACGGTGTCGACCAGCTTGAGCTTGGCGTACTTCGGATCCTTGAGCGATTCGTTGAGCGCCTTGATCCAGGCGTTCTGATTCGCGGCGTCGGGTGATGCGGACAGGATCGCGAAGTTGCCACCGTCCGGCACCCATGATCGAGAGCGCCATGTCGGCCATGACCGATGCCGATCGAGTTGAAATCGACCTGCGCGACGAAGACGGTCTCGCCCTTCGCCGACGGGATCGGCGAGTCCCAGGTCACGACCTTGGTGCCGGCCTTCTGGGCGGCCTCGGCGGCCGGTGCGATCTGGTCACCGGCGTTGTTCGACATCATCACGGCCTTCATCCCCTGGGTCGGGGCGTTGGTCATGAACTCGATCTGGCCCGGCGACGCTGTTCTCAGCGGTCGGGCCGACGAACGACAGCTTCTCGGGGTTCTTGAGCTCGGTCGCCGCTTCGGTCGCGCCCTTGTTCGCCTGGTCGAACGGCAGGATGCCGAGGAACTTGGGCAGCAGCATCATCTTGACGCTCTGGCCCGGTGTCGCCTTGACCGCCGGGCCGCCCGAGCCGAGGCCGACGCCTGACGCGGACGCCGAGGCCGATGCCGACGACGACGCCGACGCGCTCGCCTCGGTCGACGCGCTGGGCGCCGCCGATGTCGCCGCCGCGGAGGCCGCGACCGACGGTGCCGCCGCGCTGGCGGCGACCGACGCCGCAGCCGACGGCGACCCGCCGCTCGATGAGCTGCACCCGGTCACGAACACGATGGCCGCGAGCAGGGTCAACGATGTGCTGTACTTGGACCGCATCCCATGTCCTCCTCCGAAGCCTGGCCAAGATGGGGCGAGGCCACCCGAAGCGGGGCCAAAGCCGCCCGATCGTACAGGAAAAGCAATACGCGTCGCGCGACCGCTGCGCCTCAGCTCGATCCGGCGGCGAACCGAGCCGTCGCAGCGGCGGCCACGCCGCGACGGAATCGGCGGCGCCCGACCGACACGAGGTTCGGCAGCAGCACCGACAGGATCAGCAACAGCCCGACGACGCCGGTCTGGGTGTTCCCGGTCACGTTCGCGAGGCCCGAGGCCGTTGCGGAGGTTGAGGATCAGCAGGATCGACAGGATGACGCCGGTCATCGAGCCCTTGCCGCCGAAGATGCTGACGCCGCCGAGCAGGACCATCGTGATGATGTCGAGCTCGAAGCCCTCGGCGGTGCTGCCGCGGACGGCCCCCAGCCGGGCCGCGAGCAGGATGCCGGCAAGGGCGGCGATGAACCCGCTCATCGTGAAGATGACCAGCCGGATCCGCTCGACCCGAACGCCCGAGAACCGGGCGACCCGGGCGCTGCTCCCGACGACGTAGACGTAGCGACCGAACCCCGAGTGGCCGAGCACGATCATCGAGACGACGACGAGGCCGACGAAGATGAGGATCGCCAGCGGGAACGGTCCGAGGATCGGTTCCTGGCCGAGGCGGTTGAACCAGTCCGGAAAGCCGCCGACCGAGCGGTCCTCGATCAGCAGCCGTGCCAGGCCGCGGAAGCCGATGAGCGTGGCAAGCGTCACGGCGAGCGACGGCAGCCCGACGATCGCGATCCAGTAGCCGTTGAAGAGCCCGCACAGCGCACCGACCGCGAGGGCGATGACGATCCCGACCTCGAACGGCACGCCCATGCCCGGCAGCCACGCGACGAGCACGGCCGCGAGCCCCATCGCCGACGCGACGGACAGGTCGATCTCGGCGCTGACGATCACGAACGTCATCGCCAGGACGACGATCGCCTTCTCGACGCTGAGCTCGAAGAGGTTGATCTGGTTCTGGATGCCCGAGGTAGCCCGGGACAGCGGCCGCGTTGTAGACGACGACCACGATCAGGATGACCAGCAGGAGGCCTTCCCAGGTCTGCAGCCGGCGCAGGATGTCGCGGGTCACGCGGCGGACTCGCCGGCTGTCGGCGCGCTGCGGCGGCCCGCGCGTCGCGCTCGCGCCGGCCGCGGATGTAGTGACCCGCAGCCTGCCGAGGATGATCTTGTCGGACGCGACCGCGAGCAGGATCAGCAGCCCGAGGAGCGCGTCCTGCAGGAACTGGCTGACGCCGAGCCAGCGGATGAGGCTCTGCTGGAGCAGGTCGATCAGCGTCGCGCCGAGGAGCGCCCCGACGACCGAGCCGACGCCACCGAAGATGTTGACGCCACCGACCACGACCGCGGCGACGACCTGGAGCTCGAGGCCCTGACCGGCGACGACCGTGATGTTGCCGAACCGGGCAAGGAACATGAACCCGCCGAGGCCGGCCAGGGCGCCGCACAGCACGTACGCCATGAACACGTCGCGCTGGACGCGGAAGCCGGCCACCTGCGCGGCGTCGGGGTTGGAGCCGATCGCGAACAGGCGCCGGCCGTACGGCAGATAGCGAAGCCCGAGCTGGAAGATCGGCGACGACCAGCAGCGCGACGACCACGAGCGGACGAAGATCGATCTCGCCGATCGAGACCAGCGCCGTCGCCGGGACATCGAGCAGCCAGGCCGGCAGCGCATCGGTGGTGACGGTCTTCGCGCCGGCGAGCTCGATGAGCAGCGACGCGGTAGATCGCAAGCGTGCCCAGGGTCGTGACGATCGCCGGGCACCCGGCCGTACGCGACGAGGAGGCCGTTGATCGAGCCGAGCACCGGCGCCGATGCCGAGGGCGATCGCGATGACGAGGGCCGGCGACATGGTCGGGATCGTTGGTCAGGAGCGTCCCCGACGTGTAGGCGACGACGCCGACGATGGAGCCGACCGACAGGTCGATGTTGCGGGTGAGGACGACAAGCGTCTGGCCGACGGCCACGACCGCGACGACGGCGACGCTCGTGCTGACCCGGGTGAACGTCCGGCCGGACAGGTAGTCCGGGATCTGGGTCGCGAAGAAGACGGCGACCGCGAGGATGATCACGACGAGGATCAGCTCGCGGAGCTGTTCGGGGCGGACGTACCGCAGCAGCCGGGTCATGCGGGCGTCGGCGCCTCGCCGACGTCCGATCGGGTCCGACTCGCGGCCCATCGCCGCGGTCAGGACCCGCTCCTGGGTCGCCTCGGTCGCGGTCGAGGATCGTCATCAGCCGGCCTTCGCGCATGACGACGATGCGGTCGCTGGTGGCGAGCACCTCGGGCATGTCGGAGCTGATGAGGATGATCGCCATGCCCTCGTGGGCGAGCTCATCGATCATCTGGTGGACCTCGGCCTTCGAGCGGACGTCGATGCCGCGGGTCGGCTCGTCGAGGATCAGCACGCGGGGCCGCGTGTTGAGCCACTTGCTCAGGACGATCTTCTGCTGGTTGCCGCCCGACAGCGTCGACACCGGCGCCTTGACCGACGCGGCACGGATCTTGAGCCGCTCCTTGAATGCGGCCGCCGTCGCCTCCTCGTCGCGCCGCTGGACGATCCCGAAGCGGTTCGAGGTAGCGCGACAGCGTCGGCAGCGAGATGTTCGCCGCGATCGACTGGGGGAAGATCAGCCCGAGGTCGTGGCGGTCCTCGGTCGTGTAGGCGATGCCGTGGCGCGAGCGCCTCGCGGGACTCCGGATCGTGACCGCCTGGTCGTCGATCCGGATCTCGCCGGTGTCGGCGGGAGCGATCCCGAACAGGGCCAGGCCGACGTCGGTCCGTCGCGCGCCGACGAGTCCGGCGAAGCCGAGCGACCTCGCCGGCCCGGACCGAGAACGAGACGCCGGAGAAGGCGCCTTCGCGTCCGAGGTCGCGGACCTCGAGCACCACCGGCCCGGGTTCGGTCGGCGTCCGCGATGAACAGCTGCTCGAGCGGTCTGCCGACCATGTCGCGGATCGCCGTGTCGGCCGTCGCCTCGCCGGTCGGACGCGTCGAGATCCAGCGGCCGTCGCGCAGGACCGTGACCCGGTCGGCGATCTCGAAGACCTCTTCCATCCGGTGCGAGATGAACAGGATCGCGACGCCGTCGGCGCGGAGCGACCGGATGATCCGGAAGAGGCGCTCGGCTTCGTGGGCCGAGAGCGACGCCGTCGGCTCGTCCATGATCAGGACGCGGACCTTGAGCGAGATCGCCTTGGCGATCTCGAGGGTCTGCTGCTCGGCCGGGGTCAGGCCACGCGCCGGATCGTCGACGTCGAGACGGACGCCGAGCCTCTCGAAGCACGGCCTGGGCGTCACGGCCCATCCGCCGCCGGTCGACGAATGCGGCCGCGGTCGCGATGCGAGATGAAGACGTTCTCGGCGACCGAGAGGTCCGGGAAGACCATCGGCTCCTGGTAGATCGCGGCGATCCCGAGGGCCTGGCCATCGAGAGCGCTGCCGATCCGGACCGGCTGGCCGTCGAGCAGGATCTCGCCGGAGTCGGGCTGCTCGACGCCGGTCATGATCTTGATCAGCGTCGACTTGCCGGCGCCGTTCTCGCCGAGGAGGGCGTGGATCTCGCCGGGCGTGGAGGTCGAGCGACACGCCATCGAGCGCCTGGGTCGAATCGAACCGCTTCGAGATCGAGCGGATGGCGAGGACCGGCGGCCGCACGATGCCGTCACGCGCCGCCGGGACAGCTCTCGGCGGCCGGCGCTTCGGGACTCGGGGCGGGTGCGTCGGGTCCTTCGGCCATCTCCCCTTCCTGATCGCTCCCGGGCGGTCGCGTCCAGCGAGCGAAGTCTATCGGACCGGCCGGACCCGACGGGCCCGCGACGCGGTCGGCCACGTCGGCCGGACCGAGACTCAGACCTTGAGGCCGGGCCACTGGGCGACGACGACCTCGGCCGGCACGCCATCGATGACGACAAGCTTCTGGCGGCTCGCGGCACCCGCGACGATCCGAACGTCCCGTCGCGGGATGTCGCAGGGCGTCGGCGAGCACCCGGACGAGCGCGTTGTTGGCGGCGCCTTCGACCGCTGGCGCCATGACCCGGACCTTCAACGTCCCGTCGACCACGCCTTCGACGCGTTCGAGCCACGGATCGGGGAGTGAGTCGGACGGCGAACCGGACGGCGTCGACAGCCACGTTCTCAGAAGGCGCGCCAGAGGAAGCCGAGGACGATCAGGACGACGAAGCCCGACCAGTCGATGGCGCCTCTCCGCGGCAGCAGCCGTCGGACGGGGGCGAGGATCGGCTCGGTCAGGGAGATCAGGTGGGTCGACACCGGGTTCCGTCCCTGGGGGTCGACCCACGACATCAGCACCCGGCCGAGCACGAGCAGCCACACCGCGATGAGGATGAACTGGACGAAGGTGAGGAGGGCCGCCACGGCCACGAGTCTACCAGCGATCGGCCGGGGAGCCGCTCGATGCGACCCATCGTGCCCGTCGTCGCGGGCGCCGAACAATGCGCGTCCGATCCGGACGATCGTCGCGCCCTCCTCGATGGCCACCTCGAAGTCGTCGGTCATGCCCATCGACAGCTCCGGACCGAGGGAGGCGCCGCCCGCGCGAAGGCTCTCCGACAGCTCCGGAGGCGCTCGGAACGTGGGCCGCGCCGCCTCGGGCTCGTCGACGAGCCGCCCGATCGTCATCAGGCCCCGGACCTCGAGCGTCGGCATGGTCGGCGAGCTGGGCGACGCGTGTCGGCCAGCCGCGTCCGGTGCGAGACCGGCCTTCGTCGGATCGTCGTCGACGTTCACCTGGAGCAGGATCGGGTAGCGCGTCCCGGGCCGGAGCTCCTCGGCCGAGCGCGGCCAGCCGGCCGCCGAGCTCGACCGAATCGACCGACTGGACGGCCTCGAAGACCTCGACTGCCCGGCGGGCCTTGTTCGACTGGAGCGGGCCCGACGAGGTGCCAGCGCGCGCCGGGCACCTCAGGCGACCTTCGCGGCCGCCTCCTGGACGCGGTTCTCGCCGAGCAGGTCGAGGCCCGCCGCGACCGCATCGCGGAGGGCCTCGGCGGGCACCGTCTTCGAGACCGCGACGAGCGTGACATCCGTCGGGATCGCGGCCGGCTCGGCGCGCATGCTTCGGCGATGCGCGCCCGGACCCGGTCGGCCGCGGCGCGGTAGGCGTCGACGCGCGCCGGGTCGGTCATCCTCGAACGGCCGGCAGCGAGCCGGCCCGGCTCACTTGCGGCGGAGGAAGCTCGGGATCTCGAGGTCGTCGGCGTCGTACGTCGTCGGCCGCTTGGCCGGCGCAGGCTCGCCGACGCGACCGAGGCGCCACCATGACGGCGGCGGCCTCGTCGTCGCGCGGACGCGGTGCGTCGTACACGCTGCCGCCCATCGACCTGGTTCCGTTCCCGCTGGAGCTCCTCGAGGAAGTCGCGCTCGCGGCGGACGACCGGCGACGGCCGGGTCCATGACACCGGTCGCCTCGGCCCGGGCGTTCTGACGGCGGGTGCCGCCGTCGAACCCGGTCGCGATGACGGTGATCATGACCTCGTCGCCGAGGCGCTCGTTGAAGGTCGTGCCGAAGATGATGTTGGCCTCGGGGTCGGCGGCCGCGCGGATCTCCTCGGCCGCCTCGGTGACCTCGAACAGGCTGAGCGTGGACGAACCGGAGATGTTGAAGAGGATCCCCTGGGCGCCCGCGATGTCGACCTCGAGGAGCGGGCTGGCGATCGCCTGGCGGGCCGCGTCGACCGCGCGGTTCTCGCCCGACGCCCGGCCGATGCCCATCAGCGCGGACCCGGCGTCCTTCATGATCGCGCGGACATCGGCGAAGTCGAGATTGATGAGCCCGGGCATCGTGATGATGTCGCTGATGCCCTGCACGCCCTGGCGGAGCACGTCGTCGACGACACGGAACGCGTCGAGGATGCTCGTGTTCTTCTGGACGACGTCCTTGAGCCGGTCGTTCGGGATCGTGATGAGCGTGTCGACCTGGGCCTTCAGCTCCTCGGCCGCCTTCTCCGCGACGAGCTTGCGCTTCGCCCCCTCGAAGGCGAACGGCTTGGTCACGACCGCGATCGTGAGCGCCCCGCCGTCCTTGGCGATCTGGGCGACGACCGGGGCCGCGCCGGAGCCGGTGCCGCCGCCGAGTCCGGCGGTGATGAAGACCATGTCCGAATCGACCAGCGCCTGGCTGATCTTCTCCGAATCCTCCTCGGCCGCCCGCTCGCCGATGCTCGAGTCGCCGCCCGCGCCCAGACCCCGGGTGATCTTGTCGCCGATCCGGATCTTGTGTGGCGCGTCGGCCTGAAGGAGCGCCTGCGCGTCGGTGTTGCAGGCGATGAACTCGACGCCCATCATCTCCGCCCGGATCATCCGGTTGACGGCGTTGCTGCCGCCGCCGCCCACGCCGATGACCCGGATCAGGGCGAAGTTCTCTGAATCGGAACGCAGCGGCATCGGCCTCTCTCCTCTGGGCCCCCGTCGGGCTTAGCGGATTGATTAGGCCGGACCCTCCCTCGCGTTCCCGGTGCTCGGCAGGTCCGAAGATCGCGTACGAAGTATAGCCGCCGAGAGGGTTCGCGTCTGTGCCGTCGAGATGCGTCCGAACGTACCGGCTTGGATCGCCTGGCGACCGCGCAGGTGGCTGCGTGCGGCGCGCGGAGCCATCCGGACTCGCGTCGGACGCCGGCACCGCTGCCATGGACGGCGCATGGCCGATGCGCGCGTCTGCGACACCGCGAGTGCAGCCGCAGCCAGCGACGGCTCGACGGCCTCGAAGCGGTACGCCGGACCGCCGAGGTTGTCCTCGCGTTCGGGTCGAGCAGGCAGATCGATCTGCCAGGTCCGAGGCGCCATCCGACCAGGCCACGACTCGGCACCGTCAGCGACGGCGGGGCGAGGAGCTGGGAGGCACGTGGTCGGCGCCGTGGCCCGGGGAGCCGTGGCGTGCCGGTACAGCCGCTCGTCGCGCGGCAGGAGACGGTCGAGGGCCGCCAGCAGGTCGCGTCGGAGACCCGGCGCCGATCTCGACGACCGACGAGGCCCGCGGTCGCGTGCGGGACGAAGATCGAGAGGAGCCCGTCGGCGTCGCCGGCCGTGTCAGCGACGAACGCGCGCGCACTGGCCGGTGAGGTCGAACAGTCCCCGGCCAGCGCCGGTCCGGACGCCAGCTCCCGCGTCTCTACGGGAAGATGCTCCGCAACGCGTCCCGGAGGCGTCCCAGACCGCCCATCGCCGGCGCCGAGTCGTAGCGCGACGGCTCGCCGGCGGCCAGACTCGTGGCGCCCCACTCGAGCAGGCCGACGGCGGTGCTGTAGGCGGGATTCAGGAGCGTGTCGACGAGCCCGCTCATCCCGGTCGGGGCAGCGACCCGGACCGGCATCTGGAGCACCTCGCGACCGAGCTCGGCGACTCCGGCGAGCTGGGCGCCACCACCGGTCAGGATGATCGCCGGCCGGCAGCATCCCGACACCGGCCGCCCGGATCTCGTTGCGCATCAGCTCGAAGGTCTCGCGCATCCGCGCTTCGATGATCTGGCAGACCTCGAGCCGGCTGACGGTGCGCCCGGCGTCCTCGCCGAGGACCGAGACGCTGATCTCCTCGTCGTCGACGATGCCCTTCAGGTCGCACGTCCCGTGCTTGATCTTGAGGTCCTCGGCGACCTGGAGGCTCGTCTTGAGCCCGATCGCGACGTCGTTGGTGACATTCGTGCCGCCGACCGGGAGCACCCGCGTATGGAACGGCGAGCCGTCCTGGAAGAGGGCGAGGTCGATCGTGCCGGCACCGATGTCGGCGACCGCGACCCCGAGCTCCTTCTCCGTCGCGGACAGGACGGCCTCGGCCGAGGCGAGCGCGTC
Organism: uncultured Chloroflexia bacterium; assembly: GCA_963816675.1. GTDB lineage: Bacteria > Chloroflexota > Limnocylindria > Limnocylindrales > CSP1-4 > SPCO01. The sequence continues at coordinate 173,280 of CAWFLS010000021.1, forward strand.
GACGACGAGCTCGTCGATCTTGACGCCCGCCTGGGCGACGCACTTGGCGAGGTTCTGGACGGCCGTCGCCGACGCCGTGACGATGTGGGTCTCGACCTCGAGCTTGAGGGCGCTCATCCCGAGCGGGTCCTTGACGCCCTCCTGGCCGTCGACCGTGAAGCCCCGGCGCTCGACGTGGAGCACGTCGCGGTTCGACGGGATCGTCACCGCGCGGGCGACCTCGATCGCCCGGTTGATGTCCTCGCGGGTGACCTCGCGATGGTGGGCGGTGACCGCGACCTGGCCGTGCGAGTTGAGGCTCTCGACGTGCTGGCCGCCGACGCCGACGAAGGCCCGGTCGATCTTCCAGCCGGACAGCCGTTCGGCGTGCTCGACCGCGCCGGCGATCGAGTGGACCGTCTGGTCGATGTTGATGACGACGCCCTTCTTGAGGCCCGGAGGCGGGCACGGTGCCGTGGCCCATGATCGTCAGCTTGCCGTCGCGGCTCACCTCGCCGATGAGCGCGCAGACCTTGCTCGTGCCGACGTCGATGCCGACCAGGACCGCTTCTCGTTCCACCGCTGTCCGTCCGTCTCCGTTCCGTCTGTCAGGGCCTACAGGAAATGACGCCGGATGAGGGCGACATTGTCGAAGATGCGCAGGCCGAAGGTGATGAGCGCCACGAGGTAGAGATCGAGGCCGAGCCGGTCGCCGATGAAGGTGAGCAGCACCGCGACGATCGCGTTGACGAGGAACCCGCTGATGAAGATGCGATTGTCGTAGACCCCATCGAGCTCGGCGCGGACCGCTCCGAGGACCGAATCGAGCGCGGCGAGGATCGCCACCGCCGAATATCGGCTGAGCTCGAAGCCGACGTTGACGTTGAGGACGAGACCCGCAAGGACGCCCACGAGGAGCCCAAGCAGGGGTAACAGCACGTCGAGTTCGTCCTCGCTCTGGTGGTTTCGGCAAGGCTACCCGACGGACGGCCCGCGCGCCACCTCACGACGCCCGGCTGGGCTCCGGCGACGGGCTTCCCGACGGTGGCGCGCGGTGCCGGCGGACGCGCGCCGGTCGCGCCTCGGCGGCGGTCGTCGCTCGGCGTCGGCCTCGGGGTCGGTTTCGGCGTCGGTTTCGGTGTCGGCCCTGGTCGTCGGCCTCGGCGACGGCGTCGACCGACGGGCTTCGGCCGTCGGCTTCGGCGGTGCCCGCGGGACGTAGGTGCCGTCGGTCTCGGACGCGAGCACCACGCGCTCGACGGTCGGCTCGCGGCCGGCCAGCAGGCTGCGGAGGAGGCGCACCTGGCCGGGGATGAGCGCCGTCGTGCGAATGGTCGGCGTGTAGAAGCCGAAGACCGCCGACCAGCCCGTTCGGCCGTGCCCGCAGGACGAACCCGTTCTCGTCGGTGACGAGCGACCGCCGAGGTTCGATGCCGTGCTGCCGACATCGGTCGCTCGCAACGACGCCAGCCGGGTCGCCGCGTCGAGATCGACCGGCGACAGCCGCTGACCGACGCTCAGGCCGACCGACGATGCCCGTTGATCGTCGATGACCGGCAGGTCCTCGGTCGAGGCCGGCGGATCGTCCGGGAGCAGCGCGAACAGGACGCCGTCGGCATCGGCGACGTACCGCCGGGCACCGATCTGCCAGATCAGGAGCGGCTCGCGTTCGCGGATGCGTCACGGCGAGCGTCCCGGCAGCCGGACGTCGACGCTGGCGTCGGCGACCGTCGGTGAGTCCGCGCCAGGGCGGCCTCGAGCGGACCGGTCCTGCAGCCCGAACAGGTTCTGGCCGCGGGCGTCCGACATGCGCGTCCTCGATCCGGGCCTGGTCGGTCAGGCTCGCGCCCGAGACCTGGAGGTCGGCGTACGAGAAGGCCGACGACGCGCCGACGCCGTAGATCGCGACCGCCGCGAGCAGCATCACCAGCGCCGCCCCGGCGCGAGTCGCCGACAGCCCGGCCGAGGCGCGGCGCACCGATCCAGCGAGCGCGACGCGCCGGGACCGGCGTCCGCGACCGTCGGGCGACGGGTCGGCCGCTCATCGGGGCAGATCCGCTGGCGTCAGGCGACGTCGGGCGCGGCCGGCGTGTCGCTCGATGGCGAGGTCGACGATCCAGGCGCAGACGTCGGCGAACGAGTGGCCGCCCTCGGCGGGCAGCGTCGGGAAGAGGCTGATCGGGGTGAAGCCCGGGATCGTGTTGATCTCGGAGAGGTAGATGGCCTCACCCTGGACGAGGAAGTCGACGCGGGCGAAGCCCTTCGGCGCCGATCGCCCGGTACGCGTCCCGGGCGATCTTGAGGATCGTGGCGCGCTGGCGGTCGGTCACCTCGGCACGGGTCGAGGTCTCGGACAGGCCCGCCGTGTACTTCGCGGCGTAGTCGTAGAACTCGTGGCCGGACACGATCTCGCCCGGACCGAACAGCTGGATCCGGGCTGGGTCGTTGCCGAGGACCGAGACCTCGAGGTCGCGAGCGCCGGGCAGGTACGCCTCGGCGAGGGCGAGCGTGTCGTGGCGGAACGCAGCCTCGAGCGCGGCGTCGATCTCGGACGGCGTCGTGGACCAGCGTCATCCCGACCGAGCTGCCGAGCCGGGCCGGCTTGACCATCAGCCGTCCGCCGCCGGCTCCTGCAGCGAACGCGGTCAGCTCGCGCGCGGACGTCGTCGCGGGCTGGCCGCCCAGCGCGCGGCGGTGACCTCCACGCCAGTCGACGACGGGCAGGCCGATCCCGCGACAGAGCCGCTTGAAGATGGCCTTGTCCATGCCGATCGCAGAGGCGGTCACGCCCGGACCCCGTGTAGGCGAGGTCGGCGGCCTCGAGGAGTGCCTGGACCGTGCCGTCCTCGCCGAACGGCCCGTGCAGCGCGATCACGACGACCGGCGCCGGGCGACGTGCGGCGAGCTCGTCGATGGCGGCGCCGACGCGTGGATGGACCGGTGGCCCCGAGCGACGCCGGGTCGTCGTAGGCGGCGGCCGGTCGGTCGTCGCGATCGGTGGTCGGCCGGGAGCCGCCACCAGCGCGCCGTCGAGGTCGATGAGGATCTGGTCGACGGGGTGGCCGAGGTCGCGGAGCGCGTCGGCGATGGCCGTGCCCGACACGACCGAGACGTCGTGCTCCGCGGACGGCCCACCGAGGAGGACGACGACTGGGGTCTGCGTCGGCCGGACGGCGGGCGCGGCCGAGGGCCGTCGGACGGCCGACCGCTGTCGGCTCACGCCGCCGCCTCCCACCCGGTCCAGTCGCCGACGAACTCGACCTCGAGATCGAGCGTGACGCCGGTCCGGGCGTCGCACCTCGGCGCGGACACGCTCGGCGAGGCGCCGGACGTCGGCCGCCGTCCCCTTCTGGTCGTTGACGATGAAGTTCGCGTGCTTCTCGGACACGACCGCGCCGCCGATCCGCAGACCCTTGAGACCGGCCTCGTCGATGAGCCGGCCGGCCGAGTCGCCCGCCGGGTTGCGGAACACGCTGCCGGCCGACGGCAGCCCGAGCGGCTGGTGCGCCTGTCGCCAGCGGCGGATGTCGTCGAGGCGCTCCTTGATGACGCTCCGGATCGGCCGGTGCCAGGCGGAAGGTGGCATCGACGATGACGTCGCGGGCGCGGCATCGGCGGCGTCGGAAGGAGCCGTGCTTGAACCGGCTGTCGCGGTAGGCCAATGCCAGGTCGGCCGCCGGCATGATCGCCTCGGTGCCGTCGGCGCGCGAGGACACGGGCCGATTCGAGGACGGCCGCCACGTCCGCGTCGTGGGCGCCGGCGTTGGCCCAGACGGCACCGCCGACCGTGCCCGGGATGGCGAGGCCGAACTCGAGGCCGGTCAGGCCGGCCTTCTGCGTCTCGGTCGCGGCGCGCGCCATCTGGACGCCCGCCTCGGCGGTGTAGCGCTCGCCGTCGACCCGCGAGCCCTCGGCCCGGACCTGGATCACGAGGCCGCGGATGCCGGCATCGGCGATGACGAGGTCGCTGCCGCGGCCGAGGATGAAATGGGGCAGCTCGCGGGTCCGCGCGAAACGCACCAGCGCCCGGAGCTCGTGGGCGTTGTGGACGGTCGCGAACAGGTCGGCCGGACCACCCGACGCGCATGGTCGTGAACCGGGCGAGCGGCTCGTCGCGCGAGGTCTTGACGCCGATCCGTCGCTGGATGTCGGTGCCGATCGCGATGGCGTCGAACGTCGCGATCACGACCGCGCCGGCCCGTCATCGGGCGCCACTCGCGAGCCAGCCGCTCGATCGCCGCGGGGTCGGGCAGCGTCGCGCGGGTCGCGGTCGCCATCACCAGCTCCGCCACCGCGTCGGCGGCTCCAGGCCGGGCCATCGCCCGCGCGGCCGCGGACATCATCACGTGCCGCGTCGGATCCTCGAGAAGCGTGGCCGCGTCGAGCAGCGCCGTCGGCATCGAACGCCTCGTCCTCGACGATCCGCGCCGCGCCGGCCTCGGCGAGCACGGCGGCGTTGGCCCGCTGGTGCCCGGAGGCATGCGGATACGGGACGACGACCATCGGCAGGCCGAGCGCGGTCACCTCGGCCAGCGTCGACGCGCCGGCGCGACCGACGACCAGGTCGGCCGTCGCGAGCGCCGCCAGCATCTCGTCGCGAAGGAACGGGTACGGCCGGTACCGCGCCCGCGAAGCTCGGCCAGGCAGCGCCTCCCGAGCCGCGAGCGCCGCCGCGTACGCGTCCTCGCCGGTCACGTGGATGACCGTCACCCGTTCGACGAGGCGCGGCAGCGCCTCGGCCACCGCGGCGTTGAACCGGCGGACGGCCTGCGAGCCGCCGAAGATCAGCAGGACGCGTTCGCCCGGCCGGGACGTCCATCCGGACGCGGGCGTCCTCGCGGTCGATGTCGGCGATGGCGCGGATGGGCGTGCCGGTGACGTAGCAGGGCTTGCCCGGCGCCGGCCGCGCGAGCGCCTGACAGGTCGCCTCGAACGAGACCGTCAGGACCGGCGCGAGCCGCGCTGTCGCCCGCACGGCGCGGCCGGGCACGACGTTGCCGTCCCACATGACGACCGGGATGCGGAGCGCCGCGGCCGCCATCAGGACCGGGACCGCGACGTAGCCGCCGGTCGTGAAGATCGCCGACGGGCGGTACCGGGCGAGGTGCGCCGTCGCCTGGGGGACCGACGCGCCGAGGCGCATCGGGTCGAGCACCGCGTGGACGTCAGCCCTCGGTCGTTCGGAGCGAGCGGGCGGCCAAGCGGCGCAGCGGGATATCGGCCGCCGGCACGAGGCTCGCCTCGAGACCACGGTGGCCGCCCAGCCAGGCGAGCTCCGGCGCGTCAGCTTGCGCGCGGAGCGACCGAGCGACGGCGAGCGCGGGGTAGATGTGTCCCCCCGTTCCCCCGGCCGCGATCAGCAGTCGCATCGTCGTTCCACGTCCTCTTGTCTACCGTCTCGCGCGATATCGAGAGCAGGATCCCGACCGCCGCGAAGCTGATGATGAGGGATGAGCCGCCGGCACTGATGAACGGCAGCGTGATCCCGGTGATCGGCAGCAGGGCCACGACCACGCCGATGTTGATGAACGCCTGGAGGCACAGCCATGCGGTGATCCCGATGGCCAGCAGCGCCCCGAAGGTGTCCGGCGCCGCCAGCGCGACCCGGACGCCAGCAGTAGCCAGGATCAGGAAGAGACCGATGACGACGAGCGCGCCGACGATCCCGAACTCCTGCCCGACCTCGGCGAAGATGAAGTCGTTGAACGCGTTCGGCACGAAGACGCGACTGCCACCGAGACCGGTACCGAGCAGCCCGCCGACGCCCAGCGCGAGGAGCCCCTGGACGGTGTGATAGCCGTCGCCCAGCGGATCGAGCCACGGGTTCTGCCAGGCCCGGATACGGTCGAGCTGGTAGCCCTGCAGCCCGACCGTCACGAGCGCGACGACGCGCCATCGACGCCCATGACCGCGAGATGGATGAGGTTCGCCCCGGCGACGAAGAACATCGTGAACACGGTCAGGGTGATGACGCCGGTCGTGCCGAGGTCGGGTTCCTTGAAGACGAGCGCGATGACCGGCGCGACGATGACGAGGAACGGGACCGTGCCGCTCCAGAACCCGCGGATGCCGGGCGCCGCGCTTGGCGAACCAGTGGGCGAGATAGATCACGAGGGCGAGCTTCGCGAACTCGGCCGGGTGGACCGCCGGCAGCAGCGGCAGCTTGAGCCAGCGGGCCGAACCGCCGACCTCGATGTTGAGCGCCGGCACGAACACGAGGACGAGGAGCGCGATCGCGACGACGTACATCGGCACCGAGGCGAGCCGCAGATAGCGGTAGTCGACCCGCATCATCGCCGCCATCGCGACGAGTCCGAGGATCGCCCACTGGATCTGCGGCCCGACCGTGGCGAACGTGTCGGCGTCCTGCGACAGGTAGCCCTTCAACGCCGACGACGAGTAGACCATCAGGATGCCGATCGCGGTCAGGGCGACGACGACGACGAGGATCACGTAGTCGGCCTGGTGGCGCTCCCGTCGAAGCGCGCCGGCACGGCTCTTGACCGGCGCCCGGTCCGCGCCGGGTCGCGCGTCGGACGCGGCCGGCTTCGGCACGCCGGCGTGCGCGTTCGAGACGAGGGACGGGCGGAGCCAGGTTCATCGGGCAGGATCCTCCAGTCCTGTCGGCGGCGAGCGAGGCGACCGACGCCTTGAACGCTCGTCCGCGCGCCGCGTAGTCCACGAACATGTCGAAGCTGGCGGCGGCCGGGCTGAGCAGGACGGTCGCAGGTCCGGCGGCCGCGGCCGCTCGTCGCGAGCAGGTCGCGGGCGATCGCGTCGGCCCGGCGGACCGCGTCGTCGAGGTCGGCAGCTCGCTCGGTCCGCTCCAGACCGGCCTCGCGGAAGCGGGCCTCGAGCGATCGGGCCGCTCTCGCCGATCAGCACGGCAGCGGCGACACGCTCGGCGACGACGCCGCCGAGCGTGTCGAGGTCGATGCCCTTGTCGCGACCGCCGGCGATCAGCACGACCGGCGGGTCGAACGCGCGCAGCGCGGCGACCACGGCGTCGGGCTGGGTTCCCTGCGAGTCGTTGATGAAGCGGACGCCGTCGATGAGGGCCGACCGGCTCGAGCCGGTGCTCGACGCCGGTGAACAGCGGCTGCGGCGGCTCGCGGATCGCATCCGGAGCGACGCCGAACGCCAGCGCGGCCCCGATCGCGGCGAGCGCGTTCGAGACGTTATGGGCGCCGGGGATCGCGAGCTCGGCGGTCGGCATGATCCGGCCGCCGGGTCCCGTCGCCGCCGCGCCGCCGCCCGCGAGCGGCAGCCGCTCGACGCCGGCCGCGACGATCCAGCCGTCGACGACGCCAAGGCCGCCGGGCATCGGCCGCTCACGCCGGTACATGATGCGAGGGCGCCCGGCCGAGGCCCGCGTACCCCGCGACCACCGGGTCCTCGGCGTTGAGCACGAGGGCACCCGTCCGGGTCGACGAGCTCGGCCAGACGGCGTTTGACCCGTCGATACTCCTCGACGCGTCGCCGTGGCGGTCGAGATGGTCCGAGGTGACGTTCGTGTAGACCGCCATGGTCGTCCCGCGCGACAGCGTCGGCAGCTGCAGCTCGGAGAGCTCGTCGACGACGCGGTGGCGGGGCGTCAGCTCGGGCAGCCGCTCGACCATCGGCAGGCCGATGTTCCCGCCGAGGATGACCGGGTGCGATGGATCGGCCGCGAGCAGCGCCGCGGTCAGCGACGACGTCGTGGTCTTGCCCTTCGTGCCGGTGATGCCGATCGTCGGGCGCCGGGCACAGGCGCAGGAAGAGGTCCGCCTCTGAGACGAGCGGTGGCACCGACCGGTCGCCGGCCTCGCGCGCCGCGACGAGATCCTGGAGCGCGCTCGCGGAGCGACGGCTCGGTCGTCGGGAAATACGGGCGTGATCGAGGGCGACGTCGCGACCAGCTCGGCCGTCCTCCACGTCGAGGCCGGATCGACCTCCGGCCCGAGGGCGAGCGTCACAGATCGTCCGTCGAGGCCGCGATCGCATCGCTCAGCTCGCTCGCCGGTCCGGCCGTCGTAGACCGTCACCCGGGCGCCGGCGTCGGCGAGGAAGCGGGTCAGCGCGAGACCGCTCCGGGCGAGACCCGAGGACGGTCGACCGGACGCCCCGCAAGGCGCCCGCGAGGACGTCGTCGAGGCGGAGAGCGTCGAGATCGAGCGGCTCGGTCATCGTGATGGGTCCTCATGCCAGCCGGTTGAGGGATGCGAGGAACAGCGTCACGCCGAGGAGCGCGGCGAGGATGCCGATGATCCAGAACCGGATCGTGATCTTCTCCTCGTCCCAGCCGCCGAGCTCGAAGTGATGGTGGATCGGGCTCATCCGGAAGAGCCGCTGACCGCCGGTCAGCTTGAAGTAGCCGATCTGGAGGATGACCGACATCGTCTCGACCACGAAGATGATCCCGATCAGCGGGAGGACGAGGATCTGGCCGGTGATCAGCGCGGTGACGGCGAGCGTCGCACCGAGGGCGAGGGCGCCCGAGTCGCCGATGAAGATCTGCGCCGGGTGGACGTTGAACCACAGGAAGCCCAGGAGCGCACCGATGATCAGCGCGCACAGGAGGGCCAGGTTCGGCTGGGCCGGGACGTTGAGCAGCGCGATCAGCATGTACGCGACGTAGCAGATCGCGACCGTTCCGCCGGACAGGCCGTCGAGACCGTCGGTGATGTTGACGCCGTTCGCGGCGGCGACGATGGCGAACGCGGCGAACGCCACGTAGAGCCACGGATTGATCGAGACCGGCCCCGACGAACGGGACGGCGATCGCCGTGATCGTCGTACGTGTTCTGGATCTGCCAGGCGGCGACGATCGCCACGACGGTCAGCCAGATCAACTTCTGGCGCGCACGGATCCCCTCCCCCGTCCGGGCATTGAGGTAGTCGTCGAAGGCGCCGAGGGCACCGACACCGGCGAGCGCGGCCAGCGGCGCGAACGTGGCCGCGTCCGGAGCGCCGCGCAGCAGCAGGTAGATGGCGATGACGACGGCGACGACGAGCAGGCCGCCCATCGTCGGGGTGCCTTCCTTCGGGTAATGGCTCTCGGGACCGTCGTGGCGGATGCGCTTGCCGAACCCGACCGCCTGGAGCGCCCGGATGTAGGGCGGCATGAGGATGACCACGATCGCAAAGGCGAGCAGCAGTCCCTGGATGAGCTCGACGGTCACCGGGCCGCGCGCTCGCCGAGCTCGCGGCGAAGGCCGTCCACGATCGATTCGAGGGCGATGCCCCGCGACGCCTTGACGAGGACCACGTCGCCGGGACGGAGCCGGGGCACGAGGGCCACCAGGGCCGCGTCCGGATCCGGCACCTGGACGATCCTGCGCCGGCGTCGAGCCCGGCGTCGATGGCGCCGAGCGGCGATCCCGGCCGCGCCGCGGCCGACGACCACCAGCCAGTCGACCGTTCGTGCCGCGGCCTCCCCGACCGCCCGATGGCCGTCGTCGGCCGCCTCGCCGAGCTCGAGCATCTCGCCGAGGACCGCGACCCGACGGCCGGGCAGACCGGCGAGCAGATCGAGCGCCGCGGTGACCGACCGCGGGCGACGCGTTGTAGGTGTCGTCGATGACGGCGATCGGACCGAGGCGGACGACGCGCGACCCGGTGCGGCGCCGACCAGCCGCCCGCGAGGCCGGTCGACGATCTCGTCGTCGTCAGGCCGGCCGCACGGGCGACGGCCGCGGCCGCCAGGGCGTTGTGGACCGACAGCCGCCCGAGGGCCGGGATCGCCGCCGGCCTTCGCTCGCCTTCGATTCGAAGTGTGAAGCGCATGCCGTCGAGACCGGCCGATGTGACGTCCTCGCGCTCGGACGTCGGCGTCGTCCGCGAAGCCGTACGTGACGACCCGGGCGACCGTGCGCGCCGCCATCCGGCGGACGATCCGGTCGTCCGCGTTGAGGACGGCCGTGCCGTCGCGTGGCAGCGCCTCGACCAGCTCACCCTTGGCCGCCTCGATCGCGGCGAGCGACCCGATCCGCGACAGGTGGACCGGCTGGACGGCCGTCACGACACCGATCCGCGGCCGCGCCGATCCGGGCCAGCTCGGCGATCTCGCCGCCGACGTACATGCCCATCTCGAGCACGGCCGCCTCGTGCTCCGGACCGAGCCGCAGGACCGTCAGCGGAAGACCGATCTCGTTGTTGAGGTTGCCCTCGTTGCGAAGCGTCCGAAAGCGCGTCGCGAGGACGGCCGCGACGGCCTCCTTGGTGGACGTCTTGGCGATGCTCCCCGTGATCCCGACGACGAGCGGATCGAACCGACGCCGCCAGCCCTTGGCCAGCGCGACCGAGAGCGCGCCAGCGGATCCGCGACACGAACGACGGTCACGTCGCCGATCGACGACGGCGTCTGCGATGCGGTCGCGAGACGAGGACGGCGGCGGCTCCCCGGGCGATCGCCTGGTCGACGAAGGCGTGGCCGTCGACGTGCTCGCCGGGGAGTGCGACGAAGAGCTGACCGGGCTCGACGACGCGCGAATCGACCGCGGCGCCGCGGATGGGTCGGTCGGACCGGACAAGAAGCCGCCCGCCGGTGAGGCGGACCAGGTCGTCGGCCGTCAGGGCTGGCGTGCCGGTGGCTGCCCTCGGCCGGGGTCGACGGATCGACGTCGGTCACGGACGCCAGTTTGGCATAGCCGACCGTCACCGGTCGGCGGTCATCGCCGACGGGATGCTGGCGGGCGGGAAGCAGGTCCGGGGTCGTGATGCCGTCGGTCGCGATGCGACGGAACAGCTCGAACGACATGACCGGCATCTCGATGTGGCCGACCTGGATGACCGTGGGCTTGGCCTCCTCGATCTGGACGGCGACGATCAGGTCCGGAACGCCTGTCTGCCGGCCGATGTAGCCGACGAACGAGTAGTTGAAGAGGTTGACCTTCCAGGCCCCGTGGCCGTGGTTGGCCTTCGCGTCCCAGATCTGGGCGGTGCCGGTCTTGCCGCCGACGTCGTAGCCGGGAACGAGCGTCCTGTCCCGATAGAACGGCACCTCGGTGATGACGTGGCGCATCATCCCGAGCAGCGTCCCCGAGAGCTTCGGGTCGATGCACCCGGCCGCGGCCGGCCGACTTCGATCTCGCGGTCGCCGACGGCCTTGACGACGTGCGGCTGGATCAGCGACCCGCCGTTGGCCAGTGCCGCGTAGGCCGTGACGAGCTGGATCGGCGTGACCGCCACGCTCTGACCGAACGCGCCGTTGGCGAGGTCGATCTCGCGCCAGGGCGTGATCCCCGGGTCGTGGGTGATGCCGCTGACCTCGCCGGCGACGTCCATGCCGGTCGGCTTGCCGTAGCCGAGCCGGGTCCACATGTCGTAGAGGATCGACGAGGATTCCCGGGTCGTTGGCCGAGTCCGAGGGCGACCTTGGCCGCCACGACGTTCCGCGAGTACGCGACGCCGTCCTGGAACGTCATCCAGCCCATGCCCGACGCGGTTGGCGTCGTCGATCTTGGCTCTTGCCGCCGTCGAGTCGGAGCGTCCCGACGTCGTTGATCTTGGTCATGGTGTTGACGCGTCTTCTTCTCGAGGGCGGCCGCCGCGGTCATCATCTTGAAGACCGAGCCCGGCTCGTAGACGCTCGACACGACCGGATCGATGAAGCGCGACGGGTTCGCCGCGGCGATCGCCTTGTAGTCGTTGGCGTCGTACGACGGATAGCTCGCCTCGGCGTAGATCTCGCCGGTGTAGGGGTCGATGACGACGGCCGAGATCCGCTTTGCCCGGTCGGCGACCCAGGCGGCGAACAGCTCCTGCTCGACGCTTGCAACTGGAGGCCGGCGTCGATCGTCAGCCGCACGTCCGTGCCGGCCACGCCGGCCTGGGTGACGTTGGCGGTGTCCATCATCGGCCCGGCCGCTGGCGTCGCGATCGGCGACGACGATCTGCGGGCGTGCCGGCGAGCGTCGACTGCCATGCCTGCTCGACGCCGTACTGACCGACGCCGTCCGGTTGACGAAGCCGAGGAGGTTCGCCGCCAGAGTCGTCTTCGGACCGCCGCCGGCCTGCGGATAGACCCGCTCGGGCTCCGATTCGAGCGACAGCCCGAAGACCCGGCGTCCGCCGATGGCGCGCCCGGATCTGGTCCGCCTGCGTCCGCTCGAGGCCGTGGTAGAGGACGACGTACTTGCCCGGCGCCGCGAGCTTGTCGCGCAGCGCGGTGCTGGCCGCCTCGTCGAGGCCGAGGATCTTCGTCAGCTCCGTGACGGTCGCCGCTCGCTTGTCGGCGGTGAGCAGGTCGGGCGCGGCGACGAGTCGCTCTCGCTGCGAGCGAGGTAGCCAGGACGACCGTCCCGCTCCGGTCGTAGATGTCGCCGCGCTTGCTGCGGGTCTCGACCGTGACCGTCGTCTGGGCCGGCGCCTCGGCGGCGAGATGCTCCCGGTCGACGACCTGCCAGTAGGTCAGCCGGGCCGCCGAGCGCCAGCGCGCAGACGACGAAGACGAGGAGCAGCGAAGATCAGGCGGCGGCGTGAGTCGGTACGGCCCAGCATCGTGTCCCTCGATCGATCAGCGGGCTTGCAGGACGATGGGCGCGTCGAGCTGGCCGAGGCCGGCATCGATCGCGAGCTTGCGGATCGCCGGCTCGCGACCGAGCCGGTTCACGTCGGAACCGAGCTCGGCGGCCCGGCCATCCAGGCACTGGCGCTCGACCTGCAGGCGGCCGATGTCGAGCCCGGTGGCCGACACGCGAACCTCCTGGGCGAGCGAGAAGAACGCGAGCATGAACGCGACGACGATGCCGCCGAGGACGATGCCGAGCCGGTTGGTCCGGCGACCGGCACGGAACGCGCCGCGAACGCGTCGGCGATGGAAGCGCCGGCGCCGTCGACGATCCGCGGACGCAGCGGCAGCCCGAAGATCCGAGGACGTGCACCCTCGTAGACGGCCATCGCTCAGTCGCCGAGGACGAAGCGGATGCGCGGACTGCGCGGATCGAGGAAGCCGAGCGGGTCGGCCTGGCGTCGAGCCCCAGTCGCCGAGCTCGAATTCGAACCCCTCGGCGTGCTGAGCGCGGTCCTGCCGTTCCCGCACCTCGTGCTGGCGTCGGCCGTAGGTCTTGCGCCGGCTGGCCTGATGGCGTTTGCTCATGGGGTCCTCCTTCCCTGGGCGTCGATGGGCTCACGCGGCGAGTCGCTCGGCTGCACGCAGACGCGCGCTCCGGGCTCGAGGGTTGGCGGCGACCTCGGCGTCGGTCGGCGTGATCGATGGCCGGGTGACGAGACGGAGGCGCGGATTGCGTCCGCAGACGCAGACCGGCAGCTCGGGCGGGCAGACGCAGCCGCGACGCTCGGCCTGGAAGAACCGCTTGACGATCCGGTCCTCGAGCGAGTGGTAGCTGAGGACGACGAGGCGGCCCCCGGGTCGGAGGAGGTCGAGGGCGGCTGTCAGACCGGCCGACAGCGCGTCGAGCTCCTCGTTGACGGCGATCCGCAGCGCCTGGAAGACCCGGGTCGCGGGATGCGTCCGGCGGCGGAGGCGCGGGTTCGGCGGCAGCGACTCGCTCGACGAGGGCGGCGAGCTCCTCGGCGGTCGAGACCGGCGCGATCTTGCGGGCATCGACGATCGCGCGGGCGATCCGCGGCGCCTTCGGCTCCTCGCCGTATCGTCGGAAGAGGGCGGTCAGCTCGGCGGCGTCGAGCGAGGCGAGGAGCTCGGACGCCGGAACGCCGCGACTCGGTGTCGAAGCGCATGTCGAGCGGACCGCCGGCCCGGAAGCCGAAGCCGCGGCTCCTGTCCGCCAGCTGATAGCTCGACAGGCCGAGGTCGAAGAGACAGCCGTCGACCGACGTCGAAGCCCGGCGTCGGGAGCGACTTCGGCGAGGTCGCGGAAGTTCGCCTGGCGCAGGACGAGCCGGTCGCCGAACCGTGCCCGCAGTCGCGCCTCGACCCGCTCGATCGCCGCCGGGTCGGCGTCCAGGCCGAGGACGCGACCGTCGGGGTTGGCGGCCTCCAGGATCCGCTCGGTGTGCCCACCGCCGCCCAGGGTGGCATCGATGTGAAGGGTGCCGGCGGCAGGGGCCAGGGTCGCAAGGACCTCGTCCACCAGCACCGGCAGGTGCCCTTCGTTCATCGTCTCCTCCATCCCGGACGAATCGGATCCCGAGCGGATCCTGGAAGCGCATATGGTCGGGAGCTAGATCCCGAGGCCGGCGAAGGCCTTGGCCAGCTCCTGCGGGTCCTCGAGCGTCTTGCGGTAGGCGTCCCACCGGTCCGGCGCCCAGATCTCCGCGTGGTCCTGTGAGCCGACGAGCACGGCCTCGTCGGTGAGCCCGACCGACTCGCGCAGGTGGGCCGGCAGCAGGACGCGGCCCTGCTTGTCCATCTGCGCCTCGGTCGCGTTCGAGAAGACGAACCGCTGGAACCGCCGCGATTCCATGTCGGTGATCGGAAGGGCGGCGATCTTCGAGGCGAGCGCTTCCCAGCCGGCCTTCGTGTGGATCGCCAGGCAGTCGTCGATCCAGCCCGAGACCATCGATCCCGGGTCGAGTTGCGCGCGGAACTTGACCGGGACGGCGATCCGTCCCTTGTCGTCCACCGTGTGCCGGTACTCGCCGGTGAACATCTATCGGGTCTACCCCTGGGATGTCGATGCGGCTGGTTGGTGGGGACCCGGGACGTCCCCACTTATCACCACTTTGTGCCACTTGGGTGCATTGTAGCGGCCAGAATCGCGCCCGTCAAGGCGAAAACGCACGCTTTGTGGCGGATCCGGGCGGCGGGCGGCGTTGTCGTTCCGAGCGGAACGCGATCCGGCACGAGTCGCCGTGGATCCGCGCAGAAACGAGATGTGCCTGCTGTCTCGCAGAACGATCGACGAGGGCTTCGTCCCAAAACCGTTCCGTGGCGAACAGCGGCTCGGGCGCAAGTCGGCGGCGTCGCGGCCTGCCGGTGCGGCGCCCGTCTCTGGGGCTCGTCCGCGAGAGATCGTCGGTCGCCCCGCGCGGCCGATCGCGACCGTCCGTCGAACGCGCGACCGGCTAGTACCTTTCTCGTGTTGCCGCGCTCTTGCGGCCGATGCTAGGCTCGGACGCCTCAGTTTCGGGGGGAACTACGTCGCCGATCACGCATTCGAGGCTCCCGGCCGCACATGGCGCTGCAGCTCCCGGTAGTCCCGCCGCAATCCGACGCGTTCCATCTCGCGCCGCATCGGATCAAGCGCTGCACGTTCCGCCGGCTGATCAACGTCGAGCTCGGACACGAGCGCGTCTACGACGTCGAGTGCCTCTTCCCCGACCGCCAGGTCCCGATCCCGCTCGGCGACCTCGAGTCCGCGATGCCGATCTGCAACAGCTGCATCGGCCCCGCACACGTTCCGTCCCGACGAGGACTGAACTCCCGCCGACTCGTGCGAGTGTGCCCGGCCGATCTGGCTTCAGGTGGTTGCCTCCGGCGGTTGGTTGGCGCTGGCAGTTGATGCCGTGTGCCGGCGACCGAGCTTTTCGGCCCGGATCCTAGCGCGGTCCTGGAGTGAAGATCTCGGCCGTTTGAGTGCTGGACCCGGCAGAGATCCCACTTCCGACGACCAGGACACGGCCGTCGGCTAGACGGACGGCGGAGTGTTGACGCCGCGGCCATACGGTGGGGGCTGTTTCAGCGAACTGGCCAGTGCGGGATCCCAGATCTCGGCGATCGACACCTCTTCGCCCTCCGAGTCCGCCCTGCGCCCACCGACGAGGAGGACCCGATCGTCCGACAGCGCCGTGAGCGTGACCGTGTAGTCCTGGCGGGGCGTCATCGGCGACCCTGTCGCGCTGGAGGTTCCGGCCCACTGATCCGCGACCCAAGCGCGATCCTCGGTAAGCACGAGGCTGCGGCCATCCGATAGCTGGGCGGCGCGGTACGGCTCCACGCCGAGGAGCGGGTCGGGCGCCGTGTCCAGGAAGCTCAGTGTCGGCGGGTCCCACAATTCCGACGTGACGACCGGGTGAGAGTCCGTGCCGTCCCAACTGGACCCGCCGGCCACGACCACGCGATCAAAACCGACCAGCCTCACGTACGGGTCGTTACGCGCCGTGCGCAAAGTTCCGGCCGGGGTGAACGCGTTTGTCGCTGGATCCCAGACTTCGGCTTCCGCAGTGGCGGTGGCTGATCCGTCGGCGCTGTTCGCGTCGGCGCGCATGCCACCCACGATCAGCACGCGGCCATCGGCGAGCAGGATCGCAGCGTGCAGATACCGACCATGAATAAGGTTGCCGGAAGGAGTGAAGGAACCGGTAACCGGGTCAAAGATCTCCGACGTCCGGCTCGCCTCGCTCGGAAAGCCGCCGGCTACCAGCACCCGCCCGTCCCGCAGGAGGGTAAGAGTCGGCCGCTCACGGCCAACGAGCATCGATCCCGTCGCAGTGAACGCGCCAGCGACCGCGTTTCCGCCGTACGACTTGTCCGATGAGATCGGCGAAGAGGTCGCGGGCGACGTCGGTGACGACGACACGATCGGTCCTGCGCTTGCGCCGGGCGGTGCGAGGACGGTCGGGCGGGGGCTGAGCTCCACAAACACGATCGCGGCAACGACGACCGCGACGACGCCAATGGCGCTGATCGACAGGAACCGGTTCGCCGAGCCCGTTCGGCGCTTCGGTAGCCATTGGCGGCGTTGTCCGGTCGACTCGATCGAATCCAGGACCGCCGCCAACAGGTGGGCCGGCGCACGCGTCGGAACCCCTGCGCGCACCTCGGCCAGAGCCTCGAGGACGCGGCTGTCGTCGGTCATGCTTGCCGCCCTTCTGTCAACAATGATCGGTCGTCAGCCTCGACTGCCCCGCGAAGTGTGCGCAGCGCGTAGTGCAGCCGCGAGCGGGCCGTGCCGACCGGGATGCCGAGCGCGGTCGCGGTCTCCGTCAGCGACAGCCCCTCAAAGTGGTGCATGACGATCACGGCTCGTTGCTCTACGGGCAGCCGGCGGAACGCGCGTTCGATGAGATCTCGGTCGGCGAACTGACGGGAACCGTCGACGACGGACGGTTCGACCGAGATCACGGTCACCGTCGCGAAGTGGGCACGTTGCCGCCGCGCCTCGTCGTAACAGGCCCGGATCAAAAGGCGATACAGCCATGCCTCGAACCGAGCCGGCTCACGGAGCTTTGGGATGTCGCGCCACGCCGAGAGAAGCGCGGACTGGACTGCATCCTCCGCGAGCGTTCGGTCGTGCAGGACGCCCACCGCGATCGCATACAGCCGGTCGATCGAGGATGCGGCGAGCGCAGCAAAGGCGTCCCGGTCTCCGTTCCTCGCCCTATCGACAAGCTCGAGCACTGACTGTTCACCCTGCCACGTCTGACTCCGTCACAGGGTATGGCCCGGCCACGCACCGAAACGTTCAATCGCGGGCTCAGCGCGATCCGAGGGGAAGCGTCAGCGAGGGGGTCTGTAAGCCGAGTTCTGTCAAACAGCGTGCTTGAGCGTGGGGGACGACCGTCCACTGAGCGTGAAATGCGTCCATCCCGTACACCGAGACGCAGTCCAACTGTGGGCAGAACTGTGGGCAACCTCGGTCGGCTCCGGACGGGCTGGCCGCTCGAGGCGGGATCGCGGGCCAGGGACGGAGCCGGAGCTATATGACAGGCTGGATCCGCGCCCGACTGCTGCCTATCGCCGCGCCGGACGTGCGTCTAACGCACGACGGGGAGACTGATCTATCCTCGGCCTATGCGGGGATGCCGCGGCCAACCGCTGCGCCACCATCCTCTCGCGTGGCCATACTGAATTGGCGACGGGGCAGTGGCGGCGGTCACGATTTGACCCCAGTCGGCCGGGACGGGCTGGCCGCTGCGGCAGCGGGATCGCGAGTCCGGGAGCTGAGCCAGGGCGACGTCAGCCTGGCCATCACCCGTTACGCGACACTTATGCCCGCGGCCCGCCGCACCGGTCCTGTTCGCGCGCGGCGCGGGCGCGGTCTCGAACGCCACGAAGGGTCAGGCCGGGGCACCGTCCACGCTGGACGGCCCTCGCTGAGTCATTGGGGCGATGATACCCGGCCCGCCCCACCGAAACGCTCGTCCCGTTCACCGCGCGATCGAGCGTCCTGCATTCTCCGGCTCTGGGAACGAAAGACCGGAGCGGGGACGCTGAACGTCTCCGCTCCGGTCGAGCTGGATGATCCGCACCGCTACTCCTTGCAGCGGAACCTGAAGGACGACGTCCCGACTGAGATCGGCGCAGACGACGCGTCGAACGGGCCGTCGAACGTGGCGTTCCGTGACGTGGTCTTGAACCTGTCGACCTCGACGCAGACCGGGTCCTTTGAATGGACCGTGGTGCTCGACTTGAAGGTCTTCCCGACCCCGGCCCACGTCGCGGCGATCGAGATAGTGCCTCCGTCGCCCTCGATGCAGGCGTCGGCGTCGCAATCGACCGTGGTCAACGCGATGTCGGTCGACGCGACTCCGACCGATGTGAGAGCGTCAACCGTGACGTTGCCCGAGTTCTCGGTGCATCCGAAGGACTCATGGCTCGGAGGTAATCCCCGGTGTCCTGGTCGGATGTGGACGTGCGCTCGTCGTAGCAGACCAGATCTCCGCTCACGTTGTCCTTGAAGGCGTCGAGCGTGGTCTCCGAGCACGTGACGGTGCTGTCTCCGTTGTCCGTACATCCGCCGTCCTGGAATGCGGTCGCCGTCGTTCCGTTCCCGCCTCCAGTCGTATCGGCTGCGACCGGCGCAGCAAGCACGAACGCGATTAGGATCGCGCCCAGCGCGCTGACCAACCTATGACGTAGGCGCATGGCACTCCTCCTTGTCCAACTTCCAGCCGCGTGCGCGGCGGTCGCTCTGATGACGCCTGATCGTGGTTCTGCGTTACCGACTTTCGATCGATCGGCGGACGAGGCCGCTCGTGTCAGGACCTCCCTCGCGATGGCTGCTCGAGGCCCGATGTGGCCTTGCGTGCTTTGGATCGGGACCCGGGATCGGCTCTTGTGGCCGAACTGCCCGTTGGTCCGGATGCTCGATAAGGAGTACCACGCTGCCGTCACGCCGTCGTTTGATCCCGAGCGCATCTCGAGGCGCAGCGCCCCGGCGTCCGCGCCCGACGGGGACCGCATGACGCCCGAGACGACGGATCGCAGCCGGTCGGCCTCGATGGTGGCGACGACGATCAGGAACGCCTCGGCGACGTGCGGCCGTCGGCCATCGCCGCCGCCTCGGCCTTTGGCACGGGCGAGCAGGCGCCAGCCGGCCCGCTACCGGGCTCTCGGGTCGGGACCTCGCCAGGGTGCGAGCACGAGCGCGATGGTAGCGTGCCCGGACGAGCTTGCCGCACGAGGCGGGATCGCGGATGCCGCCCCGAGGCGCGGAGTTCCTACAGCGTACCGCGAGGCCTTTGGCCGCGGCCCGTTCAGCGGGCGGCCCGTTACAGAGACCCCGCGCCAAAGGGTCCCAGCACTTCATCGAGTCGATGGCCCGGAGCAGCGACACGTGGCCGCCATGTGTGGCGGCGCCCACACGGGAGGTCGGGGTGTACGCTCCCTTATATCCAACCCGTCCGGTGAGGAAGAAGATTGACAACCGAGAGCAGGGACCAGACACCGCACACGACGCCCGAAGCGCTTGAGGACTGGCGCGCGGCGGAGCACACCGTGGCTGTAGCCCGGCGCGGACGTCAGGCAGCGGAGGCGGCGTTGGTCGCGGCGCGCGAGGCCGCGGAGGCGGGTGAGGCGACAGCCGCGGCTGCGAAGGCGGCCGCTGAGGCAGCCCGGGCCGCATTCGAAGCCGCGACGTTGGCCGAAACGTCAGCTGCGAAGGTCGCGACCGCGGCGCGCTCTGTCGTCCTGTTCGCCCGAGGCGAGACCGCCGACGCCGAGACGGACGTCGCCGCTGCCGAGACCGCCGCGACGGAGGCCCACGGGCGGTACACCGACTCGGCCGATCCGGCCGCCCTCCGGGAGCACTAGGCGGAACGGCCCGCGGTCGCAACAACTTAGCCCCCGGTCGACTCGGGCAGGCTGGTCGCAGCATGACGGGATCGCGAGTCCGGGACCGGAGCCGCGGTGGTGACAGCGTACTTGTCGCCGCTTATCGCAGACTTACCAGCGATGGCACGACGCGGCCTCTCCGACGCCGACAAGCACGCCCGGGCCACGAGGCGGGCTCGCGGCCAGAGGCAGTCGCACATGGAGGGACCCCGGCGTCCCTTGTCCCAGCGCCGGGGTCCTGATCGAATGCCGGGAATGCGGAGGAGAGCACTCGCGCGGCTCGTCCCACCCATTCTCCATCGGCGGACATCGAGGACCGAAGGCAACGCTCCGGTGGTCGCGTTGCAGCGTCATCGCGATGAGGCGGGATCGCGGGTCCGGAACCCGATCCGGGGCCGCGCTAGCGTTGTTGTCATGTCTACGCCACACTTACCGCATGACACGTTGCCCTGATCCCGCGCGCATACAAGACCTGTGACCGACGAGCCAAAAGCAATCGAAGACCTTGCCCGCGCATGGCTTGAATCGGAGCGCGAAGCGTCTAGGACCGGAAACACCGCCGGGACTGAGGAGCGGGCTCGCCAGGCGAGTGCGGCGTATGAGACGGCGGTGAGGTCGGCGTCACGGGAAGCCCTGTTAGTCGCATGGCACGCAGCGCTAAAGACTCAGCAGGCTCAGGAGATGGGGTCTGTGGCCTGGTCCGAAGCTCGGGGCGTGTCCGAACTTGTCCGCATCGAGTACCGGGCCAGCGAATAGACGACCCGGCCCGTGGGGACCGGAGCCGGGGCGATGACAGGCTAGCCGACGTCGCTTATCCGACACTTATCGCATGTCACGACGGAGATCTCCGACGCCGACAAGCACGCCCGAGCCGTCCGGGCTGCCGTCGGATGATCACGGGCGGCGAGCGACAGCGACTGCCGCCTCGAGGCGCTCCCAGACGGCTCCGGTCGCCGTAGGGCTGCCCGTGTCACGGTGCCAGCATCCGGCCGTCGGGAGGCCGTAGAGGCGATGCGGGCGGCGATCGCCGCGGTCTAGAGGTGCCGCCGGATGCGTTCGACCTTGAGTAACGCGGGCTGAAATACCGGACACTTGAAAACGGACCCCGGCCGGCGCAGGCCGAGGCGCTGCAGTCCGAAGCCGGCGAGGGCCCGGCGACGAGCATCAGGCGTCTGACCGCCCTGGCCATCGAGCACAACCGTCCAACGCCCGACCCGATGCCCGAGCGTGACGCGATCGTCTAGACGTCGGCCCCGGGCCGGGTCTGGTCGTCCGCGAGGGACATCACTCGCTTCCTGAGGCGCTCCTCTTCCTTGATGAGGTCGTCGTGCTCCGGGGTGCCGCGTCCGGCTGCGTGACGCTTCGCCGTCGCGTTCTTGAGTTGCGCGATGGCGTCGGCGAGCTCGGCGGTCGGGTCCTCCATCGCGCGAGTCTGCGAGCGGCGCGCGAGCGACGCGACCCCCGGTTCCGGCGCTTTCGTTTCAGTGGCGCGTCACACCGGCGATCGCCGACTCCGAATCACCGCCGGTCGAACCGCACGCCTCACGCTGGTCGAGACGGCCCGACCAGCGTAAAGGAGCGGCAGCCGATGGCTGCCGCTCCTTGACCGTGGAGGATGCTCAGGACTTATCGGCGATCGTCGCCTTCGACCTCGTCCTCGACCGCGTCACCTGCCGCGGCACCGCCGGCGGCACCGACGAGTCCACCAACGACTGCGCCCGGGGGTCCGGCGACCGCCCCGCCGATGGCCGCTCCACCGACGGCACCAGCGACGCCGCCACCGGCCTGGCCGGCGACGTCCTCATCGTCATCGCCCATCGGCGCGGTGTTCCCGCGTGCATAGGCATCCCGCCGAAGCGTCGCCTCGTCCGAGCGCATCCGAGTGTCGCCCGTCTGGTCGACGACGACTTCCTCGCGGCGGACCGTGTCGGACACGCGCTGCGTCTCGGTCACCGGCCGCTTGGAGATCACGACCTCCTCGACGACCCGCGGTTCCTTGGTGACTGTGACCTGCTCGGCCGAGACCGGGACGCGGATCGTTTCCTGATCCTCGGTGAACGCCTCGCTGGCGTCGGCCGGCCGATCGACGCGTCGCCGGGTCACCTCGACCTCTTCGCTCGTTACGGGGACGTCCATGTCGACCTGCTGCTCGACGACGCGCTTGCCGACCGCCACTTCACCGGTCTGCTTGCTCGCCTTGTCGGCACGGATGCGCTCCTCCTTCACCGTCAGGACGGCGTCATCCTCCGACCGGCCGTCCGGGAGATCGGTGCCGTCCGTAAGATCGGTACGGCCGTCCTCGAAATCGGCATGGCTCTGCTCGAAATCGGAACGGAAGGACCCGGCGGCAGGCGCCTGCGACCACGCCGCTTCGTCGATCTGGCTCTTGAAGACGTTCAGGACGACCGTCTGATCGGTCGGGTTGACCTGCTTGATGGCGTCGCGCGGGATGTACAGGTCCTTGAGGAAGATCAGTCCCTTGGTAATCATCACGTAGTCCGGCTGGACGTCGGTGATGTCACCGATCTTCTCTCCAAGATCGTCGATGACGGTCCAGCCGGGCTGGATCTGCGTGATCTGAGTCGCGTTGGTACGCATGGCATGGCCTCCTCTGGCCGCAAGTAACCCCGGTAGACGTCATTAGGCCATGGCCGGTGGCACAGCCGGTCGCTCCGACGCCCATGAACACTTGCGACTGCCTTGCATCCGCCGATGGGCTGAGAGCGCCAGGGCAACTCGGATGCGAGAGGACTGCAACCGACTCTCCTGAGCCGTGCCGCATGGCAGCGCCCTCGCATCGGGCAAGGTCGTCCCTGACAGCCCACACCGAACCAAAGGGAGCCTTCCCATGGACGTTCTCAACAACATTCTCGGCGACCCAAAGAAGCGCTCGCAGTACGATGATTTCATCGACCGGTATCAGCAGGGCTCGCCGTACGACGGCATCGGCGACGACGAAGCGGTCCAGCGGTACCAGGAGATCACGCCGTCGCTGTCGGATCGGGACTATCAGGAATCGGCCGAGGCTGCGTTCACGCAGCTGAGCCCTGAGGAGCGTCGCGAGTTCTCCCGCTATCTGCAGCAGCGAGCCCAGCAGCGCGGAATGACGGACTTCGACGGCAATGGGATCGACGACAGGCTCGAGGACCCACAAGAGCTTGCGAAGCGTACGAGCCAGGTGCGCCAGCGAGACCCCAACATCGCGGAGCAACTCTTGGGCAAGGGCGGCACCGGCGGGCCACTCGACAACCCGATCGCGAAGGTCATCCTAGCCGGTATCACCGCCTTCGCCGCATCCAAGATCATGGGCCGCGCCAGTTAGAAACGCTTGATCTTGAACCGAAAGGCCCACGCAATAAGCGAGTAGGCATTCGCCGTCGCCAGCCACACAACGGGCGGGCAGCATTGAGGCACGGCAAGCTGGGCAAGGCGTCACCCGGCTCTTGACCCGACGGACCCCGGTTCGGCACAAATCCGGCCGGGGTCCTTCTATGCCGGTCGACTCCTTCCGACCCTGGCAGGATGCACCGGGCTATTCGACGATCGTCGCCTTTGACCTCGTCCTCGACCGCGTCGCCTTCATCCTCGGCGAAGAGGAGCGCATCCGAGCCGACAAGGCGCCCGCGAGATCGGTACGGAGGGACCCGGCGGCGGGTGCCTGCGACCACTTCGCTGGGTCGATCTGACTCTTGTCGACGTTCAAGACGACGGTCTGATCGGTCAGATCGACCGAGCCGATTGCGTCCCACGGGATGTACACGTCGTGGAGGAAAACGAGTCCCTTGGTAACCATGACGTATTCCGGCTGGACGTCGGTGACGTCACCGATCTTGTCTCGAAAACGGTCGATGACTGTCCAGCCTGGCTGAATTTGCGTCGTGTAGGTACGCATATCGGGGCCTCCTTGGCGGAGTGCGAACTGGGCTAAGGCGCCATTACGAACTGGCTGTCACGTCACTGGGCTATGGCCGACGGAACAGCAGGTCGCCCACGATTTGGATGAACACTTGCGACCCCTCGCATCCGTCCACGGTGGAAAGCGAGCCGGACTGGAGGGACCCCGGCTGTTCCCGGACGTGGTCCAGGTCGAATACCAGAATGCTGACGGCCACACCCCCGGTTCGTCCCCATCGATTGTCGGTTGGGGCACCTCCCGGACTGAACGTACCTTGGGGCTCGTCCCCGAAGACGGACCCGCTCGGACCTCTCAACAATTAACGGCGCTGACCGGGGGGCGTTAGGGGTCGATAACCCCGGGTGCCGGCAAGGTCTCGATGCCGGCCCTAACCGTCCAACGGGAGGCGTTACGGACCTGACAGTCACCTGAAACGAATCCACCGACGACGTGCCCGGCTTGCGATCTGGCGACTGTGAAGACTGACGGCAACAACAAGGCAGTCGCCGGCACGGCCCCGATGGCCACGCCGCACGGCTCAGGTCGGCGCCCGTCGGCCACGCGTTTTCGAGTGACGTTCGGGCGCCACGACGGCCATCCGGGGGGAAGCGACATGCCAAATCGAGCGGAGGACACACACATGCGGCGAATCATTCCCCTCGCGTTGAGCCTGATGCTCCTGGCGATGGTGCTTCCGGGCGCGGTGTCAGCAGCGAAGCCGGCAACAGGCACGGGAATCACGACGCCGGTCACAGGCACGCTCGCCAACGGCGGCGCGTTCACCGGTGCCCTCAATCTCACGCAGTTCGCGGTCCAGAACGGCCAGATCGCCGCGCTCGGCACGCTGACCGGTACTCTGACCGACGCCGCCGGCGCCGTACTCGGTACGGTCAATCAGGCGGTCACCCTGCCCGTCACGGCGGCGGCCGGGACCTGCTCGATCCTGCACCTCGAACTTGGCCCGTTGGATCTCAACCTGCTCGGGCTGATGGTCCACCTCGACAAGGTCGTGCTCGACATCTCAGCGCAATCAGCACCGGGCAACCTGCTCGGGAACCTGTTGTGCGCGGTCTCGCATCTGCTTGACAGCAATGGCCTTCCTGGCCTGAGCAACCTTCTCAACCGGATCCTCGGCATCCTCGGCGGACTGACGCTGTAGGGGTACCCGCGGGTCCTCGGTTTCACGGACCCAGATGCCGGCCCCCAACGGGGCCGGCATCTTTGTGCAAGGAGCACGCGACCGCCCGTTACGGCCGCCTGACGCGCGCTACGCGATATGCATCGGACACGGATGCCGGACAGTCGTCACGCCGGGGGCGGTAGGGCCTCACGGCCCACCGGGATCGCCTGAGACGGCGTGTACGGCGCTTCAGTGCCAGGACAGTTCGGCGGGCAGCCCTTCGACGCGATACGCGGGCCATCAACATGCCTCGCGGCGGAACGGCTGGGTCGCGCGCCTCCGGCACGCTCCTGCAAGCCTCCGGCTGCCACCGACGCCGCGTGGTTTGTGTTCCCTTGGGTACGGTTCTCGAAATTCCGGGGGTCGTACGAAGGAGATAACCATGCCCACGACTTGGGGAGATTCGATCTTCCTGGCCATCTCGAATGCCATAAACACCTTCCTGGCCGCCATCCCGCTCGTGATCGGCGCATTGCTGATCCTCGCGATCGGCTGGATCCTGGCCGGCTTCGCTGCTCGCATCGTGACCGGCCTCCTTCAGCGAGCGGGCGCCGACCGGCTATTCGCCCAACACGGCGGCGACGTCTACGGTTCTCAGAGCGCGAACGTCCAGCCAAGCCGGATCGCCGGCGAGATCGTCAAATGGGTCATTCGCTTCGTCTTCATCGTCGCCGCAGCGAATACGCTCGGCATGACCCAGGTGAGTGAGCTGCTGAACCAGGTCCTGCTGTGGATCCCGAACCTGATCGTCGCCGTGGTTATCCTTCTGCTCGCGCCGCTACTCGCGCGATTCGTGCGGGGGATCATCCAGGCGGGAGCGGGGAACATGGGGTTCTCGAATGCCCGGTTCCTCGGGTGGCTGGCGGAGGTCGCGATCGTCGGGTTCGCCGTCATCGTGGCCTTGAAGCAGGTCGGCATCGCCGGCGATCTCCTGAGCATCCTCTTCATGGGCGTGGTCGCTGCTGTCGCGATCGCGTTCGGACTCGCCTTCGG
Source organism: uncultured Chloroflexia bacterium (assembly GCA_963816675.1). GTDB lineage: Bacteria > Chloroflexota > Limnocylindria > Limnocylindrales > CSP1-4 > SPCO01. Next base: position 199,224 of record CAWFLS010000021.1, read on the forward strand.
CCTCGGTGGTCGCGACGTCGCAGCAGAGCTGACACGGAGCTGGTACACCTCGTCCACCGTCGCGGCCCAACGGATCTCCGCCAGCAACGTGTCCGGGTCCGCCGGCACCGCGGCCGGAGACGTCCGGGAGCCCACGACGTACACCGCGGCTCCGCGTCCTGACACGTCGCCGCGCTAAGGCGGCGCATCGCGGAACAGCCGACGGTCGAACTCCCATGCGGGCCGGGATCGGGCACCGAGAGCCCGGTCCCGGCCCGCGCAACACTCCTCTGGTCGTCGAACCGCAGGAGGCTACCCGTGGCCAAGCCCTACGTGAGACTGACCCAGCCCTTCGTCAGAGACCAGCCCTTCGTCAGAGATACGAAGGCAGGCGAGCTCCGTCCCGCGACGTGGGATGAGGCGCTCGACCGGACCGTTGCGGGGTTCCAGTCGGCGAAGGCCGCGCACGGGCCTACGACATTCGGCACCTTCAGTTGCTCGAACGCGACCAACGAGGTCTTCCGATCCTTGAGGACGATGCCCTCGAGCCGGCCGTCGCGCATCGCGTCCACCAGGCCGACCCGGGGCTCGACAAGCGGCGACAGCTCCAGCGGCACGTCGAAGGCCTCGGCCAGCAGCTCGAGGCGCTCTCGGCGGTCCTGCCGCGCGAGCTGGCGGAGGTCGATGCCGGCGAGGACCGGCATGTCGAACAGTCATGGGCCCGGGAGTCATTGAGCGCTCGCGTTTCGTCCTTGGGGCTACGCCGCGAGGCGTGGGCTTCGGGAATGCAAGAGTTGCACGAGACCCCCGCGAACGGATGGTCCGGCGGTTGGCGTCGCGGATCGGTGCCGACGCTTCGGATACCGGGCTTGGTACGTTCATTGAGACCGACGTCGAGTGAGTCGGCCCGGACGGGCTGGCAGCTCGAGGTAGAATCCGAGGGTCCGGGGCCCGGCGCTGGGAAGATGACGCCGTCACTACCTACTGTCTTGGCGCCAGTCGTACGGAATAGACTCAGCCGCGCGGCGGGCACGCTCGATGGCTCGGACATCGGCCATCTGCTCGTACGAGGCAAATCCCTTCGCTCTCGCCTCGGGGTCGGCGTCCTCATACCACTTGCGCCGCCACTCGGCTTCCCGGCGAGCCTCCTCCTATACTCGGGCCCTTTCGTCCTCTTGGCGGGCCTTCTCCTGTGCCTAGCGCACCGCCTCGGCCTCCCAATTGTCGAACTCCCTCACCGAAGCGAAACCCATCGTCTTTGCCCCACAATTCGGCGATGTAGTTCGGCGTCGCGACGCGCCTCTTATCCAACCGTTCGCGTTCGGCCTCGACGCTATGTCGCTTGTTCGACTTCCGCTTGCCCATCTCGCGCACACTACCGCGCCACGCGAGGCGTCACGTTTCGGTCGCACAATGCCGCCATGACCAAACGCGAGCCCGCCTGGGACGCGGTCCACGAGGCGCTGCCGGCCGGCTGGACCGTCGCACCGCCGATGTACGATCCCGGTGTGTCAGGGTGGAGCGTGACGGCACGGACCGTGGCGCCCCCCCGCCGCAAGCCGCCTGTGACCGTCACGGGGACCGGACCGGACGAGGCGGCCGCCCTGCGCGCCCTGGACGATCGACTTCGGGGCGTGCCGCAGCCCGGCGCGTCGCGAATGGAGGCGAGAGCGGCGGATCAGGCTCGGCTAGCTCGGGGGAGCGGAGGAGCAGTCCCGCGACGCGACGGGGCGTGGGCTGACTCACGACGAGCTTGAGGCGTCATCGAGCGGTTCCCCTGATTGTCACGGTCGCCGCTCCGGCCCGGTGGGAGGCGGTGGAGGCGATGCGGGTGGCGATCGCCGAGGTCCTCGAGGTGCCGGCGGATGCGTTCGACGTCGAGACGTCAGCGTAGACGTGACCCAACTTCGTGCCGTTCGGCACTGACCGGTCAAGCAGTCGACCCCTAGCGTTCTCTGCAAGCCCCGACCCTCCGTAGCGCAGTTGTCGCCCTTACCAGTAAGGGTCGATCGACCCGCACGTGAGGGTCGGGGCTCCTCGGTCCGTCGAACGTTGCCGATGCCGAGATAGCGGCCCGGTCGGCTCGGTCGGGCTGGCCGCGTGAGGCGGGATCGCGGGTCCGGGACCGGAGCCGGGGTCGTGAGTTAAGGGGCGGGGTTGCCCCCGAGTGCGGGGCAGATCACCGCGGCGAAGTCCGGGTTGACATTGGGCGTGTGCGTGATGCCGCTTTCATCGAAGTAGACCTGTCCGGCATGGACGAGGACCAGCCTTCCGCTCGCATCGCGCAGATGCCAGAAGACCCCGACGTCCTTCTCGTGGTCCTCGGCGAACGTGAAGAAGAGTCTGTCGTGTTCGGTCAGCGTGTAACCCGCGCCGACGTTCGTGTGCGCGACGGTGACGGTCTCCTGGACCTGGACGCGGTCGTCGAAGATCGTGACAACGTCGGTCCCCGAGTAGACCTGGCGGTAGTCGAAATCGCACAGCGTACCTGCGGGAAAGAACAAATCACCTTCGAGCGGCTCCGTGAACCGCTCCGGCGCGGCCGCCGCCGCGACCGGCACGAGGACCCCGGTCGCCAGGGCACCCAGCGTCAGCGCGAGCAGTAATCTTCGGACCATGGATCGACCTCCTGCGTTCCCTAACTGTCGCCGCCCGGCCCGGCGCAGCGCGACCCTACACCGCCACCGTCTCGTGGGCGTTTGCCCGGGTCGGCCCGGACTCCGCCGGCCGCTCGAGGCGGATCGCGGGCCCGGACAGGCGTGATCCAGGCTTATGTGCGCGGAAGCTGGAGGCCCAGCTGCTTGACGAAGTCGTCGGACTTCACGTAGGAGAACTTTTCTGCGACCAAACCGTCGCGTAGACGGAAGATGTCCACACCCCGGACCTGACCTCGTTCGGGCGACTCCGTGTTGTTGCCGCCGCCGCGTGTCTTCGCCCGCGCTTGGAGCAACCTCGACGACGTGCCCGGCTATCAGGCGGATGGCGAGGACGTGCTCATCGCCGAAGTCGTGGACGGGAACGGAAGCGGCACCCTCGACGCCGGCGACACCGTCACCGCGAACATGTACCCGGCCGACCTCGACGCGTCGAGCTTCGGCCAGTTCGGCGTGACGAGTCACGTGGTGACGAGCGTCGCCCGACACGATCCGGCGTTCGTTGACGTTCTGACCGTGACTGGACGGCACAGTTGGTTCATCGAGAACAACGTTGAGAGTTACTCTTGAAAATTCGGGGGCTTTCTCCCGGACCTACGCCGCCGATGAATTCGCCGTAGCGGTGGGGACTGACTGCGATATCCTGCGAATCGCCCTAAATGAAGCCGTCCGCTCGGACAAGGTCCGGTCGAATGTTTGCCTCCGCGTGCAGGCCCCCGTGACGCATGCCGCCGTCATCAGCCCGTGGGACACCGCCGAGATCAACTCCTTCCTCGACTCGCTGGCGGGCGTCGGTACGCCTCCCTGTTCACCACCGCGATTGCGACCGGGCTGCGCCAGGGCGAGCTGCTCGGCCTCCAGTGGTCCGACCTGGATTGGGCGGCCGGAACCCTGAGGGTCGAGCGCCAGCTACTTCGAAACGGAACCTTTGGGTTGCCGAAGAGCGCGGCCGGCGTCCGGACGATTGGCCTGTCCGATCTCGCCACCTACGCATTTCGGATGCAGCGAGACCAGCAGATCGGCGACCGCTTCCGGGCTAAGAGTCGCTGGACGAACCCGGACGATCTCGTGTTCACCACCAGCCTCGGCACCCACCTGCGTATCTGGCCCGTCTGGCAAGCCTTCCGGACGGCGTCCGACCGGGCCGGCGTCCGGCGCATCCGCTTCCACGACCTCCGCCACGCCTGTGCGACGCTGCTCCTCACCGCCGGCGAGGAGCTGGCCGTCATCGGCAAGGTGCTCGGTCGCAGCGACTACGGCACGACCTTGAAGGTGTACGCCCACCTCGACCCCAAGCGCGCGAGAGCGGCGGCCGGGCGCATCGACGTGGCGCTCGGGCGAACCCTCCCGGCGCTCGAGGAGGCCACCACCTAACCCCTCAACTGTGTGCAGAAACGTGTGCAACCCCTCCGAGCGAGGCCCGCCAGAGGGCCTTTCGCGCACGAAATCCAGGGGTAGCGTCAGCGAGGTGGTCTGTAAGCCGAGTTCTGTCCCGCCACGCCTTACGGCGCGAACGGGGATGGCCATCCATCTGTGGCCGCCGGTCGCCCGACGGCTCATGCGGCCGACCCGAGGGCTGGGCAGCGCACCTCTCCCCCGTCGACGGTCGCCCGCCGACGGGTTGCGCCCTCCTATTTGGCCTTGCTCCGGGTGGAGTTTGCCCGTTTCACTCCGGACACGGCTCGCGCCACGTCCGGCATCGTCACTGTGGCACTGGTCCTCGCCTCACGGCGGGCGGGCGTTACCCGCCACCCTGCGCTGCGGAGCTCGGACTTTCCTCACGCCCCGTGCGGGGTCGCCCCCACCGGTCGCGCGCAGCCATCCGACCACCTCGCTGACCCGACCGATGCTACACCGAGCCGGCTGGACGCCTCGCGCCGTCACGCCAGCGGGACGCCGCACGACCGACGCCGGTCCTCCCGCATGGGCCCGATCGATCGCCTGGTTCGCGAGCGCGTCGGCGGCGTGGTTGCGCGCCCGCGGCACGTGAGCGGCAGTCCAACGATCGAACCCGGCCAGCGTTCGCCTGGCGGCCGTCCACAGCGGGATGAGCTTGGGTCCTTGACGCGCCAGCGTCCCGCCAGCTGCTCGACGATCAGCTTCGAGTCGAGGAGCAGATGGACCTCGCGTGCCCCGAGGTCGCGGGCCAGGTCGAGCGCCCGGACGACGCCGGTGTACTCCGCAACGTTGTTCGTCTGGACGCCCAGGTAGTCGGAGATCGTCGCATCGGGCACGGCCCGGTCATCGCGGGCGTCCGAACGCGCGAGGTCGTACAAAGCCGCACCGAGCGACGCCGGTCCCGGGTTGCCCCGCGCGGCACCGTCCGTCCGGATCACGAAATCCGCGTCGCGCCGCCGTGGGTCGATCGTCGGCCGCGGAGGGCGACTCGAGCTCGGGAAAGAACGGCTCGCTCAGACCCCGCGCTCCACGATCGCGGCGCTCACCTCGAGGATCGCCTGGGTGATGTGGATCCCGCGCGGGCAGGCGTCGGTGCAGTTGAAGATCGTCCGGCAGCGCCACACGCCGTCCTTGTCGGCGAGGATCTCGAGCCGCTCGTCGCCGCCCTCGTCGCGGGAATCGAAGATGAACCGGTGGGCGTTGACGATCGCCGCCGGCCCGACGTACGACGGCTGGGCCCAGAACGACGGGCACGACGCTCGTGCAGGCAGCGCACAGGATGCACTTCGTCGTGTCGTCGTAGCGGGCCCGCTCGGCGGCCGTCTGGATCCGCTCTCGCTCAGGTGCCGGCGAGTCGTTGACGAGATACGGCTTGACGCTCCGGAGCTTGTCGAAGAACCCGTCCATGTCGACGACGAGGTCCTTGACGACCGGCAGACCGGGCAGTGGCGCGACGGTGATCCGCCGCTTGCCGAGTTGCTCGACGCGCAGCTTGCAGGCGAGCCGGTTGCGGCCGTTGATGAGCATCGCGTCCGAGCCGCAGACGCCGTGCGCGCACGATCGCCGGAACGTCAGCGTCCCGTCCTGCTCGTACTTGACCCGGTGGAGCAGGTCGAGGACGCGGTCCATCTTGGGGTCCGACTCCACCGTGTACCCCTCCCAGTGCGGCTTGTCGTCGCGCTCGGGGTCATAGCGGAGGATGCGGAGGTCGACCTGCATGGTTGCTCCAGGACGCTCAGTAGGCGCGCGGCTTCGGCTGGAACGTCGTGATCGTGACCGGCTTGTATGTCAGTTGGGGCCTCGGTTCGTTCGTGTCGCGAGCGAGTGGGTCAGGAATCGCTCGTCGTCGCGCTCGGGGAAGTCCTCGCGCGCGTGGGCGCCTCGGCTCTCCTGGCGCGCCAGGGCCGCGACGACGGTCGCCTCGGCGCAGTCGAGCAGGTAGCCGACCTCGCGCGCCTCGAGCAGGTCCGTGTTGTAGACCCTGCCCCTTGTCCTGGACGGAGGCCCGGGCATAACGCGGCACGAAGCTCGCGGACGCGCGCGAGCGCCGACGTCAGCAGGCTCTCGTCGCGATAGACGCCGACGTTGTCCATCATCACGTCGGCCAGGTCCTTGCGGATGTGGGCCGGGTTCTCGCCGGCCGGTCGCGAGCGCGGAGCGCCTCGATCTCGGCCCGGACGGGCGCCTCGGCGTCGGGCGAGACCGGCGCGAACTCGAGCCCGCGAAGTCCGTCGCCATCGTCCGGCCCGCCCGCCGACCGAACACCAGCAGGTCGACCAGCGAGTTCGTCCCCAGTCGGTTGGCCCCGTGGACGCTGACGCAGGCGCACTCGCCCGCCGCGTACAGGCCGGGAACGACGGTCCCCGTCGCGTCGCGCGTCACCCGGGCGTGGAGGTCGGTCGGGATACCGCCCATCGCGTAGTGCGCCGTCGGCGTGATCGGGATCGGGTCGGTGTACGGCTCGATGCCCTGGTAGACGCGGACGAAGTCGGTGATGTCGGGCAGCTTCTCGTCGATGAACTTGCGATCGAGATGCCGCAGGTCGAGGTAGACGTAGTCCTTGCCGTCGATGCCCCGGCCGGCCCTGACCTCCTGGTAGATGGCCCGGCTGACCATGTCGCGTGGGGCGAGGTCCATCATCGTCGGGGCGTAGCGCTGCATGAACCGCTCGCCGTCGCCGTTGAGCAGGATCCCGCCCTCGCCGCGGGCCGCCTCGGACAGCAGGATGCCGATCCCGACGATGCCGGTCGGGTGGAACTGGTAGAACTCCATGTCCTCCATCGGCACGCCGTGGCGGTACGCAAGCGCGACGCCGTCGCCGGTCAGCGACCAGGCGTTCGAGGTGATCCGGAACATCCGGCCGAACCCGCCCGTGGCGAGCAGCACCGCCTTGGCGCGGACGCGTCTGGATCGCGCCGTCACCGATCCGGTAGGCGACGACGCCAGCCACCCGGCCCGCCGGATCCGAGCTCGCCGCCGTCGGACAGCAGGTCGACGACGTGGTACTCGTCGTAGAACGTCACGCCGTACTTGATCGCCTGCTGGTAGAGCGTCTGCAGGATCATGTGGCCGGTCCGGTCGGCGGCGAAGCACGACCGGCGGACCGGGCCCTCGCCGTAGTTGCTGGTGTGACCGCCGAACCGACGCTGGTCGATCTTGCCGTCGGGCGTCCGGTTGAACGGCAGGCCCATGTGCTCGAGCTCGATCACGGTCTCGATCGCCTCGCGGGCCAGGACCTCGCCGGCGTCCTGGTCGACGAGGTAGTCGCCGCCCTTGATCGTGTCGAACATGTGCCACTCCCAGTGGTCCTCCTCCTGGTTGCCGAGAGCGGCACACACGCCGCCCTGGGCAGCGCCCGTGTGGGACCGGGTGGGATAGAGCTTGGTCAGCACGGCGGCATCGACGCCGGCCTGGCCGAGCTCGACGGCCGCCCACAGGCCCGCGCCGCCGGCACCGACGATGAGGGCGTCGTGCTGCATCGGAGTCGTCATCGTCGCGTCATCGCGTCAGGGATGACGTTCGGCAGCGTCATCACGACGACGTGCCCATGACGAGGAGCAGCACGCCGAGCACGTACAGGCCGGTCGTCACCGCGACCCGCGTCCCGCCGTTCGTGTAGTCCGCGACGACGGTCCGCATGCCCATGAAGCCGTGGAACAGGACCAGCATGAGCATCAGCCAGTCCAGAGCCTCGCCAGAACGTGCTCGACCAGCGGATCTCCGCGATCCAGCCGCTGTGCTGGTCGGCCGGGCTGTAGAGGACGTGCAGGATCAGGTAGTGGCTCAGCACGAGCACGAACAGGCCGAGGCCGGTGATCCGCATGAGGTACCAGAGGGCGACCTCCCAGCCGCCGGACGCCGGCTTCGCGCGTCCGGTGCGTCCGTATCGGCCGCTCATGCCGCCCACCCCATCGGACTTGGCGAACTGCCCGAAGATGACGAACGTGACGGGCAGGCCGACGAGGACGAAGACGGCCCAGACGAGGTACCACATGCCGCGGTGGAACCGGGTGAGCGGCGGCCAGAAGTCCATGACGACGATCCGCAGGCCGTTGAGGGCGTGGTACAGGACGGCCGCTCCGAGCAGCCACTCCATGATGATCCCGCCCGGCGTGGCGTAGATCGCGAGGAGGCTGTCGTACACGTCCGGGGCGGCGCCGACGAGGAAGATGTCGATGACGTGGAGGATCACGAACAGCCAGATCGCGACGCCGGAGATCCGGTGGAACGCCCACGCGAGCATCCCCTCGCCGCCCCGGTAGCCGACCAGCATCAGGCCTCCGCTCGTCCCCGGATCGTCCGCGCCGTCAGGCCGGCGTGGAGGCGATGGGCGCCGCCATCCGCTCGATGACTGCGTCGGCGAAGGCGGCGGTCCCGGCGGTGCCGCCCAGGTCGTAGGTCACGGTTCGCCCCTCGGCGACGACCGAACGGACCGCCTCCTCGACGCCGGCCGCCTCCGTCGGGTAGCCGATGTGGCGGAGCATCAGCGCTCCCGACAGGATCAGCGCGGTCGGGTTCGCCTTGTCGAGACCGGCGTACTTGGGGGCGGAGCCGTGGACCGGCTCGAAGACAGCGGCCTCGGTGCCGATGTTCGCCCCGGGAGCGACGCCGAGGCCGCCGACGAGACCGGCCGCGAGGTCGCTGACGATGTCGCCGTAGAGGTTCGGGAGGACGAGGACGTCGTAGAGATCCGGCTTCTGGACGAGCTGCATGCACATGTTGTCGACGATCCGGTCCTCGAACTCGACCCGGCCCTCGTAGGCGGCCGCGACCGTCCGGCAGCTCTCGAGGAAGAGGCCGTCGGACAGCTTCATGATGTTGGCCTTGTGGACCGCCGTGACCTTGCGCCGGCCGTTGGCGACGGCGTAGTCGAAGGCGAACCGGGCGATCCGTTCCGATGCCTCGCGGGTGATGATCTTGATGCTCTCCGCGGCGTCGCGACCGACCATGTGCTCGATGCCGGCGTAGAGGTCCTCGGTGTTCTCACGGACGATGATCAGGTCGACGTCCTCGTAGCGGCTCTCGACACCCCGCATCGAGCGCGCAGGGCGGAGGTTCGCGTACAGGCCGAGCGCCTGACGGAGGCCGACGTTGACGCTCCTGAAACCCGAGCCGACGGGGTCGTGATCGGACCTTTCAGCCCGACTTTCGTGCGGCGGACGGACTCGAGGACGTGATCCGGGAGCGGGGTGCCGTACTTCGCGATGGCCGCCTCGCCCGCCTCGACGGACTCCCATTCGAAGCCGATCCCCGTCGCGTCGAGCACGCGCGTCGTCGCCGCCGCCAGCTCCGGACCGATGCCGTCGCCGGGGATGAGCGTGATCGTGTGGGCCATGGGCCATTCTAGCGCGCGCGCCGAGGGGACGGCGGCCGGCTCGTCCCGGACGAGCCGGCCGAAACGGTGACGCGCGGCGGGTCAGGGCGGGACACACTGGACGTCCACAAACGCCAATTACCTCCGGCCGAGGATGGTGCCGCCGATCCGTCCACGGGCAGAAGCTGGGCGGTACCGACGGGGCCGTAGTCGACGACGACGGCCGATCCGTCCGAGCGAAAGACCAGTTGACATCACCGCGCGGGTCCGGCAGTCGCGGGCCAACGGGGGTCCCCGTCCCGGAACCGTCGATCGGTGCGACCACGAATTGGAAGGTCTTATCGGGGTAGGACCGCACGTACCCGACGAAGCGCCCGTCCGGGGAGAAGTACGCAACGCCACTTTGATCGGTGATGCCATCGGGACTCGGGAGCACGGCGTCATTGCCGGTCCTCAGGTCGAGGATGTGCACCTCAGCCGTCGGAACGACGGACGTATAGCTCACCTTCGATCCGTCCGGCGCGACGGCAGGCGTCAGGTAGTCGTTCGGATCCGCCGCGGGGCTGGTGATTAGCGCGCGAAGCCCGGTCCCGTCTGGATGGACCGCCCAGATCCCGGCCGGAGGCTGAGCCGTCGTGTTGTGTTCGCCGCGGAAGACGATCTCGCGCCCGATCGGCGGCAGCCAAGACACGAAATGAGCCGAACGGCCCACGTCGAGCGTGGTCAGGCCGCTGCCGTCAACGTTGACGACGTTGATGAGGCCTGGGCCCTGAGCAGTCTTGCGGGAGAGGAAGACGATCTGGCTGCCGTCCGGCGACCAGTCGAGCCAATCGAGGCCCTGGACCTTGGGTGTGACGTCGCGGATCGCCGTTCCATCGGGGTCGGCAACCTCGACAGTCAGACCATTTGTGTCGCGGCCGGAGCCCCGCAAGAACAGCAACTTTGTTCCGTCGCGCGATAAGACGCGGGTTGAAATCGAAGCTATCGCCGCCGACGATGAGGCGTTCGGCATGGGTCGATGAGTCCAGAGCGTAGATGTCGCCGTCATGGCTCGATCACGATCGCGCCGTTTCTCGCCGGGCCGAACGGGTTCGGGAGGCGCTGGCGCGACCCGATCGGCGATCCCTGCTGCAGCGCGAGAGACGGATCAAGCCGAGGACGACGAGCAGCCAGGCGACCCTTGGGGCCGTTGAGAGGCGAAGCGTTGTCTGCACGGGGAGCCACCTTTCGAGGCTCGACCATGCCGGCCGCTGGCGCTCCGTGCGCGTCCGACGCAGGACCGCATCGAGGTGATCGGGCACCTGATGCTCGGCGTCCGCGTGGAGCCACGTGGAGACTTTGCGGTCCAAGCCGTCGCTCGGGATCATGCCGGGCGCCCCTCTCGCATCTCGTGGCCGGGCCGGGCGTCGGCGTCGAGCGCCGAACGCATCTGTCCGAGGCCGCGGTACAGGCGGGATTTGACGGTGCCCAGAGGGATCTGGAGCGTTGCGGCGACCTCCGGCAGCGGCAGGTCGAGGTAGTGATGCAGGACGATGACCGCCCGTTCATCAGGCCCGAGCCGGCGGAAGCCGCGTTCGAGCTGATCGCGGTCGGCGAGCGCCGACGCGGTGTCGGCGACAGAAGGCAGGTTGGTCACCTCGGCGACGTCGATGTCGAGGCGGAAACGGCGGATTCGCGGTATCTCATCGATGCAGGCGTTCACCAGCAGTCGGTGGACCCAGGCGTCGAACCGGTCCGGGTCGCGCAGCGTGGGCAAGTCACACGCCAGGCGCGGACGAGGGCGTTCTGGACCGCGTCCATCGCCCTGTCCTTGTCCCGGAGCATGAGCCAGGCGGTCGCGTCGAGGCGGGAGATCGTGGCGCCTGCCAGCTCAGCGAAGGCGTCATGATCGCCCTTCCGCGCTCGCTCCACGAGATCACGCTTCATCACGCCCTCAGGCGATGGCGCGACTCAGGTGGCCGCGCTCGCTGAGTATGGCGTTCGGCGGTAGCAGTCCGGCTTCACTTTCGGTCCGATGCCTGCCACGGTTGCCTTCAGTCAGCACTCGCATGGAGCCACAGCCAGGCTCGAAGCGGCATCCCCGACGCGTGGACCTCGGCGGCGACGTTCCGTCCGACGTAGCGGTAGTGCCAGGCCTCAGCGCCGTAGCAGGTCTGCGTCTCGGCACGCGGCCTTGAAATCGATGGCGGTCCCGAGCTGGTGCTCCAAGTGTCCGGCGCGCGCAATGAAACGGGCCACCTGCCGCAAGTCGGATCGCGGCGCGGCATTCGCCTTCGTCGAGCGTGACGACGGCCGACCCGCCCAGGCAGGCAAGTCGGCCGCAGGAGTGGGGCGTGGTCAGGTCAGGGCGCCAGGCGCTGCCAGGTGCAACATTCCGCCGACTGTGTCGTAGGACCGGTGCGGGGCGCCCCTGTCGCGGCGTCGAAGAATTGCGGTGCTTCACCTGTGAACGTGACAAAGACCGTCTTGCCGTCCGGCGAGAATCCATACCCCGGTCCGTCGGCGTTCTTGTCGAACGGACGACCGACCAGGATGCCCGGGCGACTGGCGTCGGCCGGAGCGATCATGGTCTGCCCCATCGTCGTGCCGTTGCGGCTCAGGAGGACCCGGGAGCCGTCGGGCGAGTGCAGCAGACCCGCTTCGCCGTACGCCGACGGGTCGAACCTCAACACGCGATCGTCTTTGGTGGCGATGTCGAGCTGATGGATGCGCCCTGGCAGCGTCGCCGACTCCCAGCGCCAGTACGTGAGGGTTCGGCCGTCGGGCGCGAGATCGACGCCGTTGTACTCGGCGGGACCCGTCACGGACGGCACGACGGGTGTCAGGCCACTCCCATCGGCCTGGATCGAGTAGATGCCCGCCCGCTGCGAATCGCCGGATCCCGTGCGGCTGCCGAAGAGCAGCTCCGACGTGGTGCCTGGCAGCCAGGCCACCCAGTAGTCGACGTCCAGGCCGTTCACGTCCAGCGTGCGCATCGTGCCGTGCTCGATATCGACGATGGACAGGACGCGGACGCCATTGACCGCATGCACGACGGCCAGCGACCGACTATCCGGCGACGAGTCGAACCAGGTAGCGTCGGTCAGGGGCTCCTTCAAGAGCGACCGAACCCCCGATCCGTCCGGGGCGGCGATCATCAGCGTTGCTTCGTTGGGCGACACCGTCCGGAGGAACATCAGCTGCGTGCCATCTCGGGTGTATACCGGGTACGCCGTCATCGCTCGGGCCGGAGATGAGGGCGTGGGCATGCGTCCCGTCGGGGTCGGCCACCAGGATGTCGCCGCCAGCCCAGTAGGCGATCTGGCCGTTGGCGGCCAGGCCGAATGGTGCCGGTACACGCTGGACGCGAGAACCGACGGCGATGATCGCGATCCCGATCAAGGCGAGGAGGACGACGCCGACGAGGAGCGCCTTGCCGAGCGTCGGACGAGCGAGGATGCGAGGTTGTGCGGTCAGATCCACGGGGAGCCACCTTTCGAGGCTCGACCATGCCGGGCGCTGTCGGGTCCGGGTCGTCCGGGCGAGGACGTCGTCGAGGTAGCCGGGCGCGCCGCGCCCTGCCTGCTCGTCGAGCCAGTCCGAGACGGTCCGTTCGAAGCCATCGTTGAGCGTCATGCGAGACGGCCCTCCGTGATCTCCGACCGAGGTCGGGCATCGGCGTCGAGAGCCGCGCGCATGGATCCGAGGGCACGGTGCAGGCGCGATTTCGCCGTTCCGAGCGGGATCCCGAGCGCGATGGCGACCTCCGGCAGTGGCAGGTCGAGATAGTGATGAAGGACGATGAGGGCCCGCGCCTCCGGCTCGAGGCGGCTGAAGCCGCGTTCGAGCTGGTCGCGGTCGGTGATGACGACGTCCGTCCCCGACGGAAGGTGAGTCGATCGGCGTGAGTTCCACGTCGACGCGATGGCGCCGGAGCCGGCGCGCCTCATCGATGCAGGCGCGGTACAGCAGGCGGTGGAGCCAGGCGTCGAAGCGGTCGGGGCTGCGCAACGTGGGCAGGTCACGCCAGGCTCGGACGAGCGTCTCCTGGACGGCGTCCTTGGCCTGGTCGGGGTCGCGCAGGATGAGCCGGGCGGCGGCGTCCAGCCGGAAGATCGCGGCGCCTGCCAGCGTGGCGAAGGCGTCATGATCGCCCCGTCGCGCTCGCTCCACGAGATCCTGCTGCATCGTGCCCCTCGGCGACGGCACGGCCGATGTGACCGTGCTCACCGAGTATGGCGAGACCGGGTCGGCGGTTCGTTCCATCTTTCCCGTGCGGGCCGTCGTTCGGCGCGGTACCATCAGCGTCCCGCCCGTCCCCCCGACGACCCGGTCCGGACCGACCGACCGCTCGCCCTCCTTGCATCGGAGTCGCATCGCGTGAAGATCCAGGAAGCCGACGCCAAGACGCTGCTCGTGGCTCAGGGACTGCCGGTTCCCGACTGGGCCGTCGCGCACACGGTGGACGAAGCGCGCGCGGCGGCCGAACGGTTCCTCGCGGCGGGCGCCGACGCGGTCGTGGTCAAGGCACAGGTCCTCGTCGGCGGCCGCGGCAAGGCCGGCGGCGTGAAGCTGGCCCGATCGGCGGACGAGGCGGCCGACGTCGCGTCGGCGATCCTCGGCATGGACATCAAGGGCATGACGGTCCGCAAGGTGCTCGTCGCTGCCGGCGGCGGACATCGTCAAGGAGTTCTACCTCTCGGCCGTGCTCGACCGCGCCGAGGGACGGATCCTGCTGATGGGGTCGGCCGAGGGCGGCGTCGAGATCGAACAGGTCGCCGCGGCGAACCCGGAGGCGATCGTCCGCGTCCATGCCGATCCGCTGCTCGGGCTGCGGGATTTCCAGGCGCGCCGGATGGCGTTTGCGATGGGTCTCGGCCAGCATCTGAAGGCGGCCGTCGCGATCACCCGCGGTCTCGTGGCGACGATGCTCGCCTACGACGCCGACCTCGTCGAGATCAACCCGCTGGCGATCGTCCGCGAGATGGGCGCGGACGGGACGACCGACCGAGCGCCTGGTCTGTCTCGACGCCAAGGTCACCCTCGACGACTCGGCGCTCGGCGCGCCATCCGGGCCTCGAGGACCTTCGCGACCCGGACGAGGAGGCGCCGGCCGACCGCGAGGCGCGCGAGGCCGGCCTGACGTTCATCAAGCTCGACGGGACGATCGGCTGCATGGTCAACGGCGCCGGCCTTGCGATGACGACCATGGATCTCGTCAAACGGGCCGGCGGCGAGCCCGCCAACTTCCTCGACATCGGCGGTGGTGCGAGGGCCGACAAGGTCGCGACCGCGATGCGGATCATCCTCGATGACCCGAAGGTCGATGCCATCCTCGTCAACATCTTCGGTGGCATCACCCGCGGCGATGAGGTCGCCCGCGGCCTGATCGAGGCGCGGGCGATGCAGACCCGCGACGTGCCGATGATCGTCCGGATCGTGGGCACGAATGCCGCCGAGGCCGCGGTCCTGCTCGAGGAGGCGCGGTTCACGACGGCCGCGAGCCTCGACGAAGCGGCCGCGAAGGCCGTGGCGGCATCGCGGGGAGCAGTGGCGTGAGCGTGCTCATCGGTCCGGAGACACGCCTCGTCGTCCAGGGCATCACGGGCCGGGAGGGCGACTTCCACAGCCGGGCGATGCTCGAATACGGCACCCGCGATCGTGGCCGGGATGACGCCAGGCAAGGGCGGCCAGACGGCGCTCGACGGCGCCGTGCCGGTGTTCGACACCGTGGTCGACGCCGTTCGCGAGACCGGTGCCAACACCTCGTGCATCTTCGTCCCGGCATCCGGCGCGCCGGACGCCGTCCTCGAGGCCGTGGACGCTGGCATCGCGACGATCTTCTGCATCACCGAGGGCATCCCGACGCTCGACATGATCCCGGTCGTCGAGGCCGTCCGGCGGGCCGGCGCGCGGCTGATCGGCCCGAACTGCCCCGGCGCGACGTCGCCGGGCTCGGCCAAGGTCGGCATCATCCCGGGCGCGATCCACCGGGCCGGGCCGAGTCGGCGTGGTCAGCCGGTCCGGGACGCTGACCTACGAGGCGGTCCAGGCGATGACGGACGCCGGGGTCGGCCAGTCGACGTGTATCGGGATCGGCGGCGACCCGATCATCGGGACGACGTTCCTCGACTGCCTCCAGCTGTTCGCCGGCGATCCCGGACACCGACGCGATCGTCCTGATCGGCGAGATCGGCGGTGCCGCCGAGGAGACGGCGGCGGCATGGGCCGGCGAGCACCTCGCCGGGATACCGAAGGTGGCATTCATCGCCGGCCGGACGGCGCCCGAAGGAAAGCGGATGGGCCACGCCGGGAGCGATCATCTCCGGAGGCGCCGGGACCGCGGCTTCGAAGGTGGAGGCCCTCGAGGCGGCCGGGTTCCGGGTCGCCGGCTCGCCGACCGAGCTACCGGCGCTCCTGCGCGACGCCGGCTACCGAGAGTAGGAAGGGCGATCACATGAGCCGGTTGATGGATCTCGTGGCAGGCGACCTCGGAGAGATCCTGCTGGTCATCGGGACCGACGATCTCGGCGCGCTCGACGACCCGGGCCGGTTCGCCGCGCATCTGCCGCTCGGAAGCGGGCTCGATCCGACCTGGCTCGACCTCTTCGCCGAGGCGGCCAGGAGCGTCTCCGGCCTCGAGGGACCGAGCGACTTCATCGACGCCCGGCTCGAGCTCGACGGGCCCGACGAGCTCGACGGCCGGACGGTCGAACGGGTCGATCCGGCCTGGATGACGGCGATCGCCCGGATCCCGCCGCAAGACCTCAGCGCGATCGCCGGCCGGTGGATCGATCTGGTCGAGGACGAGCTCGGGCTGCTGCCGCGCGACGAGAAGCCGTGGATCCGCGACCTGACCGCGCGACTCGTCGCGTTCTGCCAGGCGGCCGACCGAGCGCCGGACGTGCTGTTCGCGTGGTCGCTGCACTGAGCGACGTGGTCGGGCCGGAGGGAGCGGGCCAGCCCGCGATGGACGCGGCTGACCCGGATCGCGCGCCACTCGGCACGAGCGTCGTTCGCCGCGAACCGGTCGCTGTGGGATCGCGTGGACGTCGATCCACGTCGCCGGCGAGTTCTACGACCTCGACGGCTTTCGCGCCGGCGGCGTCCGCCTCCGGCCGTACGAGATCGCGATGGTCGGCGACGTGGCCGGGCCGCTCGCTGCTCCACCTCCAGTGCCATTTCGGCATCGACACGCTCTCGTGGGCGCGACTCGGCGCGCGGGTCACCGGCGTCGACCTGTCACCGGCTGCGGTCGCGGCCGCCCGCTCGCTGGCGGACGAGCTCGGCTTCCCGGATGCGCGCTTCATCGAATCGAACGTGTACGACCTGCCCGCTCGTCCTCGATGAGCGAATTCGACGTCGTCTACACCTCGCGTGGCGTGCTCGGCTGGCTGCCCGACGTCCGAGCGTGGGCGCGGGTCGTCGCCCGCTACGTCGCGCCGGGCGGTCGGTTCTTCATCACCGAGGCGCATCCCGATCGTCAACGTGTTCGAGAACGATGGCGTCGCCCCCGGAGAGCTGCGGTTGACCTACCCGTACTGGCAGCACGATGAGCCGCTCGTCTTCCCGGTCCACGGCTCGTATGCCGATCCCGGACGCAGAGGTCGGCGAACGAGATCGAGCACAGCTGGGATCACGGACTCGGCGAGATCGTCACGGCGCTCATCGACGCCGGTCTCCGCATCGACGCGCTCGTCGAGCATCCGTTCCTCGCCTGGAAGATCGACTTCCTCGTGGAGGAACCAGCCGGGCAGCGGCGAGTGGCGACTGCCGGCCGGGACGCGTGGCGAGCTCCCGCTGATGTTCTCGCTGCTCGCCTCGAAGCCCGGCTGAGCGACGATCCGCAGCCCGTTGTCGATGGACGGTCCCGAACTGCCGGTCGAACGCGAGACGAGGCGGATCCGCGACATCTACGACCGAGGTGGCGTCCGCCTCACCGCCAGCGACGACTCCTGGATCCTTCGCGGGTCGCGCGAGTGGCTCGGCCGCGAGGGCACGAGGCGACACGCTCGAGATCGGCATCGGCGGTGGGGCGACCATTCCCCACTATCCGACCGGATGTCCGCCTCACCGGCATCGATCTCAGTCCAGTCATGCTCGCCGCCGCCCGCGCAACGCGCCGAGGCGCTCGGTCGCGCGGTCGATCTCCGGGTCGGGAACGCGCTGAAGCTCGAGGCGGCGGACGAAAGCTTCGATACCGTCGTGTTCTGCCTGGTCCTCTGCACCGTTCCCGACGACCGCGCTGGCCATCCGCGAGGCCGCGCGCGTCCTCCGACCCGGTGGCCGACTTCTCGCGGTCGAGCACGTGCGCAGCCCGCAGCGACTCGTTCGGTGGCTCGAGCGCGCTGTGGGAGCCGGTCGCGGTCCGGCAGTCGGGAGATCACCTCACCCGTGACCCGGTCGACCATTTGTCCGCGGCTGGGTTCGAGGTCGAGGCACTCGAGCGGCTGAGGCTCGGCTTCATCGAACGAGTCTTGGCGACCAAGCGTCCAGCGGCGCGGAGCGATCGCGTCGGCGGGTCGGAGCCGCCCGGCGCTCAGTAGCCGAGCCGCCGGCGTATTCCGCCAACTGGGTCTGTCAGTAACCGAGCGACGTCCACGCTGGCCCGCCCGGCGCCTCGATCAGCTCGACGAGCACGCCGTGGCACGACCGCGGATGGAGAAACGCGACCGGGCCTTCCGCGCCGCGGCGCGGTGCCGTATCGATGAGCTCGATGCCGTCGATCTCGAGGTGGAGGAGCGTCTCGGCGAGGTTCGGGACTTCGAAGCAGACGTGGTGGAAGCCCTCGCCCTTGCTCTCGAGGAACCGGTAGACGCCGGTCGTGTCGTCGGTCGGCTCGACGAGTTCGATCTTCGACTCCCCCACTCCGAGGAACGCGATGCGGACTCGGTCGTAGGCGATGTCCATCACCGTTTCGAGCTCGAGCCCGAGCGCGTCGCGCCACAGACCCAGCGAGTCGTCGAGCGAGCGCACGACGAGCGCGACGTGGTGGACCTTCCCAAGGCGGCCGATGGTGTGCGGGACAGCGCGTTCGTGCGAGGTCGGTGGCATCGGAGCAGATTACCCCGTCAAACGACCGGTGGCGCCCGCTGAAGCGGTGTAGGTTGGCGAGTCCATACCGTCAGGCGGCTCCTTCCTTCCGTTCAGCGGGGCGGCCATCGATCACAGCCGGCGGATGCTCTGGCAGGTGACCGTCCTCGACGCGCGCGGGGTTCCTCCAGACCGTGCTGTACACGAGCGGCTGACCCGGTGCGATCCCGTCAGGGCTACCCTGTCGAGCATGGCTCGTAGCGCGCGCACCAGCGCCGTCGTCGTTCGCGTCGCCGTGCCGCCCGCCTCGAACGACTGAGGCGTCGGTGGGACTGGGCTGCCGGCGTCGGCGTTCCGGCCGCACGTGACCGTCCTCTTCCCGTTCCTTCCGGTCGAGCTGCTCCTGGCGCCGGTCCGCGCCGAGCTCGCCGCGATCGCCCGTGACGTGGAGCCGTTCGACGTCCGGTTCGAGCGCGTCGGGCGCTTCCCGAGTGTCGTCTACCTGGCGCCCGAACCCGCGGCGCCGTTCCGCCGCGCTGACGGACGCCGTCCGTCGCGCGGTTCCCCGACTACCCGCCGTATGAGGGCGCCTTCGACACCGTCATACACGCACCTGACGATCATCGAGGCGCGCGACCCGGCCGCTCGACGAGATCGCAGCAGAGGCTGAGCGAGGCCTTGCCGTTCACCCACCGTGAGTGTCGAGCCCGGTCGAGACCCTCATGCGAGGGTGACGACGGGCGGTGGCACCGAACGCTGGCGGATCCCGCTCGGCGTCAGACGGTGATCAGCTCCCGGTGCTCGCCCCAGGCGAGCCGGAGGCGGTCGCTGATCTCCCCGACCGTGGCGTAGGCCCGGACGGCGTCGAGGATCGGGGGCATCAGGTTGCCCTCGCCGCGAGCCGTCGCCTCGAGCCGGTCCATGGCGGCCGTCCACGCCTCGGCCGACCGCTCGGCCCGGACACGCCGTACGCGCTCGATCTGGCGGCGCTCGCCATCGGGATCGATGCGCTGGAGGGCATGGCGTGTGGACCTCGTCGTCGCGGAAGCGGTTGACGCCGACGACGACCTGATCGCCGGCTTCGATCGCCTGCTGGACGCGGTAGGCCGCCTCCTGGATCTGGCGCTGCTGGAAGCCGCCTTCGATCGCCGCCAGCGTGCCGCCCATCGCCTCGATCTCGTCGAGGTACGCCCAGGCCGCCGCTTCGAGCTCGTTCGACAGGCTCTCGACGTAATACGAGCCGGCGAGCGGATCGGGCGTCTCGGTGACGCCGGCCTCGTAGGCAAGGATCTGCTGGGTCCGGAGCGCCAGCCGGGCGGCCTCCTCGGTCGGAAGGGCAAGCGCCTCGTCGCGCGAGTTCGTGTGGAGACTCTGCGCGCCGCCGAGGACTGCCGCCAGCGCCTGGACCGTCGTCCTGACCACGTTGTTGTCGATCGACTGCGCGGTCAGGCTCGATCCGGCGGTCTGAACGTGGAACCGACAGACGAGCGAGCGGGGGTCCGAGGCGCCAAATCGCTCGCGCATGATCGTCGCCCACATCCGGCGCGCGACGCGGAACTTGGCGACCTCCTCGAAGAGTTCGGACCAGGCGGCGAAGAAGAAGCTGAGGCGGCCGGCGAACGCATCGACGTCGAGGCCCCTCGCGACCGCAGCCTCGACGTAGGCGATGGCGTCGGCGAGCGTGAAGGCGAGCTCCTGGGCGGCCGTCGCGCCCGCCTCGCGCATGTGATAGCCCGAGATCGAGATCGTGTTCCACTTCGGGCAGCTCGGCCGCGCAGAACTCGAAGACGTCGGTGACGAGACGCATCGATGCGCGGGGCGGATAGATGTAGGTGCCGCGGGCGATGTACTCCTTGAGGATGTCGTTCTGGGTGGTCCCGGCGATCGCCGGGCGAGGGACGCCCTGCGCCTCGGCCGCCGCGACGTAGAGGGCGAGAAGGATCGGAGCCGTCGCGTTGATGGTCATCGACGTCGAGACCTGGCCGAGCGGCAAGCCGTCGAGCAGGATCGACATGTCGGCGAGGCTCGCGATCGGCACGCCGACCCGGCCGACCTCTCCCTCGGCGTCGGGCGCGTCCGAGTCGTAGCCCATCTGGGTCGGGAGGTCGAACGCCACCGAGAGGCCCGTCTGGCCCTGCTCGAGCAGATAGCGGAACCGGCGGTTCGTCTCCTCGGCAGTCGCGAAGCCCGCGTATTGACGCATCGTCCAGAAGCGACTCCGGTACATCGTCGGCTGGACGCCGCGGGTGAACGGGAACTCGCCGGGTCGGCCCAGGTCGCGGTCCTCGTCGAGGCCAGCCGTGTCGGCGGCGGTGTAGAGGTCTCGGACGACGAGGCCCGACGAAGTCTCGAATCGGGACTTGCGCTCGGGGGCAGCCTTGAGAGCCTTGGCTCGAAGCGTTTCGCGCCAGCGTTCGCGGGCAGGATCGAGGGCCTCGCCGGTCGGCCGGTCGGATCGGTGCGGCGGTCGCGGGTGGTCGCGCCCGCTGCGGCCGTCGGCGCTCAATCGAGGACCAGGAGGAGGTCGCCGACCTCGATGGTCTTGCCGGCACCGACCGCGAGGCGCGAGACGACACCGTCGCGCGGCGCGCGCAGCTCGTTCTGCATCTTCATCGCCTCGACGACGAGGATGTGCTGACCGGCCACGACGGCGTCGCCGGGAACGACCGATACGCTCGCGATCACGCCCGGGATGATGGCACGGACCTCAGTCGGTCCACCGTGCGCCGTTTCGGCGCGGCTCCTTCGGGCTCGCTCGCGGAGTGACGCGCGGCGCTCTGATTCGATCTCGACCTCGATGCGCCAGCCGTCGACGATGACCTCGCGATGGGTCGTGCCGGCGGCGGTGTGCTGGCCCGGTCCGTCGGCAGGAAGGATGATCACCCGGGTGCGGGTGGGCGCCGCAACGTCGGTCGTCTCGTCGCGGACGGCTCGGTGGACTGCCCCGAGATGGTCGAGGCGGACTGCGACGGGGTCGCCATCGACGATGACCACCCCATCTGTCGTGGACGAAGCCGAGATCGCCAGCGGTTCGACTGGCGCGACGCCTGCGACGGGGACGGCGGTGCGGTTCGGTCCCGGCGCGACTGGGATGGCGGGAGGTTCGACGACGATGCGGTGCGAGGTCGGCGTGGGCAGACGCCAGTGCCAGCGAGACACGAATCGCCCGCGGATCGATAAGACGTCGTTCCGCCTCGCCCGGACTCTCGCTCGCAGGCGCCGGTTTCTCGGGGCCACCCCGGGCACGTCGTCGGGCGCGTCGGGGACCGAAGCTTCCGGCTCGGTGTCAACGGTCGGTTCGGTCACGTCAGCCACCGCACGGCCGACACCGTCACGTCGGCCACCGGTCGATCGCTGCAGCACGGGCCGCGTGTCGCCACCGGCCATCGTCCGTCGACGTCGCAGTCCCAGTGTCGAAGTTCGGCTGCCCGCCGACGGCTGTCGCGTGACCCGACTCCAATGCGTCGAGGCCCGCCGCGAGCATCGCCATCCGGGCGGCCCGACGGATCTCACCAGGCCCGTCCCACCACTCCCCTACCCAGCCGGTCGACAACTCGCCCTGCCTGAACGCCTCGCTCCTCGCGACGAACCGGTGAAACGGAAGGGTCGTCTGGATCCCCGCGATCTCGGTCTCGTCGAGCGCCCGGGCGAGCCTGTCGATGGCGGCGTCGCGGTCGCCAGCGTGGACCATGATCTTCGCGATCAGGTTGTCGTATTCGGCTGGGACGCGGTCGCCATCGACGAGACCGGTGTCCACTCGGACGCCCGGCCCGGCCGGCATCACCCAGCGACGCACTCGGCCGGGCGTCGGCATGAAGTCGCGTGAAGGGTCCTCAGCCGCGATCCGTACCTCGATCGCGTGACTCGCCGGGTCAGCCGCTCGCTCCGCAGCGGCGAGCGCCGCCGTCGGAAAGTGGACGTCCGGCGGCCAGCCAGAATTGTTCGACCACGATGTCGAGACCGGACACGAGCTCGGTGACTCCGTGCTCCACCTGCAGCCGAGTGTTGACCTCGAGGAAATAGAAGGATCCGTCGGGCGAGCGCAGGAACTCGGCGGTCGCCGCGTTCCGGAGGCCTGCAGCACTCGCGACCCGAACCGCCATCGCGTGCAGTTCGCGTCGCTCGTCCCGGTCCAGACCCGGCGCCGGCGCTTCCTCGACGAGCTTCTGGTGACGTCGCTGAAGGGAACAGTCCCGCTCCCCGATGGCGACGACACGGCCGGTCGCGTCGCCAAGGAGCTGGACCTCGATGTGACGGGCCGGCACGATCTCCCGCTCGAGATAGACCGACCCATCACCGAATGCCGAAGCCGCCTCGCGCGAGCCGCCGACCAGCGCTGCCGGAAGTTCAGCGGGCGAGACGACCCGTCGCATGCCCCGTCCCCCGCCGCCCGCCGCTGCCTTGACCAGGAGCGGAAAGCCGATCGCTGTCGGCCTCGGCGAGGACCGCTCCGATGTCATCAGGGCGATCGACCGCGGCCGGTTCGAGCGTTCCCGGGACGGCAGGTACACCAACGTCGTCGGGCCGTCCGCCGAGCATGCAACTTGTCGCCGAGCGCGTCGATCGAGGTGGACGACGGACCGACGAACACGAGGCCGGCATCCTCGACCGCTCGTGCAAACGCAGCCCGCTCGGCGAGGAAGCCGTAGCCAGGGTGGATCGCCTCGGCACCGGTTCGCAGGGCCGCGTCGACGATCGGCGTCGATGCGGAGGTAGCTGTCGGTCGGCGCGGCCGGACCGATCCGGACCGCGACGTCGGCAAGGCGGACATGCTGCGCCGTCGCATCGGCATCGCTGTAGACGGCGACGGCCTCCATGCCCAACTCGTGGCACGCCCGGATGATGCGGACCGCGATCTCGCCCCGGTTCGCGACGAGGACCCGCCGAAACGGCCTGCCGCCGGCCCCGTCTTTGCGCAAAGACGCGGTCGTGTCAGAGCGGGATGTTGCCATGCTTCTTCCGGGGATTCGTGTCGCGCTTGTCGGCGAGCATCTCGAGCGCACGGATCAGTCGCGGGCGTGTCTCGGCTGGCTTGATCACGTCGTCGACGTAGCCGCGAGCCGGCGGCGACGTACGGGTTCGCGAACTCTGCTTCATACGCCGCGACCAGCCGCGCCTTTTCTGCAGCTGGATCGTCTGCCGCTGTGATCGCGTCCTTGAAGATGATGTTGACCGCACCCTCCGCACCCATCACGGCGATCTCCGCGGTCGGCCACGCGAAGTTCATGTCGCCGCGGATGTGCTTGCTGCTCATGACGTCATACGCGCCGCCGTACGCCTTGCGGGTGATGACCGTCAGTTTCGGGACGGTCGCCTCGCAGTACGCATAGAGCAACTTCGCGCCGTGCTTGATGATCCCGCCGTGTTCCTGGGCAACGCCCGGCATGAAGCCTGGTACGTCGACAAAGGTGACGAGCGGGACGTTGAAGCAATCGCACGTCCGGACGAATCGCGCGGCCTTTATCGACGCGTCGATGTCGAGGGCACCGGCGAGGACTGCCGGTTGCTGCGCGACGATGCCGACACTCCGGCCCGCCGAGTCGTCCGTAGCCGACGATGATGTTCGGTGCCCAACCCGGTTGGATCTCGAGGAACGTCGCGTCGTCGACGATCCTTCGCGATGACGTCGTGCATGTCGTACGGAATCCGCGGGTCGTCCGGGACGACGTGGTCGAGCGCCGGGTCCATGCGATCCATCGGATCTGATGTCGCGACGAACGGTGCATCGGACAGATTGTTCTGCGGCAGGTAGGCGAGGATGCGCCGCGCAGCATCGAGCGCTTCGGCCTCGTCTGCGGCAGCGAGATGGGCGACTCCGCTCTTCGTCGTGTGCGTCGACGGCGCCGCCAAGGAATTCGGAGTCGACCTCTTCGTGGGTCACTGTCTTCACGACGTTCGGACCGGTGACGAACATGTAGCTCGTGTGCTCGACCATGATCGTGAAGTCGGTGATCGCCGGGGAGTACACCGCTCCGCCGGCACATGGACCCATGACGACAGAGATCTGTGGCACGACGCCAGACGCAAGGACGTTGCGGAGAAAGATGTCCGCGTAACCGCCGAGCGACGCCACGCCCTCCTGGATTCGCGCGCCGCCAGAATCGTTGAGCCCGATGACAGGCGCGCCGACGCGCATCGCGAGATCCATGATCTTGCAGATCTTCTCGGCGTATGCCTCGGACAGCGATCCGCCGAACACGGTGAAGTCCTGACTGAACACAAAGACGAGCCGACCGTCGATCGTCCCGTGACCGGTGACGACACCGTCGCCGAGGACGTGGTTCTCGGACAGCCCGAACTCCGTCGCGCGATGCGTGACGAAGGCATCGAGCTCGACGAACGATCCGGCATCGAGCAGCAGATCGAGTCGCTCGCGAGCCGTCAGCTTGCCGGCTGCATGCTGACGTTCGATCCGGGCAGGGCCGCCACCGAGCAGAGACTCCGACTCGCATCTGCTCGAGCCGGTCGAGCCGTTGTTCGTTGGTCGCCACGATGGCTCGACCTCCTCCGTCCGTCGCCAAGATCAGTACGCATGATAGCCAGCGCGAATCCGCCGCCGCAGGGTCGGCGCGTCGACCGGCGTCATCGGCACCCGCGTCCAGGAGTGCGCCGATAACGCGCGCGGATATCCACAGATTCGGTGAACAACTCCCGCGATCGTGTGGATAACCGGAGTGCCCGAAGGCAACCCCGACGGGGTAGCATGACGGTACCGCTTCCCTCCCCGACGGCCGCGGTCGCCGTCCGCCCCTGATTCGAGGTGATGCCCCGGTGACCCACGTGATTGCGATCGCCAACCAGAAGGGTGGCGTCGGCAAGACGACGACGGCGATCAACCTGGCCGGAGCCCTCGCTGAGGAGGGCTACCGAGTCCTGTGCGTCGACATGGACCCGCAGGCAAATCTCACCGCCGGGCGTCGGCATCAATCTGAACATCGTTTCGCGCTCGATGGCCGACGTGCTCGCCGACGGCCGATCGTCGCTGTCCGACGTGATCCTCCCGACGGAGATCGCCGGCATCGATGTCGCGCCGGCGCACATCGATCTCGCGTCCACGGAAGGTGAGCTGTTCACCGCCCTCGGCCGTGAGCAGATCCTGCGCGAGGCATTCGACGGTCAGCTCGAGGAACTACGACTACGTCCTGATCGACTGTCCGCCGAACCTCGGCCTGCTGACCGTGAACGGTTTGGTCGCCGCGACGGGCGTGATCATCCCGGTCCAGACGCAGTACTACGCGTTGAAGGGGCTCAACAACCTCGTCAAGGTGATCAACGCGATCCGTCTCAAGCTCAATCGCGACCTGCGGATCCTCGGCCTGTTGCCGACCTTCTTCGACGGACGGACGAACCTCGCGCGCGACATGCTCGAGGAGCTCAAGGTCGTCGGTGACCACCACGTCTTCTCCAGCATCGTCCGAACGACGGTGAAGCTCGGAGAGGCACCGCTCGTCGGGCGACCGATCACCTCGTACGCCGGAAACAGCGACGCTGCCAGAACGTATCGCGAACTCGCCCGGGAGGTGATCGAAGTTGGCGCGAACTGATTTCCGGGCGGCTGCGGCGCGCCGCCTGTCGGAGGACAGCGAGCTTTCACCCGCGATCGTCAGCCTGCTGTCGTCGGACAGCCCGGAGTCGCACTGTCGGTGTTCGCGTCGTCCCGGTCGACCACATCGAACCGAATCCAGAACAGCCTCGGCTGTCCTTCGACCCGCAGGCGCTCGACGAGCTGTCGGCCTCGATCCGCGAGCATGGCGTCCTCCAGCCGATCCTGGTCCGACCGCTCGGTCCCGAACACCTACCAGATCGTCGCCGGCGAACGACGGTGGCGCGCATCGCGTCAGGCCGGGCTCGACACGATCCCGGCGCTCATCGAAGACATCGACGACGACACGGCGCTCGAGATCGCGATCATCGAGAATCTTCAGCGCGAAGATCTGACGCCGCTCGACGAAGCGGCGATGTACGACCGGATGGTCCACGAGCACGGCTACAGCATCCGGAAGCTCGCCGACAAACTCGGCAAGGACAAGGGCTACCTCGAGAACCGGCTTCGCCTCGCGGACGCGCCGCCCGAGGTCCGAGAGCTCGTGTCTTTGCGCAAGGACAGCCTGTCGCACGCCTACGAACTGATGAAGGTCGAGGACCCGAAGAAGCGGCGACGACTTGCCGAGCAGGTCGCGCGCGGCGAGCTGACGCTGATCAAGCTTCGCGAGAAGATCGAAGGACGACCGCGTCGCGAGGCGGTCACCGACGACGATCCGAGGCTGCCCGAGCCGACGACGCGAGGAAGACGGCGACGTCGACGGCGGCTGACGAGGACGCCGGAATCGCAGGAAGACGGCGCGTGGGACCGATGGCCGATGTCGCCGCGCCACCGCTGACCGACGACTCACTGGTCGACGCCAAGCAGACACCTCAGCGAGGCGGTCGAAACGCTGGTCGGGGTCGTCGCCAATCCGGACTTCCGCGGCGCGATCGGTTCGACCGATCGGGCCAACCTCGCGAAGTACCTGACGATCGCGAAGCTTCGTCTCGAGAACGCGATCGCGATGGTCCGGAGCGACGACGGCCGGCGCTAGCCGTCATCGGCGCCTAGCGGTCACGCGGCGCCGCAACGCCGGCCACGCCACGCCGTCGGCCAGCACGTCCGACGCCGATCGCCTCGAGTTCCCAGGCGCGCTCACGGACTGCCAGGACCGCCTCGACGGCCAGCTCCCATCCCGGACGTGCTACGAGCGCGACCGC
The DNA here is from genome assembly GCA_963816675.1 of uncultured Chloroflexia bacterium. GTDB lineage: Bacteria > Chloroflexota > Limnocylindria > Limnocylindrales > CSP1-4 > SPCO01. The sequence continues at coordinate 226,326 of CAWFLS010000021.1, forward strand.
GACGAACGCGACGCCGAGGACGATCTCCGACACGTCGGCTCGCCGTCAGCGTTCCGACTGCGACGCGAGCACGATCCCCGAGTAGCACGGCATGGACGATCCAGGACCGCTCGCAGCCCGAGCGCGGTCGCGACCGAAGGCGCGCCCGCCGCGACGTCGCGCTCGTAGTCGGCCCTCGCGTTCGCGACCGCCAGGGCCGCGCCCGCCAGCACCGCCGCCGGAATCAGCAGGCCGAACGACGACGGCAAGAGCCCGACGGCCCCGACCCAGCCGAAGATCGGCAGCAACGGGATACCGACGGCGAACGGCACCCATGACCAGGTCGTGCCGCGCAGCCGAAGGTCGTAGGCGTAGCCGATGCCCAGAACGACCGCGGCCAGTCCGAGCGTGGCCGCGCCGGACGGTGCGGCCAGCAGAAGCCCGACGGCCGCGGCGCCGACGGCCACGACCTTCGTCCAGCTGCCGATCGAGACCGTTCCGGCCGGTATCGGCTTGCCCGGCTTTGCGACCGCGCATCACGGGGCGCATCGACGACGTCGTTGAGCGTACCGATCGAAGCCTGCAGGGCAGGTCATCGCGACGCCGAGGCGGACTGCGTCGGCGGCGGTGCCACCGGCGACGATCGCGACGAGCGCAACGACGACGCCATCGAGGATCGACGGAAACGGATGCGACGAGTCGGATCAGCCCCTCGAGCCGCGTCGGTGAGCGGCGACCAGGCGCCGACCCGCCTCGCTGACCGGGTCGGGCACGACCGGGTCGTCAGACGTAGACGATCTCCGCGAAGTTCGCGACGAGGTAGGCGATCAGCCGGTCACGACCGTCCGGACGCTGTGACCGAATGCCGGGGACGAGCGCGTGCAACGTGATGGCCGGGACCATGAGTCGTCCCTCGCGCGTCGTGACCGATCACGGCGGGCGGCCCACCACCTGCGGCGAACACTCGCTCGAACTGCGCGTTCGTCGAGCCCACCCGCGCGACGGAAGTCTTCGACGACCTTGAACGACGCCGCGGCGGATCGCGACGTCACGCATCAGCTCGGCGCTCCAGGAGTCGATCTGCTCGTCGCTCTGGTCGCGCAGCCTCGCTGCGTATTCCTTCGGATCGATCGACAGCCCGGTGGCTCCCACGGTCCCTCCTACGTCGATCGGACGGCGGCTGAGTATGCCAGACGAGCTTCGGTCGGAAGCCGCTCTCCGGCCGCCTCGCCGGCGCTGCGCCGAGAGTCATCGGCTCTCGTATCGGTCGGCCCGCGCCGCCGTCGCGCTTCGACCTGCATCGCGGCCGTCGCGGCCCGCGAGCCTTCGGGCCAGGCGTTGAACCGCTCGGTCAACCATCGGCGCAGATGCCGCCGGCACAGGGACCTCCGGCGCGTCGGCGAGGAGTTCGCTTCAGCGCGGACTCCACCTGCGCTGTCACCTCGCGAGATCGCCTCGATGGGTCGGCCGACCGCTCACGAGCGATCGGCTCTCCGACCCTGACCCGAACGCGTCCCTCCGAATCGCAGCCAGCTGGTCCCATTGATCGCGATCGGCACGACGCGGGACGTGGGAACGGATCGCGAAGTAGGCGGCGCCGTCGCTCAGCGGCAGCAGGTATCGTTCGCCGACGTGGATCCGGCCCTCACCGGCGATGGCGACGACGCGCCCGGCCTCGAGAGCGGCGGCGACTCGACGAGTCGCCTCACGAAGATCGCTCTTCTCGGGCTTGTACGGGATCGCGCGTCCCGGTCCACACCATGACGCGATTCCGACCTCCGACGCCCATGTCCTCCTCCTTCGGACCGAAGAACAGCAGACGAGGCCGGAACGGGCAGCGTGGCCATCAGCATGAACGGGTCCACCCAGCCGAGGTGGTTGAAGCAGTAGATCGCGGGACCAGGCGGAAGTCTGTCGCGACCTTCGAAACGGACGCCGGACGATGCCACGGACGAGGAGCCACACGATCGTCCGCGAGATCCAGTAGCGGAGCGTCCAGCGGAACGGGCTGATCGAAGACGCCGGCTCGATCGCGCAGCCTCGGGGCACCGCGATCGTCCGGAGCGCGAACGTCCGAGGGAGCGACGCTGTCGCCACGCGCCCGTCGGGTCTCCGGCAGCGGCGGAACGGCCGTCATCCGGTCATCCCGGACCCGATCGTGTCGCCAGGCGACGGTCGAGCGTCGACTCCGTGTCGGACTTCGACGATCGCCTGAGATCGAGGTCGGACAACCTGTCGAGCACGACGTCCGCGAGCTCGGTCGTCCCGGGCGCGGGCGGCATGCTCTCGTTCGGTACGAGGACGACCGTCATCCCGGCGTCCTTGCCGCCAGCACCCCGTTGCGAGAATCCTCGATGACGAGGCAGTCACCCGGGTCGCAACCCAGCTGCCGGGCGGCCTCGAGATAGACGTCGGGAGCCGGCTTGCCGTGGGCGACCGAGTCCGAGGAGACGACGACGCGAAGACGTCGGCCAGCCCCGTCGCGTCGAGGGCGGCGGCGATCACCTCGGGGTGGGCCGACGACGCGACCGCGACCGGAACGTCGGCCGCGATCGCGGTGGACGGTTTCGATCGCACCGGGGATCAGCGGCGGGCCCTCACGTCGATATCGGTCGACGACGTCGTCGACGATGACGCGTTCGATCTCGAGGTCGGCCATGTCGAGCCCGAGCCGTTCGCGCATCGTCGCCGACCAGCCGCGCGAGTTCGCGCCCATGACCGCCGTCCGATCGTCGGTCGTCCAGCGTCCGGCCGTGCTGATCGGCAAACGCCATCCGCGACTCGTCCCACCAGATCTCGGAGTCGACGAGGACGCCGTCGAGGTCGAAGATGACGGCCCGGATAGGCGTCACGCGATCGCAGCCGGTGCGCAGGCCGGGTCGCCCGAGCTGCTGCTGTGCCGCAGTCGAAGCCGGCACCTGAGACCCAGCGCACCGCCCTCGGGCATCCACCGATCCTTCCGGACCCTCGGCGTGCCAGCGTCGGAATGCTGTCGAAAACGCGCGGGAACCGAGGCGCGGTCGTTCTCGCCGTCGCGCGCTCGCCCCCGCCCGTCGCTCAGCCGCATCGATCCCCTCCATGACCGTGCCTGGGCCACGCGCCGGCGCTCCCACGCCGTTCTGACGCCCCGCCGCGGGCGAGGCTAGCACACCTCCGTCGTCACGGATCGACGGTCATGAACCTTCATGACATTCGGCCGTTTGCGACGCAGAGGACGCGTCGACTACGGTTGGCTTATGCAGATCCGACGTGGCGCCTTCGGCTGGGGCGTGTTCCTGATCCTCGCCGGGGCAGTCCCACTGGCCGTCCGCGGCGGGTTACCTGACCGACGAGCAGGTCGGACGCCTGTGGAGCCTGTGGCCACTGATTCTCGTCGGGCATCGGTCTCGGGCTGATCCTCAGACGCACCAGCTTCGATTTCCTCGGTGGCCTGCTGATCGCCGGGACGTTCGGCCTGATGGTCGGCGGTCTCTTGAGTGGCGGCATGTCGGGGTTCGCGGGCTTCTCCGGCTTCCCAGGTACCGGATGCGGTTCGAGCACGAGCGGCGTCGCCTTCCCGACCCGGAATGGGTCGATCGATGAGAGCGCCGGAACCGTCGACCTTCGTATCGACTGCGGCAACCTGACGCGTCGGAGTCGCGTCCGGCACCGCCTGGATCGTCGAGGGCACGGATGCCAACGGGACCGGCCCCGATCTGACCTCAAGCGACACGACGCTAACGGTCAGGTCGACCGACCACGACGGGCGGGGCTTCGGCCCGTTCGCGAGCCGCGAGGCGTGGAACGTGACCCTGCCCGACGCGCCGAACCTCGACCTGTCGGTCCACGTCAACGCGGGCTCGGCGACCGGAGATCTGGGCGGCGCGACGCTCGGCGAGACGGACCTCGAGCTCGAACGCCGGATCGACGACCCTCGACTTCGGGTCAGACGCGGGCGATCGAGAGCCTGGACGCACGCCTCAACGCCGGATCGCTGTCGCTGACGCTGCCGAACCTGTCGTTCGATGGGTCGATCGAGGCGAACGCTGGCAGTGTCAAGTTGTGCGCACCGGACGGGGCGGCGCTCCGGCTCCATACCGACGGCAGCAACCTCGCAAGCTTCGACTACTCCGGCCAAGGCCTCGTCCAGGACGGTGAGACATGGACGACGCCCGGTTTCGACACGGCGGCCGTCAAGATCGACCTCCGAACCCAGGCCAACGCAGGGTCGTTCGCGCTGAACCCGGAGGCTGGCTGTGAGTGACCGACTCTATCGCTCTCGTGACGACCGGATGCTCGCGGGCGTCGCCGGCGGCGTCGCCGAGATGCTCGACATCGACCCGTCGCTCGTCCGAATCGTGTGGGCGCTGCTCGTCGTACTGACCGGCGGGATCGCGCCTGCTCGTGTACATCATCATGGCGATCGTCGTTCCGCGAGGCACCCGATGGCTTCGTCCCGGCTCCTGGCTCGGCCGCCGGCGTGCCCCAGGCGAGGCGGCGCCGATGCGAACCGACCCGATGCAGCCCGGTGCGACGGGTGGGTAGCACCGAATGCGCCAGTCGATCAAGCGCAGGGCACAGGGTCGGCAGGCGGGTGGCTGGCACCTGATGGCTCCGTCGGTCCCGATCGGGCGGCGCCCGACGCCGGAGCAGGCAGCAGCCGCGCGGACCCGACGCCGTCAGCGCGATCGCTCCGGCGGGCTGATCGCGGGCGCGATCCTCATCGCGATCGGAGGGTTCTTCCTTCTCCGCCAGTTCATGCCCGCCATCGACCCGGGACTCTGGTGGCCGGTCGCCGCGATCGTCGACCGGTGCCGTGCTCGTCGTCTTCGCGGTCCTCCCCTGCGCGCCGACGGCTGAGCGCGCCAAGGCGCCGGACGCGCGGCGCCAACAGCTCCCCAGCGACGACGGGTTTCGTACGATGAGTCGATGGAGTCGTCGACGCGGACCCTGGGTCGCGCTGCTTGCTGCTGCCGGCGTGTTCGCCGGCCTGTGGCTGCTGATCCGCGGCCTCGGCGGATACCGTTCGACCACGGTCGTCGCCGGCATCGGCACGTCAAGGATCGAGTCCATCCCCGCCGGCGAGGTCCGGATCAGCGGCATCGTCGAGATCGCCGAGGTGGCGCTCGTGTCACTCCTGCAGAGCGTCCCGTGCGTGTACTACCGCTCGACGGTCGGCGATGAGGGCGATTCGCGCGTCCATCACCGAGGAACGAGCCATCGGCTTCCGCGTCCGCGACGAGACTGGGAGCGTCCGCGTGTTCCCGCGGGGCGCTCGATTCGATGCCGAAGTCCGGTTCGACGCGCAGCACCGACACCATGGGCGATGACCCGGCTGGTCTCGCGCTGCGCACCGCTGGCTCGACGACAGCCGATCATCGGAGACTCAGACGACGCGAGAGCAGCCGCCACGGCATCTCTGCTCACCGTCCGTCGGCCGGAATCATGGCGATCTTCCTGGCCCGGGAGACGCGCAGCGGACGGCACCACTACCGGGAGGCGCGACTCGAGCCCGGCGATCAGGTAACGATCATCGGGACGGCACTCCCCTTCTCGGACCTGTCGGATCCGACAGACGCGGATCTGCTCAGCGACGCTGTGGGCCTCGGACGATCCGGAGGTGGCCGCGGATCTTGCCGCTGCTCGCGCGTCCGGCACACTGGCCGACGATGCCGAGGAGGCCTGGGGGAATGCGGCGATCCCGGGCTTCGGCATCGGCCGGCCGGTCAGCCGCGCCGCATCTCGATCCCGGGGCGAACCAGCCGCCGCTGGCGTCGTCGTCGGACGCTGAACAAGCAGAACGCACGTTCGATATCGCGCCTGAGACGCTTGTCCTCGCTGCCTCGCGCGATGTGCCGCTGCTGATCGCGTTCGGGAGTCCCGGAGTGGTCGTCGCCCGCGGGCAGCGCGCGTTCTTGACGGGACTGCTCGGCGCGGTGCTCGCCATCGCCTCCGCGATGGTGTTCGCGATCAATCTCGACGGCGGATTCGGCCGATGAATGCGCCGGAAGCGGCAGCCGATCGCGGCGGTTCTCCTTGTCGCTCTCATCGTCGGTTTCATCGTGCTAACAAGTTACAACGCTATCGTGGCACTACGTCAGCGGATCGATAAGGCGTGGTCGAACATCGACGTCATCCTCAAGCAGCGCCACGACGAGCTACCGAATCTCGTCACTGCCGTTCGCGATCTGATGGCATTCGAGCGGGACGTCCTGACCCGGGTGACGGAGACGCGCGCCGCCTACACCGCCGCGGCACCGATTCCCGCCCAGGCGGCGACATCGGCGGCGACGAGCGCGGCGGTTCGGTCGCTGTTCGCGGTCGTCGAGCGCTACCCGGATCTGAAATCGCACGCGAACGTCACCGCCCTGCAGGCCGAGATCGAGCGCCTCGAAGCCATGCTCGCCGATCGGCGCGAGCTCTATAACGACCAGGTCTATCGATACAACACCCGAGATCGCCCAGGTCCCTGGCGGCCTCCTCGCGCCTGTCTTCGGCTGGCGGCCGCGCCCGTTCTTCGCCGCCGACGCAGCCGACGCTGCCCGGCCGGACGTGGATCTCAGGATGGCGTGACGTGGAACACGGGAACGGCGGCCTCGAAGATATGTGGCTGGTCCGGCATGGCGAGACGGAGTGGGCCCGGCTCGGCCGCCACACGGGCCGCACCGATATCCCGCTGACCCGGCTCGGGCGGCAACAGGCCGAGGGCCTGCAGGCAACTCCTGGCCGGTCATTCGTTCGATCTGGTCCTCACGAGCCCTCTTTTGCGTGCGTCGGAGACCGCGACGCTGGCCGGCTTTCCCGATGCGATCGCCGACGAGGATCTTCAGGAGTGGGACTACGGTGAGTTCGAAGGTCGAACGACCGACGAGATCAACGACGATCGTCCCGGCTGGAGGATCTGGACCGGACCGTGGCCGGGCGGCGAGACGCCGGACGACGTCGGCCGGCGAGCGGACCGTGTCATCAGCCGGGCGCGAGCCGCGGAGGGCGACACGCTGCTGTTCGCGCACGGCCACCTACTCCGGGTCCTCGCCGCGCGATGGCTTGACCTGCCGGCCACTGACGGCGCGATGTTCGCGCTGCGGACGAGCACCATCTCGGTCCTCGGCTGGGAGCGCGACCGACGGGTGATCGACCGCTGGAATCTGGCGGTCCCGGCGGAGAGACGTAGCCGCCGCCGATCTTCATACGGGCGGGCTGTGACTCCCGGCGTGACGTTCATGCATTGGCGACGATCACGTCGTCCCCGCCCTTCGGAACCTGGGTTGAGCGATCCGCCGCTCACCGCCAGAATGGGCTCGGTCGTCGCGCATCGACCAGCGGCGGCGACCGAACCGAGGGGGACGTCCATGACTCGAATCACTCTGCATGGGCCACGGGCGCTGGGGCTCATACCGCTTCTCGCGGTCACCGTCGGACTGGCGGCCTGCGGCACCGCGACCGCACCATCAGCGAGCCCCGCCCCGATCGCGACCGCGACGCCGACGCCCGCTCCGACGCCGAGCCCGGCCCCGACGGAGACTGCGACCGCCACTCCCGCGGCGACGCCGGCCCCGTCCCCCACCCCGGCGGCATCGCCGTCGGCATCGAGCGATCCGACGTCGGACCTGACGATCGCGCCGCCCTACGAGCTTGTCCCGCTCGATCCCATCACGTCGGCGGCGATGCAGGCCGGGATGGCACAGGCGCTCGGGTCGTTGGGCGGGATCGTCGACCTCGGGTTCCGACAGGCGACGCAGGGCGGGCAACCTGCATGCATCGTCATGGTCATGGAGTTTCCCGGTCTGGGAGCCGCCAACCAGCCCGGTTTCCTCGAGCAGCTCGCGACCGGCCTCAAGGGAGCGACCGGCAAGGTCTCGGAATCGACGATCCTCGGTCACCCGGTTCGCTTCGTGACCAACGGTACGCAGTCCATGGGCATGTACGTCCGCCAGGAAGGTATCGTCGTCCCGATCTGCCAGTCGCCCGAGGCTGCGACCGCCGTGACGACGGCATTGATCAAGGCGGAGCAGTAGCCGGACGTCCCGTGCTGCCGCGACAGGTACGACCAGTTGCGCGCTGTCCTCGACCGGCTCCGTGCTCGAGGCCTCACGGCGATGGTCGGTGACATGGCGCTCGGCGAGGACGCACTGTCAGCCGCTGACGTTCGCGGCCCCGGGTTGGAAGACGTAGCGGTCTACGAACGGATTGCGAAAGACGCCTCTCGGGTCGAGCTGGCTCGCCATCTCGACGAACGCCGCCCGATGCGGATAGCGCGCCGCGACGACCTCGGGTGCCATCGTGAACAGCTTGCCCCAGTGCGGACGCGGCTCGAATGGCTCGAGGGCCGCCTCGATCGCCGGAAGGAGGTCGCGGACGCCGGGCCAATCCGGCCGCCAGGTGAAATGGATCGCGGCGGAATGGCGACCCTGGCTTGGGCTGAGCCAGAGATCGTCGGAAGCGATCGTCCGGACCTCGCTGACGAAGACGAGCAGCGCGATCCGGGTCCGGAGGTCCTGGAGCACCTCGAGCGCCGCAGGCAGGTCCCGCCGGTCGAGCAGGTATTCGGTCTGGAGCTCGTCGCCGGCGCTCGGCACGTGATCGAGGCGGAAGTGCGGAAGACGGTCGTGCCACGGCCCAGCGATGCCGCGTTGGACCGTGCATGCGTCAGCGGGATAGCCGGGAATCGGGTGCAGGTCGCGCTCCGCAAGGCGGCCGCCGAAGCGCTCCTCGGGCGACGGCTCGGCCGGCAGCTCCGGCTCAGCCCCGACCCGCGATTTCAGCCACAGCTGATGGAACACGGGACCGGACCAGTCGGTGAACGCGCTGACGCTGTACGCACTGGCGGTGATCTCGTCGAAGCTTCCGAGGAACGTCTCGAGAGGCACGTCCTCGTAGACAACTTGTGCGATATCGAAACGCGGTTCCACAGCGAGGGTCATCCGAATCACGACGCCGAGGGCGCCGAGTGACACGACCGCGCCCGAAAAGGGGCCCGCGTCGTCCGCCACGAATCGCTCGATCTCGCCGTCGGCGCGGACGATCTCGAGCGCCGTGACCGCCGTCGCGAGACTGCCGGTGCTGTCGCCCGACCCGTGCGTCCCGGTCGCGCACGCGCCGGCCACGGAGATATGCGGCAGCGAGGCGAGATTGTGGAGTCCAAAGCCCGCCGCGTCGAGCGTCCGGCTCAGCTCGCCGTAGCGAACGGGGCCTTCGATCGTGACGGTCCCCGCCGCCCGGTCGATCTCGATGCTCGGCGTCAGACCGTCGAGCGAGACGAGGTCACCGCCGCTGTCGACGATGTCGTTGAAGGAGTGGCGCGAGCCGACGACGCGCAGCGCATGGGCGGATCGGACCATCTCCTGGAGCTCCTCGACTGAACGCGGTTCCAGGATGCAATCAACCTGATAGACGTGATTGCCGGCCCAGTTCGTCTCGTTCCCCATCGGCGCATCATCAGCCCTAGCCGTCCGAGTCGTCATGGCCGACGACGACCGCCCATTCCGGTTGGTCCTCCACCGTCGCCCGGAAGTGACCTCGTCCGTCGTGGACGACGATCTCGACGCGGCGCGCGGGCGGCGTAAACGTCCCCTGACGGTACCCTCGACGCGCATGCCATCGTGCGCCCGCGCCGCTTCGAGCGTCGTCACGCTGAACGCCCCATCGCGGTACGCGTTCGTTACGCCGTCGTCCTCGTAGAGCGCGCCGGTCGCGCGACCGTCCTCGCCAACGTAGACGTGGAGTGTCAGCGGGTCGACCGGCCGTTCATCCGACCATTGCATGGCCGGCCCCATCGGCACGATCGAACCGCCTCGGGCGTAAATCGGCAGATCGTCGTCAAGGCCCGCCGAGGCAAGGACATGGGCGGGTCCCTCGACCGGGTCAACGGAGCGGAGGTCGTACCAGCGACCGGCCGGGACGTACACCTCCCGGTGTGTCTTGGCCGGTCTGAGGACAGGAGCGATCAGGAGGTCTCGCCCAAGGAGCGCCTCGTCCGCGAGCGTTGCGGCAAGCGCATCGGCCCGGTGGTGCAGGAACAGCGGTCGGAGTGGCCGCAGCCCGGTTTCGGTGGCTGCCCGGCATCCGGCTTTCGGCTGGTCCCCCTTCGTCGTGGTCTGTGCGGCCCGTCGTCTTGCCTTCGGGCTGGCGTTCGATCGAGATCGAACGCGCCTGGGTCCGATCGAGGCGTGCCCGGAGCGTCGCCGAGCACGGTGCGGAACGAGCCGTGATCGATCAGTCGGCGGGCTGAGACGGGCGGTCACTCGGCGCCAGCGGCCGGGTCCCTCGCCTAACCGACCGGCAGCGTGCCTGGCGCCGCGTCACTCCACAGGTCGCCGTAGCGGTCGATACGGTCGAGGAGCGTTCGGAACCCGGGATTGAGTGCCGTCACGGCCCCGGCATCGCCCGACGCGGCGGCCTCCACCTCGCTCCACCGCAACGGGGTCGACACCCGCGGCACCGGCGTCGCGCGTGGCGAGTACGGAGCCACGAGCTGGCGGTTTGCGTCGTTCTGGATCCAGTCGATGTAGACGCGTCCCGCCCGATCGGCCCGGCCGCTTCGCGCGATGACCGTCCCGGGTAGCGTCGCCTCGAGCGCTTCCGCGATCCCGCGCGCGTACGTCTTCGCGGCCACGAAGGTCAGACCCCCGACGAGGGGTGCCACGACGTGGAGGCCAGCCCGACCCGACGTCTTGACCACGGCCGACAGGCCGTCGGCCGCAAGGCGTTCGCGTACGTGCAGCGCGACGGTCGCGCATGCTGGGAGTCCGGCGGGTGGCCCCGGATCGAGGTCGAGCACCAGCGCCGTCGGTTCGGTCGGGCGGTCGACGCGCCAGCCGTGCGGGTGCAGCTCGATCGTGCCGAGGTTCGCCAGCCAGGCGAGCGTCCCCGGCTCCTCGATGAGGCAGTACTCGAGGATCTCGCCGGTGGCAGCGACGACCGGGTGCGTCGGCACCCACTCGGGACGGCTCCGGCACTGCGCCTGGAACCAGCCGGCACGGTCGACGCCCTCGGGATATCGCCACAGCATCACGGGGCGATGTGCCAGGTACGGCAGCAGTACGGGCGCAGCGGCCAGGACGTAGGCGAGGAGGTCGCGCTTCGTCGTCCCGGTCGCGGGCCACAACACCCTGTCGAGGTTCGTGACCCGGACATCGCGGTCGCCGACGTGCACCACCGTCGCATCCGCCGGGCTCGATCGACGCCGCTGGGTCCGAGGCGGTTGCTCGGTAGTGGATCGCCCTCGGTCGCTCATCGCGTTGCCACGGCCGGACGCCGGGTCAGCGCGGGAAGCAGGTCAGGACGAACCAAGTCGACGCCAAGCTGGTCGATCGTGCACGACTCGGGCGTTCGATCAGGGCGCCACCGGCGCAGTCGTGCCGGGTGCCGGAACCGATCACTGTCGACCTGGTCGACGGCGACCTCCACGACGAGCGCCGGCCGGAGCGGCACCCAGTCGTGCTCCATGTCGGGTGTCCAGCGTGCGGCGGACCCTTTCAGCCGGCCGAGCGGGCTGGCGCCGATGATGAACCCGTCGCGCCACGGATGGTCGTCAAGCTCGATGCTCAAGGGCGACAGTTCCTGAACGAGTCGAACGCGCTCGGCAACGGGCATGTTCGTGACGACGCCGACGTGATGGAGCCAGCCGTCCGTCGTACAGCCCGAGGAGGAGCGAGCTGACTGCCGGCCCGGGAAACAGCGCGGACCCCGCGACGACGCAATCGACGGTCCGCTCCAGCTTCACCTTGATCATCGACCGCCGGCCGGGCTCGTAGCGGAGGTCGTCGGGTTTGGCGACGACGCCATCGACGCCGCCTCCGCGATATGTCGTCAGCCACCGTTCGGCCTCGACTGGATCGCGAGTCGCTGCGGTGATGAGGATCGGCGGCGGCGCGCCCGTGAGGACGTCCTCCAGGCGGGCACGCCGCTCGATGAACGGCCGGTCGCGCAGGTCGTCCGGACCGATCGCGAGGATGTCGAACGCCACGAACGCGGCCGGCGTCTCTTGGCTGAGCTGTTGGACGCGCGTCGCCGCGGGGTGGAGGCGGCTCATGAGGTGCCCGAAGCCGGCGTCCGGACCTGCCGCGAGCACGATCTCGCCGTCGAGGGCGACCGCCCTCCCGCCTGTTGCGTCCCTGAGTCCCCCGACGACCTCAGGGAAATACCGAGCGAGCGGCCGATCGTGCCGGCTTCGGAGGTCGATGTCGTCGCCCTCGATGAACGCCAGCGTCCGGAAGCCGTCCCACTTCGGCTCGTACGTCAGGTCGCCCGACGGGAGGTCGCGGGTGAGGCGGGCGAGCATCGGTTTGATCGGGGGCCGGACGGCGAGGGGCATGGTCGTGGCATATCACGGCCGGCCCCCAGCCGGTCCTCCACGGACGGGCGACGGCAGTTTCGCGGACATGCCAGCCGACCCGGCTCCCGCTGGCGGCGGCGGCGGACGCGGACCTCGCGGACGACGCCACCTAGCAAGAACCGTCAGGGACGAGCGGCCTGCAACGCCCTCGGCAGGAAGATCAGCAGGTTCCAGCCGGCGACGCCGATGACAAGCACCAGCCGTACCACCAACGGCCAGCTCGTCTCCCAGATCCAGAGCCCGATCATCACGGGGAGGAGGAGCAGCCACACGACCGCCTGGACGATAAGCGGCAGACCACGCACCGACTCCCACGCCTGGTCGAGGCTGCCCTGACTCCAGATCAGACCCGCCGCGAACGCGATCCAGATCAGGGCGAAGATCGCGAATAGCACGCCACTTTCGGCCATCCACCCGATGCTGTTCCCCACCCCGGTTGCGACTGTCTCGATGATCCTGTCCATGGCGTTCTTCCTCCGAGAGTCGATGTCTTGCGTCGCCTGCCGCAAGGTCTCCTGCGGTGCAGATCCCATCTCTGCCTCCGTTCTCGTTGATCAGCTCGGACTCGCGGCGCCGCCCCAAACAACGGCGAGGAGCACGACGTTGATCGCGACGGCGCCGAGGTAGAAGGGGTGGAAGTACAGGATCAGCGCCGCAAGACCGAGCGCGGCACCGACCCCCGCGAGGGCCGGCCAGGAGTCTGTGAGTACGGGCGCACCGAGAAAGCCGAGCCCGGCCGCCGCGAGCAGCACTCCGGCCGCAACCCAGACCAGACTTCCGACCGTCGACCCGGTCGACCCTACGTGTAAACCGTCGATCAGCCACGATCGACCAAGACTGCCGGGCCACCAGTCCATCCACCCGGGCAGCGCCATCGCCGGCCCCTTTGGATCGGCTATCCGTCCGACGCCGATCATCGTCGTGATCAGCCCGTGGACTACGAGGAACCCTCCGACAAGGACGGTTGGCATGTCATCACCTCCGGGCGACAACCGCTCGACGTGAGCCCGGATCCCCTCGGACGTTGCGGTCGTCAATGGCCGAGACTCGCCGGGTCTCGGCTTTGATAGTGGTCCTTGCGGTTTGGCGGGCACGAGTGCCGCGTGGGCGCGTCGCGCCGGTCCAAACCGCCTTTTCGTCAGATCCGGCGCTTCGTTCCCTGCAAAATCCGTCGCGCGTGTGCCCCAGGCCGTCAGACGCCGGCCGACGGCCTCTCCCATTCGTGCCCTGCGATCCGTCTGCCATACACCCGTCAGCCGGGACGTAGCACCGGACCACGAGCCCACCCTAGTCATACGGTCGGGCTGCGGGCGTATGGACCCGTAGACTCGGTATCGCGGTCGCCGCACGCGCTCCATCACGGTCGCTGCGTTCCTACCGTGCCCCGCACGCACGTATGGCAAGAACACGAGCCCGGCGATCGGGACATCGGGCTGCCGAAGCGATCGAGCGGCCCGCCACCGGAAACGCGTTCGGCAAGTCATGGCGACCGTGTCGACCCGACGCCGCGAGACCCCTCGCGTGGCGACGCGGTCCTCCTTCCTGCGATAGACCCGCTCGCGAGACTGTCGCAGTTGTGCACGAAGGTGGCGCCACCGCGGTTCGTTGACGCGCCGTAGCCCTCGAAAACGACTCCCGGCCGATAGGGCTCGGGTCGGAGCGCGATCGTCGCCGTTCCCGGCTGTCCACGTCAGCCGTCCGGCGCACGGCATACCTATGCACGCTATGCTATGCATGCACCGGCGGGCGGGGCCGAATGAGATGCCGCTCCGACCGGTGAGGAGGGACATGGGCGCGGTCGCGATCGGCGTCGACTTCGGAACCGAGTCCGGAAGAGCCCTGCTCGTCGAGGTGGCGACCGGGCGCGAGCTCGGCTCGTCGGTCTACCAGTATCGAAATGGTGTGATCGACGATCGCCTCCCGGAACCTGACGACGACATCCGGCTGGGCGGCGACTGGGCGCTGCAGGACCCGATCGACTACATCCGGACGCTCCAGCATGCCGTGCCCGCGGTCCTTTCGGCCACCGGCGTCGATCCCGCCGACGTGATCGGGATCGGCATCGATTTCACGTCCTGCACGATGTTGCCGACGACGGCCGACGGCACGCCGCTTTGCACGCTGCCCGGAGTTTCGTCGCGACCCCCACGCCTGGGTCAAGCTCTGGAAGCATCACGCGGCGCAGCCGGAAGCCGATCGGATCAACGCAGGTTGCGACCGAGCGCGGCGAGGCCTGGCTACCACGCTACGGCGGACGGATCTCGTCGGAGTGGTTCTTCAGCAAGAGCCTCCAGATCCTCGATGAGGCGCCCGACGTCTATCGCGCGGCCGACCGGCTGATCGAGGCGACGGACTGGGTCGTCTGGCGACTGACCGGGACCGAAACCAGGAACAGCTGCACAGCGGGCTACAAGGCACTGTGGTCGAAGGACGACGGGTTTCCCGGCACCGACTACTTCGCGGCGCTCGATCCAAGGTTCGGCGCTGTAGTCGACGAAAAGTTGTCGCGAACGATCTCGCCGATCGGTGGTCGAGCGGGTGAGCTGACGCCCGGAGGCAGCGGGTTGGACCGGCCTTCGACCGGGCATTCCCGTAGCCGTCGCGACCGTCGATGCCCATGTCTCGGTGCCAGCCTCGACCGTGACGGGCCCTGGGCGCATGGTCGCGGTGATGGGCACGAGCACCTGTCATCTCGTTCTCGGCCACCGACCCGCCCTCGTCGAGGGGATGTGCGGCGTCGTCGAGGACGGCATCCTGCCCGGGCAGTTCGGGTTCGAGGCCGGTCAGTCGGCCGTCGGCGACATCTTCGGCTGGTTCGCGGACAACGCGGTACCCGGTCGTTACGACGGCGGCCGCAAAGGCGGCCGGAGTCGACGTCCAGTCGGTGCTCGAGCGCGAGGCGGCGCGTCTCGAACCTGGTGAATCCGGGCTGGTGGCGCTCGATTGGTGGAACGGCAACCGCTCGATCCTTGTCGATGGCGACCTCACCGGCGTCCTCGTCGGGGCGACGCTGGCGACCGGCCCGGCCGAGATCTACCGCGCATTGATCGAGGCGACCGCATTCGGGACGAGGATGATCATCGACGCCTTCGATAACGCCGGCGTGGCCGTCAACGAGGTCGTGGCGTGTGGGGGACTGCCGTCGCGGAACCGACTCCTGATGCAGATCTACGCCGATGTCACGGACCGCGTGTTCAGGGTCGCCGGGTCTACCCAGACGCCGGCCCTCGGGGCGGCCATGTTCGGGACCGTTGCCGCGCGGGCGGCCGGTGGAGGCTACGACTCGATCATCGACGCGACGGCGCGGATGGCGCGGCTCGGGGACGAGGTCTACGAGCCCGATCCGGCCAACCATCGCGTCTACGACGAGTTGTTCGCCGAGTACCGCGCGCTGCACGACTACTTCGGCCGCGGCACCAACGACGTGCTCAAGCGGCTAAAGGGGATCCGAAACCGGTCATCGACCTCACGCGTTGCCTCGGGCCCGAACCGTGTCGAGGTGCCGACCGCCGGTCAGTGAGCCGGGCCGGACCCCGAGTCTTGTCGGGCCCGCGGGATCCAGACGCGCATCCCGCCTGGACCTCGATTGGCCCACGCGAAGTACGGGACCGCGTCGACCTCGGTCGGCTTTTCGGGCGGCTCGGTCGCATCGCCAGCGCCGCCGGGCATCGCCGGTCTGTACGGCCAACCAGCCTCAGCGCGCGGACGGTGGACGCCTCGCGCGACCAACCCGACGGCACCCTCTGAGACTTCCGGTCGCGGACGATCGACGACCGGGTGGGAGGGATCGAGCACGAGCCCTTCGACGTCGACGCCGGCCGGGAGGTCCACTGTCTCGACGGCGTACACGAGCGGACCGCGCTCGAGGGCGACGCAGCCGCGGACGGCGTCGATACGCGCATCCGGCTCGGTCACGCGGGGCGTCACGCCGAGGTCGAGGACGACACGATCGCCCTTGCGCCAGGCGATCGTATGGGCGAAGGCCGCCGTCGCGCGAGTCCGACCCTGCCCCCATCCCACCGTCACCGGGCGCGTCCGGGTCGCGGGGCCACGCGACCGTCGCGCCGCTCGCCCAGGCGGGACGCCGGAGCGTCAATGTCCACGGCCGATCCGGCGTTTCGAGGACCTCGACGGTGACAACGCCGTCCCACGGATAGTTCGTCTCGATCGCGAGCCGAACCTCAGCGCCGCCGACGTCGGCCCGGACATCGGCCGACGCGTACTGGTGGACCTGGACTCCCTGTTCGTCGCGTCGTCGCGAGCAGCTGCTGCCAGGTGCTGAGCGTTCGCATGAGGTTTGGCGGACAGCAGGCACACGCATACCACGCCTGGCGCTCATCCGGGTCACGTTCGGCTGGGACACGGTGGGTCCGTCGCTGGAGCGGGTTCACGTAGAAGAACGCGTCCCCGTCGAGGCCGATCCCCGACAGGACACCGTTGAACATCGTCCGCTCGATCAGGTCGGCATATTCCGGTTCACCGGTCGCCAGCAGCAGCCGCCAGGCGAGCATCACGCTCGCGATCGCGGCGCACGACTCGGTATAGGCCCTGTCCGGCGGCAGCTCGAACGGATCGCCGAACGCCTCGTCGCGATGCCGGCTCCCGACGCCGCCGGTCAGGTACGTCCTGGTAGCGACCATGTCCTGCCAGCGCCGACGCACGGAGTCGAGGAGCGAAGCATCGCCGAGCTCGACCGCGACATCGACCACGCCACAGTCGAGGTACAGCTGGCGGACGGCATGCCCGGCGACCGTCGGTGCGTCGCGAACAGGTGCGTGGTCCTGCCAGTACGCGCTTCCGAACCGGCCCTCCCCCAGCAGCCCCTGGCCGCGCCGGTCGATGAACACCGCGGCGAGGTCGAGATAGCGCCGCTCACCGGTGACCCGGTAGAGCTCGACGAGCGCCATCTCGATCTCGGGATGGCCGTCGACGGTCACTTTCCCCTGCGGACCGAGCTCCCGATCGACCGAGTCGGCCGCTCGCGTCGGCGATCTCGAGGAGCCGATCGTCCCCCAGCGCCCGATGCCAGGCGACCGCCGCCTGGATCAGGTGCCCGATGCAGTACAGCTCGTGACCCCAGCGCAGGTCTTCGTACTTCTTCTCGGGCGCGAGGACCTGGACGAAGCTGTTGATGTAGCCGTCGGGGCGTTGCGCTCGCCGGACGAGGTCGATGGCCAGGTCGGCCGAGCGCGCCAGTTCGGCGTCCGGCGCCCGACCAAGCTCCCAACCGACGGCCTCGAGCCACTTGTACACGTCCGAGTCGAGGAACGGGAAGACCGTGTCGAACATCATCCCGAGCGCCTTGTAGCGGCCCTCGGCCCCGGCCGCGAGCTCGAGGTCGTGGAAGTTGCCGGCGCTCTCGAGCTGGGCGAAGCCGTGCGGGATCGTCCGCTCCCGATTGATCCGGGCGCGATCCGCCCAGAACCCGCCCGATAGCGTCACGTCCGCGGCTGACAGCGGCCGAAGGCGCGCCGTCGACGACGGCGTGGGGACGACGACAGCCACTGGATGCGTCAGACGTCACGGTCACATCCCCCGTCCCAGGAAGTAGTACGGCTGGTTCCATCGGATCACGTCCGCGAACCCGTCGATCCGTGGTCTCCGCGTCGATGACGAGCAGCTCGATGTCGGCGATCTCGGCGAAGTCGGCGATCACCTCGATGCCGAGTGCGGTCGTCAAGGCCGTGTGATGCGGTCCACCGGCCGTGAGCCAGGCCTCGGCCGCGGTCGGCAGATCCGGTCGTGGCCGCCATACCGCCCGGGCGACCGGAAGCTTCGGCAGCGGCTCCTGCGGCGCCACGACGTCGACCTCGTTGGCGATCAGCCGGAAGCGGTCACCGAGGTCGGCGAGCCCGAGGATGACCGCGGGTCCCGGAGCGGCGTCGAACACGAGCCTGACCGGATCGCGCCGACCGCCGATCGACAGCGGATGGATCTCGCACGACGGTCGATCGCCGGCGATCGACGGACAGACCTCGAGCATGTGGGCACCGAGCACGGCAGGCAGCGGCTCACCCAGGTGGTAGGTGTAGTCCTCCATGAACGACGTGCCGCCCTCGAGGCCCTGGCCCATGACCTTGAGGATGCGGACGAGCGCGGCCGCCTTCCAATCACCCTCGGCGCCGAAACCGTAGCCCTCTGCCATCAGCCGCTGCGGACCGATGCCCGGCAGCTGTTCCAGCCCACCGAGGTCCTCGAACGTGTCCGTGAACGCCCCGTAACCGCCGGCCGTGAGGAATGACCGGAGACCGGCCTCTATCCGGGCGGCGGTGCGCAGCTCCGCATGGCGCTCGCCCGACGGCCGGAGGGCCGGCGCCACTTCGTATTGCGTCCTCGTACGCCGCCACGAGGTCGTCGACCTCGGATTCGCCGACCGAGCCCGTCGCCGCAACGAGATCCGAGACCCCGAACCCGTTGACGGAGAAGCCGAGTCGCGCCTGGGCCTCGACCTTGTCGCCCTCGGTCACGGCGACCTCGCGCATGTTGTCGCCGAACCTGGCGATCCGGAGGAGGTGCGCTTCGTGCCATCCGACGGCAGCCCGCGACCACGACGCGAGCTTCGTCGCGACGGCCGGGTCGGCCCAGTGGCCGACGATCGTCTTTCGCCGCCGCCGCAGCCGCGTCTGGATGAACGCGAACTCCCGGTCCCCGTGGGCGGACTGGTTCAGGTTCATGAAGTCCATGTCGATCGTGGACCACGGGAGATCGCGGTTGAACTGGGTGTGGAGGTGGACGAAGGGCTTGTTCAGGTTGGTCAGACCGGCGATCCACATCTTCGCCGGCGAGAACGTGTGCATCCAGCCGACGACACCGACGCAGTTCGGCGACGAGTCGGCGTCGCGCAGGACGGCCGAGATCTCGTCGGCTGTGGTCACGACGGGCTTGGGGATGATCCGGATCGGCTGGACGGCCGCCTCGTCGAGGCACCGCGCGATGTGGCGGGCGTTCTCGTCGACCCGCTCGAGAACCTCCTCGCCATACAGATGCTGGCTGCCGGTCACGAACCATGCCTCGAGTCGTTCGAGCCCGGCGTTGCTCGCGGACGTGCCGGTGGTCGCCTCGGCGGTCATTTCAGCGCTCCCTGCGTGAACCCCGACACGTAGTACTTCTGCAGCAGCAGGTAGATCCCGATGCACGGGATCATCGCGATGGTGATGCCGGCCTGGAGCATCCCCCAGTCGGTGCCACCGAGGCTCGTCTCGGCACGAGCCGTCGCCAGGATCAGCGGCAGGGTGAAGGTCGAGGCCCTGCTCAGCAGCACCAGTGCCGCCAGGAACTCGTTCCACGACGTCACGAACGCGAACAATGCGACGGTCACGATGGCCGGGATGACGGCCGGGATGAAGATGGAGGTCAGGATCTGCCACGAGTTGGCGCCATCGGTGAGGGCGGCTTCCTCGAGCTCGCGCGGGACCGACTCGAAGCTGTTGCGCATGATGTAGAGGCTGAACGGCAGCTGGATGGCGGTATGGACGATCGCCAGACCGACCAGCGTGTTGGTCAGCTTGATCGGCAACGAGGCGAACATCAGGAAGAGCGGCGTCAGCAGCGCCTGGTAGGGAATGATCAGCGCGAGCAGCAGGAAGACGAAGATCAGCTCCTTGGCCGGCACAGGGAACCTCGCGAACGCGTAGCCCGCGGGGATCGTGAGCCCGAGGGTGAACACGATCGTCATGAACGCCGTCGCGAAGCTATTCCCGAGATAGGTCGGCAGGCCCGCCTGGTATGACCACAAGCGGCGGTACGAGTCCAGCCCGAGCTCGTGCGGGATGTACGTGGGCGGCACCGCAGCAGCTTCGGCCGTCGTCTTCACCGACGCGAGCATCGACAGGACGATCGGCGTGAGCATGAACACCGAGATGGTCAGGCAGATCGCGCCGACGAGATACCGATTCCGACCCGCCCAGACGCGCGACCAGGCGCGTGTCGGTGCTCCGACCGTGACCGCGGTCATATCTCGCTCCGCCGGGTCAGCGCCATCTGGACGATCGTGAAGACGAGGATGATCGTCGCAAGGATCAGCGAGAGCGCGGCCCCGTACCCGAGATGCAGGAACGGGAACGAGTTCTTGTAGATGAAGAAGACCGCGGTCGCGGTCTGATTGAACGGCTGGCCGGCGGTCATGATGTAGAACTGGTCGAACGCCAGGAGCGAGCCGACAACGCTGACCAGGGTGACCAGCAGGATCGTGCGGCGCGTCAGCGGCAACGTCACCCGCCGCGTCCGCTGCCAGAAGGTCGCCCCGTCGACCATCGTGGCCTCGTTGATCTCGCTCGGGATGGCCTGGATCGCGGCGACGAACAGGATCATGCCGAACCCGAGGACCTTCCAGACGACCGACGCGATGATCGACCAGGTCGAGAGATCGGCGTCGACGCCGAGGAACTGGATGGGCTTCTCGATGAGGCCGAGGTCGGAGAGCGCCTTGTTGATGAGGCCGAAGGTCGGATCGAACAGCCAGACCCACAGCAGGCTCGAGACGCCGAGGCCGATGACGACCGGCACGAAGATGATCCCCCGCGTCGTCCGACGAAGGGGCGAGTTCGGCGCGACCAGCAGGGCCAGGAGGTACCCGCCGACCATCAGGATCGGGGTGATGAGCAGCGTGTACTTGAGGGTGTAGCCGAGCGCGCTCCAGAACTGCCCATCGCTGAGAGCAGCCTGGAAGTTGTTCAGACCGACGAACTTCGGTGGCGAGATGAGCGACCAGTTCGTGAACGACATCGCCACCATCCCGACCAGTGGAAACGCCGTGAAGAGCAGCACGAACAGGATCGCCGGCGTCACGTAGAGCAGTCCGATCAGTCTCCGGCGTCGTCTGGCAGTCATTCGGTATTCACGGCTGGAGTCGACCTCCTCGAAGGCCCGCGGCACCCGCGATGGTGAGGGATGGGATCGGCCGCGGCGGACCCGTGGAGCGCCGCGGCCTAGTTCCCTCCGGTTCGACTACCGGGAGTCGATCACTTGCAGGAGATCGCCTTCATGGCCGTCTTGGCGTCGGCGATGACCTTGTCGAGATCGTCCGTCGTGTAGTACGCCTTCTGGAGCATCTGCAGCCAGGGGCCGGCCGGATCGTTGATCTGCTCGAAGAACGTCAGCGAGTACGGCGTCTTGCCAACGCCCAGTGCCTTGGCCACGTCGCCCATGAGCGGCTCGGCCTTGTAGTACTGGTTGTCGGTGAGCTTCGGGTCGGTCCGGGTCGGCAGGTTGAGGGCCTTGGCGTACAGCTCGACCTGCTGGGTGTCGTTCAGCAGGTAATGCATGAACGCGAGCGAGTCGTCGACGCGCTTGCTGCCCTTGGGGATGACGACGAGGTCACCGCCGATGAATGAGGCGTACTTGCCCGATTCCGTGCCCGGCAACAGGCTGATGCCGAACTCGAACGGGTGGTCCTTCATCTGGTCGCGGGCGAGCACGATGTTGAAGTTGCCCGTGCCCATCATGCCGAGCTTGCCGGTCCCGAACTGCTCGGCGAACGTGGCACCGGTCTCGCCACGCGCGCTCTCGGGGACGTTCTTGGCCGCGACCATGTCACGCCCCCACTGGGCCACTTGCTTGACGCCGTCACCGACGAGCGGCTCGTCGCCGCACTTGTTCGCCTCGATCGTGGCACCGGACGCCCACATCAGCGGACCGACGGTAAAGATGTTGCAGCCGGCGCAGTTGCCAGGCAGGTAGTAGCCGGTGACGCCTTCACCGAGCGCGGTGATCTTGTCGGCGTACGTCCGGATCTCGGCCAGGCTGGTCGGCGGCTTGTTCGGATCCAGGCCGGCCTTCTTGAACAGGTCCTTGTTGTAGAAGAGTGCCGAGACGTCGGCGTACAGCGGGACGCCGAACAGGCGGTCGTTGAATGTGGCGACCGTCTTGTGGCCCGGGCTGACATCCGCCAGCTCCGCCCAGTCCTTGGTCTGGTCGGTGATGTCGACCAGCTGGTCCGCGTTCTCGAACTGCGGGCGCATAGATGAGGTCCATGCCCATCAGGTCCGGAACGTCACCCGAGGCGATGCCCTGGGCGATCTTCGCGACCATCTCGGTGTGGACGATGTAGCTGAGGTTGATCGGCTTGGTCGGGTTCGCGGCGTTCCAGGCGCACACGAGGATGTCGACCATCCCCTTGTTGCCGCCGGAGCGCTCCCACATCTGCATCGCGTTCGCGTCCGAGCTCTGAGCGCACGCCTTGGCAGGCTCAGGGGTAGCAGCGGCAGCGGCCGCGCTGGGAGACGCCTCCGCGCTGGCCGATGCGGCCTCGCTCGCGGACGCGGCCGCACTCGCGGACGGGGCCGCAGCCGAAGCCGCTGGTGCGGAAGCCGCTGGGGCCGAAGCGGCCGACGAACCGGCCGACCCTCCCGAGGACGCGGCCGGGCCCGATGTGCCGCTACAGGCGGCGAACAGCAAGACCCCGATGAACGCGAGGGCGGGCAATCTGAGGCGGCTACTCATCCCGTGCTCCTCCACTGTCGAACGGGCCGGACGGCTGCGATTCTGTCCGCTGGCCGACCCCGGCGGACGGTAGACTAGCACGAACGCAATCGAGTGGATGCATTCGTATGCTGCCATTTTCGGGCTCGACGAATCAACGTAGACGATGGAGGCTGGCGTGACGGACCTACGGCTGGGTATAGCCCTGTGGAGCCAGGCGAGCGACTGGCCGACGTTCCTCGCGGCGGCCCGCCGCGCCGAAGAGCTCGGCTACGATCACCTCTGGACCTGGGACCACCTCTACGCGATCTTCGGCGACCCGCACCAGCCGATCCACGAGGGCTACACAGCTCTTGCGGCTGTCGCCCAGGCGACATCGCGGATCCGGCTCGGTCTGTTCGTCGGTGCGAATACCTTCCGAAACCCGGGGCTGGCGACGAAGTCCGTCGTCACCATCGACCACATCAGCGACGGCCGGGCGATCCTCGGCATCGGTGCGGCCTGGTTCGAGGGCGAGCACACAGCGTTCGGCTTCGACTTCGGGTCGGGATTCGGTCAGCGGCTCGACTGGCTGGCGGAGTCGGTCCCGGCCATTCGGACCTTGCTCGACGGTGGTCAGGTCACGAGCGAGCCCGGCGGACGCTACGCGTTCGAGGCGCTCCAGATCGCGCCGCTGCCCGTCCAGCCTCACCTGCCGATGATGATCGGCGGGGCCGGTGAGCGAAAGACGCTCAGGATCGTGGCCGAGTACGCCGACATGTGGAACCTGTTCGGCACCCCGGAAACGGTCGAGCACAAGGACGCCGTGCTGCGCGCCCACTGCGCCGAGATCGGTCGCGACTCCGACGCCATCGAACGAACGCTCGGCTGCAAGCCCGTCATCCGCGCGACCGCCGCAGAGGCGCAGCGCGCATTCGAGGATCTCCTCGAGCGGAACCGGACGCCGGCCTCGCGGATGGAGGGCGACGTGTCCGTCTGGGTCGGGACGCCTGAGCAGATCGCCGAGAAGATCCTGTCCTACCGCCGGGTCGGTTTCCACACGTTCATCGCCGAGTTGCCGGCCCCGTACGATCTCGAGACGATGGAGTCGCTGATGAACGTCGTCAAGCCGATGGTCGAGAGTGCGTAGGCAGCAGATGTCGTTGCCGATGCTTCGCGAGCACGTCTGCCAGGCGAACCTCGACCTCGTCGCGGCCGGCCTCGTCAGCCTGTCGTTCGGGAACGCGAGCGGCGTCGACCGCGACGCGGGCGTTATGGCGATCAAGCCGAGCGGCGTCGACTACGCGACGCTGACGCCCGACGACATCGTCCTGGTGGGCTTGTCGGACGGGCGGATCATCGAGGGTGCGCTGCGACCGTCGTCCGACACGCCGACGCATCTGGCGCTCTACCGTCGCTTTGCCTCGATCGGTGGCGTCGTCCACACCCATTCGCCGTTCGCTGCCGCGTGGGCCCAGGCGGGGCGATCGATCCCCTGCCTCGGGACGACCCACGCCGACCATTTCGCGGGCCCGATCCCGGTGACGAGATCGCTGTCCGACGCCGAGATCTCCGGTGACTACGAATTCGAGACGGGTGCCGTCATCGTGGAGACGATCGACGGGGTTGGGCCACGATCCGCTCGCGATGCCGGCCGCCTGGTCGCTTCGCATGGGCCGTTCACGTGGGGATCGGACGCGCGAGATGCCGCTCGGAACGCGATCGCCCTCGAGATCGTGGCCGCGATGGCGTACCACACGGTCGTGCTCCACTCTGCCGTGGAGCCGATCGGGAGCGCGCTTCTGGGCAAGCACTTTGCACGGAAGCACGGGCCAAGCGCGTATTACGGCCAGCCCGAGCCGCCGACGCTTGAGGACGCTCCGACTCCACGGGCCCTCGGACGTCCGGCTTGAGGATGAGCGATGACCCGATCCCAGGACCCGGAGAAGAGCTGGTCCGAGTGGCGGCCGTCGGTCTCTGTGGCACGGACCGGCACTGGTACACGCACGGCCTCCTACCCGGGGCCGTTCCCGGGCACGCACTGGTCCTCGGGCACGAGGTCGCCGGGGTCGTCGCCTCCGGCCCGCGTCGCGGCCTCCGCGTGGCGGTCGATCCCGCTGACCCCTGCGAGCGCTGCGAGCTCTGCCTGACGGGTCGGGGGAACCTCTGCCCGAACGTCCGCTTCCTTGGCTTCGGCGACACCGACGGCGGACTGCGCACGCTCCTTGCCTGGCCGGCCCACCTCCTGCTGCCGCTCCCCGAATTCGGTCGACACCGCCGCCGCGGTGCTCCTCGAACCGCTCGGTGTCGCGATCCATGCGCTCGATCTTGGGAAGGCCCGAGGCGGCATGTCGGCCGGCGTGTTCGGGTGCGGGCCGATCGGCCTTCTGCTCATCCAGGCGCTTCGAGCGATCGGCTGTCGGCCGATCGTCGCGACCGATCCGCTCCCGCATCGCCGCGCCGCCGCGACCGCATCGGAGCCGATGTCGTGGCCGAACCGGGCGCTGCCGACCTGCCGGTCGTCGATGTCGCCTTCGAAGTCGCCGGCGAGGACGCGGCGATCGCCGACGCGGTCGATCACGTGCGACCCGGTGGTCGCGTCGTGCTGGCGGGCATCCCCGATTCGGATCGCGTCGTCATCCCGGCAGCCGCGGCGCGTCGGAAGGGGTTGACGCATGCTCCTCGTGCGCCGGATGGCCCCGACGGACCTGGCACGTGCACTGCGGATGACCGAGTCGGGCCTCGTCGCGCTTCCGCCGCTGATCAGCGATCGCTACCCACTCGAGGAGGCCGGCTCTGCCTTCGAGCGGCTGGTCGACCGGGGTGGGCTCAAGGTGGTCGTGGAACTCCCCACCTGAGGCCGGGCCGTCAGCCTGGCGGAGACGCCGTCGATTCGCCGAACGACCAGCGTCGGCAGGATCAGCTTGACGCTCGGCTCGGGAGCCGGACCGGTCTGTCCGATACGCTCGATCGCCATCTGCACGCCGGCCGCGATGATCTCAGCCGTCGGCATCCGAAGTGTCGTCAGCGCCGGGACCGTGTGACTGGCGAGGAAGATGTCGTCGAACCCGACGACCGACAGATCGCGCGGGACCGACCGGCCGAGCTCATGCGCGCCATGCAGGACACCGAACGCGAGCGTGTCGGTCGAGGTCATGAGGGCGGTCGGTGGCTCGTCCAGCGACATCAGGGTCCGGACGGCCCGGTCGCCGCCCGCCGGCGTGTTCGGGACCTGGACGACGTGGCCGTCCGGGACGCCACCAAAGCGGTCACGCATGAACCCGAGGAATGCGGCCTCGCGCTCGCGGAGGTCGCCGAATCGGCGGCCGCTGACGAACCCGATGCGGCGGTGACCGAGGCCGACGAGATGCTCGAGCCCGGCCAGCACGCCCGCGTCGTTGTCCACGTCGACCGCCGGAAGCTCGAGCAGGCTGGAGCCCTGCCATAGCGCGACGACGGGCACCAACGAGTCGTGGAGATCGGCGAGCAGCTGCGGTTGGTCCTGCATGTCACCGAGCAGGACGATCGCGTCGCAGTGGCGGGTCTCGAGGACCGAGGTCAGCGCGTATGCCTCGTCGGCACGCCCGTGTGCATTGCCGAGCACCACGTTGTAGCCGCGCGCCATGGCCTCGACCGAGAGCGCTTCGATGGCGCCGGCGAAGAACGGATCGGTGATGTCGCGAACGACCGCGCCGAGCAGCATCGTCGCCGCGCCTCGAAGTCCCCGAGCGAGCGGGTTCGGTCGGTAGCCGAGACGCTTGGCCGCGGCGCGGACGCGCTCTCGGGTCTCGGGCGCGATCGGCACTCGTGTCGGCGCGTTGTTGAGCACCCGCGAGACCGTGCTCTGCGAAACGTTCGACGCGATGGCGATGTCGCGCATCGTCGCAACGCCGGCCGGTGGCCTGCTGCCGCCGCGCTGTTCGATGCCGTCGTCCCCACTCATCGCGGCAAGCCTAGCACCGAGATGCGGTCATTCGTTTGCATATTCAGCCGCGCTGCGGGTGCTCTCGAGCGGCATCCGAGGCGCCCCGGCGTCCAGAGATCGAGCTGTTGCCGGCGGATGCCGCTCTCGAGCAGGGGCTCGTCGATCACCGAGTGAGGAGTCCGGATGTCGGCGACGAGCTTTTCTCGGCCCCCGAATTGACGCTTCCCGAGGCCGGGCGTTACCTTGGCCTGCCCCACCCAGTACCCCGCCGCGACTCTTCAGGAGGAGCCCTCCATGCGTCCCGCGTCACGCCGCGCCGTCCTCGCCGTCCTGGCCACTTCGCTCGCGATCGCCGCCCCGTCGGTGGTCATCGCGAAGCCGGCAACCGGCTGCACGAGCGGCAATGCCCTCGTGTTCCTGCCCAATCCGGTGGTTACCTCGGGTAACGAGGACCTGACGGACCAGAAAGACGCGGACCAGGCGGTCCTCAACGACGAACGCGTCGCCGTGACGCTGACGGGCCTCGACGGTTCAGGCTACCTGCGCGGGAAGTGGGCCACCGTCGCCAGCGAGACGGGAGACCCGGCCTATTCGACGCCGGGAGCCGGTTGCAGCTTCGAGTACACGCGCCATGACGACCGCTTCGAGCAGGTCATGGCCTACTACTGGGTGACCCGGTCGCAGGACTATCTCCAGACGCTCGGCTTCAACGGGCGCCAGCGGCCGCTGGTCAACGGCGACCAGCAGCGTGTCCGGATCAACCAGTGGGGCCTCGACAATTCGTTTGCCACCGACCATCCCAAGGACGAGATGCGGTTCGGCAAGGGCGGCGTCGACGATGCCGAGGACGGGGAGGTGATCCTCCACGAGCTCGGCCACCAGATCCATTTCAGCCAGTCGGCGACGTTCTTCGCGAGCACCGAGGCGGGCTCGATCAGCGAGGGTTTCGGCGACTACTGGGCGGCCACGGTCAGCGAATGGGCGATGGACCAGGCGGGCGTGAACGGCCTCGTAACGCCCGTCTGCATCATGGACTGGGACTCGACCTCGTACACCGACGGACCCGTTCACTGCCTGCGCAGACTCGACTCGAC
The DNA here is from genome assembly GCA_963816675.1 of uncultured Chloroflexia bacterium. Taxonomy (GTDB): domain Bacteria; phylum Chloroflexota; class Limnocylindria; order Limnocylindrales; family CSP1-4; genus SPCO01. The sequence goes on from CAWFLS010000021.1 coordinate 254,038, forward strand.
GCGGATGTACCCGGGTGGTCTGACAGGTGAGGTCCATCGAGACGGCACGATCTGGTCTCACGCGCTGTGGAACCTGCGCGGAGCGATCGGCGCGACGCATGCCGACACCGCCATCCTGCTCGCCCAGTTCGGCTGGACGGGCACGACGATGCCGGATCTCGCCGGCCGCATCGTAGCCGCCGTGGGCAACCAATACGGTCCGGGTCAGGCGGCGCTCGCGGTCGCCGCCTTCACGGAGCGCGGAATAGTCCCAACGCCTTAGGGCGGCCGTCACCGTCTACGGCTACCCTAGGCGTCCGTCTTCGAATCCTTCGGCGCCGCTCGGGTAGCGCACGCGGTCATGCGACGAGGCGGAGGCGACCCGCCTTCGCCCGGCCGGCGTCTTTCACACGGGATCGCGGGTCCAGGACCAGAGTCGGGACGATGACAGGCTAGTTGACGCCGCTTATCCCAGACTTATCCGTATGGACCTATTCGTCATCGTGGTCGTGGTCTTCGCGTTGGTGGGCGTGTTCGTTGGGTGGCTTGTGTGGTGGGTCGTCCAACGTGACGAAGACCGACACCGTCGCGACTGACCTCGCCGGTCGAGCCGACCCCGAGCGCAACGGGGTCGTCGAGGGTGGCCCAGAGCAGCCCGAAGTAGGGCCGATTCGTTCAGGAAAGTGGCTCCGGCGGTAGGACTCGAACCTACGACCAAGCGGTTAACAGCCGCCCGCTCTACCACTGAGCTACGCCGGAGCGAAGGACGCGAGGGCCGGAGCGATCGTCCGAGCCGCAGGCGTCATGGGCGCCGGGTCGGCGCCGGGCGACAGGATAGCACGGGCCCGTGCGCAGCGGGCTCGATGTGTCAGTCATGCCGGCCCGACGGCGAATCGGTGGATAAGCGGCGCGCTGCCATACTCTCGACCGGTGACCGACCAGACGCCGTTCGCCCCTGATCTCGCCGGAGGCTCTTGCCGGCCGACTCGACGAGCCGCGATCTGCGGATCTTCGACGTCCGCTGGGTGCTCGGGAAACCGGGACGCGGCCGCGACGCCTACGACGCCGGACACATCCCGGGCGCCGTCTTCGTCGATCTCGACACGGCGCTGGCCGCGCGCGAGGGACCCGGTCGCCATCCACTCCCCTCCCCGACCGACTTCCGGGCGACGATGGAGGCCCTCGGCGTCGGCTCGGACGACGAGGTCGTGGCCTACGACGATGCCGGCGGCACGATCGCGGCGCGACTGTGGTGGATGCTCGACGACCTCGGGCACGCGAGCGTGTCGCGTGCTCGATGGCGGATATCCGGCGTGGCTGGCCGCCGGGCCTGCCGACCACGACCGACGATGCCCGTCGTGGTCCGCGCGACGCCGCCCGGGCAGCCTGCGCCTGCACGACGCCTGGACGAAGACGATCGACCGCGACGCGCTCGCGGCCGAAGCTCGGTCGCGTCGTCCTCCTCGATGCCCGGGCGGAACCGCGCTATCGAGGCGAAGTCGAGCCGATCGACGCCGTCGCGGGCCACATCCCGACCGCGATCAGCGCCCCATCGAGCGGTTCGCTCGCGACCTGACGGTCGGATGCTCGAGGCAGGCGACCTCGCTGCGCGGTTCGGATCGCTCGGGGCCGACGGGACGACCGGTCCCGTCGTCACCTCGTGCGGCAGCGGTATCACGGCCTGTCATATCAGCCTCGCGATGCGAGCGGCGGGTCTACAGCGACCCGCTGCTTGTACCCCGGTTCGTACAGCGACTGGACGCAGTCCGACATGCCGGTCGCGGTCGGACCCGAGCCCGGGCGTCCCGCCAGGGTGACCGAGGCGACGACGTCGCCGCAGGTCTTTCGGACGCTGGCGCTTCTCTATCTCGTCACGAACGCGCGATACGGATCAGGCGTCAGGCGCCGACGAGCTCCAGCGCGTCGTGACGCGCCCCGAGCGCGAGGCGGTGACGGCGGTGCTCGAATCGCTGCCGGCGACGGTCGCTGCCTGGAGCGACGGCCATGCCGCGCTCGAGCCGCTCGACATCATCGAGGTCCGACGACCGCTCGGGACACTGTCCTCGAGCGGCGGCGGCCGCTGGTGGGCAGGGCCTCGAGACTGCCGGCCCGAGCTCGTCGGAGCATGCGCCCGAGGGCCTCTACGACTCCGTGATCGTGCTCTGGCCGGCGTCGCCCGAGGTGCCGTTGTGCGGTTGGGGCTGCACGATCGGACCGACCGCGGACGCCGGCGGCGCCGGCTTCACCTCGATCACGACCGACCATTGGCCGACCCTCGCCACGGATCCCGAACCCGGCCCAGGGCTACGTCCACGAGTGGCTGCACCAGGTCGAAGCCGTCTACCGAGGGCTCGGCCTCGGCGAGGATGAGCTACCAAACCTCCACGACGCCGGCGCGTACACCTCGACCCGGGATCCCTCGACCCCGCCGTTCGGTCGCTCGTACGCCGACTACCACGACGGTTCCGACGGCCGGCCCAGGCGCCCGCACGTGGGCGCCCTGGTACCGAGACTGGATGACCGGCCGCCTCCGCCGCCTCGACGCGCAACGGAGCGTGACACCGCCATCTCCACCGAACCGATCGGCCTAACCCCCGACCGCTGGGCGCTCCGCTCTCGGTAAGCGCCACGTAAGCCGCCGCGGCACCATCAAGACGAATGACCACCCGGCAGCGAACCATCGATTCAGCCGCGGCCCGAGGCCGAGCTGCGAATACCCGAATCCTTCAAGATCTGCGAAATCACCGCCTCGATCGTGGCATCGCGGGAGCCGACGTGGCTCGAGCTGCCGGCATCTCGCCTTCCCAGTACAGTCGCATCGAACGAGGCCTTTCGGGTCCGATCACCATCCAACAGGCCTGCATCTTCTTCGCCGTCCTCGGATACGACTTGTCGATCGCCCTCTACCCCGGCGGTCAGCCCTTGCGTGACGCGGCCCATGCGGCACTGCTTGAACGATTTCGCCTTCGACTCCACCGCGCTCTTCGGTTTCTGACCGAGGTTCCGTTTCCTGCCGCGAGCGATCGTCGAGCATGGGATGCCGTCGTTCGCGGACCCGACTGGCGCCATGGCGTGGAGGCCGAGACGCAGACCGCGCGACCGCCAGGCGCTCGAGCGGCGCCTCGCCCTCAAGCTCCGAGACGGCGATGTTTCGAGCATGACCCTCCTTCTGCTGGATTCCCGTCACAACCGCGACTTTGCTGCGGGCCGAACGGGGACGTCATGCGCGAACGCTTCCCGATTCCCGGCCAACGAGCGATGGAGCTCCTGAGCGCCGGGGTCAACCCGGGCGGTAACTCGATCGTTCTGCTTTGATCGGAGCGCGAGATCGGGCTCGGCGTCCTGGTGCTTGCGTCCAGTGCACGTACGGTCGACGCGGAGACCCCGAGCGCCGGATCGGCAGCTCGATTGCGTCCAGCGCACGTCCGTGACTGAGCGTGGAGTGCCGCCGGCGCGGCGAGATCACGCCGAAAGTGTGCCGAATGCAACGATCGTGAGACCGCGCCGGCACAACGTGCATCTCGCGCAACCGACATTGGCGACTATTGCGCGAGTCGCAATTCGTCAACGGATTCGCGAGGTTTTGTCGGAACGAAAGCTCCGGTCCGGCGCTCGCCAAAGCCGTACACACCGGCCCGGACCGGGTCAGTGCCGCGGCCGCGACCCGGTCCGCCGCGCCCGTCGCCTGGACACCGCCGCCGCCGCGGCGGTCCCACGGCCTCGCCGGCCGCGCGCCGGAACTACTCCAGGTAGTCCTTGAGCTTGCGGCTCCGGGACGGATGCCGCAGCTTGCGGAGTGCCTTGGCCTCGATCTGGCGGATCCGCTCGCGGGTGACGTTGAACTCCTTGCCGACCTCCTCGAGCGTCCGGGCCCGGCCGTCCTCCAGTCCGAACCGGAGCTGCAGCACGCGCCGCTCGCGGCCCGTCAAGGAGTCCAGCACCGCCTCGACCTGCTCCTTGAGCAGCTGGTGCGACGCGGCCTCGGCCGGCGCCAGAGCCCCCCGGTCCTCGATGAAGTCGCCGAGGTGCGAGTCTTCCTCCTCACCGATCGGCGTCTCGAGCGAGACCGGCTCCTGCGAGACCTTGATGATCTCGCGGACCTTCTCGGGCGTGACCTGGACCTCCTGGCCCTTGGACATCGCCTCGGCGATCTCCTCGACCGTCGGCTCGCGCCCGAGCTCCTGCAGGAGCCCGCGCGACACCCGGATCAGCCGGTTGATCGTCTCGACCATGTGGACCGGGATGCGGATCGTCCGCGCCTGGTCCGCGATCGCCCGGGTGATGGCCTGCCGGATCCACCACGTCGCGTAGGTCGAGAACTTGAAGCCCTTCTCGAAGTCGAACTTCTCGACCGCCCGGATCAGGCCGATGTTGCCTTCCTGGATCAGGTCGAGGAACGACATCCCGCGGCCGATGTACTTCTTCGCGATCGACACGACCAGCCGCAGGTTCGCCGACGTCAGCTGCTCGCGCGCATCGCGCCCGATGACGACGATCGTGCCCTTGCGGTCGCGCAGCTTCGTGTTGAGCGGCACTTCCGGGTCGTAGCCCATCCGCTTGAGCAGATCGGCCTCGTTGCCGGCCAGGATCCAGCGCTCCAACGCCGGGAACGCCACCTCGTCGCGCGTCCAGTCGTAGATCGCCCGCAGGCCGACGTTGTCGCGCGAGTCGAGGTCGCCGTTGTGGACGGCGAGATACGCCCAGTCGAGGAGCGCGATGAACGTGTCCGGCGACAGCGCCTCGTTGTAGGCGTGGACGAGCTTCTTCGCCTCGCGCAGCCGCTCCTTGGTGCCTTCGGACTGCGCGTCACGACCGGCCTTGACGAGATGGAAGTCGGGCGTCGGGACGAGCAGGTCGGCGGCGAGATCGTCGGACGATCGCCCGGCGGACCAGGTCGTGGGCCTCGGGGCCGAACGGCAGTCGATGCTGCGGCTTGGTCGTCCGGGTCTTGCGCTCGGTGTCGTGGAGCGTCCACTCGTGGAGCGAGATGATGCCCTTCCACGGGGCCTCGACCATCTGCTCGCCGAGCTCGATCGCCTTGGCGAGGACGACCTCTTCCTCGGCGGTCAGCAGGGCGACCTTGCCGATCTCCTTGAGGTACATCCGGACCGGGTCGTCGATCCCGATCATGTCGGCCGAGATGGCCTCGAGGTCCTCGGCGGAGGGCTCCTCGACCTCCTTCGGGATCGAGCTTCGCCGGCGCGTCGGCCGGCAGCTTGGCGGCGACGTCGGTCGCGCCGTCCTCGGCAACGACGATGATGCCGACGTCGGCGCCGTCCTCGGCGACCGCTTCCGGCCCGAGGTCGATCTCCTCGTCGTCGTCGTCGTCGTCGTCGGCGTCAGCGACGCGGCGACCTTCGGTCGCGACGGACGAAGCCCGGCCATCTTGGCCTCTTCGACGTCGGCCTTGGCACGGCGCGGCCGCGACAGGACGGCTTCTACTAGTTGCTTGTCGAGCGGATCTGCGGACATTGGTTACCTCCGGTGGCTGGCGAGAAGCCGGGTCTGGTCGCGGCGCCGGTCGAGAGACAGGCGCGATTCGTTGATCTGACGTCGTTCGAACATGAGCCGGGCGATGGCCTCACGGTCGTCCGGCCCGTTCCGCCTCTGATTGGGCGGCTTCGTTGTAGTCGCTGCGTTCGCGCAGCTGGTCGTCCTCGAGTTCGAGGAGTAGTCGGGAGATTTCGTAATCGAGTCGGGCGCTGCCGAGCGTGCGCGGGTCCGGGCCCGCCCTGTGCATACAACGCTCGAGCGAGCGCGGCCGTTTCATCGTCGAGCGTGAGCAGCAGCGCCGCGCTGTCGAATGGCGGGTGAACGCCGTCGATCGTCGGGCGCTCGCTGCAGGACGATCGCCCGGAACAGCTCGCGCGCGACCGTGCTCGGCAGCTGGTCCGGACCGAGCTCGTCCACGACCCGCAGCTGCTGGTCGGGCACGAGGAGCAGGAGTCGGAGCAGCTCCGACTCGACCGGCGTGATCGCACGGAGGATGTCGCGGATCGGAAGCGCGTCCGGCGAGGCGAGGACCGAGTCCGCGGTGATCCGCGAATCGCCGCCGCCGTGCGCCGACGATCGGCCCTTGACGATGGGGTTCCGAGCCGGGCGCTCGAGCACCTGGAGCAGGACACGCTCCTCGACGCCCGAGGCACGGCGGACCTGACCGAGCGCCTCGTCACGGCGGAGCGGATCGGCGATGTTCCTGATGGCGGGCATGACGGCTTCCACGAACCCGATACGCCCCGATGATGTCTTCAGATCGAACCGTGCCGCGTGATGGTCGATCAGGTACTCGACGAGCGGCTTCGCCTTCGAGACCGCCGACTCCCAATTCGCCGGCGCCTCGCGGACGACCTCGTCGGGATCCTTGCCGTCCGGCAGCCGCGCGACGCGGACGTCCTCGAGCTTGACGCCCGAGTCGTCCGCCTGGAGCTGGCCGATGAGCGCGGCGAGCGAGGTGACGCCGAGCGTCCCCGCCTTCTCGCCGGCCGGGTCGACGTCGTAGGCGAGCACGATCCGGCTTGCGTACCTGGTCAGGAGCGCGACCTGGCCCGGCGTGAGCGCGGTGCCGAGGCTCGCGACGACGTTGTCGAAGCCCGCCTGATGGGCCATCAGCGCGTCGGTGTAGCCCTCGACGATGACGGCCTGGCCCGACTTGCGGATCGGCCCCTTGGCGCGATCGATCAGATAGAGGGTCCGGCTCTTGTCGAACAGCGGCGTCGCCGGCGAGTTCAGGTACTTCGGCCCGTCGCCTTCGAGAAGACGACCACCGAGACCGACGGCGTGCCCGTTCTGGTCGCGGATCGGGAAGATGACCCTGGCACGGAACTTGTCGTAGACGCCGCCGCGAGCCGATTCGCGCGCCGTCGCGAGGCCGACTTCGAGCAGCTCACCGGGGGCGATGTCGCGCTTTGCGGCGAGTGTCCGGGTGAGCTGGTCCCAGCCGGCCGGCGCCCAGCCGATCTGGTGAGCGGCGATGGTCTCGTCGGTGAAGCCTCGTCCGTGCAGGTATTCGAGGGCGCGCCTTGCCGGCGGTCGAGCCCGTGAGAACGGCGTGGTAGAACGCGATCGCGCTGTCGAGCACGCTCCGGAGTCGAGCCTTGTGGGCGTCGTCACGCTTCGTCCGCTCGTCGATCTCGACGCCCGCCTTCGCCGGCCAGCGTCCGAAGCGCCTCGGGGAACGCGACGCCGTCGCGCTGCATGACGAAGCTGAAGATGTCGCCGCCAAGGCCGCAGCCGAAGCAGTGCCAGCTCTCGCGCGACGGAGTGACGACGAACGACGGTGTCTTCTCACCGTGGAACGGACAGAGGCCCTTGTAGGTGGTGCCCGCCTTCTTCAGGCTGACCGTCTCGCCGACCACATCGACGACGGACAGCTTGCTTTTCACTTCGGCTGCGACACCGACCGCCAAATGGCGCCTCCTGGACCCGAACATGGCTGTGGGCCTGTCAAGTCTTGACAAGCCCGGTTGCCAGTATTGTGCCTCAGCGAAGCCGCCATGTCAACCCCTTTGTCAATACTGCCTGGGGGTATCGGTCGGAAGCAGCCTGGATCCACGGCCGGCGTCACGCCTCCTCGTCGACCCGCGTCAGCCACTCGCGAACGAGCGCACGGAGCAGCCCTTCCTGCTCCCACGGAAGTCCATGGCCTGCCCGATCGAGGATCGCGATGGTCGCCCGTGGGTAGGCGTCCGTGAGGCGGAGCGCTGCCTGGTACCCGACGACCGCGTCCTGCCTCCCGAGGACGAACAGGGCAGGCCGCACGAACGGGATCGGGAGCTGATCGACGTCGAACGATAGTCGCTGCGTCAGTCTCGCGAGGAAGTCGGAATCGTGGCGGTCCATCCTTGGCAGAAGCGGTTTCACGCGTTCGTACACGGTTGCCGACTGGACGACCATGGAAGCGGCCAGTCTTGCCGCCGTTTCGAGACCGACCTCGGCTTCCATCCGCTCGACGAGTGTTTCGTCGGCGACGATGGTCGTCGGCTCGGGTACGTCCTCGTCGTCGGGATCCACCACCGGCACGACCTGGAGGAGTCCGTCGACCATGCCAAAGCGACGGTGGAGGACGGCCCGGGCGAGGTAGCCGCCGGCCGAGTGGCCGGCGAGGACGAAACGTTCGCCCGGGATGACCACGTCGATGACCTCCAGGATGATTTCGAGGACCTGGTCATTCGTCGTGATCCAGGGTTCGCCTCTCGTCTCTCCGCGGCCCGGTAGGTCGAGATAGATCCGCCGCCATCCCGGATCGGCGACGAACACCGGCTCGAGGTAGTCGGCGGGCACAGCCCAGTCGTCGGGCCAGCCCGGCAGAACGACGAGCGGTCTACCCGTGCCGAACGACTCGTAGTGGACCGTGATCCGGGACAGCCGACATTCCATCTTCATGTCTCCCGACTGCGTATGGGGATCGCACGACCTAGCTGACGTGGATCGAACGCGGCAACGGCCCCGCGTTGGCCATCTTGACTGCGGTGCTAAGGTCATGTCACCGCTCCCATGTAACCGGTTACATGGAGTCCTTGGGTGACGAAGACCTCGACCATCAGAGACGTCGCCAAGCGCGCAGGCGTAAGCACTGCGACGGCGTCGCGCGTGCTCAACGGCAGCGACCTCGTCAACGAGGCCACCCGCCAGACCGTGCTCCGGGTCATGGCCGAGCTGCACTACACCCCAAGCCTGGCGGCGCAACGCCTCAGTCTCGGCCGGACCCTGACGATCACGGTCGTCACGTCGTTCCTGACCCGTCCGCAGGCCGCCGAACGGCTGCGCGGCGTCGACGCCGTCCTCAGCGACAGCGCCTTCGACCTTGTCATCTACAACGTCGAGACGGTCGAGAAGCGCGACCAGTACCTCGGCAGCCTCGCTCGCGCTCAGCGAACCGACGGACTGCTGGTCATCTCGCTGCCCCCTTCGCCCGACGACGTCGCACGGCTCGCTTCGGCAGCCGTTCCGGTCGTCATCATCGACGCCTTCGTCCCGGACGAGACGACGCTTCCGCGGGTCAATGGCGACGATGCGGCCGGCGGCGCACTCGCCACGCGTCACCTGCTCGAACTCGGGCACCGCGAGATCGGCTACGTGGGCGATGAGTTCGAGAACCCCTTCGGATTCACATCCAGCCGTGAGCGCTTCCGCGGGTACGAGCGCGAGATGGCGCGGCGCCGGACTCACCCCTCCCCCAGCATGCGATCGCGCTCGGCGCCCACGGACGGTACGAGGCGCGCGAACTCGCGATCCGACTCTTGAGCGGGTCCACTCCGCCGACCGCGATCTTCGCCGCGAGCGACACGCAGGCGCTCGGGGTCCTCTCGGCGGCCCACGAGCTCGGCCTGGACGTGCCGGGCGACCTGTCGATCGTCGGCTACGACGACATCGAGGCAGCCGATTACGTCGGCCTCACGACGATCGACCAGCAACTCTTCGAATCCGGCCGCCGCGGCGCCGAGCTGCTCCTCAGCGAGATCGACGAGCGCTCGCCGTGCCGCACCGACGATCGACTTGCCTCCCGAGCTGGTGGTCCGTGCGACCACGGCGCCGCCAAAGGGGGGCCGAGTCAGGTCGTGATCGACGCGTCCAGGTCAGGTGGATCGACGTTTCCAGGAGGACCAGATGTTCAGACACTCGTCGGCGCCACATGGGCGCTTGCTTCGAGGCCGCGAAGGTGGCGGATATCGGGCAGCCGCTGCATTGGTCATCGGGGCGCTCATCGTCGGCGGCTGCGCGGCGCCCGGCACGCAGAGCGCTGCACCGGCGGCATCAACGGCAGCATCGGCGGCCCCATCGGCTGCGGCGACCGCCAGCGTCGCGGCATCAGCGTCGACTGAGGCGAGCGCCAGCGCCGGGGCGAGCGCCGCCGGCTCGGCATCCGCGTCGGCCAGCGCTGGCGCAAGCACCGCCGCGGGGCCGGACTGCGGCACAGAGCCCGTCGTCCTCAACGCCTACTTCGAGACCGGCTTCGATATCCCGTTCAAGCTCTCCGAAGAGTTCACGAAGCAGTTCCCGAACGTCACCTTCGACATCAAGCAGGACCAGTTCACGAACCTGATGTCGTCGACGCCGCGGCTGCTCTCCGGCGACAACCCACCCGACCTGATCCGCCTTCCGAGCATGGTCTCGCTGGTCAAGGACGGGCTGCTCAAGAACCTCGACGAGCTACGTCACGGCGTACGGATGGGACAAGTGGCCCGCCTCGCAGCTCGCCCAGAACCGGGTCGGCACCGACGGCACCCGTGGCGCCGGCTCGCTGTACGCGGCGGGCCTGAACTACAGCCTCACCGGGGTCTTCTACAACAAGAAGCTCGCCGCCCAGATCGGGATGACCGAGCCGCCGAAGACGCGTCGCTGAGTTCGAGGACCTGCTCGCCAAGGCCAAGGCGGCCGGTCTGCAGCCGATCATGCAGTGGAACGCAGCGGCCAGCGGTGCCGGCCTGGCCTTCCCGCTGCAGCAGCTGATGGCCGCGTATGGACCGACGGCAGCCGATCAACGACTGGATCTTCCAGAAGCCGAACTCGACCATCGACACGCCGACCAACGTGACGGCGGCGCAGCATCTCGAGCAGTGGATCAAGGCCGGGTACTTCCCGAAGGACGCGAATGCGATCCAGTACACCGACGCCAACAGTCGATTCGGCAAGGGCGAGGGCGTCTTCATCTTCAACGGCGACTGGCAGGACGCCGGGCTACGACAAGGACGCCGCGGGCAATGTCGGGTTCTTCGTCTTCCCGCCTGCCGAGGCGGGTGGTTCCTTGGCCGCCATGTCGGCGCCGCTGACCTACGGCATCGCCGAGAAGGCAAAGCACGCCGACTGTGCCGCCTTCTTCTTCAACTGGGTCGCCACCAACGAGAAGGCCCGTGAGATCAACGTCGCCATCGGTGGCTCCAACCCTGGCGGCCCCACGGAGCTCCCCGTACCTCCCGCGAAGGAAGGCTCCGTGATCAACGAGACGCTGGCAGCGGGTAAGGAAGTCGCCAAGGCCAGCGGCGGGATGGACTTCATCGCCAACGCCACCGGTTCGATCTTTGCCCAGGGCTGGACGCCCGAACTGCAGAAGATGATCGGCGGCAAGCAGACCCCCGAGGGGCTGCTAAAGGCCGTCCAGGCGGAGTACGTGAAGGAGCTCGCCCAGTGAGCTCGAGCCAGGGAGGGTAGCGGTTGTCGAACCCCGCGCTCCTCCGCGCGGGCCAGCGGCGGTCCGTGCCTGCTGCCCGGAGGGCCTTGCGAGTTCGCAGGGCCCTCCGGTCGCACCTGGTCGGCTGGCTGTTCGTCGCGCCGGCCCTCCTGATGTACGCGATCTTCGTGCTGCAACCGCTGGTGCTGACCGTCCAGTACTCGCTCTATCGATGGGACGGGATCGGGCCATCGACGTGGGTAGGCGCCGACAACTACGTCAACGTCCTGACCAATCCGGATCTGCTCGAGTCGATCTTCAACGCGTTCCGGCTGGTCTTCTTCTTCAGCGTCGTCCCGGTCACCCTCGGTCTGATGGTCGCCTCGATCATCCGGCGGATCGCGACCGGGCGGCTGGGCACGGCCACGAGGACCGTCCTGTTCCTCCCGCAGGTGATCCCGCTGGTTGCCGCCGGCATCGTCTGGAGCTGGGTCCTTTCGCTGTCGGGGATCGCCAATCAGTTCCTGTCGGCGATCGGTCTCGATGACATCACCCGGGCATGGCTCGGGGACTTCGACACTGCGCTTCCAGCCGTCGGGATCATCGGCGCGTGGGTGCTGCTCGGGCTGTGCACGGTCCTGTTGCTCACCGGCATGAGCAAGATCGACGGCGGCCTCTACGAAGCCGCGAGGATCGATGGCGCAGGCGCCTGGAGCGAGTTCCGGGCGATCACGCTGCCGAGCCTTCGCAACGAGATCGTGGTCTGCGTCACCGTGACGGTCATCGCGGCCCTCGCCAGCTTCGACATCGTCTACGTCTCGACCGGTGGCGGACCGGGGCTGGCGACCATGGTCCCGGGTCTCCAGATCTACCACCTCGCGTTCTCGGCGCGACAGGTCGGCACTGGCGTCGGCGCTGGCCGTCGTGCTCGTCGTCCTCGTCCTCGTCGCGATCCTGCCGATCCAGCGCCTGAGCCGCGGGAGCGACGAATGAGGATCGCTCGCCACGAGGTCTACATCGCCCGCGCCGTGCTGGTCGCGTTGATGGCGATCACGATCATCCCGTTCGTCAGCATGTTCACGACCGCCCTGCATCCATCGGGTTCGGTGCCGCCGGGCCTCGAATGGCCGGCCGATCCCCAGTGGGGCAACTTCGTCGACGCGTTCGATGTGGCGAACATGGGCGAGCTGCTCTTCTCGAGCTCGTTCATCGTTCTCGGCGTCGTCCCGATCGCGGTGTTGATCTCGACGATGGCCGGCTTCGCGATCGGCCATCTGCGGATCCCAGGCGGCCGGATCCTGTTCGTCCTGTTCCTGCTGGGTCTCACGCTGCCGCTCGAGGGCATCATCACGCCGCTCTACGTGCAGTCGCGCCAGCTCGGGATCCTCAACACCCGGCTGGCGATCGTGCTGCCGCTGATCGGGCTCTACATGCCGTTTGCCGTGTTCTGGATGCGGGCGCACTTCATCAACATGCCGTCGGAGATCTCGGAGGCCGCTCGCATCGACGGTGCAGGCACGTGGGCCCTGTTCTGGCGGGTGCACGTGCCGTTGGCTCGACCCGCCGTCGCTTCGCTGGCGATCCTGCTATCGGTCTGGACGTGGAACCAGTTCCTCCTGGCGCTGGTCCTCGTCGAGGACCCGAGCCAGCGGACGATGGCCGGGGCGCTCGGCGCGTTCCAGGGCCACTACTCGACCGACATCCCGCTGCTCTGCGCCGGCTCGCTGCTGATCCTCACGCCGACCCTGATCGTGTTCCTGCTCTTCCAGCGACAACTGGTGGCGGCGCTGCTCCAGGGGTCGGTCAAAGGGTAGGAAGAGGGTCACTCGCGTGAACAACGGTCCCCAGCTGATGACGTACCCGGATTCGCTCGGGGGCGACCTGGCGTCGATCGACACGCTGCTGCGCGGCCCGCTCCGTGGGCTCTTCACCGGGGTCCACGTTCTTCCGCCCTTTCCCTCGACCGGGGACCGCGGATTCGCGCCGGTGACCTACCGCGAGATCGATCCGCGTTTCGGCTCCTGGGACGACATCCGACGGCTGGCCGAGGGACACGACGTCGAGCTCGACCTCATGGCCAATCACGTGTCGCGGAAGTCGGCGGAGTTCGTCGACTTCGCACGTCAAGGTCGCCGATCACCTTCGGCCGACCTGTTCATCACCCTCGACAAGGTCTGGCCCGATGGCGTGCCGGCGATCGCGGACGTCGCCCGGATCTTCCTGCGCAAGCCGGATGCTCCGTTCAGCACGATCACGATCGAGGAAAGCGGCGAGCTCGAGCGGATCTGGACGACGTTCGGGACGCGCGACTGGTCCGAGCAGGTCGACATCGACGTGACGTCCGAGGCGGGTCGGCGCCTGATCATCGAATGGCTCGGGATCTTCGCCTCGAACGGCGTGCGCATCGTCCGGCTCGATGCGATCGGCTACGTCATCAAGAAGGCCGGCACCAGCTGCTTCATGGTCGAGCCCGAGATCTACGAGTTCCTCGACTGGGTCGTGTCGGTCGCGACTCCGCTCGGCCTCGAGGTGCTGCCCGAGGTCCACGACGTCCACACCACGCACGAGAAGCTCGCCGCCCACGGTTACTGGACGTACGACTTCATCCTCCCCGGACTGCTGCTTCATGCCTTCGAGACGGGGTCAGCCGAGCGCCTGGCCGCCCATCTTGCATCCTCGCCGGCGAGGCAGTTCACGATGCTCGACTGTCACGACGGCGTGCCCGTGAGGCCGGACCTCGATGGCATCCTCGGTCCGGACGAGATGCTCGAATTGGCTGCCGGGATCGAGCGGCGCGGCGGCAACATCAACCGGATCATCTCAGCGGCTCACGCGAGCAACGGCGTCGATGTCCATCAGCTGAACTGCACGTACTACTCGGCGCTCGACGGCGACGACGACAGGTACGTCGCGGCGCGGGCGATCCAGCTCTTCGCCCGCGGGATCCCGCAGATCTACTACGTCGGCCTTCTGGCGGGCGAGAACGACCATCAAGCGAGGGCCGCGACGGGCGACGGCCGTGCGATCAACCGTCACAACTACAGCGAGGACGAGATCCTCGTCGCACTCGAGACGCCGGTCGTGCGGCGGGTCCTCGACCTGATCCGGCTGAGGCGCGACCATCCGGCGTTCGGTGGGAGCCTCGAGGTGACCTCGTCCGCGGCGAGCCTCCGAATGCTATGGCGCCTCGATGGCCACGAGTGCTCACTCGAGGTCAACCTGGCCGACTTCTCCACCGAGATCGTCAGCACCCGGGAGGGCGCCCCGGTCACCCGCGTCGCGGTCTGACGCCCGTGACGCGTCGAGATCGCCCGTTCAACCGCCTCCCGGCGTGATGGTCAAAGCGTCGCCCGGCGCGAGCCGCCGGTACTCCGCTGAGCCAGCCAAACCACCGACAAGCCGGTCGACGAGCGCCTTGCCGGCATCGCTGAGGATCGCGTCGTGGATCGGCACGGCCAGCGCGGGGCGCGGCCGCCGCAGGTAGTCGATCGACTCGGCGAGCTTGAGCCACGGCGCGCTGACCGGGAGGAACAGCAGCTCGAGCCGCGTGCCCGTCGGGAGCGGGCGTGAACGAATCGCCGGGGTGCAGGGCCACGCCATCGATCAGGTACGCGTGGTTGACCGGCGTCGGGATCGACGGGTGGATGCGTGGCGTGCTCGTGGCCGAGCGGGCGGACCTCGAAGCCGGAGGCCGCGAACGACTGCTCCTTCGACGACCGCATGGACGCGCTCCGTCGACGCTCCGGCCTCGATGAGCTGGCCGACGACGCCTTCGGGCGCCCAGACCTCGAGATCGCCGCCGGCTCATCGAGGACGCGACCGCCGGCAAGTGCGACGTGGTCCGGATGCTCGTGCGTGATCAGGACGGTGTGCGCGCCGTCGAGGACGGCCAGATCCGAGAACGTGCCGGGGTCGATCACGAGAACGCGACCGTCCTTCTCGAAACGGATGCACGCGTGGCCCCAGGCGCTGACGTGTGATGTTCGACATGACGCTCCTTTCGTCGGACCGAGATGGCAACGCGAGTGGTGGCGTAGAGTTCGCACGAGCCGCGACGACAGTCTGCATCGGCGCCCTGGGACTTGGAGGGTCGAATGTCCGCACAACCGACGAGCGCGCCTCAGGAGGCGGGAGGCGTGGAACCCGCGACTCGCGCTCCTTCTCGCGGCCGCCATGTTCGTCCTCGTGTTCGACACGTCGCTGATGAACGTGTCGATCTCGGCGGTCGTCCACGACCTCAACACGACGGTCAGCGGCGTCCAGTCGGCGATCGCGCTCGAGGCACTCGTTTCGGCGGCGTTCATCCTGATCATGAGCAAGGTCGGCGACCTCATCGGCCGGAAGCGCGGCTACGTCATCGGCCTGCTGGGATACGCGGTCGGCGCCCTGGCGATGACGCTCACGAACGACCTTCGAGCGGTCATCGTCTTCTGGGCGATCGTCGGTGGCCTCGGCGCAGCTCTGCTGCTGCCGGCGATGCAGTCGCTCATCCACGGCAACTTCGAGGGCGCGGCCCAGAAGCGGGTCTACGCGCTCGTCGGCGCGGCGGCTGCCATCGCGGCCGCGATCGGGCCCCTGCTCGGCGGGTTCATCACGACGTTCCTTTCGTGGCGAGTCGGCTTCCTGCTCGAACTGGTCGTCATCGCGGTCGTCCTCAGCGGGATCGGGATGGTCAAGGACGTTCCGTACACGGGCGACCGAAGGATCGACCTCGTCGGCGCCGTCTTCTCGGTCCTCGGGATGGGCGGCCTCGTCCTCGGAATCCTCGCATGGCAGGAAGGCGGCGAAGCCGTCGGGATCTTCCTGGCGGTCGGAGCCGCGTCGCTCGGGTGCGTTCGCCTGGTGGCTCGTCCGCCGCAAGCGCGCAGGCGGCGTCACCCTGATCGATCCCGACCTCTTCAAGTCCCAGATGTTCCGCCTCGGGATCTCGGGTCAGACGATGCAGCAGGTCGCTCTCGGCGGCATGATGATCGCCCTCCCGATCTTCCTGCAGATGGTCCTCGAGTACAACGCGCTGCAGGCCGGCCTGTCGCTCGCGCCGCTGTCGCTGAGCATGTTCGCGATCGCGATGCTCGCCGGACGGCGACAGTCGAAGCGTCGCGCGAGCGAGATCATCCGGATCGGCTTCGCGTTGGCTGACCGTCGGCGTCGCGATCCTCATCCCGATCGTGCCGCGGGCGGATTCGGGCCTGTGGATGACGGTGCCGCTCATCATCGCCGGCTGCGGTCTCGGCCTGCTCGTGTCGCAGCTCAACAACTACACGCTCGCACCGATCTCCGAGGAACGGATCAGCGAGGCTGCCGGCGTCAACTCGGCCGGTGGATCGTTCGGACTGTCGCTCGGTCTCGCACTCGCGGGCGCGGTCATGCTCGCGGCGCTCTCGATCACGTTCACCAACATGACGAACGCGAGCGCCGTCATCCCCGCCGGCCGAGAAGCAGCAGGTCGCCACGGTCCTCGACGAGGACGCCCAGATCATGAGCAACACCGAACTGACCGCGTTGCTGGCCGGTCAGCCGCCCGAGATCCAGGCCGAGATCGTCCGGATCAACACCGACGCGAGGCCGATCGCGCTCCAGGTCGCGCTGTTCGTGCCGCTGCTTGCGCGGGCTGCTCGGTCTGGTCACCTCGTTCCGGATGGCGAGCGTCCCTGAGGTCAAGCCGTCGGCGGCCGTCGAGGGAATGGCGTTCGGCTGACGGGAGGTCGCTGGCGTCGAGCCCGAGCGCGACGTTGCGGTAGGCTTCGGGCCATCGGCGGGCCCTGATCCGCCGAGCTCCGACCCTGGAGGTGACATCGATGGGCGACAAGACCCCCAAGCGACCACCGAAGCCGAAGCAGCCGAAGAAGCCGGCCGGCACCTGAGGGCTCGAACGCCGAGATGAGCCCGGCTCGCACGGCGTCGGTCGGCTTCACGCCGGTCCCGGCACCCGATCTCGACAGCACGCACGATCCCGGTCCGTCCGCGGCCGCGCGGCGGATCGAGGCGCTCGCCCGAGGACATCGCCGCCGAGCCGCTCCCCTCCCCCAACGGCGGATCGATCCGGATCGGGACGGCGTCGTGGACCGACCCGACGATGACGGCCCGCGGCGTCTTCTACCCGGACGCGGCCGATACGGCCGAGGAGCGGCTCGGGTTCTACGCCAGCCGGTTCCCGATCGTCGAGGTGGACGCGACGTACTACGCGCTGCCGTCGCGGCGGACGGCGGAGCTGTGGGTCGAGCGGACGCCGCCCGACTTCACGTTCGACATCAAGGCGCACGCGCTGATGACCGGCCAGCCGACCGAGACCAAGCGGCTGCCGAAGGAGCTCCGAGCGGCGCTGCCCGACGCGCTCGCCGAGAAGTCGCGGCTCTACGCCAAGGACCTGCCCGACGACCTCCGGGACGAGGTGTGGCGCTGGTTCGCCGAGGCGCTCGAACCGCTCCGCGAGGCCGGCCAGCTCGGCTCGATCCTGCTCCAGTACCCGCGCTGGTTCTTCACGAGCTCCGAGAACCGCGACACGATCGAGGACGGCGATCGGCCGGCTGCGCGAGGCCGGCCTGACGGGCGCGGTCGAGTTCCGGAGCGCATCGTGGTTCAACGAGAAGAACATCGAGCGGACGCTGCGCTTCCTCGGCGACCGGAACATCCCGCTCGTGATCGTCGATGGTCCGCAGGGCTTCAAGTCGAGCGTGCCGCCGATCGTCGCCGCGCCGTCACCGGACCTCGCGATCCTCCGGTTCCACGGCCGCCGGACCGCCACCTGGGAGGCGAAGGGCGTCCCGACGGTCGAGCGCTTCCGGTATCTCTACGACGAGGGCGAGCTCGCCGACTGGACGCCGCGTGTCCGCGAGATCGCGAGCCAGTCGAAGGACACGCACGTCCTGTTCAACAACTGCTACGCGAACTACGGGGCGACGAACGCCGTCGAGCTGGCAAAGCTCCTCGAGGACCTCGGGTCGATGGACGATGCCGAGCGCGTGAGCGTTGCTGCCGCGGCCGCTACCGGCCTAGAGCCGCTTGACCATCGATACGTCGGTCTCGACGAAGCCCGACCGAAGGTAGAGCCGGCGAGCGACATCGTTCGAGCCAAAGACGTGGAGCCCGATCTGGGTGATGCCGCGCTCGCGCGCCCACGCATCGAGGGCGTCGAGGGCCGCCCGCCCGATCCCACGGCCGCGCGCCTCGGGCACGACCGAGAAGTCGTAGATCCAGAGCGCGTTGGGCAGGGTCGGGTGCGGCGCGACCCACAGCATGCCGACGTCCTGGCCGTCTTCGTCCTCGATCGTCCAGAGGCGTGGCCGCTGGTCTCGCGGCCGGCCGGCAGGAGCTCGGCGAACTGTCGGCGAGCGAGGTCGAGCGCCTGTCGGCCGGCCAATTGCCGGCTTCGACGTGCTCCTGGGCGTACTCGCGGATGGTCGGCTCGAGCCAACGGTCGTAGGCATCCTGCGCCCATCGGCGACCAACCGGATGGTCACGGCGAAGCCCTTGCCGGCGGGGCGCGGCACTC
This sequence comes from uncultured Chloroflexia bacterium, assembly GCA_963816675.1. GTDB lineage: Bacteria > Chloroflexota > Limnocylindria > Limnocylindrales > CSP1-4 > SPCO01. The sequence continues at coordinate 272,616 of CAWFLS010000021.1, forward strand.
GCGGTCAGCCGGCGCGGACGTTCGTCGCGCGCGGACCCTTGGGGCTCGACTGGACGTCGAACTCGACCTTCTCGCCGCCCAGCAGGCGGTCGAAGTCGAGCGACGCGTCAACGCCGCTGCGGTGGAAGAAGTATTCCTTGGTCGTCGTCGGCCGCGATGAAACCGAAGCCGCGGTCGGCGACGACCTTCTTGATTGTTCCCGAGGACATGGCGACCCTCATGCTTCCCGAACGAGGGAACGCAGACGCACGGTCCGTTCGAGAAGGCGGTCGACCACGCGGAGCTTCGCCGCATATCGGCGGCGACGTCCCACGGTAGCACACGGCTGTCGGGTCGCGGACCCGGCGCCCGCCGGAGGGCTGCGGCCGTCGCGGGAACCATGCGATGCCGCTCATCGTCAGGCGGAACGTGATCCTCCTCCGAACCGTCGCGCTCGTCGCGGCTGCGCTCACCGTCGTCGGCTGTGGCGCTGTCGGCATCGCGCGCAAACCCCAGTGCGACCCCGGCACCGGCGTCCCTCGAGGGTCGGACGTTCCTCTCCACGAAGGTCGAAGGACATGACCTCGTCCCCGACACCCAGGTTCGACTCACGTTCAAGGACGGGCAGCTGGCGATCCACGCCGGCTGCAATTCGATGAGCGGCGCGTACCAGGTCACCGACGGCGACCTCGTCATCGGCAGCATGGTGACCACCGAGATGGGCTGCGAGCCGCCACTCATGGACCAGGACCAGTGGGTCGGGCGGTTCCTCGGTGGCGCCGCTGTCGAGCTGGCCGGCGACACGCTGACGCTTCGGAACGGCGACGTGGCGATGAAACTGACGGACCGTGAGGTCGCCGACCCCGACCGACCGCTCGAAGGCGCCCGCTGGACGCTCGACGGGATCGTCGCCGGCGACGCGACATCGAGCGTGCCCGCCGGCGTGATGGCCGGGATGACGATCGCCGGCGACCAGATCGAGGTCGCGACCGGATGCAACACCGGCGGCGGGTCCGTGGCGGTGACAACGACCCACATGACGATCGGTCCGCTCGCCTTGAGCAAACGAGCGTGCCAGCAGGACCAGGCGGCCGTCGAGGCGGCGATGACGACCGTCCTGAACGGCGAGGTCGACTACGCGATCGAGGCGGACCGGCTCACGGTCACGACTGGGCGGTCGGGTCTCACGTTCCGGGCGGCGTCCTGACGGCCGGGGCGGCCTCCTGACGGCGTCGACGGTCCGCGCATCCGAGGCCCGCGTCCGAGTCTCGGTCCCGCCTAGACGTTGACCGTCGCGGCCGCCGGTACCGGCTCCTGGCTCCTGCCGCGGAACTCGGACGCGGTCGGCAGCAGCGACTTTCCACGTCGGCTGATGCCGAGGAGCAGCCACGCCAGCGGGATCGGCAGGAACCACTGGAACACCCGGTAGAGCATGACTCCGGCGCTGATCTCGGCCGAATCCTGACCGCCGGTCAGCGCTCCGAACATCGAGATGTACAGCAGTTCCGGCACGCCCGGCGCCGCCCGGCGAGATCGGCAGGATCGTGATGATGAACACGATCGAGAAGACCGCGATGATCTCGCTCGCCGGCAGCACCGATGCCGGGCACGCCACACACTCGAAGGGCGACGATCAGGACTGCCGCCCAGGCCAGCTTCGAGATGATCGAGATCAGGAACGCGGCCGCACCGCGATGCCGGATCGTCTCGCCGAGCGTGTCCCGGAAGTGCATCACGGAACCCATCGACGTCCGGGGTCCCTGTGCGACCAGCTTCGCGAAGACCCAACCGACGACACGCGCCCCGAGCGCACCGATCCTGCGCGCCAGCGATTCGGAGCGGACGATGCCGATCAGAACGCGCGAGCGCGATGAGCAGGACGCCGCCCGAGATGACCGCGAGCCAGATGATCGATTCGCGCTCGACGCCGACGTTCGTCGCCGTTCCGCTCGGCGACGACGAGGACGATCGCGCCGACGACACCCATCGCGAGCCGGCTCAGCTGGTCGAAGATGCCGTAGAGCGCGATGCCGCCGGTCGTCTCCTGGACACCGAGGCCCCAGCCGCGGATCACGACCCACAGGACGGCCATGTTCCACGGTCCGAGCGGGATGCTCGCGCCGATGCCCGCCAGGATGAGCCACGCCTGCGTGCCGCGGAGCCAGCCGAGACCCGGGATGAGCGCGGCGAACACCGCGCCCGGTCGCGAACCAGGCGATGACGCCGAACACGGCGACGAGGAGGACGTCCTGGACAGACTCAGACCCTGGAAGGCCTCGATGACGTCCTGGTAGTCGATGTACCTCGGCAGGATGACGAGGAACACGATCGCCAGGACGCCGAGCACGATGCTCGTCCGCATGATCGGCGGCTCGCCGGCTCGGCGGCTTGGTGCCGCCGGATGCCCCGGCGGTCGTCGGGCGGGACGGTGAGGAGGTCGCCGCCCTCGCCGAGGCACCGCGGCCGCTCGGGCGGCGCGTCGGTCGCGGACCGGTCGGTCATGCTCGAGCCTCGTGTCGGTCGGTCGCGGCTCCATCGGGAGAGTATGCCGCGCGGCTCAACCCAGCGGCAGTCTTCTCGGACCGAATGCGAGACTCGTCAGCCGCCGGCGAACCTCGTCGGGCAGGAGCGGTCGGACGAAGATCGTCCAGGCCCGGTCTCCCGAGACGATCGGTGTCAGGGCGTTGGCCTTCGCGAGGAACGGACCCAAGGATCGTCGCATCTGCGCCCTGGACGACCCCACTTCGCAGGCCGGGGATGCCATGATCAGGCTCAGCCGGTGCCCCGAACTCGACGAGTGGCGTCGACAGTGGCCACGTCATCGCCGTCTGCGGAAGTTGCGGGTCCTGTTGGGGTGCGCCGGGAGCGACGAAGACCTGGTACCCGGGCGGCGTGTAGAGCGTCGATTTGCCCCCGATCCCGCCCCACGTCTCGGCAGGGTTCATCAGTCGCTCCAGGAGCGCGAGCGCTGCCGCTGCCGCGGGGTTGCTCCCGCTCATGTCGGGCCGCCCAGGTCCACCACCGAGCCCGGGGAATTGCGCAGTCGTCGTCACGCCGTCGAGCACCGTCGTGACGACCGTCGTGCCGACGTCGGGGACGACACCAGGATCAGTTGTGGCCGGTGCATCGAGACCAGCGGCCCTGATCGCGTCCTCGATGGCGGCGGCCCCGGCTGGTCCGACGTCGCGGACCTCGAGGTGGTGGAGGAGTGGACCCGGGAAGATGGCCGGCACCGCGGTCTGGGTGAAGATCCGCCCGTCCCGGTAGACGGCAACCAACGGCAGTGCCGCAACCGTCGCGCTCGGGGCGATGAGGCCGCCTTCAGATGTGACCTTCATCA
>CAWFLS010000022.1:0-45131 GCA_963816675.1 uncultured Chloroflexia bacterium
CGCGAGCGCCCAGGACGACCAGAAGCTGGAGGACTTCCTTCGGACGCGGTTCCGACCGGAATTCCTGACGGCCTTCGATGCCTGGCTCGACCGAGCGGTCGTCGACGCGGAGGGCAACCCCAGCGGCACCCCGTTCGAGCAGCCGGAGTACAAGCTTGCGGAGCAGACGACGGCGAACGACCTGCTCGCTCAAGCCGATGCCGCGATGGCCGAAGCCCAGCGAAACAATGAGATCGGCGACAACTTCGTCCTGACCGCGGTCCTGTTCGCCTCGGTCCTGTTCTTCGCGGGGACCGCTGCCAAATTCCGGCCACCGCTGATCCGCTGGTCGATGATCGGCGTGGCGGTCATCGTGTTTGCGATCGGCGTCGGCGTCGTCGTGAGCCTGCCCCAGGACGTGGGCTTCTAGACGGCGATGGCCGGGACCTCGAGCGAGCCGGCTTCCGAACCAGTCCCGCCGTCCGGCGCCGGCCCACGGTCTCGCGGATCGATCGACGTCCGGCGGCTGCGTCGCCCACTACGTTCCGATCGTCGCCTGGCTCCCGGCGTACCACCGCACCGACCTCCGGTTCGACGCGATCGCGGGGGTCGTCAGCTGGGGGATCATGGTCCCGGTCGCGATGGCCTACGCCGGTCTGGCGGGTTTGCCGCCCGAGATCGGTCTCGTGACGGCGTTCATCGCGCTCGCCCTGTATGCCGTATTCGGAACGTCGCGACACCTGAAGGTCACGACCAGCTCCTCGATCGCGATCATGTCCGCCTCGGTCGTCGGCGCCATCGCCGGCTCGGATGTCGCCTACTACCTCTCGTTGAGCGCGGCACTCGCGCTGATGGTCGGGCTGATCCTCATCGTGGCCGGTGCGGCGCGTCTCGGATTCCTCTCGCAGTTCCTGGCGGCCTCGGTCGTCACCGGGTTCGTCATCGGTCTGGCGGTCACCATCACGGTCGGCCAGATCCCGGCATTGCTCGGCATCCCGTCCGGTGGGAACACGATCATCGAGAAGGTCGTCTCGATCGCCCAGAACCTCGACGACGTCAATACGTACACAGCGGCGCTCGGTATCGGTTGCATCGTCGGGATCTTCCTGATCAAGCGCTTCGCCCGACCGATCCCGGGAGCGCTCGTGGCGCTCGTCACGGGGATCGCGTTGTCATACGCGTTCGACCTCGAGGCGAAGGGCGTGGCGGTCGTCGGCCAGGTCTCGACCGGGATCCCGCTGCCGGGCATCCCGAGCATCCCGTTCGGCGACATCGTCTTCCTGCTGACCGGCGCGTTCGGCATCGTCTTCCTCGCCCTCGCCGAATCGATCGGCGCGGCGCGTGCGTTCGGCGTCCGCCACGACTACGACATCGACCCGAACCAGGAGCTCATCGCGCTCGGGGCCGCCAACGCCGGCGCCGGGCTGTTCGGCGGGTTCCCGGTCGACGCGAGCTTCAGCCAGTCGGCGGCGGGCGAGGCAGCGGGCAACCGGACGCAGCTCTCGTCGCTCATCACGGCGGCGCTCGTCCTCGCGACCGCGATCGTCCTTGCGCCGTTGTTCGCGAAGCTCCCGCTCGCCGTGCTCTCGGCGATCGTCATCACGTCGGTCGTCGGGCCTCGTGGATATCGGCGAACTGCGCCGGTACCTGGCCTGGAAGCGGACCGATTTCCTGCTCGCGATGACTGCCCTCGGCGGCGTGGTCTTCACGACGGCGCTGACCGGGATGGGCATCGCGGTCGCCTTGTCGCTCGTGGCGATCCTGTACCAGGCGAGCCGTCCGTACATCGCGGTGCTGGCCCGCATCCCGGGTGACCCGCCGGTCTACGCCGACGCCGAACGCCACCCGAACGCCGTCCCGGTCCCCGAGATCCTGATCCTCCGGCCCAACGTTCCGCTGACGTTCGTCAACGCGGACGTCGCGAAGGACCAGATCATCGCGCTGCTCAAGGCACAGCCTTCGGCGCCGCGCGCGGTCGTGATCGACATCGCGGCGACCGCCGATCTCGATGTCGCGACCACCGACATGCTGGCTGGGCTGTTCGCCGATCTGGAGCGCGACGGCATCGACCTGCGGCTCGCGCAGGTCCGCGGATCCGTGCGCGACCGGATGCGACGGACGGGCCTGATGGCGACGCTCGGCGAGCGCCGCTGCTACCTCTCGACGGAGAGTGCCGTCGCGGACCCGCTGCCCGAGGTGGTGATCGCGGTGAGCGGCGAGCCGGCGGCCCAGGAAGCGGTCGCCGAGGCGTAGACGATCCTGGGCGCGGGCGACCGCGGGATCCGCGACGGCCGTTCGCGCGGTCGTCCCGAAGATGACCCCGGCCACGACGACGACGCCCACGGCGCCCACGCCGGCCGCCATGACATACCCGGGCGGAGTAGCCCGTCCAACGGCCGCCCGCGCTTCGCCGGGCCGGTGCCACAGCGATGACATCGTCGGGACCCCGGTCGGTGGCACCAGCGCGCCAAGCCACATCCCGGCCACGAGGCCGCCGATATGTGCCGCATTGTCGATCTGTCCGCCCGACGCGAAGCCGAACGCGATGTTGATGACGATGATCATCGCGAGCTGCGGGACGAGGTTGCGGCTGTCGCGGTCGACCGGATGGTGGATCCGTCCGGCTGTCAGGAGGACGCCGAACAGCCCGAAGACCGCGCCGGACGCGCCGACCGAAAAGTCGCCGCCACCGAACACGAAGCTCGCGGTCGAGCCGGCCGCTGCACAGGTCAGGTAGAACACGACGAAACGAATGGACCCGTACCAGCGCTCGACGATCATGCCGGCCAGATAGAGGGCGTACATGTTGAAGCCCAGGTGGAGCAGGTCGCCGTGGAGGAGCGTGACCGTCCACAAGCGCCAGTACTCGCCGGCGGCCACGGCCGGCTTGTCGAGTTGGAGCAACTCGAACAGGGTCGAATCCGAGGCGTAGAGCGCGCTGAGGGAGATGACGCTCGTGACGGCGATGATGAGGACTGTCGCCGAGAGGAACGGGCGGTCGCCGCGGCCCTGGGCGAAGTACTTCTTCGAGGCGCCGACGTTGCCGGTCTCCTTGCTCAGCCAGCCCAGGCGGTTCGCGATCTCGGGCTTGTCCTCGGCCGGCGCGCGCCGATCGGCTTCGCGGTACGCGTCGAGCGCGCCGACGAGGTCGTTGTCGCGGACGCGAGCCGCCGCGAGGTTCCGCCAGGCTCGGTACGTCGAAGGTGTCTCGCCCAGATCGACGACTGCCTGCCACGTCGCGACGGCCGCTTTCTCGTCGTTCGAGCGGTAGCGCGCCTCGGCGAGACCCATCAGCGCCGCCGCGGTGATGGTGGCGTCATCGAAGCCGACGACGCGGATGTAGTGGTCCGCCGCCGACTGGTATTCGCCCTGGGCGAGAAGCTCTCCCCCTCGAACCAGCAGGGCGACTGCGTCCTCGCGCGACAGACGGCCGGCGGTGTTCGGATCGCGCCGGGGGCGCTGCAGGTTGGAGTCGCTCACTCCCCGACTGTACAGGAGGCCGCGTCGACCGGCCCCCAGCCGCCAGTCCCATAGACTTTGATGACGATGTGCGGACGATTCACCCAGGAACGCCCGGCTTCCGAGCTCGCCGAGATCTTCGGCGCGGAGCCGCTCTCTGACGACCTCGGCGGGCGATACAACGTCGCCCCTACGGACGAGGCCCTGGTCGTCGTCCAGCGCGACGAACGGCGTGCCGTGACCGGCTACCGCTGGGGTCTCATCCCCCATTGGGCCGACCAGGCGAAGGTCGGCTCGCGGATGTTCAACGCACGCGCAGAGACGCTGGTCACGAGTCCGGCGTTTCGCGACGCGTTCGTTCGAAAGCGATGCCTCGTGCCGGTCGACTCGTTCTACGAATGGAAACGCGAGGGCACGATCCGGCAGCCCTACCGTGTGGTCCGGCGCGACGGGGCGGCGCTGGTCCTTGCCGGGCTGTGGTCAGGCTGGCGCGATCCCGCGACCGAGACCGTCCGGCGGACGTTCACGATCGTCACGACGACCCCGAACGAAGCCCTTGCCGATCTCCACGACCGGATGCCCGTCGTGCTTTCCGACGACGCATGGACGCGCTGGCTCGATCCGCGACCCGGGGATCCCTCGGAACTCGTGGGGCTCCTGGCGCCCAACGAGACCGTCGAGCTCGATGTCTACGCCGTGAACCGCTTCGTCAACGACGTCAGGCGCGACGGGCCGGAGCTGATCGCACCGCTGGCGTAACGGCCGCGATCTCGGCGACCGCAAGCGCCGCCTCCGCCCGTACGAGACGAAGCAGAGCGCCGACATCCGACGGCCGCGCCCCGCCGTTGACGATGCAGACCCGGATCGCTGTCCGACCTCGGACGACGGTCTTGGCCACGAAGAATTCGCCGCCGAGCTGGATGCGTTCGACGATCGAGCGATTGAGTGCGTCGAGCGCGGCTTCGTCGCAGCGAAGCGCCGCCGGCACGGCTCGGAAGCAGACCACCGACAGCGACTGCGGAGCCAGCGCCTCGAGATCGGGGGCGGCGACGACGTCGGCGTGGAGCCGTTCGGCCAGGCGACAGTTCTGGTCGATGAGTCGCTCGATCCCGTCTGTCCCGAGGCTGCGCAGCCCGAACCAGATCTTGAGCGCGCGGAACCCGCGTGTCTGCTGGAACCCGAGCTCGGCGAAGGATGATCGGCCCCTCGACGCCATCCTCGCCACCGTCGCTCCGGAGGTAGGCCGGGACAAGGCTGAACGTGTCGCGGAGCAACGACTTGTCACGGACCAGCACGACGCCCGCCTCGACGGGGATCTGGAGCCACTTGTGCGGGTCGACGGCCACGCTGTCGGCGAGAGCGAGTCCCGCAAGCGCGTCCCGGTACCGATCGGTCATGACGGCCGGTGCCCCGTAGGCGCCATCGACGTGGAACCAGAGATCCTCCCGCCGGCAGACCGCGGCGATCCGCTCGAGGGGATCGATGCTCCCGGTGTTGGTCGAGCCTGCCGACCCGACGACCGCGAGCGGCCGATATCCGGCGCTGCGGTCCTCGGCGATCATCGCCTCGAGGTCGCGGGTGCGCATCCGGAAGCGATCGTCGGTCGGGACGATTCGAAGGTTCGCCGAGCCGATCCCGAGCAGTTCGATCGCCTTGCGGATGCAGCTATGGCCCTGGTCCGAGACGTAGACACGGAGCCTTGGCCCACCGGCGAGGCCCTGCTCGCGCTCGTCCCAGCCGGAGCGAGCGTGGCGGGCCGTGGCGAGGCCGGTCAGGTTGGCCATCGAGCCGCCGGAGACAAGAACGCCGCCCGAGGCTGTCGGGAAACCGACCATGTCGCGAAACCAGTCGAGGACCTGGTGTTCCAGGTGGACGGCCGCGTGGTTCGCGACATCGCAATGCGGGTTCATGGCGGCAGCAAGCGCGTCGCCGAAGACCGCCATGACGTTAGCGGGCGAGCAGACCCATGCCCAGAACCTGCCGTGGTTGTTCCCGAGCGGGTACGGGGCGATCTGGTCGCGGAAGGCCTCCAGCAACTCCGCCGGCTCCGCTCCCTCGGCGGGAAGCGACCCGGAAGCCAACGTCCTGGCGACATCCGGTGGCACGGGGCGAAAGACCGGCCGGTCCGGTGACCCGGTGAGCTGATCGGCCATCAACTCGATGACCTCCTGGCCGACGAGGCGGATCTGCTCGGCGGTCCACGGTTCGACGGCTGGATCATCGGCAGGCTCGACGATCCGCGGCCTCGGGCGCGGGCCTTCGTCGACCGTCGGTGAGTCGTCGAGGAAGCGGGGGCGCGCGAGGGCCATCACTGCACCGCCAGGAGCGCGACCGCGACGAGGGCGACACCGACACCAGCCAGCTCGGCGCGCGCCATCCGTTCGCGAAGGAACAGCGCGGCGAGGACCACCGTGACGGCCGGATACAGCGAGATGAGCACGGTCGTGAGGCCGAGCTGACCGCCGCCATACGCGATGAGGAGCAAGACCAGCGCGATCGCGTCGAGCAACCCGACGAGGCACACGAGGCGCCGGAGGCCTCGGGGCGCGACCAGTGGCTGGGCGATGATCCGTGCGACGACGACGAGGATCGCAAGTCCGGTGATCCGGGCAGCGACCGCGACCCAGAACGGATCGCTGCCGGCGCCGGCCCGTGAGAACGCGATGAAAGACAGTGCGAACATCCCGCCGCTCGCGACGGCCAACCCGGCGGCGCGGCGGTTCGTGGCGACGGGCGAGCGTTGGGGCGCGGCGACAAGGATCACGGCGCCGAACGCGAGGAGCATCCCGATGGCCTGCGGGGGTGCGACACTCTCGCCGCTCGCGATACCGACGGCCACCGGGATCGTGGCTCCGACGACCGCCGCCAGCGGCGAGGCGACGCCCATCGTTCCCGAGGCGAGTGCGAGGTACAGCATCCCCGCGGCGGCTGCCTCCGTCGCACCGCCGACCGAGGACCAGGCGAGCGCCGTCGGGTCCGGGATCGTGCCTCCACCGAGGATCGCCGCAAACAGGACGAGCGGCAGGCTGAACGCGTAGGCTCCGATCAGGATCGTGACGACGTTGGCCCGCCGCGTCGCGAGCCCGCCCGCGATGTCCGCCACGCCGTAGACGAGTGCGCTTCCCAAACCGTAGCCGATAGCGCTCACGCGTCCTCCCCGGTTGGGCCGCGAGGTGTCGGCCCGAGGAAGGCAGCATCGGCGAGACTCGAACGGCGGCCATCCGGCAGTCGCGCCATTCGTGGCGACCGTGACCCTTCAATTTCGGCGGGAGACCCTTTATCGGCTTCCTTCGGGAGCGTGACGTGGCGGCGCCCGAGCGGGGAACGACCCCGCGGGACTACCGCCGAGCCCTGTTCAGCGGCTCTGCCCGGGCGCCGTCATCCCGGCTGGGTGACCGTCCAGCCGTCGGCTTCGACGGACGCCCGAAACGCGGCGTCAGCGTCGGTCCCGGCATCGAGACCGACCGCGAACCTCGCGACGAGGGCGGCAAATGCGCCGTCGGGGTCGGCCTCGGGCGCTTCGAACGCCGACGGCGTCCGGCGGCAGATCCGAAGGTGGCGGCGAGACCGGGATCCAGCACGAGGACCAAACGCGCCTCTGCCCATCTCGCGGCATCCGAGACCGCCGAGACGAGCTGAGCGTCCTGAACCGTTCGCCAGCACGACGACCTCGAAGCCGGTCAGGTATCGGAGGCCGAGAGTGACGTCGGCGGCATCGACCGGGAGGCCATCGACCTCGCGGATCGGGTCGGCCGGCGGGAGGTCATCGATGTCCAGGGGATCGTCGGCCGATGCCTCGAGCGGAGTCGGATGCGACACGTCACGAAGCAACGCGACGTGCCCGACGCCCTGTTGGGCAAGATCGAGGACGACCGCGTCGGCCGTCGAGTCGTCGCCGATCCGGCCGATGACCTGGACCGGCCGACCGCTCCCGGCGGCGGCCAGCGCGATCCGCGCAGCCCGGCCGCCCGCGCGCGTGGTGCCTGCCTCGATGCGACCGACGGGAGATCCGACGACAACGATCACGCGGTGAAGCGTAATCGGCGGTCAGTCCTCGATGTCAACCGTGGCCGGAGCCGTCGTTCGTGCCGCTGCCGCTCGAGCCGCTGCCACCGCTCGAGCCGCTTCCACCGCTCGAGCCGCCGCCGCTTCCGCTTCCGCCACGCCGCCCGCCACTTCCGCCGAGCCACTTCCGCCGACCGCCCGTCGCACCGCTTCCGCAGAGCCACTTCCGCCAGAGCCGCTTCCGCCAGAGCCACTTCCGCCAGAGCCGCTTCCACCCGAGCCGCTTCCGCCAGAGCCGCTTCCGCCGCCGTGATCATCGGTCGTCCTCGGAGTCGCAGTCGGACGCGGCGTCCGGGTTGGCCGCGCAGTCTCGGTGCGGTCGTCGGTCGCCTCCGGGGTCTCGGTCGGTTCGGCCGTTTCGGTCGGCTCGGGGGTGAACGAGGGCATCGGCGGCGTCGCCGTCGGTAGCGGTGCGACAGTCGGCTGGACGGTCGGTGCGGGCGCGATCGTCGGCGGCGGACTGGGCTCCGTTCGAAGCAGTCCACCGACACCGATCGCCGCGAACGTCGTGAGAGATCCCGCAGCGACGACGACGAGGAGCACGAACGCGAGCGCCTGACCGCGAACCGCGGCAGGGCGCCCGCCACTCGTCGCGATCCGCCAGGCGTCGCGGACGGCAAGCAGGAACGCAGCCGGACGGCCTCCGCGGACCGCGGAACCGGGACGGATCACGACGCGAGGCGCCGGCTCGAGGGCGATGGCCGCCATCACCCGATCTTCGAAGCCCTCTGTCGGTCGGATCGTCCCGGCGGCGCTCGCCGCTGTTTCGAGCTCGCGGGCCGCGAGGAGCGCATCGGCCTGGTCGGCCTGCGACAGCGGTGCTTCTCCGTCCAGACTCGGCCGGGTCGAAGCGATCAAGCGGGCCTGTCATGCGTCACCCCGCTTGTCGATCGAGGTGCGCAGCCGCTGAAGGCCTCGATGGAGGTGCGTCTTGACCGTGCCGAGGGGACGCTCGGTCTGTCGCGCGATCTCCTCGAGGCTCAGCTCGCCGAAGAACCGCAGCGTGACGACTTCGCGGTACGGCTCGGGTAGCGCCGCGACGGCACGACGGACGTCCGAGGCGCGTTCAGCTCGAATGGTCACGAGCGAAGGGTCTGTGCTCGCTACGGCATCGAGCGCGGCATTCGTCGCTGCGCGGTAGCCAGGGTCGGCCGCCGCTGCATCGTCCGGTCCCAGCCGAGACGCCGTCGTATCGAGCCAGGTGACCGAGCGTCGCCTGCCTGCTTCGCGGAGGGCGATCCGGACGGCGATCCGCGTGAGCCACGCACCGAACGGTCCGTCGCCGCGCCAACCGGCAAGCGATCGATACGCGGTCACGAACGCCTCCTGGGCTGCGTCCTCGGCTTCATGGAGGTCGCCCAGGACCCGATGGCACGCTCGGACGACGGACGCCAATTCGCGCTCGACGAGAACGCGGAAGGCTTCCCGGTCGCCGGCAAGGACGGCATCGACGATCGCCCGGTCATCGCGTGGCTCGTCGTGCGTCGTGAGTGGCCGGGCACCGAAGATCGGACTTCTCCTCGCGGCGGGAACGGCGGTCGGATCGGCGCCGTGGGAAGCCGCTCGGCCCGCCCCCATCATGCGGGAAGGCGAGCCGAGCCATGCGTCCTGGGTCTGTCGAGTCACAGACGAGTCGGGTCAAGTCGAGCCGATCAGGTCGTCGTCGCCGCCGTGCCCGCCGTGGCCGCCGTGGCCACTGTCGTCGTCGCCACTGTGGCCACTACCGGAGCCGCTGCCGCTGTTCGAGCTGCCGCTGCCGCTGTTGGCGCTGCCGGGACCGCTATTTGACGTTGCGCTGGTCGGCGTCGCGTCGCCGCCGTGGTCGTCCGTCGCTTCCGGAGTCTCCGTCGGCTCGGCGGTTGCGTGGCCTCGGGCGCATGGGTGGGCTCGGCGGTCTCGGTGGCGTCGTCGGCGCCGTGGCCGCCGTTGCCGTGGTCGTCGCCCGGCTCGGCCTCGCCGTGGCCGCCGTGATCATCCGTCGCGTCCGGGGCGTCCTGGCCGTGGTCGTCGGTGGCGTCCGGGTTGTCGTCGCCGTTGTCGTCGGTCGCTTCGGGCTCGCCCTGGCCGCCGTTGTCATCGGTCGCCTCGGTTCGTCCGTCGGTTCGGCGACCAGGAAGGGATCCGCGGTCTCCGTCGGCTCGGCGGTCTCGGTGGGCTCGGCCGTTTCCGTCGGCTCGGCGGTCTCGGTCGGCTCCGCGGTCTCGGTCGGCTCCGCGGTCGGAGCAGTCGCCGCGTTCACGGAACGGTCGTCGTGGCGGCTCGAGCTGCCGAAGCCGTCGGCCGCGAACGCGGCACCGGCGACGATGAACATCGAGACGACGGCCACGCCGAGTCCTCGAACCACACGGATATCGCTGCGCATCTGATCGTCTCCCATGTCTCGGGGTCCGGTCCCTCGACCGGCCTGCTACTTCCCTGAGACAGGGCGCGCGAAAAAGGTTTCAGTCCTTTTTGCGGTTTGCCGTTGCCGTTGGCGCGCGGCGCGCCTCGCCACGTACTCGATCGCGAGACGCGAACCTACTCGGCGCCGATCCCGCGAGACAGACCCTCGGATCCGCCGATCTCCTCGTCGCTGTCGGCGGGTGGCTCCTCGGCGCCGGCAGTCGGACCCGTCTGCTCCTCGTCATCGACCGGACCCGGCGTCTCGGCCTCGGCGTCGGTGGCAGCCAGCGGCCCGACGACGTCGTCACGCTCGATCACGATCTGGCCAAGACCGGCCGCCTCGAGATCGGCGCCGAACGCGTCCACATCGCCGACGAGCACGATCGCGGCCTCGTCGAGCCGGATGTGCCGAGCGGCCGCCGCGACGTCCTCGATCCCGACGGCCTCGATCTGATCACGGTACGAAACGAGCTCGTCGATCGGCAGACCGTGGACGGCGAGGCTCCCGAGCGAGCCGACGACCGCCCCCGCCGTCTCGAATCGCAGCGGGAAGACGCCGACGAGGAAGTCGCGCGCGGCCGCGAGCTCCGACGCGGAGACCGGGCTCTCGCCGATCCCGCGCAGCTCGGACAGCATCTCGAGGATCGCAGGGACGGTCACCTCGGTGTTGACCGCGGCCCGTGCCGCGAAGGGACCAGCGCCGCGTCGCATGTCGAAGCCGGCTCCGGCGCCGTACGTGTAGCCCTTCTCCTCGCGAAGCTTCATGTTCAGCCGCGAGTTGAACAGCCCGCCGAGGATCGCGGCCATCACGGTGACGGCGTGGAAGTCCTCGATCCGGCGCGGCAGTCCGCGGTGACCGACGCGGATCTCGGTCTGAACGGAGCCCGGCCGATGGATCACCCGGACCACGCGACCGCGCGGACTCGCCGTATCGACGACCGGCGCCGCCGCAGGCGCCGACGCCGCGCCACGACCCGAACAGCCGCTCCGCCAGGCCGACGACGTCCTGACCACCGAGGTCGCCGCCGATCACGAGCGTCGCGCGACCAGGGTCGAGCGTTCGCTCGAAGGTCCGCCGCAGGTCGTCGGCCGTCAGCCGCTCGACGGTCTCGCGGGTCCCGCCCGACGGTCGGTGGTAGGGCGACTCGGGCGCGTAGATCGTGTCGGTGAAGGCCTCCTCGACTCGCCGCCGGGGGTCGGCGCGAGCCTGGAGCAGGTCGTTCAGACGTTCGTCGCGAAGGCGTTCGACCTCATCGGCCGGAAACGTCGGGCGCAAGCAACACCTCGGCGACGAGGTCCAGCGCGGCGGGAAGCCGGTCGGCCGGGACGTCGACGCCGACGCTGAGCGCGTCCCAGCCCGCTTCGGCATGGATCGAAGCACCCGAGTCGTTCGGCAGCCTCGACCAGCGCGATCGCGTCGTACCGCTCCGTGCCTTCGGTCAGCGCCCGGGCGGCGAGGACGGCCGAACCGGCCAGTTCGGCGCCGGCTCCTCGGCGGCGCCCGCCGGTCACGACCACCGAAGCGGACACCGAGCGGCCGGCCGGGCAGGTCGATGACCTGGATCGTCAGGCCGTTGTCGAGTCGCTCGGTCGAAACCGCCGGGAACTCGTACGCGCGGGGTGCACCGGGCTGCGGGCGTTCGGCCACCACCGGACCGTCACGAACGATGTCGGGCGTCGTGGTCATGCCGCCACCTCCTCGTCGGTCGAGGCTTCGTCGACCTCGGTCTCGGTCGAGCGAGACGTCGTCGGCCGGGCTCGCCTCGGGAAGATAGGTCAGGACCACGCGGTTGTCGGGCCGGAACACGGCCGCCGCGACCTCCCTGATGGCCTCCGGCGTCACCGCGAGGTAGCGCGGCAGCATCCGATTGATGAGCCCGGGATCGTCGAACAGCGTCGCGTACATCGACAGCCGGTCGGCGCGCTCCTCGACCCGCTGGAGCGCGCCGAGCTCGTCGGCCTCGGTCAGGGCCTTGGCACGGGCCAGCTCGTCGTCGCTCACGAGCTCGGTCGCAAGCCGCTCCAGCTCCTCGTGGAACGCTGCCTCGACACGCTCGACGGAAACGCCCGGCCGGACGGTCGCCCAACCGGCACTCACCGACGCGCCGCCGACGAACCCGAGCGTGAAGAGCGCGACGTCCTGCGCGATCCGCTCCTCGCGGACAAGCCTGCGGTTGAGCCGGCTGCCCTTGCCGCCCGACAGGATCTGACCGGCAAGATCGAGGGCATCGAGCCTCGGGTCGCCGAAGACGGGCGCTCGAAAGCCGACATGGACCCGCGGCAGCGGGACACGATCGGGGACGATCTCACGGCGCTCGCCGCCGAGCGTCGGCGGGAGTGACAGGTCGCGCAGCGGCGGGATCGCGTCGTTCGGCGGGATCGCCCCGAAGTAGCGCTCCGGCCGCCTCGACGACGGCGTCGGTCTCGACGTCGCCGACGACCGACACCACCGCGTTGTTCGGCGCGTAGTACGTCCGAAAGAAGGCGCTGACGTCCTCGAGCGACGCCGCGTCGAGGTCGTCCATCGAGCCGATCGTCGAGTGGTGGTACGGGTGCTCCGGCGGGGAAGAGGTGTGCCTGGAGCTTCTCCTGGAACGAGCCGTACGGCCGGTTGTCGTAGGACCAGCGCTTCTCGTTCTTGACGACCTCGCGCTGGTTGTCGAGGTTCTCCTGGCTGAGGGCGTCGAGCAGCGTGGCCATCCGGTCGGCCTCGAGCCACAGCGCGAGTTCGAGCTGGTGAGCCGGCAGCGTCTCGAAATAGTTCGTCCGATCGAGCCACGTCGAACCGTTCATCGTCCCGCCGGCTGCCTGGACGAGCGCGATGTGCTCGGCCTTCGCGACATGGCGCGAGCCCTGGAACATGACGTGCTCGAACAGGTGGGCGAAACCGGTCTTGCCCGGCACCTCGTGCTTCGAGCCGACGTCGTACCAGAGGTTGACGGCCACGACCGGCGCGAGGTGGTCCTCGGCGACGATGACGCGCAGCCCGTTGTCGAGATGGTGGTCGCTGAAGACGACCTCGGGGACGGTGGTCGGCACGACGGACCTCTAGCGATGGCGGCGGTCGCGCCGCGACTGGATCAGTTGCCAAATCGTAGCGCCCGCGCCCGATGTCAGAGCGGGAGGCACGGAGCGGCGCTGACGACGCCTTGCGGCCAAGTGCCGTAGACTCGAAGGCCATGATCCCCGGTCCCTCGACGCGCCGCATCGCGGCGGTCCTGATCGCGTGCGCTGCTCGCCATCGGAGTGCCCGGCGCCGTCCTCGGCCACGCCGAGCTCAAGACCGCCGACGCCGGCCGCGGACTCCGTGCAGACGAAACCCGTGACGCAGGTCTCCGGCGTCTTCACCGAGGCGATGAAGAAGGACGGGAGCTCGCTCGAGCTGTTCGATGCGACCGGGACGTCGGTGGCCAAGGGCGGCGCTCGATCCCGAGGACGACACGCGGATGGTCGTCGATCTCGACGCCCCGCTCGTGGCCGGGGCCTACACCGTCAAGTGGACATCGGTGGCGACCGATGGACACGTCGAGCGTGGTGAGTGGGCGTTCACGGTCGCCGCGGCGCCGACGCCGAGCCCGACACCGGCCGCGACCGCCGGCCCCGACCGCCTCGTCGCAGCCACACCAAGCGCCGCTCCGACGCCAGCGCCGACGCCAGCGCCGACCGCGGCGCCATCCCCTCGCCGTCCGGCCGACGGGACGGCCACAGCGAGCAGCAGCGACGTCCTGTTGCCGATCATCGTCGCGCTGATCGTGCTCGGTGGCGGCGCCGCGTACCTGCTGAACCGGCGCAACCGGCCGTCGAACCCGGCATGACCCCGGGCTGGCGACGCACGCCTCGCATCAGGCGTCACCGCCGGCGATCGGACTCGCCCTCTTCCTGCCCGCAGGCGGTCGCCGCCCACGGCCTGAACCCGACCTACACGAGCCGGCTTCCGCTGGCGGTCTACCTCGTCGGCGCCGCGACGACGGTCGCCCTGTCGTTCATCTTCGTCATCGTCCGCGACGTCCGCGCGGCGCCGCCCGACCTGACCGGTGACGGGCAGCTGCCGCCGGCGTGGCTGCGGTATCTCCTTCGGTTCATCGGCCTTCTCGGCTGGCTCTGGATCGTGGCCCAGGGCATCGCCGGCGGCGACAGCGATGGCAGATGTCGCGACGCTCTTCCTGTGGGTCTACGGCTGGGTCGGAGTCGCGATCATCTGCGCGCTGATCGGGCCGGTCTGGCACTTTCTCGACCCGTTCTCGACGCTCCACGACATCGGCGCCTGGGTCCTGGCGCGGCTCGGCGTCGCGGCTGGAATCCGGCGGAGTATCCCGAGAGGCTTGGGCGATGGCCGGCAACGATCGGCTTCGCGGCGTTCGTCTGGCTCGAGCTCGTGCTCGTGGCCGGACCGTCCGTGCTGTTCGTGGTCGTCGATCGGTTACACGGCGTTCACGCTCGCGATGATGGCCCAGTTCGGGCGCGACGAGTGGCGCTCGCAGGGCGAGACGTTCACGGTCTGGTTCAGGCTCCTCGGCCGGCTTGCCTGGTTCCGGCTGGTCGATGAGGACGGCCGGGTCGAGCGGCGGACGTTCGGCAGCGGCCTTCTCGAGCCCGGCTGGACGCGCCGCCGACGTGACGCTGGTCGCCTTCGGTGTGTCGTCGATCATCTTCGACGGGCTGTCGCAGACGCAGGCCTTCTCCGACGCTCTTCGGCGTCGCCGCAGATCCTCGAGAAGACGGTCCTGCTGTTCGCGTTCCTTGGCCTCGTCGTGGCTCTCGCGTTCCTCGTCGCTCGGACGGTCGGCCTCGCCGCGATCGGAGCCGGGTTGCTGCCGATCGCTGTCGGCTACCTCATCGCCCACTACCTGACGTACCTGCTCATCGACGGTCAGCGGATCCTCATCGCCATCTCCGACCCGTTCCAGAAGGGCTGGGACCTGTTCGGGACGGCGTTCCACCAGCCGACCGGCGCGCTGGTTGCCGCCCGGGCTCGTCTGGACGATCCAGCTCGCGGCCGTCGTCGGCGGCCACATGCTGGGCGCGTGGGGCGGTCATGTCGTCGCGGTCGCGGACGCGCCGCCGGGCTCTCGACGCCGGCGCTTCGCCGGCGGCAGCTCCCGCTCGCGGTCGTGATGGTCGCCCTCACCACATTGACGCTGTGGTCGCTCGGCCAGGCGATCATCGTCTCGCCGCCGCCGAACGCCGAGGTCCTGGCGCCGATCACGCGTGCCGTGTCAGCGCGTCGCCGGCCGCGCGTCGGCGCGCGAGAGCTGCCGCTCGCGGACGTCGCTGCCTAGTGGAAGGACTCCCGGTCGATCGGCGGGCCGAGGACGGCCTCGACCAGGTCGCGCACCTCGCCGGGACGCGCATGTCGATCGAGCGCGGCCTTCGAGAAGATGAGCTCACCATCGAGCTTCACCTCGAACCGGCCGCCGCTGCTCGGAACCAGCGTCGCACGGCCGATCACGCGGCGCCCACGCGTCGAGGAGCTCAGCCACCAGACCGGTGGCTCGAGGGATGTAGTTTCAGACGACGCAGAACTCGACCTCGAGCTCGTGCGGTCCGTCCGTCGGATCGGCGTTCATCGCCGAACGTTACGCTTCACCGTCGGCCACGCTTGGTCGCGCGTTCGTCTGTCGCGTTCGTGCGTCGGCGCACCGTCGGACCGTTCTCAAACGTCATGACACGGATGACACGCAGCACGCGACGAGACCCGATCCCCTGACCCGGCTCGCGTCGGGCCGGTTCGGTCGCGCCTATCGGCGAGGCGTCGCGATCGCGCTTCGGCCGGCGTACCGGATCTACGAGAGCCGGCTGAGCGCGGCCGTTCTCGCCGCTTCCTCGACCGAGACACGTCGCCGTGATCATGGACGGCAACCGCCGCTGGGCGGCAGCCGAGGGCTACGACGACCTCGGCATCGGTCATCGCCGCGGCGCCGAGAAGGCGCTCGAGATGGTCGATTGGTGCGCCGACCTCGGCATCTGGGAGGTGACGCTGTGGGCGCTCTCGCTCGAGAACCTCGAGCGACCCGAGCCACGAGGTCGCCACGATCGCGGATGTCGCCGGCGAAGCGATCGATGCGATCACGACCGGTCGCCGCCGAACCAGGGTCCCGATCGACCTCCGCGTCATCGGTCGCAGCGACCTCCTGCCGCCGGGTCTCGCCGACGCTGTCGCTCGCTCGTCGGCCCTGTCGCGACCCGAGGGCACGATGCGAGTGACGATCGCCATCGGGTACAGCGGACGCGACGAGCTGCTCGAGGCGTTCCGGGCGACCGTCCGCGAAGCCGTTGCCGCCGGGACGGCTCCCGAACTCCTCGCCGAGAGTCCTGTCCGCGGAGGCCGTCGCCGGCGCATCTCTACACGCACGGCTCTTCCGATCCCGACCTCGATCATCCGAACGTCGGGCGAGATCCGGCTCTCCGGCTTCCTTCCGTGGCAGAGCGTCTACAGCGAGTACCACTTCTGCGACGCGTACTGGCCGGCCTTCCGACGCATCGACTTCCTGCGGGCCATCCGGACGTATCAGCATCGAGCGCGGCGGTTCGGCCGGTAGCGGCCCGAGGCGTTCCCGCAGCGAGTTGAGCCCGCTAAACGCGCGACGTCGCGCTCGTCCGTGGTCGCGCACGGGTCGGAGCCGCGCAGCCGGGACCCATTCATCGAGCGACCGGACCTCGGACAGCTTCGGCGCGATGCTCCGGATCGAGCGCCTCGGCGGCGGCGACGGCCGTCTCCATCGCGGTCAGACAGAGGATGCCCTCGGCGATCGCGGCGAGACGGATCTCAGCCGCGTCGCGCACCGCGCCCGAGCGCGGCGTCGGCGTGTTGACGACGAGCCGGACATCGCCGGAACCGATGAGGTCGAGGATGGCGACCTCGCTCGGGTCGCTCGGCGTCGGGCGCCGCGCCGAGCTTCGCGACCGGTCGCGCCTCGAATAGCCCGCCGCCGCCAGCGCCTCACGCGTCCCGGCGGTCGCCGCGAGCCGATACCCGGCCGAGACCAACGCCGCAGCGAGCCGAGGCGAGTCCGTCCTTGTCGCGGTCGGCGATCGAGAGCAGCGCCAGGGCGCCCTCCGCTCCGGGCCGGGGCGGCAGCAGCGCCGCGCCGAGGAGCGCCTTGCCGAGCGCCACCCGCGGGTCATCGGCGATGCCGATCACCTCGCCGGTCGACTGCATCCCGGGCCCCACCGACGGGTCGACCCCGCGCAGCTTCGCCGTCGAGAACGCGGGCGCCTTCACGGCGACGAACGACGGCGGCGGCAGCAGTCCGCCGTCCCAACCGAGCTCCGGCAGGGTCGCTCCGAGCGAGATCCGCACGGCCAGCTCGACCATCGGCACGCCGGTCACCTTCGACATGAACGGCACCGTCCGCGACGCCCGCGGGTTGACCTCGATCAGATAGACGCCGTCCTCGCGAACGATGAACTGGGCGTTGACGAGCCCGCGCGCGCCGAGCGCGAGCACGATCCGCTCCATCGTCGCGACGATGAGCGCCTGGTCGCCGTCCGACACCGTCTGCGGCGGGAACATCGCCGACGGAATCGCCGGAGTGGACGCCGGCCCGTTCGACGTGCTCGAGGAGCCCCGGGATCAGGACGCGCGTGCCGTCCGAGATCGGCGTCGACGTCGACCTCGACGCCTTCGAGGTAGCGATCGATCCGGACAGGCCGATCGGGGTCGACCACGGTCGCGGCCGCGAGCTGGCGGGCGAGGTCCGACGGCGAGTAGCAGAAGTCGATCGCGAGGCCACCGATCACGAACGACGGCCGGACGATCACCGGGTAGCCGATCCGCTCGGCGAGCGTGTAGCGCCTCCTCGACGCTGTGGGCCATCCCGCCCTCGGGCTGCGGGATGCCGAGCCGGTCGAGCAGCGCCGCGAACCGCGACGCGCTCCTCGGCCTGGTCGATCGCCTCGAGGTCGCTCCCGAGCAGCGGGACGCCACCGGCTGCCAGCGGCTCGGCCAGGTTCAGCGGCGTCTGGCCGCCGTACGCGACGACTGCAGGAAGAAGCGGGGCGCCGTCAGGCGTCTCGGCATCGATGACGCTGCGCACGCTCTCGGGGTCGAGCGGCTCGAAGTAGAGACGCGAGGAGGCATCGAAGTCGGTCGAGACCGTCTCCGGGTTCGAGTTGATCATCACCGCCTGCCAGCCGGCCTTGACGAAGCGTGTCGGCGGCCTGGACCGCGCAGTAGTCGAACTCGATGCCCTGGCCGATCCGAACCGGACCCGAACCGATGACGAGCGCCGCCTCTCGCGGGACGGGCGCCGCCTCGGCAGTCGAACCGGCCGCCGCGTAGGTCGAATAGAAGTACGGCGTCTCGGCCGCGAACTCGGCGGCGCACGTGTCGACCATCGCGTAGCCCGGACGCAGGCCCGAGGACGAGCCGAGCAGCCCGGATCTCGTCGGCGGTCGTGCCGGCCAGGCCGGCCAGCTCGCGATCGCCGAACCCGGCCCGCTTGAGCGGTTGCCAGGAGCTCGGCCGCGGCGGCGTCGGTCGGATCCGCGAGTCGGCGCGCCGATGACCCGCGTCTCGGCCTCGAGCGCCACGTTCCGGCCCATCTCGGCGAGGAACCACGGCGAGATGCCGGTCGCCTCGCGGACGACCGCCTCCGGCACGCCGCGCCGGAGCAGGCCGAGCAGCCGCCACAGCCGGCTGTCCGACGGCTCGAGGAACTGGCGCAGAACGATCGGCGCCGCGGTCCGCTGGGCGTGGCGGGTCGATTCGCACG
The DNA here is from genome assembly GCA_963816675.1 of uncultured Chloroflexia bacterium. Classification (GTDB taxonomy): domain Bacteria; phylum Chloroflexota; class Limnocylindria; order Limnocylindrales; family CSP1-4; genus SPCO01. The sequence goes on from CAWFLS010000022.1 coordinate 18,600, forward strand.
CCTGGCCGGACTCGTCGACCCAGCGGATCGGCTCGTCGGTCGGCTCGGCGTCGCCGGCGTACATCGCGGCCGAGGTAGTCGAACGTCGGCGGTCCAGCTCGGGTCCTCGGCCAGCGGCCCGACGCCGGCCTGCTCGAGCCCGCGAAGCGCCTTGTTCAGGGCAGCGCCGAACGTCCGGTCGATCGCCATCACCTCGCCGGTCGCCTTCATCTGGCTGCCGAGCGTCCGGTCGGCGCCCGGGAACTTGTCGAACGGGAAGCGCGGCAGCTTGACGACGACGTAGTCGAGCGCGGGCTCGAATGCGGCCACGGTCGTGCCGGTCACCACGTTCGGGATCTCCGCGAGGCGGCGGCCGACCGCGATCTGCGCCGCGACCCTGGCGATCGGGTAGCCCGTCGCCTTCGATGCCAGCGCCGACGAGCGCGAGACGCGCGGATTGACCTCGATGACGGCGTACTCGGTCGAGTCGGGCGACAGCGCGAACTGGACGTTGCAGCCACCCTCGACGCCGAGCGCCCGGATGATCGTCAGCGCGGCGCTCCGGAGCCGCTGGTGGACCTGGTCGGTCAGCGTCTGGACCGGCGCGACGACGATCGAATCGCCGGTGTGGACGCCGAGCGGATCGACGTTCTCCATCGAGCAGACGGCGATGCACGTGTCGTCGGCGTCGCGCATCACCTCGTATTCGATCTCCTGCCAGCCGACGAGGCACTTCTCGACCATCACCTGGCCGATGGGACTCGCCCGAAGGCCGGCCCGAATGCGCTCGCGGTAGGCGGCCTCGGTCTGGACGATGCCGCCGCCGGTGCCACCGAGCGTGAACGCCGGACGGACGATCGCCGGCAGGCCGATGGTCTCGAGCGCCTCCGTTGCCGAGGCGTCGCGGGCTGCCTGGGTCGGGCCTTCGACGATCGCGCTCGGCGCGTACGGCTGCCCGATCCGGTCGAGCAGGTCGCGGAACGCCTCGCGGTCCTCGGCCATCCGGATGGCCTCGAGCGGGGTGCCGAGCACGCGGATCGGGTGGCGGTCGAAGACGCCGGCGTCGGACATCGCGGTCGCGAGATTGAGCGCGGTCTGGCCGCCGAGTCCGGCGAGGAGGCCCTCCGGGTTGCTCCCTGGCGATGACGGCCTCGACCGCTTCGACGGTGAGCGGCTCGAGGTAGATGACGTCGGCCACGGATGGGTCGGTCATGATCGTGGCCGGGTTCGAGTTGACGAGGATCGTCCGGACGCCCTCGCCACGAAGCGCGCGGCACGCCTGCGTCCCGGCGTAGTCGAACTCGGCCGCCTGGCCGATGACGACAGGCCCCGAACCGAGGATGAGGACCGAGGCGGGCTTGGGTCCGGGCGCCGTCCTTGGCCCCAGTGAGGTCATGCGTTCCCGGTCCGGGGCGACGCGGGACTCCACCGACGCCCAGATCCTGTGCCAGATACGAACGAGGCTCGTGTTCGGCGAGACGGCTCCCGTCTGAGGGGCGGCAACGATGAGCGCATTCGCCGAGCGAATCCGTGTCAGATACGACCCGCGCTCGTCATTTGGCGAGATTTGGCCCGTCGGAGGCGCGACGAGACGGGGGCGTTCTCGCACAGCACGAGCCTGGCTAGTATCTGGCAGGAACGGGCGCGCAACGGCCTACCGGGCTCGGACCGGGCCCGACCGGGCGCCCCGCGACGACCGGCGTACCCGGAGCGCTCTACGACCCTTCCCCCGCGGCCGCGACGAACCGGTCGAACACCGCGAGCGCGTCGAGCGGACCCGGCGCGCCCTCGGGGTGGTACTGGACGGTCTCGATCGGCTTCTCGCGATGGCGCAGTCCCTCGACCGAGCCGTCGTTGAGGTTCACCTGGCTGACGTGGAAGCCCGACGAGGCCGGCAGCGAGCCGCCGAGGACCTGGACCTCGTGATTCTGTGCGGTGACCTGGACGATCCCGAGCTCGACGTCCTGGACCGGGTGGTTCGCGCCGTGGTGCCCGAACCGCAGCCGGGCCGTCTCTGCACCCGCCGCCCGCCCGACGATCTGGTGACCGAGGCAGATGCCGAGCAGCGGCCGACCGTCATCGATCACGGCCCGTGCCACCTCGACCTGTTGCTCCAGCCGTGCCGGATCGCCCGGGCCCGGCGAGAGGATCACGCCATCGATGTCGGACGACAGCAGGTCCGACGCCGTCGACGGTGTGCGGAAAGACCCGGACTCGCGCGCCGCGGTGGCGCATCGCGCGGACGATGTTCGACTTCAGGCCGAGGTCGACGATCCCGATCCGCGGTCCGTCGTCACCGGGTGCCTCGATATCGGTCACCGCCGTCGGCGACACGGCTCCGACGAAGTCCTGGTCCTCCCAGCGCTCGACGGCCCTCGCCGCGACGACGGCCGCATCAGGGTCGGTCTCGCCGGGCGCCGTAACGACCGCGCGCAGGCAGCCGTGTGCGCGCAGGTGGCGGGCGAGTGCTCGCGTGTCGACGCCCGCGATGGCCGGGATCGCGTGCCCGCGGAGCAGCGCGGCCAGCTGGCGGGCGTCTTCGAGCACGGCCGCCGTCGCGTTTGCGACGACCAGCGCTCGAAGCCACGGCCGGATCGACTGGTCGTCCTCGACGAGCCGGCCGTAGTTGCCGATCAACGGATACGTCATCACGACGGCCTGGCCGGCGTACGAGGGATCGGTGCAGACCTCCTGGTACCCGGTCTGGCTGGTGTTGACGACGAGGTCGCCACCGGCCGAGACCGGCGCCCCGAACGCGACGCCAGAAAAGACCGTTCCGTCCTCGAGCGCGAGGAGCGCAGGACCGAGATCGCCGATCCGCGGATCGACGACGGCCGATGCTCGGGGGGCGGGCGGGACGATCACGCGACCGCGGAGGTACAAAACGACCCACCCGCCGGATCGGCGTGGTGGGCGCAGGGGTACGCGGACATCGATTGCCTCCTTCGCCGGCCTCACGGAACCGGTACGCCAGCCTCACAGGACTGGCCATGAAAGGACGCGCTCAGGGTAGCACCCCGCGCCGACGCGATGGCACCGATGAGCGGAGACCACCGTGACCGAGTACGGCCCGTCGCGTTGGGTCCTAGCCGGCGCCTGCGGCGACCAGCCGCTCGCGGACCTTCGTGCGGGCTCGGCACAACAGGGTGCGCGTAGCTCCGTCAGTCCGGCCGAGTGCGAGCGCGATCTCCTGGCCGCGATATCCCTGTGCGGCCAGCACGAGTGCTTGCCGATCGGCCTTGCTCAGCTCACCGAGAGCGCGGTGCAGCACGCGGCCGTCCTCCGCTTCGATCGCTATCGCCTCCGGTGACCGCGGACCATCCGCTTTCCCGAGCCGCTCGCCGTTGCGCGCAGCGACCGACAGGCGACGTCCCCGACTCATCGCAAGGTTGTGGCCGACGCGGTGCAGCCAGGCGCCCGGTTCGTCCGGCGTCCGGCCAGCCTGCACTTCCACGACAAGTCGGAGGAACGCCTCCTGCGCGAGGTCCTCGGCCACCGTCGGGTCACGCGTAACGGCGGTCAGCCGACGCTGGAGCGGCCCGAGATGAGCGGCGTATGCCTGTTCCACGATCCGATCGAGTGCCTGGTCGTCCATCGTCGTCTCGTCCTCGTGGGCCGGCACAGTGGCCAGGTCGAAGACGACGCTGGGTCTAAGACGGTCCGCTCGATATCGGGTGGACGGTCTGGATCGAGGGCGCGGCTACCTTATTTCGTGGTGCGGCGGAGCACTGCATGGCGTTTGTAACGTCCGAACCAGGTTCGTCCTGCACTACCATTGCGCCTCGCCACCGCCCACCTGCCAGGGGCGATCAACCATGAGGGACGCCGGGACCGGTCGTGGCGACCGGTTCGTGGCGTGGAGGGAAGCATGGTCGAGTCTCGTGTCCGCTCGCGCGCGTTGCGTCGGGCCGCATTGCCTGCGCTCGGCGCACTACTGCTGATCGCTTCGGCTGCGCCGGTAGCGGCGAAACCGCCCGACGGGTCGAAGGCGGGGCATCACGTTCGATCCGATCGCGGACTCGGCGAGGCTGACCGGGCGACGGTCGCCGGCGCTGCGGCGTCGGGCAAGAAGACCGTGACGCTCCTGATCGCGGCAGAAACGGGGCGGCTCGACGAAGCGGCCAAGGACCTGCGCGCGCTCGGTGGCGTCGTCCGAGCCGAGGATGAGGCCGTCGGATACCTGAAGGTCGAGATCGCGACCGGGAAGGCCGAGGAGGCCGCGAACGTCGATGCCGTCGCGGCTGTGGACGTCGACCGCCTGATCTATCGAGACGACCCGTCTCCGAACGGTGCCGAGGCGCCGACCCCGCAGACGCCACCCGGCGCGGCTACCCCACGAAACAATCCGTACCTGCCGATCGGTGACACGGGCGCTGCCCAGTTCACCCAGGCGAACCCGACCTGGGACGGTCGCGGTGCGGTGATCGCGATCCTCGATTCCGGGGTGGATCTGGATCATCCGGCGCTGACGACCACGACGACTGGCGCCGCCAAGATCATCGACTGGTACAACGCCAACGCCCCCACGTCGGGCGACGGGACCTGGCTATCGACGACCGGCCGCTTCACCGGCACCTTCACCGCCAACGGGGCCACGTGGACCGCCCCTGCGACGGGTGGCCCATACGCATTCGGACGCCTGCGTGAGAACGTCGGTGACCTCCCACAGGGCGAGCTCGGCGGCGACATCGACCGTGACGGAACGCTCGGTGAGACGTTCGGCGTCCTCCAGGATCGGACGACCAAGCGGGTATACGTCGACGTCGACCAGGACCGCGACTTCACCGACGAGACGTCGATGATCGACTTCAAGGTCAACCGCGACGTCGGGCACTTCGGCACCGACAACGCGGCCACCGCAGTCATCGAGCGAGTCCCGTTCGTCGTGGTGACCGACCGCTCCGTCTACGACCCGAACGTCGACACCGGCTCGCTTGTGAACATCGGCATCGCCGGCGCGCAGCACGGCACGCACGTCGCGGGCATCACTGCTGCCAACGGGCTGTTCGGGGGCGCGATGAGCGGTGCCGCGCCGGGCGCCAACATCATGGCCGTCAAGGTCTGCCTGACGACGACCGCCTGCACCTCGAGCGGCCTGATCGACGGCGTCCTGTACGCCGCGCACAACGGCGCTGATGTCGTGAACATCTCGATCGGCGGCCTCCCGGCGCTCAACGACGGCAACAACGCCCGCTCTGAGCTCTACAACCGGACGATCGATGAATTCAACATGCAGATCTTCATCTCGGCCGGCAACAGCGGGGCCGGTGCCAACACCATCGGTGACCCGGCTGTAGCCTCGAAGTCGATCGCCGTCGGCTCGTACATCACGAGTGCGACCTGGCAGTCGAACTACGGCTCGACCCCGGCCAATTCGACCGGCCTCCATCCGTTCTCGTCGCGTGGCCCGCGCGAGGACGGCGGCTTCAAGCCGGACATCATCGCCCCAGGCGCGGCGATCTCGTCGACTCCGCAGTGGCAGGGCGGCGGTCCGGTCGCGGGCACGTATGCGCTCCCACCCGGGTACTCGATGCTCCAGGGAACCTCGATGGCCGCGCCCGAGGCCGCTGGCGCAGCTGCCCTTCTCGTGAGCGCATACAAGGCCACCCACGGCGGCGCCCGGCCGACGGCGGCCGCTCTCCGCTCGGCGATCGTGTCGAGCGCAACCTTCCAGTCGAACGTCGGAGCCTACGAGCAGGGCAACGGGCTCTTCGCCGTCGGCGCGGCGTGGACCGTCCTCAATGCCGGCCCTGCGCCGTACGCCGTTGCCGGTACGGTGCCCGTGAACACCGTTCTGAGCAGCCTGCTCGCGACGCCCAACGTCGGTCTGGGCATCCACGACCGAGAAGGCGTCGTCCTCGGGCAGAAGTACACCCGCACCTACACCATCACCCGGACGACCGGCCCGAAGAACGCCGTCAAGCACGACCTGTCGTGGCTCGGCAACGACGGCACGTTCTCGGCCCGCGGCAGTTCGGCGAAGGTCAACCTGCCCCTGAACACGCCGGTGTTGGTCGACGTCATCGTCGATCCCAAGACCGCGGGGATCCACTCCGCGATCCTGCGCCTCGACGACCCGAACACCGTCGGTATCGACTATCTGGCGATGAACACCGTCTTTGTCGCTCAGCAGTTCACGCCGGCCAATGCCAACGCCGTCGAAGTGTCCGGCACCGTCGGACGTGACGCGACGCGTCACTACCTCGTCAACGTGCCCGTCGGCGCGAGCGCACTGAAGGTCGATCTGACCGGCGGCGGCGCGACCCCGGGCGCCGGGCAGGTCCGGTTCCTGCGGTTCTCGCCGCAGGGCCTGCCGATCGACTCGACCTCGAGTCTTGATTGCTACAACCCGGACGCGGGTAACGGTTGCGCCGGCGGTTCGTCGACGAGCCGAACCGCGACCAATCCGATCCCGGGCGTCTGGGAGCTCGTCGTCGAGGCCCGCCGCACGTCAGACACCGTCCAGGCACCGTTCACGCTGCGGGCGACCGTCCTGAGCGCCGCGATCACACCCAATCCGGACGTGGTCCCATCGGCGCAGCTCGGCGTGCCTCAGGTTCGCAACTACACCGTCAACAACCTGTTTGCCGAATTTACCGGCCGCCTCGTGGGCGGTGGGGCGCTGGGGAGTACACAAACCCAGCGGCCGACGATCGCCGACGCGGCGCAGCAGACCTTCGACGTGACGTTGCCTGCGGGGGTCACCTCGTGGACCGTCCGAACCCTGAATGCGTCTGACGTCAGGGCGGACATCGACCTCGTGGTCTTCCGGTGCGCCGCGGGCGCGTGCACGACCCAGGTCGGGTCGAGCGGCGGGTCGACTGCAGTCGAGCAGGTGACGCTCAACAACCCCGTCGCGGCCACGTACCGGATCTTGGTCGACGGATTCGAGGTGCCGGAAGGGACCACCGCGTACGACCTCGTCGATACCTACATCTCGCCGGCGCTCGGCTCATTGGTGAGCAACGACGCTGACGCTTTGCGTCCGTCCGGCTCATCCTGGTCACCGACAGCCACGCTGACGGTGAACGCACAACCCGGCGCAGGCCGTCAGATCACCGGCACCCTGAGCGTCAGGACCGACGCCGGTGTGACCGTCGGCACTGGTTCACTCAGGGTCGAGGCTGTGGCCGACTAGTCCATCGCAACACTGTTAGCAGACCCCCGGCGGGATCCCCGCCGGGGGTCATTTCGTGCTCGATGTGTGGTGAGCCCGGAAGGACTTCTTCGCTCGATCCTAAGTCAAACGGCTCAGCGTTCCGAGCGGCGCGAGGGATCGGGCTGCCCATAACGTGGAGCAGAATCGCGCGTCCGATCGGCAGGAGGCCGAACGTGGACGAGTGCATCGGCGAGGGTCGAGGACGCCGTGCGACCTGGTACTTCATCGCCTTACGTGGTGCCGAAATCCTGTGGTATAGCGTCACGCGGGCAACGAAGTGGCGACCTTGAAATCTAATCCGCGTTCCGCAGTTCGACGGGTCGCGGTTGGCCGAACGAGAGCGCGGGTTCCGCGAGGCATATCTCGTGGGCCGAGTCATATTCGCGCGAGAACTCCGGGCGCGGGCTGAGTGAGAGCGAGTTCGAGGGCGTCGTCAGACGGTTCGCGGCACCCGCCGAGCATATGCGTCGGGCGATCCTCGCGGTGCGTAGTCGCACCAGCAAGTCGCGAACGGGTCCTGAAGTGGGAAGTCCGGACCTTGACACCTGACTTGACCGCTGGCGACGCTTGCCCGAACCCGGGGGCAAAGCGACTCGATCGTCGCGTGCGGGGCGAGACGCCGACGTCGATGCCGTCGAGCGGCACGTCGTGGGGACATGACCGAGCAAGGTCACACAACGATTTCGCATACCGGGAACGATCGCTCGCGCTCGGGCGCGACTCCGCTCGACCGGCTGTTCGCCGTAGCCATCGTCGGCTGCGTCGCCGCTACGCTGCTGATGCTCGTCGCCGGCATCCACGGGCACGCAATCCTGCCTACGATCGACCTCGTGATGGACACGATCGGCCTCGTCGTCTGCGCTGCGCTCACGACGCTCGCCTGGGCGCGGTACCGCGAGCGCCGCGTGATCGCGGCCGTCTATCACGCTGGCGCTTTCCAGGCGCTGGCAGTCGCATACGGCGTCGCCGTCCTCGTCAGCCTGGATCACAGCGCGAGGATCGAAGGCCTGTCCCAACCCGACGACGTCCAGGTACTCGTCTTCGCCGTGGCGCGCCTTGGTGCCGCCGTCCTGTTCGTGCTCGCTGGGGCATTCACCGGACGGCGGACGTACGGGTGGTTCCCGGCCTGGGTCCTCGTCGCACCAACGGTGGCCGTCGTCCTTTCGGGGTCGTCGGCGCAGCCCTTGGCCGTCCCCCGAACCGTTGGAGATCGTCGCGTTCAGCGACGCGTCGGGCCTGCCGACCATCACGCCGTTCGGGGTCTTCGTCCATCTCGTGACCGCCGGACTGTTCTTCGTGGGCGCATACGCGAGCCGGACGATGTGGCGAGCGGGACATGAGGTCATCGATGGCTGGATCGCCGTCGGCCTCGTCTTCGCGGGCTTCGCCGAGCTTCAGTCGACGCTCTACCCAAGCGCTCATCCGGGTCAGGTGTCGACCGCGGACCTGCTGTGGCTGGGGTTTTCGGTCGTGCTCCTGTTCGGTCTGGAGAACTCGGTCCGGGTCGGCCTCCGCGAGCTGCGAACCGCCAACGCGGAGCTGACAGAGCTGCGCCAGCTGGAAGTCCGGCGCGCAGCGCTCGAGGAGAACGTTCGCGCCTGGCCCGCGAGCTGCACGACGGTCTGGCCCAGGATCTGTGGCTCGCCAAGCTACGAACGGGCGAGCTGGCGAGTCGCGACGATCTGCCGGCCGAGGCTCGTCGTGCCGCCGCGGAAGCCGTGTCGGCCATCGACAGCGGACTCGGCGATGCGCGGGAGGCCGTCGCCGCGTTGCGCAACGGAGGACATGACGAGTCCGGCTTGTGCGTGCTCGTTCGGCGTCTCGTCGAGGAGCACGGCGATCGCTACGCGATCCGCGCCGAGTTCGCCTTCGACGACGAGCACGATCCGGCCATCGCGGCGCGGACCCAGGCCGAGATCCTCCGTATCGCCCACGAGGCTCTCACTAACGTCGCTCGACATGCGCATGCGACGGTGGTCGGCGTCAGGCTTGCGATCGAGAGCGAGACGATCACGCTCCGGATCGTCGACAACGGCCGCGGTTTCGATCCGGGCTTCGTCGGACCGGGTGCCTACGGTCTCGCGTCGATGCGCGAGCGGGCGCGATCGATCCACGGAGATTGCGGGTCCTGTCCCGACCGGGGTCCGGGACGACCGTCGTGTTGCGCGCCCCCGTGGCCGCACCCGCCGGCGTGGCCGTGACAGTGGATCGATGACCACGCCCGGCGACCGGCTTCGCGTCATGATCGTGGACGACCATCCCCTCGTTCGGTCTGCAGTGGCGCGGGCGCTGGCCGGCGACGGCATGATCGTCGTCGCCGAAGTGGCGACGGGCGAGGAGGCGCTCGCGCTTGCCCCGACGCTGTCGCCGGACGTCCTGCTTCTCGACATCGACCTGCCTGGGCTATCCGGCATCCAGGTCGTCCGGGAGCTGGCACCTCGCCTGCCATCGACCAAGATCGTGATGCTCACCGTCTCGTCTGCGGACCGCGACCTTGCGGATGCGATGCGGAACGGGGCGAGTGGCTACCTGACGAAGGATGTTTCGCCCGACGCCCTCGTCAGGGCCATCCGCGGCGCCCACGCCGGCGAACTGGCGATGCCTCGGCGCCTCGCAGCGAGGCTCCTGCCACAGATCTGGCGCCGCAGGTCTGCCCGATGACGGGCCGGCCGACGAGCCTCTGGACACTCTGACGCCGCGAGAGCACGACGTACTTCGACTGCTGAGCGACGGGCTGACCGACCGTGACATCGCGTCCGCGATGACGGTCTCGCGCCGGACGGTCGAGACGCACGTCAGCAGCATTCTCCACAAGCTCGCGGTACGGAACAGGGTCGAGGCGGCGCGTCGCTATCGCGAGGGACGCTGACGGTCCTGGGAGACCATCCCGGCCCTGTCGTCTAGTTTCGGAACGCGGTCTGCACAGCGCATCGCTTCTCGAGCGGCCGCGATCTGGACTCGGAGCAGGCGAGGATCGCCGACTCGGACCGTCACGCCTCGATCCGGACCGACGAGCAGCATGAGCGCATCGTCGGTCACGACCACCTCGCGGACGTCCCGGAGCTGGTACTCGACGGTGGCTCGACCGAGGTGGAGGAGCCGCCTGCTCGTGACGTACAGGTCGCCGCGCGATACCCGCCGATCTGTCGTGCCACCCGACGCGGCGCTCGAGGGACGCACAGCGGCGGACCGCGACGACACACTCCCCGCGGTCCAGCAGCGCGCACCACGGCGTCATCCGGCTCGATGGTCACGATCCCTTCGTCACGGAGCCGCATGCGGGCAACGTTGGCGGACGCCTCGTCCCGGGCTCCGGCGCGTCGTTGGCTGCCATCTGATTGATCGGCATGCGGATCGGTCCGCCCGTCAGGCAGTCGACCGACCACGGACCGCTGAGATCGCTCCACCCGGTGACGATGACCGACGCGGCCGGATGCGACAACGGGGAGACCTACGTAGTCCATACGGGTCTTGGGCCTCCGTAGTCGGCTGCCATTCCCAGTGGTGACCTCCGTAGTGACCCGGATGGTGAACGGCGGTGCCTTCTCTACGGTTCGAGCATATGCGCTTCCGGGACCACCCGGGACGAGTTCCGTCCGCGGATCCAGAGAGCGCGAGGGGCTAGCTCACCAGATCTTGCCGGTCCATCGCCCGGCGCATCTGGGGAAAGGTGATGGTCCATGAAAAGGAAGTTTGCCGCCCTGCTGGGCGTCCTCGCGCTGTGTCTGACGACCGGCGCGCCAGTCGCGACGGGAACCGCCCGGGCACCGACGGCTGCCGCGGAGCGCGCGGCCTCGGCGCCGGCGAGCGCGGTCGACCAGACGAAGGTCCCGCACTATTTCGGCCCGTATCCCAACTGGGCCAACAGTCCGCTGACCTCGCCCGACGCGACCGTGACCATCTCGCCGGCCGCACTCCCCGTCGCTCCGGTCATCGTTGGCAACCCGCTCGTCGCCCGCCAGTACGCCACCGACAATACGGTCGGCGGTGCCGGTTCCAATGCAGCAGGGCAGGGCACGGTACTCGTCGTCATCTCGACGGCATTGCCGGCCGGGACGCTCACGAGCTTCCAGACCTACACACAGAACGACGCGACCTTCGGTTCGCCGGACAACGTCTTCAATGCCTACGTGCTGCGGCCCACGGGCAATGCCGATGAGTACACCGTCGTGTTCGACAGTGGCGCGTTGACCGTTCCGGCCGAAGCTGACGGCGTCCACACGTGGGACGTTGTCGACACGCCCGTCGAGCTCGGTGATGTCGTCGCCTTCTACGGGCAGGGCATCCCGCTCGATGTCAACATCGGCGCCGATCAGGTCTACTACGTCGCGGCCTCCGCACCGCCGGCGGGTCCAACGCCATTCACGGTCAACTCGACCGAGTTCCCGAACCTCGGGACCAACCGGACGTACTCATTCAGTGCCAGCGTCACGCCGCCCGGACCGCCGGCCACCGGTTCAGGCGCCAAGGCCGAAGCCACGGTCGGCGCCAACGGTGCCGTCACCGGGCTGACCATCACCGATCCGGGATCCGGCTATGCCGCCGCCTCTGTGGCGATCACCGGTGCCGGTAGCGGGGCGACGGCAAGCGCCGATGTCCAGACCTCCGGCGCGGTGACCAGCGTCGTCGTGGACGTTGCTGGCGGTGGCTACACGACGCCGACGGTGTCGTTCAGCGGCGGCACCGCAGGGACCGATGCGACCGGGCATGCGCTCGGCGGTGTGGATGCCGTAGCTCTCTCGTCGACGGAGCGGGCTACAGCTTCCCGACCGTCGACTTCGATCTGCCCGACGACCCCGCCGGCGTCCAGGCGCAGGGCCACGCAACGTGTGCGGCCCCGTACCCGGATTGCACAGGCGCTCCGGACATGGGTCTGCTCGAGGTCACCGGCGTCGTCGTCGACAACGCCGGTTCCGGCTATACGGCAGCACCAGGCGTCGTCATCCGTGACGGCACCCTGTTCGACCCGATCAATCCGCCGGACAACTTCGTCGAGGCGAAGGCGTCCGCGACCCTCAAGATCCTGTCCGTCGTCGTCGACACCTTCGGCGACGGCTACACGTCGCCTCCGGATGTCACGTTCGGCGGTGGCGGGGCTGACGCGCATGCCGTCGCTTCGACCGACTTCGGCGCTGTCGTCGCCCTGCATCTCCTGACTCCGGGCAATGGCTACGTCACGCCCGGTGGCATCAAGAAGTTCGTCGACACGCTGCCGGGTCTCACCGAGACAGGGGCGAACAACCTTGGTCAGTACATCCCGCTTGCCGACCCGGACACGACCACGTTCGCGAATGCCGACTACTACGTCATCGCCGTCGTGCAGCACCGTGAGCGGATGAGTTCGAGTCTGCCCGCCGCCGGCACCCTGCTTCGCGAGTACGTCCAGCTGGAGACCGCCAGCAAGACCGGCAAGCACATCGCGCTCCAGACCGACCTGCCGGATGGCACGAGCACGCCGGTCCTGATGCCCGATGGTAGCCAGGCGTACGGCATGGACGACCCGCACTACCTTGGCCCGACCATCGTCGCGACCAAGGACAAGGCGGTTCGGATCGTCTTCTACAACCTGCTCCCGAAGGGCGCCGACGGCGACCTGTTCCTCCCGACCGACACGTCGCTCATGGGCTCCGGGGACACCCCGGCTGTGATGGACCCGCCGGTCGACAGCGGAACGGTCACGGACGAAGTCCGTAACCCGATGTGCACGGAGAAGTACTACAACCCGGCGATGCGCGACATGTGCTTCACCGAGAACCGTGCCACCCTGCACCTCCACGGTGGTGTCACGCCGTGGATCAGCGACGGCACGCCCCATCAGTGGATCACCCCCGCCGACGAGGCGACGCCGTGGCCGCAGGGCGTGGCTGTCGGGAACGTGCCCGACATGGCCCCCGTTCCGGGCGTGCCTGATTGCGCCGCCAAGGGCGACGGCTGCCAGACCTTCTACTACACCAATCAGCAGTCGGCGCGGCTGATGTTCTATCACGACCACGCCTGGGGCATCACCCGACTCAACGTGTACGCGGGCGAAGCGGCCGGCTACCTCCTCACCGATGCGACCGAGCAGAAGCTGATCGGCCCTGGCGGTCCCCTCGCCGGTCTCGGTGTCGGCACCCCGCTCGTCATCCAGGACCGCACCTTCGTTCCGTCCGCCGCGCAGCTCGCTGGTCAAGACCCGACGTGGGACAGCTCCAAGTGGGGCGGCATGGGCGACCTGTGGTACCACCACGTCTACATGCCGGCTCAGAACCCCGGTTCCCCGACCGGCGTGAGCGCCTACGGGCGATGGATGTACGGACCCTGGTTCTGGCCACCGGCCACCCCGCAGTACGGCCCGATCGACAACCCGTACTACAACATGGATCCGAACGCCGACCCGCCGTTCAGCCAGCCGCTCGCCAAGCCATGCAACCTCGATGACCCGTCGACATGGCAGTACCAGGTCGAACCGTTCTGCGAGCCTGCGCAGATCCCGGGTACGCCGAACATCAGCGTCGGCATGGAGCAGTTCAATGACACGCCGCTCGTCAACGGCACGGCCTATCCGACCACGAACCTCGACCCGAAGTCGTATCGCTTCCGCATCCTGAACGCTGCCAACGACCGCTTCTGGAACCTGTCGTGGTACGTCGCCGATAGCACCGGCACGGAAGTCGCCTTGAAGGCATCCGAGGTCGCCGCAGCTCAAACCGACATCAACGTCGTCCCGACGCCCGATACGAACCTCAGCCCGGCCGGACCGAGCTGGATCCAGATCGGTTCCGAGGGCGGATTCCTGCCCGCTCCGACCGTGGTTCCGCCGCAGCCAACGACGTGGATCACCGACCCGACGCGCTTCGACGTCGGGAACGTCGACAAGCACTCGCTGCTCCTGGCCCCGGCCGAGCGCGGGGATGTGGTCGTCGACTTCTCGAAGTACGCGGGCAAGACCCTCATCTTGTACAACGACGCACCCGCCGCCTTCCCTGCTCGGGTCGCGAGCTACGACTACTACACCGGTGGGCCTGATACAGGCGCTGGCGTCGTCCTGCCCGGCTATGGCCCGAACACGCGGACCATCATGCAGGTCAAGGTCGCCGCTACCCCACCGGCCACGGCGTTCAACCTCACGGCGCTCAACAACGCCTTCAAGCACCACGCCGACGGCTCCGGCGTCTTCGAGTCCAGCCAGGACCCGATCATCGTCGGGCAGGCCGGCTACAACAGCGCGTACGGCAAGTCCTTCGTCAGCAGCGGTGACTGCACCAACCCGACCGGCACCAACAAGTGCGACGGGATGGCCCGCATCAACCAGCAAGGCGGTCAGCAGTTCCGGTTCGACAACCTGAAGGCATCGAGCCCGCAGGTGAGCGTAAAGATCGAGCCGAAGGCGCTCCACGACGAGATGAACTCGGCGGCCTTCGACGAGTTCGGCCGGATGACGGCCAACCTTGGCCTCGAGGCCGTGCCCGCGACGCCGGCCGGGCAGAACATCCTGCTCTACCCGTACATCGCACCTCCGACCGAGGTCATCGACGGGACCAACCTGCCGAAGGGCGACGTCAACATCCAGCCCATCAGCTCGGGTACCGACGGCACCCAGATCTGGAAGATCACCCACAATGGCGTGGACACCCACCCGATCCACTTCCACCTGTTCAATGTCCAGCTGCTCAATCGGGTGACCTGGGACAACATCATCATCCCGACCGAGCCCTCCGAGCTCGGCTGGAAGGAAACCATCCGGGTCAGCCCGCTCGAGGACACGATCGTCGCCCTGCGACCGATCACGCCGACGCTGCCGTTCGAAGTCCCGAACAGCATCCGGCCGTTGAGCCCGATGATGCCGCTCGGTGCCGACCTTGACCCCAACGGGCTGATCGTCGACCCGAAGGGCAACGTCTCGACCGTGACCAACGCGCTCGTCAACTTCGGTTGGGAGTACGTCTATCACTGCCACATCCTCAGCCATGAGGAGATGGACATGATGCGGCCCGTGCTCTACGCACTGCCGCCGCTGAAGGCCGACACCCTCGTCTTCGACAAGGCCACGCACACGCTGAACTTCAAGGACGAGTCGATCACGGAGACGTCCTTCGTGGTCCAGCGGGCGATCAACGGGACGACGACGTGGACCGACGTCGGGACCATCGACTCGCCGCTTGCCGACCCGAACATCCATCAGGACCGGTCGTTCGTCGACCCGACCTACGACCCATACACCGACTACCAGTACCGGGTCATGGCCCGCAACACGGTCGGCTCGACCAATTCGGCGATCACCGGCTATGCGACCGTGACCGTGTTCTCGCTGTCGGATCCCGATCACGGTCCTCAACCCGCCGAAGGCTCCGTCCGCCCTGACCGGCGTGCTGGCCTTCGGACCGAAGATCACCCTCGACGTGGACCGACAACGCGACGACCGAGACCGGCTTCACCATCCAGCGTGCGCTCGGTGCGGGCGCCTTCGCCGACGTCGGGACGGTCGGTGCCAACGTCACGACCTTCGTCGACACCGTGGCCAACGGCCTCACGCCGGCCGCGACATTCAGGTACCAGGTCATCGCGACGAACGCCATCGGACCGTCGCTGCCATCCAACATCTTCACCCAGGTCATCCCGGCTCCGCCGGCGGCGCCGACGCTCATGACCGCGACCCTCGCCGCAGGCGCGACCGGCCCGGTGATGAACCTGTCGTTCCGTGACAACGCGAACAACGAGACGGGCTTCATCGTCGAGCGGTCCACCGACGGCGTGACATTCACCGCGCTGGGTGCTCCGCTCCCGCCGCGGACCAACGGCAGCGCGACCGTGACCCTCACGGACACGACCATCGCTGCCGGCGCGACCGTCAGCACGTATTCCTACCGGGTGACCGCGATCAACGCGTTCGTCCAGTCGGCGTACAGCAACGTCGCTTCGGCTTCCGTGCCGATCCTCCCCGCCGTTCCGACGAACTTCACGGCGGTCAACGCCGCCAACTCCGGTGGGCCAGCGCAACGTCACCCTGACGTGGACGGCGGACACGGCCAATGTGACCGGCTTCACGATCCAGCGCTCGGTCAGCTCGACCTTCGCCAACGGCGTCACGACGACCAACGTGGCGAGCAATGTCACGACGCTGACGGTCTCCGGCCTCAGCCGGAGCACGTCGTACTACTTCCGCATCCGGGCGAACGACGGCACCATCGTCTCGTCCGCGTGGCTGTCGGCAACGCCGTCGCCGATCACCACCCTTCCGTAGCCACCTGGCACCTCGGGCGCCGGCCATCGGCCGGCGCCCGACCGCCAGGACCTTCCAACTTCATCGAAGTGAAGCCACCGGAAGCAGGGACGGGTAAGAGCTCAGCGCTCTCCCCGTCGGAGCCATGAGACCGCAGGTTCCCGTGATCCGCCTACCAGTTGGTCGTCCGTCGTCCCGAAACCCACCGGGGACGGTGCGTCCCGAACCCGCACCCGGGACACGCCCTGAGCGGCACTCGCGCCGGACGGGCAGCCTCTGGGCGACGACTTGATCACGGGGTTAGTTCGGAGGCTGACCATGGCCACGATGAGGCTCTCCGGGCGATCGCTACTCAAGGCGGGATCCTTGGCGGCGCCGGGTTGGCGGTACGATTTCGCTGGCTCTCGGGCGCGCCCGCAGGGCTCGGCGCCGGGAGCGGCAGGCTGCAAAAGTTCGTCCAGCCGCTGCGCGCCGTCGGGGGAGCGGGAGGCATCCCGATCGCGCAACCCGAGGCCTCAGCAACCTCGAGGTGTGCAACCGCTACACGCTGACCGCGCCGCCGGCCGACCGCGAAGCGGCCGTCACCGCCTGCCACAAGGCTGCCGAGCGGAGCTGACGTCTTGGAGGCCAAACCAGCCGGCCAGCGGAATGCAAGCGGAAGCAGCAGGACGGCTGAGGCGCGCTTCTTGATCCCGGTAGGAAACGAAACGTCGAAGGGCCCGAACGAGTCGCGGCCTCAGGCCGGACCACTGTGGTACTCGACGCGCAGCCCCAAATCCTGCGGATAGTTCCCAAAACCGCGGCCGAACAGGTTCAACCCGCCGACGTTGTGAGCGTCTGGGCGGACGCCGATCCGGACGATGATCGGCCGTCCGTGGGCCAGCCCGAGAGAATCGAGATCCACGTTCGACAGGCTGACCCCGTCGATCGTGGTTCCCTGGCTCGTCACCAACCAACGTTTCAGGACGCCGTACTGCGAAATCCTTGTCCTCCCACCACGACGGCGTCAGAAGTCCGCGTTGCCCGCCGAAATCCGATGGACACGTCCATTCTCCGAGTGAGATCCCGTTTACCGAGACCCCGATGTCGCTCGGCCAATCGAGGTCGTGCAGTGGTGCTTCGCTACACACCTCGGCGGTGAGCTGGATGGAATCGGCTCGCGCGCCCGGTGGCGTGCGGTTCGGGAAGCGGTATTCGACATAACCCGAGCGGAACCAGAGCAACTGGGCGTTGAGTCGATCGGGTTCGTAGAACGCAGCCGGATCGTCGAGGTACCCGATGAGTCCCGTATCGGTGACGAGCCCGCAGGTGGGCTGGACTGCGAAGTCGGAGAAGCCTCCGATGGGCATGTCGACATCGACCGCGTCGCGGGTGTGGTGCGGACCTCGAGGTAGATCGAAGACGAGTTCGTCGTACGTCCTCGCGCAGACCTTCTGGAGTCCGCGAC
Source organism: uncultured Chloroflexia bacterium (assembly GCA_963816675.1). Lineage (GTDB taxonomy): Bacteria > Chloroflexota > Limnocylindria > Limnocylindrales > CSP1-4 > SPCO01. The sequence goes on from CAWFLS010000022.1 coordinate 36,387, forward strand.
TGGCTGGCCGCAGTTCCGTGTGGAGGAGGCCGGCCCGCTCGAGGATGGTGATGTGCATCGTCGCGGTCGAGGACTTCAGGCCGAGGTCCATGGCGATCTGATTGACCGGGACGACTCGATCGCCGAGATATCGCAGGATGCTGACCCTCGTTGCACTGGCCAGCGCTTGGAACACGTCGACCACTGCGTCATCGCCGGCATTCGCGTTGACGTGGAGGCTCTTTCGTATCGTGCGTGGAGTATCGTCGAGCATCGTGTGAGGCAGTCAATCATGTGGGACTCAACGGCAGCGAGAGGATACCACGCGGATTCGAGCACGACTGCAACAGAGATGACTAGGCCATTGACGCATCGTGCTACGGTATCCGGGTTCGATGCAGTTAAACCTGCACCGGAACTGCGAGGAGGCAAACGCGATGCGTATTCGTGTTCCCAGCACTGCCAAGGCGGGTCCGATCCTGGCTGGTATCGCCGTGATGTTCGCAGCGTGTTCGGGTGCAGCCAGCTCCGCGGCACCGTCCGGGAGTGGGGGAGCGCAAGTCGTCCAAACCGCGGCTGCCGGCGCGGCGTGTACCAGCGACAAGTACAACGGCGGAGTGCCGAAGTTGGACTTGAAGGCCGCCACTGTCGGCTTCGCCCAGTCCGAGAAAGAGGCGAACCCCTTCCGGATCGCGGAAACGCAGTCGATCAAGGATGAGGCAGCCAAGCGTGGCATCAAGCTGCTCACGACCAATGCGGAGTCCGACCTTAACAAGGAGATCTCGGACATCAAGGGAATGATCGATCAAGGCGCCCAGGTCCTGATCATCTCGCCTCTCAACTCAGAGGGCCTCGACCCGGCGCTCGATTACGCCAAGTCGAAGAAAGTGCCGATCATGACGATCGATCGGTTCCTGACGACGAAGGCCGCGTGCACCGATTACGTCGGCTGGGTCGGCTCGGATTTCGTCGTCCAGGGCCAGCGCGCCTTCGATGCGCTCAGTGCGGCGACCGGTGACAACTGCAACCTCGCGGTGCTGCTCGGCGCGGCCGGCGTCAACGTCACCAATGACCGCGAGAAGGGCTTCGAGGACCAGATGGCGGCCAAGGCCTCCAAGATGAAGGTCATCGCCAAGCAGGCCGCCGACTACGAGCGGGCGAAGGGCCAGACGGTGACTGCACAGCTGATCCAGGCCAATCCCGAGATCAACTGCATCTATGCCCACAACGACGAGATGGCCCTTGGCGCTGTAGCGGCCCTCAAGGATGCAGGCAAGAAGCCGGGCGACGTCAAGATCCTCACGATCGACGGCACGAAGGGCGCGGTCCAGGGGATCATCGACGGCTGGATCAGCGGCGTCATCGAGTCCAATCCTCGCTTCGGGCCGCTGGCTTTCAAGGCGCTCGACGACTTCTACGGTGGGGCCGGCGTGCCGATCAAGACGATCATCTCGGACAAGGAGTACACGAAGGACAACGCGGCCAGCGAGACTCGCGAACGCCTACTAAATCTCCTCGCACCACGATCCCGACCCGCTTGGCCCAGCCTCCTCCGAGCCAAGCGGGCCGGTCCCGATTCCTGCACCATCCTCCGATGAGGCAATGGTGGTAAACGACAGCGACGAGCCCTTCGTCCTCGAGATAGAACACGTCTCGAAACGGTTTTCGGGGGTCGTCGCTCTCGACGATGTCTCACTCGGTCTTCGCGCTGGCGAGGTGCACGCCGTCGTCGGCGAGAATGGCGCCGGCAAATCGACCTTGATCAAGGTCCTGACCGGGGTCTATCAGCCCGACCAGGGTCAAGTCACCTACCTCGGTAGCCCGGTGACATTCGCTCGGCCCTTGGATGCGCAGGCGGCGGGGATCAGCACGATCTACCAAGAGGTCAACCTGGTCCCGCTTCTCAGCGTGGCGCGCAACCTCTTCCTTGGCCGCGAGCCGCTCAATCGGCTGCGCCTCATCGACTTCGACCGGATGCACCGGGACGCGGCCGCGATCCTCGCCCGCTACGGCATATCTGTCGATGTCCGCCGCCCGTTGCGCGAACTCGGACTGGGGATCCAGCAGATGGTCGCGATCGCCCGGGCTGTCTCGGCCGACCACCGTGTCGTGATCATGGACGAGCCGACCTCATCGCTGGAGCCGCGCGAAGTGGGGCGCCTGCTCGAGGTGGTCGGCCTGCTGCGGCGCGACGGCGTCGCGGTCGTATACGTGTCACATCGACTCGAGGAAGTTTTCCGCCTGTGCGATCGAGTCACGGTCCTGCGGGACGGTCGCCTGGTCCACACAGGTCTCGTGTCCGAGATCAGCCGCCTCGAGGCTGCGTGTCGCGGATGCTCGGCCGCGCGATCGCGGACGTGGCGCGGGCGACGACGCGCTTCAACGAACGAACGATCGACCCTGACGGCGCACTTGTGCTGAACGCGACCGGGCTCACGCGCCGTCACGTCCTGGATGGCGTCAACGTCGACGCCCGAGCCGGCGAGGTGGTCGGTCTGGCCGGGCTGCTCGGGGCGGGTCGCAGCGAGACTGCCAAGGCGATCTACGGCGCGCAGCCGCTCGACGCGGGGACGGTCGAGGTCGCCGGTTCGCCGATCCCGCTCGGGTCACCGAGTGCAGCGATCGCCTCGGGTATCGCGCTCATCCCCGAAGACCGGAAGGCGGAAGGGATCGTGCCGTCGCTGTCGGTCCGGACAACATCGTCCTCGCTGCCTTACCGACGATGTCCAGGGCCGGCTTCGTTTCGGAGCGGCAGCAGGATGCGGTCGTGGCCGACCTGATGGCGAGACTGCGCATCAAGGCATCCAGCCCGAACCAGAAGGTCGGCGAGCTCTCAGGGGGGAAGTCAACAGAAGGTCCTGCTGGCACGGGTCCTGTGCCTCGATCCACGCATCCTGATCCTCGACGATCCGACCCGCGGCATCGATGTCGGGGCCAAAGCAGAGATCCAGACACTCATCAGCGAGCTGGCCTTCGGCGGCATGGCGGTGCTTCTCATCTCGTCTGAGCTGGAAGAGGTCGTGGAGGGCGCCGATAGTGTGATCGTCCTTCGCGATGGCGCCGTCGTCGGACGGCTGAGCGGACCCGAAGTCAGTCAGGACGGAGTGATGGCTTTGATCGCCGCGGCCGCGGAGGAAACGGCGACGGCCGCCCCCGATGCCATCCAAGGAGGGGTCGAAGCCGACTCGCCGGCCGGGCCGCCTGATGTCCGCGATTGACGTGGCGCCGGCTCGCCGGGCGGTCGACCGCGCGGAGTTGGCGGCTTGGATCGCAGACCGGGGCGTCTACCTCGGCCTCATCCTGCTGGTGGCCTTCAATCTCGTGTTCACGCCTCGCTTCACCGAGATCGACAACATCCGCCTGCAGTTCGTCCAGGTCGTGCCTGTCGCGATCATCGCGCTCGGGATGGCACTCGTCATCGGCACCAAGGGGATCGACCTGTCGGTCGGCTCCGTCATGGCGATCGCATCGGCGCTGCTGGCGGTTGCGCTCGGCTACGGCCCGGTCGTCGCGATCGCGATCGCCATCGTCGGTGGGGCCGCGGTCGGCATCGTGAACGGCGTCCTGATCGCGTATTTCGGCATCCAGCCGATCGTCGCGACACTCGCCCTGCTGGTCGGGGGCCGCGGCCTTGCCCTCGTGATCGCCCAGGGACGACTGACTGAGATCTTCGACCCGACCCTCAGTCTCATCGGGTCCGAACGTGTCTTCGGCATCCCGATCGTGGTGCTGATCGCCTTGGCGATCGCGGTGATCGTCGCGATCCTTGTCGCGCGGACGACGTTCGGCCGATACGTCGTTGCGATCGGCGGTAACTCTGGCGCCAGCTTCTCGCCGGGGTGCCCGTTCGGCGGACGCTGTTGTCCGTTTACGTCCTGTGCGCCGTCCTCGCGGCGATCGCGGGGATCATCCAGACGGCACGACTCAGCGCTTCAGACCCTTCGTTCGTCGGGAACCTCATCGAACTGAGCGCGATCACGGCGGTCGTTGTCGGCGGGACTCCCTTGTCCGGCGGCCGCGTGCGCATCGTCGGCACGCTGGCGGGAGCGATGCTGATGCAACTGATCGCTGCGACCTTGATCACCCATAACCTGCCCAATTCGGCGACGCGGATGGTCCAGGCGCTGATCATCCTCGCCGCGGTCTTCATCCAGCGTCAGCGGGTCGAATCGTGACCGCGGCCGCGGGCCATCAGGGTCCTGCCGTCGCCGGCGGCGCCGCCGGCGCCGATGAGATCGAGCGAGCGGCGACGCGCCGGGAGCGCGTCGCGGGGACGCTCCAGCGTGGTGGCGCATTCGTGGCGCTGGTCGTGGTCACGCTGCTCGCCTCGCTGATCTTCGGGACTCGGTTCGCGAGCATCGACAATTTCCTCAACATCCTGGAGGCGAGCTCCTTCCTCGGACTTGTCGCGGTCGGCATGACCTTCGTGATCATCGGCGGTGGGATCGACCTGTCCGTCGGGTCCCTTCTCGCGCTTTCGGCTGTGCTCGCAGCCTTCGGGTCGCAATACGGCACCCTCGTCGCGATCCTGTTGCCCCTCGGCGTCTGCGGCCTGATCGGACTTGCGAACGGCCTGCTGATCGCCCGGGCGCGGATGGCCGCCTTCATCGTCACTCTGTGCGCGCTCCTCTTTGCCCGTGGTCTGGCTTTCGCGGTGTCTGACGAGGGCAACCTGATCTTCCATATCCAGGACGGTCTGGCCGTCAGCTGGCTCGGGCAGGGCTCGGTCGTCGGTATCCGGGTCCCGATCGTGATCGCCGGCATCGCCTTCCTGATCGGCTGGTTGGTGCTGAACCGCACGCGCTACGGCGTCGCCGTCACGGCGATCGGCGGCAACGAGGACGCCGCCAGGCTTATGGGCCTCCCGATCGCGCGAGTCAAGACGGTGATGTACCTGGCGAGCGGGCTCCTGGCAGGACTGGCGGGCCTTCTGGTCGCCGCCCGTTCGTCGTCGGGCCAATCGACCATCGGGGTCGGTCTCGAGCTCCAGGCCATCGCCGCTGTCGTGATCGGGGGCACGCTCCTGACGGGCGGATCCGGGTCGATCCTCGGGACTCTCGCTGGGGTGCTGCTGCTGAACGTCATCAACAACGTCATCAACCAGGTCGGGACCCTCAGCTCGTATTTCCAGCAGGTCGTCAGTGGCGCGTTCCTGATCGCAGTCGTCCTCATCCAGCGCTACCTCAGTCGGGAGCAACGGCTATGACTCAAGGGATACCGAGGGAAGACCGTCGGACGCGGTCCACTTCAGCGCCTCGCTTCGGCCTTTTCCTCAGTCAGGCCAACAAGTCGTGGCCGCAGGTCCTCGACGAGTTCCAGATGGCCGAGGAGCTGGGATTCGATCACGCGTGGCTGGTCGATCACCTCGTCGACACCGACGGCCCGCCGGAGAACGGGTGCCTCGAAGGCTGGACGTTGCTCTCCGCGATCGCGGCGCGAACGAGCCGGATCAGGATCGGGATCCTCGTCTCCAGCAACACCTTCCGGCACCCGGCTCTGTTGCTGAAGGAGGCGGTGACGGTCGATCACGCTCAGCGATGGCCGGCTGATCCTCGGCCTCGGGACCGGCTGGAATGTCGACGAACACCAGCGCTATGGCATCGACCTGCCCGAACCCGTGGAACGAGTCGACCGTTTCGAGGAGGCGATCCAGCTGATCTCCGCCCTGATGGGCCAGGAACGGACGACCTTCTCGGGTCGTTTCTATCGGCTCGACGACGCACGATTGCGACCGGCACCGATCCAGCGCCCGCGCATCCCTCTCCTGATCGCCGCCCACCGGCCCCGGATGCTCCGGATCGCGGCGCGATACGCCGATCAATGGGACAGCTTCGCCGCGATGCCCGGGACCGCGACGGAGGGGGTCGAAGCCGAGCTTGCCGAGCGGATCGCGCGGCTGGACGCCGCGTGTCGCGAGATCGGCCGGGACCCGGCGGAAGATCCGTCGCTCGACCTGGGCGACGAGCGACGCGCTCCGGTCGGTCGACGACTACCGCGACTTCGTCGCGCGTCACCTTCGCCTTGGGTTCACCGATTTCTCGACTGTCGCGCCCGCTCGCGGTGATGAGCCGATCCTCCGCACAGTCGCAACGGAGGTCATTGCAGATCTTCGAGCCGCTTCGACCGCGTAGGCAAGGCGACGTCATTGCAAGCACGGTGGGGCTTCGGGATGACGTGCCGACGATGGGCTCGTCATGCCCTGTCGCCGTGCTGACGTAGCTAGCTCGGCGGTCGGCCATCCTGTTCGTGCTCTCATCATTGCCTCCTTCCGAACACTGATGACGCGATCCTCCGGCGGCGGACACGATCGGCGCGCCGGGGCGGGCCACGGAACTACAGCCCTCCGTACCGTGGCTGTCCAGTGCTGATCGACGGCGAAGGGTCCTCGGAATCGTCGCAGCCCTCCTTGGTACCGGTCAGCCCAGGACTCGCCGCGCGAACGGACAGCAGGGTCCGACCGGCATCGATCTCCACCGAGTACGTCGTCGCGTTCACCTGGAGCGTCAACGGGTATCGCACGCTCAGCGCGCCCCGAACCGGCTGGCTGGCGGGGATCGGATCGTCTCCCCGCGAGCCCGGGCGATCGCGCCCACGACGGCCCGACGGACGACGACGGCAGCCATCGCGCGACAAGCTGGCCGTGATCCGCTAGCGACTGCGGCAACTCGGCACGGGGCTCGGCCAGGCGGCTGGACGACAGACCCACTTGTTCGGGCGTGGCAGTGGCGAACATGCAATCCCCTTCGGTTATGTAGGCTGGCCCGCCGGCGCAACCCGGCTAACGATCATGGGTTTGCCCAACGGCCCACGGATCTCGAAGCCGGTCACCGCGCCGGCCTCATCGCTGGTGAAGGTCACGTGGTCCAGCGTCCGGTCTTTGATAAAGAATTCATGGGTCGAAAACGGAACCAGCGCCATGCGCGGGCCGTTTTCGCCCGGCTGGGCCATGAGCTGGTTGTCTTCGTGATGCACCTTCCATTTGCCGAGGTCGGGGCTTTCATAGTCCCCGGCATAACGCGCCAGCACTTCCGGGTCGAGCTCGATCGGCTCCGGAACGACGAAGGGCTGGCCGACGAGCCAGCCGACGATCTTGATGGCTAACTCGCCGGGGTCGCGGCCGGTGCTGTTGGATAGCACGGCGACATAAAGGCCGTCTTCAGGCAGCCGCTGGGCGGAGCACAAAAAGCCGGGGATGCCGCCGCCATGGGAAATCAGCCTGCGGCCGGCGAACTGGCTGATAGACCAGCCGTACCCATATTCAGTCTCCGAACTGTCCGCGAGCTTGTGGGTCACATGTGCGGGCTCGAGTGTCTTCGGCCTCAGTAGTTGGCCGGTGTACAGCGCCGCGTCCCAAAGCGCCAGGTCGTCCACCGTCGAGGCCAAACCGCCCGCCGAATACGGCTGGGTCATGCTGAGGTATTCCGTGTTGGTGTAGCCGGCCGGCCCCTTGTCGTAGCCGGCCGCCCGGCGCGGGATGATGGGCTGCGGCATGTCGTAGTAGGAATGCGTCATGCCCAACGGGTCAAAGATGCGCTGCTGGATGAATTGTTGGTAAGTTTGCCCGGAGGCCTTTTCAACAATGGCGCCCAGCAAATGGTAGCCGGAGTTGCTATAGGCAAAGCGCTCGCCGGGCGCAAAATCCATCGGCTGATCTTTGAAGAAGTCGATCATTTCCTGGACGGTGAAGTCCTTGCGCCAGAGGGGCATCCATTCGGGCATGCTGGTGTAGCTCTTGATGCCAGAGGTGTGCGTCAGCAGGTGCTCGATGGTGATGACGTGATCGTGGGTGGGATAGTCGGGCAGGAATCGGGTGAGCGAGTCGTCCAGCGCCAGCTTGCCTTCTTCCGCAAGCATCAGTATCGCCACCGCCGTGAACTGCTTGGTGATCGAGCCGATGCGGAAGACCATGTCGGGCTCGAGGGGCACACCCAGCTCGAGATGCGCCATGCCCCGCGCCGCGCGATAAATCACTTCGCCCTCGCGCACCACGATCACCGCCGCGCCGGGTTCGTCGGCCGGGTAGGCGGCCTGCACGAGCTGGTCAATCGTCTGGATCAATTCGGCGTCGGTGGTCATAGGCTCCTTTGAGAACAGACGATGATTGCGCCGCCTAGGACTGCCGGCCGAAGTTGGCCGGCCAGCGCTCCAGCCAGGCCAGGTGCGCCGGCAGCCGCCCCGCAAAACTGGCCCAGTCGCGGGCCGCGCGCGGCGACCAGACCGCCTCGGCCAGCGCCAGCATCCGCGGCAGCGCCATGCGCTCCACGTCGTCGGTGGTTGCGATCCATTCGGTCCAGACGTTGCATGTAATCGGATGAGATTCAATCCGCGAGCGGCAACCGCGCCAAGGCCGACCTTCGGCGACCTGAACGTCGAGAGCGTTTCGCCCGATCTGAACCCTTATGGATTGTGTCTCATGCGTCTCATGTTGGTACTGGGCGAACGCGGCTGAGACGCATTCGACGGTTCACTGGAAATCCGGTATGCGGTACCAGCTCCAAACCACAACATCTTGTGGGCCTGTGCTGACTGCCACACCGAATGTTGTGGTGCTCACCGAACCGCACGAACGAGCCCTATGCGGTACCAGTCCCCGAAGCCCAACTCCTGTCGGACGTGCGACCTTCTCGCCATAAATTATCCGGCTTCCGATTGAGGGGCCGCGGCCGCTCTCGCGCGAGGCTGTGGCCGTCGCCAACGTGGCTGCCGTGCTCGCCCCGACCGGCGTCCTCTTCGGCGCGTCGCTCCTCGGGGTCCTCAGGGCTGCAC